>NZ_JBYSYL010000002.1:0-857755 GCF_058783235.1 Achromobacter sp. FW305-C-28 | reverse complement strand
TGCGCGTCAGTTTTTTACCGACCAAACCCTGCCGGTTTCTCCAACCTGAGACTGTCCACTTCGGGGGAGGAGGTCAATAGCAATGAACATCTGAATCCACATCATCGCTTTTGTGGGGGATTACCGAATCGCTTAGGGGTGCGCCTGATTTCAACTAAGGCTCTATTTGATCCACCAGCCAAAATAAACGATGTAAACGCTTCATTCAGAGCGGGTTCGCAACCCAGCAATAGAGTCAAGGCACCTGCCCCTCCACCGCGAAAGCTATAAATTTTTATTGGTTTGGTGCGCGTATTTTTTTAATCGTTAGATTGGAAAGCAGTGCGCGCCAACCATATACTCTCCCGTCTCGATGAACCTGCAAGCAACGCTCTCGAACGAGCTTGTAAGCGTATCTCGCCCCAAATCCTGTTTCCTCCTTGATTTGCTTCGCGGTTGCACCAAAAAGATAGAGGGTCACAGCCGCCTTCTTTGTTAAATAGTGCTTTCGCGCATCCTCATCAAGCCCCCCGATATCTGGAGTCGGCTGGGCGCTTTTTGATGCTGACCGCACTAAGGGTGCTTTGGGCGATCTTGGCCTGCTTGGACATATCGATTCACGACGACCCCATGTACCGCCCGCCCTATGCCGCTGAGGAATACCGCAAGGATCGCGAAGCCGAGCAGCGGCAACGTGAATTTGATGAGAGCCTGCAGCGGAAGGTCCAGCAATCAACGGGCCGCAGCACCCAGTAAGCCCTGTGCGGGCGTTTCATGTATGGCGTCCATATTTTTAGCGTTCTGTATCATACCGACGCGATCCCGAGTTGATTTAACTTGACAAAACTTAATCCGTCTGTTACATTATCACCTGTACCGACTTCGGAGGTGCGGGCGGTTCGAATCCGCCGCTGCTAAGGTCCGCGTTCACGTGTTTGGTCTGTTTGATGGCAGCAGTATTTCTTGCTGACCCATCGATTTTATTAACAGTTCTTAATTACTTGAGCGGAGGTGCCCCTATGGTTAGTCATACATTTGAAGCAGTTATGTTTGCAGTGTCCAAAGCAGTGTTGAGTGTGTCGTCAGCAGTAGCCGCGGGTCTAGTAGCGAACGGAGTAACGCCTCACCTATAGAGGGCGCTCTCAATCGAGAGCGCCCTTTTCTTTTTTGCAGCATGAGTCGCTTGGTAAATAAACTACAGTCGATCTGGGGCTGAACGCGACCGGCCCAATGCCTCTGAATGGAACGTGCTGCATGGCCCCGGCGGCGCGGCACAGCCACACCTAGTCGGGAAACGCCGGGCGAGCCGGAGGTGCCGCGCCCACTGGATGAGAATGTCAGCCATGCCTCGCTCCCGGTCCAGAAACGAAAGGCCTTCAAACCACATACTCCACCATGCTGCGGGCACCCTGTGCTGAATTTACCGGCCTCAATTCCCACAGAATTGTCCGGCGTCCACCGTATAAAGATATAGCGACAGGCTAAGGGCAGCCATCGGCCGCGCCATTGCTGGATTCCACTTCTGGGTATAAGGCGCGACTGTTCAAGTATCGCTTTCAGCTATTGAAGCATCGCCATACAATACTTCGACACAGCTGACCCCGATCCCATGACCCGCCCTGATCCCCTCTTCGTCCAGTCCCTGGCCAAGGGCTTCGAATTGCTCGAAGCCTTTGCGCATCACCCGTCGACCCTGAGCATGAACGAGCTCATGGAAATCACGGGCTTTGACCGCAGCACCACCCAGCGCATGACGCACACCCTTGTCCAGCTGGGCTACCTGGAACGCGGCCCAGGCGGCAAAGGTTACACGCCCGGCAAGAAGATCCTGCAGCGCAGTTTCGACTACATGCGCAGCGTGCCGCTGCTGGAACGCGCCACGCCGCTGATCGCCGAAATGCAGCGCGAAACCCATGAACGGGTCGAACTGAGCCTGATTTCCGACCTGTACATCATCTTTGCGCTGCGCCGCCAGACCAAGCGGCAAACCTTCAGCAGCACACTGGCCGGCCGCGAATTGCCGCTGGTGCAGACGGCCGGCGGGCGCTCGATCATGGCCAATCTGCCCGACGACGAAGTCGAAGACATCCTGGCGCGTTCGGCCCTGATGCCGATGGACAACATTCCGTCCACGCCCAAGACCAATAACGATCCGGACCGCATCCGGGCGCTGGTGCACCGCGCCCGCGAAGACGGCTACGCCACCGCCGTGGAAGAAAGCCTGCTGGGCGAGCTGAACGTGGCCACCGCCATTCTGGACAACCGCCACCGGCCGGTGGCGACCATCCAGATTGCCGGCCTGACTTCGGAATGGGACACCCCTGAAGACTTCGCGCGTCGCTACGCGCCCTTGTTGCAGACGGCAGCGCGCGCGCTCAGCGGCAAGGTCGGGCTGGCCTGACCGGCCATTCCGCCAGGCCCGCCGCCCGCCGGTCACCCGCGGACGACGGGCAGCCCGCCATCGATCACTGCCCGCTTTCGAACTCGGCGCGCAGCTTTTCGACCTCGTCGTCCTTGGCCCAGCCGGGATAGCCGGGGTCCATGAGCGGAATCACGATGGGATTGATCAGGTCCATGCTGGTCAGGCTGGAATGGAAAATGCTCCAGCCCCCTGCTCCACCGGCGCGTCCTTGCTGCGCCGGCTCAAGAGCGTGGCCCAGTCCATGGATTGCACGTCGACCGTCATGCCGATGCTGCGCAGGGCCAGGTCCATGGTCGGAAGATGGGCGTCTTTCATCGCGCGGCCTCCTCGTCGAGCAGGCGCTTGGCGGCCGTCCAGACGCGCTGGCAATACTGGGGCGCGGTAGGCCGCTCGAACTGGCCGGCCGTGCGCTCGCAAACGGCGGGCGACGGAAAGGTCAGGCGCGCGCCGGCCGACTGGGCCTTGATCTGCGCCTGGCAGGCGCGTTCCAGGAAATAGATATTGACGAAGGCCTCGGCCACGGTGCCGCCAGCGGCCAGCAGGCCGTGGTTGCGCAGGATCATGGCCTTGTGCGGCCCCAGGTCCTCTACCAGGCTGGCGCGCTCGTCCAGATCCAGCGCGATGCCCTGGTAGTCGTGATAGCCCAGGCGCTGATAGAAGCGCAGCGCATGCTGGGTGATCGGCAGCAGGCCGTCTTCCTGGCAGGCCACGGCGATGCCGTCGGCGGTATGGGTGTGGACCACGCAGGCCAGGTCATGGCGCGCGGCGTGCACGGCCGAATGAATGGTGAAGCCGGCGCTGTTCACGCGCTGCTGCTCTTCGTCGCCCGGATCGACGGGGTTGCCGTCCAGGTCGATCTTCACCAGGTCTTCGGGCCGCATCTCGTGGAACAGCACGCCGTAGCGATTGATCAGGAAATGGTTGTCCGTGCCCGGCACCCGCGCGCTGATGTGCGTGTCGATCAGGTCGGTCATGCGGAAATGGGCGACCAGGCGGTACAGCGCGGCCAGTTCCTCGCGCATCTGCTGTTCGGTCGATTCGGTGTAGGCCATGCCAGTCTCCGGTTCAGGCCGAATGGGTGCCGCGTTCGCCATGCAGCCAGGCCGCCGTGTCCTCGAACGCCTGCACGGCCGCGTCCGAGATCGACACCGCTTCCAGAAAGCTGTGCACCGTGCCGCGATAGACCTTGGCGCTGACGTCCACGCCGGCCGCCTTGAGCAGGCGTTCGAGCTCGATGCTGTCGTCGTGCAGCGGATCGCATTCGGTGACCACCATCCACACCGGCGGCAGCTGGCGCAGGTCGGCGCGCATGATGTCCACGCGCGGATCGAAGAAATCCTTGCCGTGGCGGATGTGCAGGCCGCGGAACCAGATCATCATGTGCAGCGACAGGCCGTAGTCGCCCGCGCCATAGCGCACCACCGAATTGCGGAACAGGTTGCTGCTGAAGCCGCCGTAATTGAGCACGATGCCCTTGATCAGACCGCCCTGCCCTTCGTCCCGCAGCGTCAGCGCCGTGCCCATCGACAGGTTGGCGCCCGCCGAATCGCCGCCGATGAAGAGCTGGTCCGCATCGATGGACAATTCCTGGGCCTGCGCGGCGATCCAGCGCAGCACGTCCACGCATTCTTCCAGGGGCTGCGGGAACTTGGCTTCGGGCGCGCGGGTGTAGTCGATGCCGATCACCACGATGCCGGCGCGCTCGGCGTATTCACGCATCACGCGGTCGTGCGTGTCGATCGAAAACAGCACGAAGCCGCCGCCATGGATGTACATGAAGGCGCCCGGCAGCCGGCGTTCGGCGGGATAGTGGATGCGCACCCGCACGGTGCCGTGGCGCGTGGCCACTTCGGTATTGACCGTGCGGGCCATTTGCGGGCCGCCCTGGGCCCACGGCAGGCGTACTTTCTCGGCATTGGCCCGTCCTTCTTCGATGGGCAGGGTGTCGCGGCGCGGATACTGCGCCGCGTCCTTGGCCATCAGGCGCATGAACTCGGCGATCTGCGGATCGACGGGCGCGGGCGCCCCGGTGGGCAGCGTGAAGGCGGGATCATCCAGGTAAGGCAGGGAATCGTGTTGCAGGCTCATCATCAGGGTCTCATTGAAAAGCGCGCTGTCAGTAGCCGCGCGAGGTGTCTACGGTATTGGCCAGCGTCGCCCCGTGGCGCAGCCGGTGGATATTGGCCACGACCTGCTCGGCCACGGTGGCCGCGGTGGGCATGGTGGCCATGTGCGGGGTGACGACCACCCCGGGCGTGCGCCAGAGCGGGTCGTCGGGCGGCAGCGGCTCGTGCGCGAACACGTCCAGCACCGCGCCGCGCAGGTGGCCGGATTGCAGGGCCGCGATCAGGTCCGCGGGCACCAGATGCTCTCCCCGGCCGCAATTGACCACGGCGGCGCTCGGGGGCAGCGCGGCGAAAGTCCGGGCATTGAGAATGCCGCGCGTGGCATCGGTCAGCGGCAGCAGGCAGATCAGCACGTCGCACTGGGCCAGGAAGCCGTCGAAAGCCGCCTGGCCGGCATGCACGGTGATGCCGGCCATCTCGCGCGGGCTGCGCGACCAGCCGTGCACGTCATAGCCCAGGCTGGGCAGGAAGGCGGCGATGGCGCCGCCCAGCTCGCCCAGGCCCATGACGCCCACGCGGAAGTCGCCCGCCGCCACCTGCACGCCGCGCTGCCAGTGCGCGCGGGCCTGGTTGGCCAGCGCCAGGTCCAGCTTGCGGTGAAAGTGCAGCACCGACCACAGCACGTACTGCAGCATGCCCCGGGCCAGCTGCGGGTCCACCACGCGGCAGACCGGCAGGCCGCGGGTGTCCTGCCCGGCCAGCAGGTTGTCCACCCCGGCGGCAATGCTGTGGATCAGGCGCAGCCGGGGCATGTCGGCATAGACGCCGGCCGGCGGGTTCCAGCACACGGCCACCTCGGCCTGCAGGCAGGCCGGGTCGGGCCACACAGCCACCTCAAGGCCGTCATCGCGCGCCTGCAGCAGCGGCTGGAAATAGGCCAGGTTGGCCGAACGGGACAACAATGCAACGCGGGTCATGCGCAAGCCTCTTTCAGAACAATGCCGGCCTGGCGGCTGCCCAGGCCGTCCTTGCCGGGAATGGCGGCCAGCAGCTCGCGGGTGTAGTCGCTGGACGGGTGGCGGAAAATCTGTTCGGCCGGGCCGATCTCCATGACCTTGCCGCGCTGCATGACGGCGATGCGATGGCACAGGCGCGCGGCCACGCGCAGGTCGTGGGTGATGAAGATCATGCTCAGGTTCAGGCGTTCGCGGATGGCCTCGAGCAGGTCCAGGATCTGCGCCTGCACCGAGACATCCAGGGCCGACACGGCCTCATCGGCGATCAGCACCTCGGGTTCCATCATCAGCGCCCGGGCAATCGAGATGCGCTGGCGCTGGCCGCCCGAGAACTCGTGCGGGTAGCGCTGCAAGGCGCTGGCATCCATGCTGACCAGATCCAGCATCTCGCGCATGCGCTCGGCCACGCGGGCCGGCGATTCGCCATAGTTCATGGGGCCTTCGGCCAGGGTCTGGGCAATGGTGCGGCGGGGGTTGAACGAGCGGTACGGGTCCTGGAACACCATCTGGATGCGCTTGCACCACTGGCGCCACTGGGTGCGCGACAGGCGCGAGACGTCCTGGCCGTTCATCACGATGCGCCCGCCCGTGGGCGCGGCGAAATGCGCCAGGCAGCGGCCCAGCGTGGTCTTGCCCGAGCCGGACTCGCCCACCACGCCCAGCGTCTCGCCGCGCGCCAGCGACAGGCTCACGTCGTTCAGGGCATGCACCTCGCGGTGGTGCGAACGGAACAGGCCGCCGGTCACAAAGCGCATCTGCAGGTGTTCGACCGAAATCACCGGGTCATTCGCGGGCGGCGCCCGCCGGGCGCCGAATTCGCCCTTGGGCACGGCGTCGATCAGCTTGCGGGTATAGGGGTGGCGCGGCTGCGCCAGCACCTCTTGCGCCGTGCCGGTCTCGACGATCTGCCCCTGCTGCATGACGATGACGCGGTCGGCAATCTCGGCCACCACGTCGAAATCATGGGTGATGAAGAGAATGCCGGTGTCATGCCGCTCGCGCAGCCCGTGCAACAGGCGCAGCACCTGGGCCTGCGAGGTCACGTCCAGGGCCGTGGTGGGTTCGTCGGCGATGATCAGTGCAGGCTCCAGCGCCAGTGCCATGGATATCATCACGCGCTGGCGCTGGCCGCCCGACAGCTGGTGCGGATAGGCGTGCTGCAGGGTCTCGGGCGACGGCAGCCGCATGTCGGCCAGCAGGCGCAGCACCCGCGCCTGCACCTCGCGCGCGCCCAGCTGCGGCGCATGGAACTGGAAGATCTCGGCGATCTGCCGGCCCACCCGCATCAGCGGATTGAGCGCCGTCATGGGTTCCTGGAAGATCATGGCCATGCGGTTGCCGCGCAGCGCCCGCAGCTCGGCGGGCGAGGCCTGGGTGATGTCCTGGCCGGACAACAGGATCTGGCCGCTTTCGCGCGTCAGCACGTTGCGCGGCAGCAGGCCCATGACCGCGCTGGCGGTCACCGATTTGCCCGAGCCGGATTCGCCCACGATGCAGACGATCTCGCGCGGGTGCACGGTCAGGCTGATGCCCTGGGCGGCATGGCGGCGGTCGCCGGCGCCCGGCAGGCGCACGCTGAGATCGCGGACTTCAAGTACAGGATGAGACATGGAGGTTCAACCGTTGCGTTTGCGCGCCATGCGCGGATCCAGACGGTCGCGCAGCGCGTCGCCGAAAAGATTGATGGACAGGATCAACAGCGCCAGATAAGCGCCGGGAAACAGCACGATCCAGGGCGCGCGCTGGAAAAAGGCGCGGCCTTCGGAAATGATGCTGCCCAGGCTGGGAATCTCGGGCGGAAAGCCCAGCCCCAGAAAGCCCAGCACGGCTTCGATCAGGATGGCCGAGGCGCAGATGAACGTGGCCTGCACCACCAGCGGGTTGATGGTGCTGGGCAGCACGTGGCGCCACAGCACGCGCACGGTACGCGTGCCCATGCCCAGCGAGGCCTCGACATACGGCTCTTCGCGTACCGACAGCACCACGCTGCGCACCAGGCGGGCCACGCGCGGGATCTCGGGAATGGAGATGGCGATCACCATGGTCGGGATCGATGCGCCGCCCAAGGCCACCATGGCAATGGCCAGCAGCAGGCCGGGAATGGCCATGATGCCGTCGATGATGCGCATGATGAAGCCGTCCAGGCGGCGGAAATAGCCCGCCAGGATGCCCAGCGCCAGGCCCGCACAGACGGAAATCACGGCCACCAGGGCGGCCAGCGTGATGGACAGGCGCCCGCCATAGAGCACGCGCGAAAACAGGTCGCGGCCCAGGGAATCGGTGCCCAGCCAATAGCCCTCGCTGATGGGTTTGAGGCGCAGGCGCGGCGCCAGGGCGGCCGGGTCATGCCAGGTGATCCACGGCGCCAGCATGGCCAGGGCCACCAGGGCCAGCAGCAGCGCCAGGCCGCACAGCATCATGGGGTCGCGCGCCAGGGTGGGCCAGAAGCCGCGCGCGCGGGGCAGGACGAGAGGGGTCATGGCGTCCTCAGTAGCGGATGCGCGGATCGAGCACCACATACAGCATGTCGATCACCAGGTTGATGAATACGTAGACGAAGGAGAAGAACAGAATCGTCCCCTGCACCACGGGATAGTCGCGCGCCAGCACGGCATCGACGATCAGGCGGCCCACCCCGGGAATGTTGAAGATGGTCTCGGTGACGACCACGCCGCTGATCAGCGTGGTGAGCGCCAGGCCGATCACGGTGACGATGGGCACGGCGGCGTTGCGCAGCGCGTGGCGGTACAGCACGTAGCGTTCGGGCACGCCCTTGGCCCGGGCGGTACGCACGAAGTCTTCGCCCAGCACTTCCAGCATGCTGCCGCGCGTGATGCGGGTGATCAGCGCCACGAACACCGTCGCCAGCGTGACGGTGGGCAGCACCATGTGATACAGAAAGGTGCCAAAGCCGGCCGCCAGACCCGCATACCCCTGCACCGGCAGCCAGTTGAGCTTGACCGAGAACACCAGGATCAGCAGGTAGCCCACCACGAAGGCCGGCACGGAAAAGGCCAGCACGGTCACCGCCAGCGTGATGCGGTCCAGCAGCCGCTTGTGCCACCAGGCCGAGAACACCCCCAGCGGAATGGCCGCCAGCACCGTCACCAGGATGGCGCACAGCGCCAGGGCCAGCGTCGGCCCCAGCCGCTGCCCGATCAGGGACGACACCGGGTCTTTCGAAATGATGGACACGCCCAGGTCGCCTTGTAGCAGCGCGCCCATGGCCAGCACATATTGCGTGGCCAGCGGCTTGTCCAGCCCCATGTCGGCGCGGATCTGCGCCACGGTGTCTTCGCTGGCCATGTCGCCGGCGATGATGCGCGCCGGGTCGCCCGGCGCCAGGCGCAGCAACAGAAAGACCACGGTCGCCACCACCAGCATCACCGGGATGGCAGCCGCGAGGCGCTTGAAAACGAGATTCAGCATGATGCGCTCCCCTGCCCTTACTTGGGCGAGGTCCAGAACAGGGGAATCGGCGCGTCCACCAGGTCGGCGAACTTGGCGTCGTAGCCCTTGAACTTGGAATAGCCGCCCAGGGGCACGAAGGTCACCTGTTCATAGCTGCGGCGCTGGATGGCGGCGGCAATCGCGCGCTTGTCGTCCTCGCTCTGCGCGCCGGCATACTGGTCGCGCAGCTTTTCCATGTCGGCGTCGACGCTCCAGCCGGGATAGCTGGCGCCGGGCCGCGCATCCAGGTTGGGATTGCCCACCGGCGAGGTCAGGTCCAGGCTGGAAAGATTGGAATGGAAGATGCTCCAGCCGCCCTGCTCCACCGGCTCTTTCTTGGTGCGGCGGCTGAGCAGCGTGGCCCAGTCCATGGACTGCACTTCGACATTCATGCCGATGCTGCGCAGGGCCTGCGCGGTGACCGGCGCGATGTTGGCGAAGATCGGCAGGTCGGTCGGATGCAGAATCACGACCTTCTGCCCCGCATAGCCGCTTTCCTTGAGCAGCTGGCGCGCCCGGGCCAGATCCGGCTTGTGGATCTGCGTGGCGCCCTCTTCCGATGCATAGGGCGATACGCAGGTCAGCACGGCGCCGCAGACCTGATAGACGTCCGGGTCCCCGATCTGGGCGTCCAGGTAATCGGTCTCGTACAGGGCGGCCAGGGCGGCGCGGCGCACTTTCACATTGTCGAACGGCGGCTGCAGCCAGTTCATGCGCAGCGTGAACATGTTGGAATTCTTGCCGTACGATTTGAGCGTGATGCCCTTGGCGTCCTTCAATTGCGGCATCAGGTCCGGTGGCACGTCTTCCACGAAGTCGATCTCGCCGCGTTGCAGCGCATTGACGGCCGTCTGGCTATCGGGAATGTTGACCAGTTCCAGCCGGTCGATGCGCGCCACCTTGCCGCCGGCAAAGGCGCTGGCCTTCTCTTTACGCGGCACGTAGCCGTCGAACTTGAGGTAGGTGGCCTTCACGCCCGCCTGGAAATCGGCCTGCACGAACTTGTACGGGCCCGAGCCGACCACCTCGGTGATGGCCTGCGTGGCGGGCGTGTCGGCGATGCGCCTGGGCATGATGAACGGCACCGGCGAGCCTTCCTTGGCCAGCGAATCCAGCACCAGGCCATACGGGGCTTTCAGCGTCAGCACCACGGTGTCATTGCCCTGGGCTGCCAGCGACGCCGTGGACTGGGCGAGGCGGTTGCCGATGGTCGGGTCGCCCGCCTGCCAGCGCTTGAGGGACGCCACCACGTCTTCGGCCTTGACCGGGCTGCCGTCATGGAAGATCAGCCCGGGGCGCAGCGTGAAGGTGTAGGTCAGCTTGTCTGGCGACACGGTCCAGGTGTCCACCATCTGTGGCTGCGGATGACCCGAGGCGTCCATCGAGAACAGCGTGTCGTAGACGAGATAGCCGTGGTTGCGGGTGACATAGGCGGTCGTCAGCACCGGGTCCAGCACGCGCAGCGGCGCATGCATGACGAATTTCGCCGTGGTCTGGGTGTGGCTCTGGGTCTGCGCCTGGGCATGGGCCATGCCGCAGGCCAGGGCCAGGGCCGCGCAGGCGCGCAAGAATCGTTTCATTGTTTTCCCCTTGATGATGGTGAACTGCGCGAACGGCTGGGCGCGACGGCGGCTGCGCCAGCCGCCATCCAATCAGCCGCCGTTGAATCAACGGCCAGGCAACGTCACGGCATGCGCCGGCCAGGGCGCGGCCCGCTCGATCTGGGCCGCCAGCCGCAGAATCTGGTCTTCGCGGCCGAAATGCCCGATCAGCTGGCAGGCCAGCGGCACGCCGTCTGCCGTGGCCGCCACCGGCAGGCTGGCCGCCGGCCGCCCCGACGCATTGACGAAGGCCAGGAAGGTGGCGTAGCGCGAGACCTTTTCGCGAAACGCCCAGAAGCCGCCCGTCAGCGCCAGTTCGCCCAGCCGCGCCGGCAACTGCGTGAGGGTCGGCGTCAGCACCAGGTCCACCCCCTGCATCGCCTGGCTCAAGGCCCGGCCGATGGCATGGAAACGCTGGATGGCATCCACGTATTGCGTGGCGGCGATGCCCCGGCCGATGTCCAGGCCGTCGCGGATCACGGGTTCCAGGTCGTCATCGCGCAAGGCGCGGCCCAGCACGGCCAGCCGCGCGTCCACCGCCAGCACGATGTTGGTGGCCAGCACCGTGCCATGGGCGCGCACGAAGGCGCCGTAATCAAAATCGGGCAGCGGGCCGTCGACTACCTCGTGGCCCAGTTCGCGGCACAACCGCGCGGTGGCTTCCAGCGCCTGGCGGCAGGAATCGGCGATGGGAATGCCGTTGAAGGCGTCCCGCCAGACGGCAATGCGCAAGCGCCCTGCCCCCTGCTCGCGCACCGCATCCAGATACGAACCCGGACGGGGCGGCGCGGCATAGGGCGCACCCGAGGCATAGCCGCTGATCGCGTCCAGCGCCGCGGCGGTATCGCGCACGCTGCGCGTGATGACGCCATCGCAGGCCATACCGCCCCAGCCCTCGCCACGCGCCGGCCCCATGGGCACGCGGCCGCGGCTGGGCTTCAGGCCGAAGACGCCGTTGCAGGCGGCCGGAATGCGGATCGAACCGCCGCCGTCGCTGCCATGGGCCACGGGCACGATGCCGGCCGCCACGGCTGCCGCGGCGCCGCCACTGGAACCGCCCGTCGAACGGTCGTTGGCGCGCGGGTTGATCGTGGGGCCGCCGTGCACACTGGATTCGGTGGACGGCCCCATGCACAGCTCGGATACCGTGCTGCGGCCAAAGGGAATCAAGCCGGCGGCGTCGAAGCGCTCGGCCAGCGTCGCGTCGTAGGCGTATTCGATATCGGCAAACAGGCGCGAGCCCAGGTTGGACGGAAACCGCCGGCTGGCCAGGCCCGAATCCTTCAGCAGAAAGGGAATGCCGCCAAACGGCCCCCGCGCCTGCCAATGGGCAGCCGCTACGCGGGCCTGGTCGGGCCGCAGATGCACCAGCGCGCGCAAGGGCGCGCCGCGTTCCTCTGCCAATTGCAGGGCGCATTCCATCAACTGCGCCGAACTCACTTCCTTGTTGGCCAGCATCTCTGCCAGCGCCAACCCATCCAGGTCGGCGTATTGCGCTGCTTGCATGACTTCCTTCCGGCTAGAATCGTTAAGGTATTGTTAGGCAATACCTACATACTTCATAAAAATATTCTAGCGGGGCGCTGGCAATTACGGCAACGCGGGCAGCGTCAGGGATTTCCCGGGTCGTTCACACGTCCGGAGGCAATGTAATGAAGGGGTTTGCGCCGCGGCCCCGCAGCGCAGATGGCCGGAATCAGTCGGCCGACGGCAGCACCGGCGAGCGGTCTTCCATGAACAGGTCGGCGATGACGCCGCGCAGCCAGCGCGTGCCTTCGTCCTGGTGGCTGCGTTCGTGCCAGAACTGCTTGACCTCGAAGCCGGGTGGGTTTTCCAGCGGCAGCGGCAGGATCTTGATGCGCCGTTGCGGCGCCATGATGCGCGCCACCGTGCCGGGCAGCACGGCCAAGAGGTCGCTGGTTTCGATGATTTCCGGCACCACCGTGAAATGCGGCACGCGCAGCGCGATGTGGCGGCGCAGGCCCTGCTTTTCCAGGTACTGCTCGATCAGCGTGGTGGTGGACGATTGCGGCGAGGCGCGGCGGTAGCGCGACCCCGCCGGTTCGATCATCACGTGGGATTCGGCGGCGAATTGCTCGATGTCCAGCCGTTGGCCGATGCGGGGATGGCCGGCGCGCATCAGGCAGACGTAGTGATCGCCGAACAGGCGTTGCTGATAGAAGCCGGCGGTCAAGGCCGGCAGAAAGCCGATGGCCAGGTCGGCGTCTTCGGCTTCCAGCGCTTCGCGATAGCTTTCGCGCGGCAGTTGCCGGATGCGCAGGCTGACGCCGGGCGCCACCGCCTTCAGATGCTGCATCAGGCGCGGCAGGAACACGACTTCGCCCAGGTCGCTGAGCAGCACCTCGAAGGTACGGCCGGACTGCGCCGGGTCGAACGGCACGGCATTCTGCAGCCCGGCCTGCAACACGGCCAGCCCGGCCCGCACGCTGGGCGCGATGCGATGGGCAAAGGGCGTGGGTTCCATGCCGCTCTTCACCCGCACGAACAGGGGGTCGCCGCACAGCTGCCGCAGGCGGACCAGCGCGTGGCTCATCGACGGCTGCGTCAGGCCGATGCGCAAACCGGCCCGGGTCACATTGCGCTCTTGCATCATGGCGTCGAAGGCCACCAGCAGGTTCAGGTCGATGTTCTCGATATTCATCGCAATGTCCGTCACGCGGTGGCCGGCCGCGCCGCGGGCGGGTCGGAGGGGTCAGGTATCGAAGCGGTCCACCCTTTCCCGCCCGGACAGCACGCCCGTCGCAATGATGGTGCGCTGCATTTCGGACGAGCCTTCGGTGATGGTCCGGCTGCGTGCGTCGCGAAACATCAGTTCCAGCGGCAGTTCGCGCGACAGGCCCACGCCGCCGTGGATCTGGATCGCCCGATCCACCACCCTGACCAGCATGTCGTCGGCAAAGAGCTTCACGGCGGACGCTTCGAGATGATAGTTCAAGCCCTGCTCGGCCTTCCAGGCCGCGTGATGGACCAGCGTGCGCGCGGCATGCAGTTCGACGGTGGAATCCGCGATCATCCATTGGATCGCCTGGCGCTGGGCCAGCGGCTGGCCAAAGGTGTGGCGGGTATTGGCGTAGGCGATGGCCAGATCCAGCGCACGCTGGGCGCGGCCGATGGCCTTGGGGCCATGGGACAGGCGGCCGGCGTCCAGGAATTCCCGGGCCAGTTGCCAGCCCTGGCCGACGCCGCCGACGACCTGGCTGGCCGGAACGCGCACGTTCTCGAACAGCAGTTCCCAGGGCTTGTCGGGCGACATCAGGTCGAATGACTGGCCCAGCCGCATGCCCGGCGTGCCCCGGTCGACCAGAAAACACGACACGCCCAGGTCTTTGCCATCGGCCCGCGTGCGGGCAAACAGCTGCACGAAATCGGCCTTGTCGGCGCCGGTGATGAAGATCTTGGCGCCGTTGATGACGAAATCGCCGCCGTCGGCCACGGCAGTGGTTTTCATGCCGGCGGGGTCCGAGCCGGCTTCGGCCTCGGTCAGCGCAAAGCAGGTGCGCATGTCGCCGCGAACGACCGGCATCAGGTACTGCGCCTGCTGATGGGCGTCGCCGTGGAACAGCACCGGGCCAAGGTAAGGCGTGAAAACGGTCGGCGCCCGGAAGGCGGGCACGTTGCAGCGGGCCAGTTCTTCGAACACCACGCACCGGCCCACGGCGCCGATGCCGCCGCCGCCCACGGATTCGGGCAGGTCGAAGGCCCAGAACCCCAGCGCCTTGGCCTGGTCCTGCAAGCCGCGGCGCACGTCATCGGGAATGTCGGGCTCGTTGGCGTAGCGGGCCTCCAGCGGCATCAGCGCTTCGGCGACGAAACGGCGGGTGGAATCGCGCAGCTGGCGCAATTCGGATGGCAGTTCGAAATCCATGGGGCCTCCCGGGGGGTTGGGCCTGGGTATCAATGAAAGTCGCGTCCCTAGTCCAGCTTGACGTTCAGGCCGTGAATGACGTGTTCGTATTCCTGGCGGTCGCGTTCCAGAAAGCGCGCAAACGCGTCCGGCCCCAGGTCCAGCGGCTCCAGCCCCACACTGGTGATGGTCTTTTCCTGGAACGCGGGCTGGGCGATCACCTGGCGCACGGCCGCCGCGATGTCGGCCACCACGGCCGGCGGCGTGCCCGCGGGCGCGACCAGGCCGAACCAAGACTGCGACACCATCTGGGGAAAGCCCAGCTCGGCGAACGTGGGCGTATCGGGAAACGCCGCGATCCGCTGCGGCGCGGCGACGGCCAACAGGCGCACCTTGCCGCCCTTGACCATGGGAATGGACGGCGGCACGCCCACCATGGCCAGGTTGATCTGCCCGCCCGCCAGCGCCGTCATCACGTCGGCCACGCCCTTGTAGGGCACATGGTTCAGTTCGATGCCCGCCTGGGCGGAAAACGCCGCGGCGTCCAGGTGGGCCTTGCTGCCCTGGCCATAGGATCCGTAGGTCACGTGGCCGGGCCGGGCCTTGGCCTGGGCCACCAGGTCGGCCACGCTTTGAACGGGAAAGTCCTTGGCGACCAGCAGGATTTCGCGGGTCTGCGCCACCCCCGCCACCGGCGTGAAGCTCTTGACCGGGTCGTAGGGCAGCTTGCGGTACAGGTACTGGTTGGACGACAGCGTCGGGTCGTTGGCCATCAGCAAGGTGTAGCCATCCGGCTGCGAGCGCGCCACGTATTCCGCTGCAATGATCGTGTTGGCGCCCGGCCGGTTCTCGATGATGACGGGCTGCGACCAGCGTACGCCCAATTCCTGCGCCAGGCCGCGGGCCAGTACGTCGGCCAGCCCGCCGGCCGTGAACGGCACCACGATGCGCACCATCTTCGTCGGAAACGCCTCGCCCGGCGCCGCCTGTGCCGCCTGCCCCGCGCTCAGCGCCAAAGCGGCCATGCCCGCCGCCCACATCCAGTAGCTGCCCATGTCTGTCTCCTCGTTGGTCTTTTCGGGATGGCCGTCAGGCCACCTGTCTGCCGGCGCGGTCCCAGTACGGAGCCCGCAAGGCTTTCTTGTCCACTTTGCTGGTGCTGACCATGCGCGGCAACGCGTCCACGAATTCGACGCTGCGCGGCTTCTTGTAGCTGGCGATGTGGTCGCGGCAATGCTGGATGAGGCCGGCTTCGTCGACGTCGGCGCCCGGCTGGCGCACCACGAAGGCCTTGACCGATTCGCCCCATTTCTCGTCGGGCACGCCGATGACGGCGGCCTCGCGCACGGCCGGATGCCGCATCAGCGTCTCTTCGACCTCGCGGGAATAGATGTTTTCGCCGCCCGAGATGATCATGTCTTTCTTGCGGTCGACGATGAACAGGTAGCCATCCGGATCGACATAGCCGACGTCGCCTGTCTTCATCCAGCCATCGACCAGCGCCGCGGCCGTTTCGCGGGGTTTGCGCCAATAACCCTGCATGATCGCGGCCGAACGCATCTGAATCTCGCCCACTTGGCCGTCGGCCAGCACGGCGCCGGCGTCATCGACGATGCGCAGGTCCACGCCCAGGATCGGCTGGCCGGCCGACGCCATGCGCGCCGCCTCGGCGGTTGAGCCGTCGGGCAGGTGCTGGTGCTTCTGCAGCACGGTGCCCGGGCCGTGTTCGGTCATGCCATAGGTCTGCATGAAGATCGGCCCAAAGGTCGCGCGCGCCAGCCGCGACAAGGCTACCGACATGGGCGCCGACGCATAGCAGACCACCCGCAGGCTGGACACGTCGACGGGCGACTCGGACTGCGCATCGACCAGCGCCTGGATCATGACGGGCGCGAAATGCGCCGCCGTCACCCGGTGGGCCGCGATGCTGGCGAGGATGTCGCGGGCGTCGAAGCGGCGATGCAGCACGATGGTCGCGCCGCCGATCAGGTAGCTGAGCAGTTCCGTGGTGCCGCCGATGTGATACAGCGGCATCACGATCAGCATGCGGTCGTCCTGCCCGCTGGCATGGGTCAGCGCCAGCATGCGGGCTTGCTCGACCTGCGCGCCGTTGGCCAGCATGACGCCCTTGGGCACGCCCGTGGTGCCGCTGGTGTAGATCAGCAGCAGGGTGTCGTCGGCCTCGGCCCGCCAGGGCGGCGGCTGCGTGCTGGCGGCGGCCAGGGCGGCTTCGTAGCGGTCGGCGCCTTGGCCAGCGTCACTCCCCTGCCCGGCCCCCAGGCACAGCACCTGGGCCTGCACCGGCAGCGCGGGGCGCAAGGCCGCCACGGTCTCGGCATACTCGGGCTCATAAACCAGCAGTGCGGGTTCGCAGTCGCGCAGAATGGCGGCCTGGTCGGCCACGCCCAGCCGGTAATTGATGCCCACGGCGATGAAGCCGCCCATGCCCGCCGCGGCATAAAGCTCCAGGTATTCGGGGCAGTTCTGCGCCAGGATGGCGATGCGGCTGCCGCGTTGCAGCCCTCGCGCGATCAGGGCATTGCACAGGCGCCGCACGCGTTCGGCGAATTCGCCATGGGTGATGCGGCGGCCCTGGAACAGAAAGGCCGGATGGTCGCGATAGCAGCGCGCGTTGCGCTCGATGATGTCGCCCAGAATCATGGTGTGTCTTCTCCGTTGGCCAGGCGCAGCAGCGTGCTGCCGTAGCCCTCTTGAACGATGCGCGACTGGGAATCCAGCAGCGCGAAATGCCGCTCGACGACGGCGCGCCCGCCACCGGACACCACCCGCGCGGCGCTGATGGACGTGCGCACCCGCACGGTGTCGCCGGCCACCAGGGGACGCCGGTAGCGCCAGTCGCGCAGGCCCAGGGCGCCGATCACCGGCTCGGCGAATTCCGGCAGGCGGGTCGACATGCCCATCGCCAGCAGGATGCCGTAGGGCCCGTGGAACATCGGGCCTTCGATGCCGTGTTCGCGGCAATAATCGGCATCGGCGTGAATCGGATGCCAGTCACCCGTCAACATGCACGACAGAGACAGGTCGGCCTGTGTCAGCGTGCGGGCGGTGCTGGTGTAGGTGGACCCCACGGTCAGTTCCAGGAATGGCACCGGATTCATCGCGTCACCTCGGCATCGGCCATCGCCGGCCAGTCGATGCGTTCGCACACGGACGGCCAATCGGGCATGGCGATCGCGCCTTGCACCACGACAGGCACGTCGGCCAGCATCTGTTCGCGCATCGCCAGGAACCAGGTCAATTCGGCCGGCACGGTCGCGGGCGGCAAGGCGGCGGCGAACTGCAGGCCCGCCCAGGTGCCCAGCGCGCTTTCGCCCATCAGTCCAGCCACCGCCGTGGCGTTCGCGGCCTGCGCCAGTTGCCGCATGTGCAGCGCGTCCGACAGGCCGAACCTCCCCGGCTTGAGGCTCAAGGCCCGGGCGCCCCGTTCCAGGAACAAATGCGCATCGCGCACCCCGGTCATGCCGAAGTCGACCAGCAGCGGCACATTCACCGATTGCTGCAAGGCCGTGAAGCCCTGGTCTGGTACGAAAGCGCAAGGGTCTTCGACCATCACCGCGCCGGCCCGGCTCAGGGCGGTGGCGTACCCCGCGGCGTCGGCCGCCGGATACGCGCCGTTGGCATCCACGTACAGGGCGACGCCATCGCCCACCGCCTGCCGCACGGCGTCCAGGCAGGCCAGGTCCAGCGCCATCCCCTGCCCGCCCTTGATTTTCAGCGTGCGAAAGCCGTGGCGCGCGACCATGTCGGCCGCCTCGCGCGCCATCGCGGCGGGCGGCTGCCGGGTCACCGCCCACGACACGGGCACCTGCGCCCGCCCCTGCATCCGGCGCCACAGCGGCATGCCGGTACGGGCACCCAGCCAGTCCCAGCAGGCGTTGTCGATCAGCGTCTTGGCCGGCTGGTTGCCAGGAATGGCGTCCAGCACGGTGCGCAGCTGGCGCGGATCGGACAGGTTGTGGCCGCGCACCAGCGGTTCGAACATCTCGGCCAGCACGCAGACCAGGCTGGCGGCCGTGGCGCCCACCCAGGTCGGTTTGACCGCCACTTCGGCCGCGCCCGCGCAGCCCGAGGCCGTTTCGATGCGCAGCACCACGAACGTGGCCGCCGTCTCGGTCAGGTCGCTCCAGTGCACCGCGCGTTCATAGGCCAGGCGGCGCACGAAGACGCGCCAGCCGGTGATGGGTTCGGCGTCGGGAAAATGGCGATTCATCAGTCCTGCTCCGCGCCAAAGGTATCGATCAAGGCCTTCCACCTGGGCGATTCCACCGCCACGAACGCCTTCACCTGCTCGGCGTCCAGGTAGTGCGGTTCGGTGCCCAGCTGGGTCAGCCGTGCCCGCATGTCGGGCTGCTGCACGATGCGGCCGATCTCGGCGCTCAACCGCGCCACCACGTCGGGCGGGGTGTCCTTGGGGGCGAACAGCCCGTACCAGGCCAGCGCTTCGAAATCGGGATAGCCCGCCTCGGCCACCGTCGGCACCGACGGCGCCAGCGGGGTCCGCGAGCGCGAGGTGACCGCCAGCGCCCGCAGCTTGCCCGCCTGCACCTGGGGCAGCACCCCGGGCAGCGTGAAGAACGTCATGGACACGTTGCCCGCCATGACCGCCGTCACGGCCTCCGGCCCGGCGTTGTAGGGCACGTGCTTGATCTTGATATGCGCCAGGCTGGCCAGCATGGCGCCCGCCAGATGGCCCGACGTGCCTCGGCCGGCGGACGAATAGGTCAGCTCATCGGGCTTTTGCCGGGCCAGGGCCACCAGGTCCGCCACGGACTTGGCCGGCACGTCAGGCCCCACCACCAGCAGGTTGGGCGCCACGGCCACCATGGCCACCGGCGGCACGTCGCGCATGGGGTCGTAGGTCAGGTTCTTGTACAGGTGCGGCCCGACTGAATGCGTCGGGCTGCCGCTGACCAGGAACACATAGCCATCCGCTCGCGACCGCGCCACCTGCGATGCGCCCAGGTGGCCGCCGGCGCCAGGCTTGTTTTCCACGACAAAGGCCTGGCCCAGCGATGTCGTCAGCTTCTCGGCCAGGGCCCGCGCCAGGATGTCGGCCGTGCCGCCCGCACCCGACGAGACCACCAGCCGCACCGGCTTGTCGGGCCACGCCGCCAAAGCGAGCGCGCAAGGAAACCCCAGCGCCAGCGCGGCCAGGCCGCGCGCGCATTGCATTCGAGTGAACATGAAAGCCTCTCTTGGTTGCGGGTCAGACCACCCCGGCCTGCTGCAGAATGTCCAGGTCCTGCGCCGACAAGCCCGCCTCGCGCAGGACCTCGGCGGTGTGTTCGCCCAGGTCCGGCGGTGGCCGGAAATCGCTGCGGTTGTCGCCGTCGTAGCGCACCGGCCGATGCGCCGCGCGCAAGGCGCCGTGGCGCGGATGAACCTGCTCGTAGAACACGCCCTGGTGCTGCACCTGCGGGTCGTCCGCCAGTTCGTCCAGCCGGCGCTCGGGCATGAACGGCACGTCGTGGCGTTCCAGCCGCGGTTCCCAGTAATCGCGGTCTTGCCCGGCAAACACCTCGGCCAGGGTCGCGGCCAGCGCCGGGTAACGTTCGACCCGTTCGGCGCGCGTGGGATACGCCGCCAGCAGATCGGGCCGTTCGATGGCGGCCGCGAGACCACGCCAGAATTTTTCGGGCGACGACAGGTGCAGGCCGATGCGGCGCTGGTCGCGGCAGGTCACCACGTACGATTGCGACATGGCTGCCCGGCCGTACAGCGAGGGTGCCTGCCCGGTTGCCATCATCGCGGCCAGCGGTTCACAGGCCATGGCGATCATGGCCTCGAGCATGCTGACTTCCACCTTGCGCCCGCGTCCGGTCTGCGCGCGTTCGACCAGCGCGCCCAGCACGCCCAGCGCGGCATACAGGCCGGCCACCGCGTCCGACACCGCCGGGCCGGCCACCTTGGGGTCCGCGCCGGCATGAAACATGGATAGCCAGCCCGACGCCGCCTGCCCCACGTTGTCGTAGGCCGGCCGCGACGCGTACGGCCCGCTGGCGCCGAAGCCCGTGATCGAACACACCACCAGGCGCGGGTTCAGCGCCTGCAGGCGCTCGGCACCCAGCCCCAGCTTGTCTTCGACGCCGGGACGCATGTTCAGGATGATGGCGTCGGCCTGCGCCACCAGCCGGTCCAGCACGGCCAGCCCTTCTGGCCGGGTGTAGTCCAGCGACAGGCTGCGCTTGTTGCGGTTGTGCGCCTGGAACTGCGTGCTGTACAGGCCGCCCTTGAACGCGCGAAACGGGTCGCCCGTGCCCGGCCGTTCGATCTTGATGACATCGGCGCCCAGCTCGCCCAGCAACATGCCGGCCAGCGGCGCCGTAATGAAATTGCCCAGGTCCAGGACCCGCAGGCCGCGCAGCACGCTCATGATGCGGCTCCCAGCGCCTGTTGCAGGAAACGCTGCGTGCGTTCGTGCGCAATGTCGGCGTCCATGCCCCCGCCACGCGTGTAGAAGCCATGATCGGCCTCGGGATAGCGGTGCAGCACGGCCAGCGGCGCGGGCGGCAGCGCGGCTTCGATCTGGTCCACGGCGGCGGGCGGCGCGTAGCGGTCGCGGCCGCCATAGTGCAGCATCAGCGGGCAGGCCAGCCGGTCGGCTTCGTCCAGATGCGCCTCCACCCCGACGCCGTAGAACGTCACGGCGGCATCGATGTCCAGCGTGGCCGCCGCCCGATACGCCAGCTTGCCGCCCAGGCACAGCCCCAGCACCGCCACCTTGCCCGCGAAGGCCGGCCTGGCGCGCACCTGCGCCACGGTGCGGCCGATATCGTCGATGCCGGTGTCTTCGTCGAACCGTTCCAGGTATTCGAAGGCCTTGGCCACGCCGGCCTTGTCGTGCGGCAGTTCCACGCCAGGTTCCAGGCGCCAGAACAGGTCGGGCGCCAGCGCCAGATAGCCCTCGGCGGCGTAGCGGTCCGCCAGCGCGCGGATCGTGTCGGTCACGCCGAAGATTTCCTGAAGAATGATCACCGCATGGCCGTTGGCGTGCGCCGGTTCGGCCACGTAGGCGGAAAACGTGCGGCCGTCGCCGGCTGCGATAGGTTCGTATCGGGAATGCATGGAATCCTCGTTGGCGTCAGGCCAGGTAATTGCCTTTCAGTATTTCGCGCGCGATCACATTGCGATGGATCTCGGTCGTGCCGTAGCCGATGGACATGCCGCGCGCATCGCGGAAGTAGCGTTCGAACGGATACTCTTCGGACAGGCCGAAGGCCCCGGCCAGCTGCATGGCCTGGTTGGTGACCCGTACCGCCATCTCATTGGCACAGGTCTTGGCGATGGACACCTGCGCGACCGAATGCTGGCCGCGGTCCAGGCTGGCGGCCGCCGCGTACACCAGCGCCCGCGCCGCCTCCAGGTCGATCGCCATGTCGGCCAGCTTCCATTGCAGGCCCTGGTTGTCGGCCAGCGGCCGGCCGAACTGCACCCGGTCTTTCAGGTGCTGCGCCGCCTGCGCCAGTGCGGCGTGCGCCAGGCCCAGGCAAATGGGCGGGTTGCCGATGATGCGGTCGGCGTCGAACACCTGCAGCAGATCCTTCATCCGGCCCGGCGGCAGCAACAGATTGCCGGCCGGCACCGGGCAGTCCTGAAACACCAGCTCGGCCATGCCCGTGCCGCGCAGGCCCAGCAGGTCCAGGTGCCGCCCCACCGAAAAACCCGGCGCGCCGCGCTCGACCAGCAAGGCCCCTACCCCTTTCATGCCGGGTTCGTCCGACAGGCGCACCAGCACCAGGAAGACGTCGGCCACCTGGGCGCCGCTGCACCACAGCTTGCTGCCATTGACCACATAGTGGTCGCCGCGCAAGACCGCGCGGGTCTGCACGTTGCCCACGTCCGACCCGGCATTCGCTTCCGACATGCTCCAGGCCGCGTAGCGTTCCGCCCGGGCAAAGGCCGGCAGGTAACGGCGCCGGATGTCGTCGGACCCGATGTGCAGGATGGCGCGCGGGGTGGCGCCGTCGGTGCATGAAAACAGCATCGCGGTGTTGGCGCAGGAACGCGCCAGTTGCTCGACGATCAGCACCGTTTCCAGCAAGCCCAGGCCGGCGCCGCCGTAGGTTTCGGGCAGGAACACACCCGTGTAGCCATGCTCGGCCAGCACCTTCAGGTTCTCGATCGGCGGCCGGTATTCCTTGTCGGCGCTGGCCGCGGCCGGCGCGAACCGCGCCTGCGCCAACGCACCTACCGTGTCGCGGATGAGCCGCTGCTCTTCAGTCAGTTCCACTATTCGCCCTTTGCGCCCGTCAGTTTGATGATCT
This sequence comes from Achromobacter sp. FW305-C-28, assembly GCF_058783235.1. NCBI lineage: Bacteria > Pseudomonadati > Pseudomonadota > Betaproteobacteria > Burkholderiales > Alcaligenaceae > Achromobacter > Achromobacter sp. FW305-C-28. Next base: position 835,071 of record NZ_JBYSYL010000002.1, on the reverse strand, counting down.
GTTCGTACCTGGCCGACTCGTCGTCCATGAAGCGTGCGAACGCCGCGGGGTCGGACGGCGCCGCCTCGACGCCCAATTGATCCAGCTGTTCGCGCAGCGCCGGGTCCTGCATCGCCCGGCGCAGCTCGGCGCTCAGGCGTTGCACCCGCTCGGGCGGCGTGGCGGCCGGCGCCACCACCCCGTACCAGGTCATGAAGGCGAAATTCGGCAGGCCCGACTCGGCCACCGTGGGAATGTCGGGCGCAATCGGCGAACGCTTCGGCCCGGACACCGCCAGCGCCGTCAGCCGGCCATTGCGCACCTGCGGCAGGCCCGTGGACATGCCGGTGTACATCACGTCCACCTGGCCGCCCAGCAGATCGGCCAGCGCCGGCGCCACGCCCTTGTACGGCACATGCACCAGGTCGACGCCGGCCATCGCGCGGGTCAATTCCATCGCCAGGTAATGCGGCGTGCCATTGCCGATCGACGCATAGGTGATCTTGCCTGGCCGTGCCCGCGCGGCATCCAGCAACTGCTTGACGCTGGTCCAGCCCGTCTTGGGATTGGCCACCAGGATGAACGGCACCGACACCAGTTGGCCGACGGGCGCGAAGTCCTTGTGCGTGTCATAGGGCTGGCGCTGCGGGTAGAACAGCGGATTGAGCACATGCGAATCGGTGACCAGCCCGATGGTGTAGCCGTCGGGCTCGGCCCGCGCCACGGCGTCCGTGCCGATGATGGTGCTGGCCCCGGGCCGGTTCTCGACGATGACGGGCTGGCCCAGGCTTTCCGACAGCCGCTTGCCCACGGCCCGCGCCACGATGTCGGTGCCGCCGCCCGGCGGATAAGGCACGATGAAACGGATGGGCTTTTCCGGCCAGGCCGCGCTTGCCGCCTGGGCGCCCAGCAACATGCCGCAAGCGGCTGCCAACACGGCCGCATGTTTCCTGAGGGTCATGGCGCCTCCCGGTGGCCGTTGCCGGCAATGGGGTCGTCCTGGCGGCTGGCCTCGGCTTCGGTGCGCTGCCAGATCTCGCGCGCGATGGGGTTGCCCTGCTCTTCCGCCAGGTGCCCCACCAGCCCCACCGCCCGCCCGATCACCGCGATGCCGCGCGCGGCTTTCCAGGAAATGCCCAGTTCACAGCACAGCGCGCCGATGGCGCCCGTGGCATTGATGGGCAACGGCTTGCTCAGCCCCGCCTGGGCATGGGTGCCGATTGCCAGCATCAGTTCGACATAGCGGCCGGCATGGCCTTCCTGTTCGGCGATCGTGAACAGCCGCGCGGTGCGCGGATCTTGCGGCTTGTGCAGGTTGTGGCCCAGGCCGGGAATGGACTGCCCGCGGGCGCGAAAATCCGCCACGATCCGGCGGGCCAGCGTGTCCGCATCCTGGTCACCAGGCGCTTCCCAGGCGTCGTGCAGCATGCGCGCGGCGCCTTCGGCGGTGCCGGCGAACGTCGTGCCCATGCCGCACAGCCCTGCCGCCACCGCCGCCTGCAACGATTCCGGCGCGCCCAGGTAGACCAGCCGCGACACGATCGCCATGGGCGTCATGCCATGTTCGACCAGCGTCACCAGAATGGCGTTGAACACACGCGACTGGCGGCTGTCGGGCAGCCGGCCGGTCATTTCCAGGTACGCCATGTCCCCCAGGTTCAGGGTGCCGATGACGTCCTCGACCAGGTCGAACCCCTGGACGAAAATGCGGTCGGGCGTGCTGCGGCCCATGCCGCTGCGGATGGGCTTGCGGTCGTGATCCATGCTGTCTCCTGCACCGTTTTGCTGGCGCTTGTTCTATGGGCGGCATCGGCCACCTCTTGGAGACGAAAGATAGGCCTTGGCGTCAGGCGCTGTCCAATAGATGGACGCCATTGGCGGTATGCGGGAAACGCATAGTCCTTCGAAAAGGCCTCAACCTTCCCATGTGGGAACCGATATACTGGCGCGCATGGATTTCCTGCGTCGGCTTTTCGTCGTGTTGCTGTGCCTGATGCTGCCACTGACCGGGATGGCAGCCAGCGGGCTGGCGGGCGCCTACGCCATGCCGATGCCGGCCGCGATGGCGGACGGTCCCGACTGCGCCCCGATGGCCGACATGCCCGATTGCGCCACGATGGCCCAGGCCCCCTCCCAGGCTTCACTCCAGGCCCCGTCCCACTCCGACGGCCACGGCCATTCCGCCTGCAAGATGACCACCCAATGCCAATTGGGTAGCCTGTACCACCCCACCCCGGCGCCCGCCGCCTACCGCCACGTCGGACTCGCCAGCCCCGTGAGGTTCCACTACGCCCAGCCCCTGATCGTCCAGCGCCTGGATGATTTCTGGCGGCCTCCCCGCGTCAATTAACTCCATCGTTCCCAGACGCCCCATCACGGGGTGATGTCGTCCGCTTGTCGGACGCGTGCCTGCGCGTTGGCGCAGCGCTTCTCCATGGAGTCGAAAGATGCTTTCGATATTTTCCTCGCCGCATGCGCGGCGCGGCGGCCTGCGCCTGACCGGATGGTTGGCCAGCCTGATCCTCGGCCATGGGCTTGCCTACGGCCAAAGCTCCGGTGTCACGCTCGACGAGGCGGTGCGCCTTGCGACCGTTGAATCCCCGGCCATCGAGGCCGCCCAAGCCTCGGTCAATGCCAGTTCGCAAGCGGCCGTGAAGGCCGGGCAACTGCCCAACCCGATGCTGACCGCCGGCATCGACAACCTGCCGATCAACGGCCCCGACCGCTACACCGCCACCCAGGACATGCTCAGCATGCGCCGCGTCGGCGTCGAGCAGGAATGGGTATCGGGTGAAAAGCGACGCTTGCAGTCCGCCTTGGCCCAAGCCATGACCGACCACGAAAAGACGGCCTACCTGGCGCAGTGGGCCAGCGTGCGCCAGCAGACCGCCCAGGCCTGGCTGGACGCGGCCTACGCCAAGAAGACCCTGGCGCTGCAACGCGACTGGGTCGACCAGATACGCCGCGAGGCGACCGGGGCCAATGCCACGTTGCGCGGCGGCCGGTCCGGTGCCACCGACGCCGCCCGGGCGCAGGCCCTGCTCGCCCAGGCGCAGGACCAATTGCTGGCGGCCGAGCAGCAATGGCGCACGTCCTTGATCCGCCTGTCTCGCTGGACGGCAAGCCCGATCACGGACGTTTCCGGGGACCCGCCTGCGCCGCGATCCGCCGTGGAATCGTTCACCCTGGATCAATTGCGCCAGGTGCAACCCGCGTTGATCGATGCCGCCCATGCCATCAAGGTCGCCGACACCGATACCGCGCTGGCCGACCGCAACCGCGCACCCAACTGGACCTGGAACGTCTCGTACCTGCAAGGCAGTCGCGATTCACGCTACGTATCGCTGGGCGTCAGCATCCCCCTGACGTTCAACCACGCCAACGTGGAAGACCGGGACGTGGCCCAGAAGGCCGAACTGGGTAACCAGGCGCGCTATGCCTCGCTGGACGCCGAGCGGCGCGTGCTGGCACAAACCCGGGCGCTGGCCGAAAACCTGGCCAGCGGCAGGCAGCGTATCGACAACCTCAACCACACCCTGCTGCCGGCGGCGGACCGGGCCGCCCAGTTGGCCCTGGCCGCCTACCAGGGCGCCACCGGCACGTTGGCCGACGTCTACGTCACCCGGCGTGCCCGGCTGGACGCCCGTCTGCAGGTGCTGGCGCTGCAACGCGACGTATCCATGACCTGGGCGCAGCTCGACTACCAGGTCGTGCCGCCCGCCATGGCCATGCATCCCTGAAGGAAACCCCAATGAGAACCCCCCTTTTTACCCGTACGCTGCTGGCCCTGGCGCTGGGCGGCACCTTGCTGCTCATCGGCTACCTTGCCGGCAACCGGCATCCGGCCACCCCCGCGGTCTCGCAGGATGTGGCCGACAAGCACGGCGCGCCGACCGATCGCAAGGTGCTGTATTGGCACGACCCGATGGTGCCAGCCCAGCATTTCGACAAGCCAGGCAAGTCGCCCTTCATGGACATGGCCCTGCAACCGGTCTACGCCGACGACGCCCCAAGCGCGGGCATTGCGGTCAGCGGCGCCTTGCAGCAGAGCCTGGGCATACGCTATGCCCGCGTGCGCCGCGCCGACGTGGCGCAGGCGTTCGACGAGATCGGCGCCACGCAGTTCGATGAGTCCGCGACCGACGTGCTGCAATCGCGAACCCCTGGCTATATCGAACAGCTGTACGCCAACGCGCCCTTGCAGCGCATCGAACAAGGCGCGCCGGTGGCCTCGCTGTTCGTGCCCGACTGGCTGGGCCCGCAGGAAGAGTACCTGGCCGTGAAGCGGTCTGGCGACGGCCCCCTGCTGGCGGCGGCGCGGGCGCGACTGCGGGCGCTGTCCGTGCCCGCCGCCCTGGTGTCTGCGCTGGATCGTACCGGCCAGGTGCAGACGCACCTGACGCTGACCGCGCCGCGTTCGGGCGTGATGACGGAACTGAACGTGCGCAACGGCGCCATGGTCTCGCCGGGCCAGACGATTGCCCGATTCGCCGGCCTGTCGACCTTGTGGCTGATCATCGACATCCCCGAAGCGCAGGCGTCGCGGGTGCAAGCCGGCATGACGGTCGATGCAAGCCCGGCGGCCGACCCCGCCATCCACTACACCGGCCGCATCCAGGAAATCCTGCCCGGCATCCGGCCGGACAGCCGCAGTTTGCAGGCGCGGCTGCAGATCGCCAATCCGGACCTGCGGCTGACACCCGGCCTCTTGATGCGCGTGCGGCTGGAATCGCCCGCGCGGGTATCCCGTCTGCTGGTGCCGTCCGAGGCGCTCATCACGACCGGCAAGCGCACCGTGGTCATTGCCCGGGGTGACGATGGCGCGCTGCGCCCGGTCAACGTCACGACCGGCATCGAGCAGGACGGCGACACCGAAATCCTCAGCGGACTGGCCGACGGGCAGCAGGTCGTCGCGTCGGGCCAATTCCTGATCGATTCCGAGGCCAGCCTGAAAGCGGTGCTGCCCACGCTGGCAGGCGCCGCCACCCCGGCAGACCGCGCCGGCCAGGGAGACGCCCCATGATCGCCCGCCTCATTCATTGGTCCATCCGCAATCGCTTCCTGGTGCTGCTGGCAACGGTTTTCATTGCCGCCTGGGGCGTGTATTCCCTGAAGGAAACGCCGCTGGATGCCCTGCCCGACCTGTCGGACACGCAGGTCATCATCAAGGCGTCCTACCCCGGCAAGGCCGCCCAGGTCATCGAAGACCAGGTCACCTATCCTCTTACCACCACCTTGCTGGGAGTGCCCGGCGCCAAGACGATCCGCGCGTACTCGTCGTTCGGCGACGCCTTCGTCTACGTGCTGTTCGACGACAAGACCGACCCCTACTGGGCGCGTTCCCGAGTGCTGGAATACCTGAACCAGGTGCAAAGCCGGCTGCCTTCCGGTGCAACCGTCACGCTGGGCCCGGATGCAACGGGGGTGGGCTGGGTCTATTCGTACGCGCTGGTGGACCGCACGGGCAAGCAGGACCTGGGCCAGTTGCGCGCCTTGAACGACTGGTTCCTGAAGTTCGAACTGAAGTCCGTGCCTGACGTCTCGGAAGTCGCCTCGATCGGCGGCATGGTCCGGCAATACCAGGTGGTGCTCGACCCCGACCGCCTGCGCGCCTATGGCCTGACGCAGGCCGATATCGCTCAGGCGTTGCGGCGCTCGAACCAGGAATCGGGCGGCTCGGTGCTGGAGCTGGGCGAATCGGAATACATGGTTCGGGCCTCGGGCTACCTGCGGTCACTGGAGGACTTTCGCCAGGTGGTGCTGCGCGCCAACGAAGCCGGCACGCCGGTGCTGCTGGGCGACGTCGCCCGCATCCAGATCGGCCCCGAGGCACGGCGCGGCATCGCCGAACTCAACGGCGAAGGCGAAGTGGCCGGCGGCGTCATCGTGATGCGCTCGGGCAAGAACGCCCTGGCCACCATCGATGCCGTCAAGGCGCGCCTGGCCAGCCTGAAGCAATCGCTGCCGCCCGGGGTCGAGGTCGTGACCACCTATGATCGCTCGCAGCTGATCGATCGCGCCATCGACAACCTGCGGGACAAGCTGATCGAGGAATTCATCATCGTCGGCATCGTCTGCGCGGTCTTCCTGTTTCATCTGCGCAGTGCGCTGGTCGCCATCCTGTCACTGCCGCTGGGAGTGCTGACGGCCTTCATCGTGATGCGCTACCAGGGGGTGAATGCCAACCTGATGTCATTGGGCGGCATCGCCATCGCCATCGGCGCCATGATCGACGCGGCGATCGTGATGATCGAGAATGCCCACAAGCACCTGGAAGCCCATGAACTGGCGTACCCTGGCCAGCCGATCACCGCCGCCCGGCGCTGGGACCTGATCGCGCGTTCGGCGGCCGAAGTCGGGCCGGCGCTGTTCTTTTCGCTGCTGATCATCACGCTGTCGTTCATTCCGGTGTTCTCGCTGCAAGGGCAGGAAGGCAAGCTGTTCGCGCCGCTGGCCTTCACCAAGACCTACACCATCGCGGCGGCGGCCGGCCTGTCCGTCACCCTGGTTCCCGTGCTGATGGGCTACCTGGTGCGGGGCCGGATTCCGCATGAGTCCCGCAATCCGATCAACCGGGCGCTCACGCGGCTGTACCGGCCCTTGCTGGAGGCCACCCTGCGCCGCCCGTGGGCGGCCCTGGGCCTGGCGGCCGTGGCGCTGCTGCTGACCGCCTTGCCGCTCTCGCGGCTGGGCGGCGAATTCTTGCCCCGCATCGATGAAGGCGATCTGCTGTACATGCCCACCGCCTTGCCGGGCATCTCGGCCGCCAAGGCGGCGCAACTGCTGCAGCAGACCGACCGCCTGATCAAGACCGTGCCCGAGGTGGCGACCGTGTTCGGCAAATCCGGCCGCGCCGACACGGCCACCGATTCGGCGCCGTTCGAGATGTTCGAAACCACCATCCAGTTCAAGCCGCGCAGCCAATGGCGGCCCGGCATGACGCCGGACAAGCTGGTGGCCGAAATGGATCAGCGGGTCCGCATTCCGGGACTGTCCAACGTCTGGGTGCCGCCGATCCGCAATCGGCTGGACATGCTGTCCACCGGCATCAAGACGCCGGTCGGGGTGAAGATTGCCGGCACGGACCTGGCCGGCATCGACCGCATCGCGGCCCAGGTCGAGGCGGTGGTAAAGACCGTGCCCGGCGTGTCGTCCGCACTGGCCGAACGCATCAACGGCGGCCACTATGTCGACGTCGACGTCAATCGCCTGGCGGCAGCGCGCTATGGGATGTCGGTGGCCGACGTCCAGGACATCGTCTCGTCGGCCGTGGGCGGCGACAACATCGGCGAAGTCATCGCCGGGCGCGAGCGCTTTCCCATCAACCTGCGCTATCCGCGCGAGGTGCGCGATTCGGTGGAAAACCTGCGGCGCCTGCCCGTCGTCACCCCGCAGGGCGCGCGGATCACGCTGGGCGACCTGGCGGCCCTGTCGGTGGCCGACGGCCCGCCGATGATACGCAGCGAAAACGCCCGCCTGACCGGCTATGTGTATGTCGATATCCGCGATACCGACCTGCAATCGGCCGTCAGCGCCATGCGCCAGGCCGTGGCGCGGCAGGTGGCGCTGCCTGCCGGCTATTCCATCACCTGGTCCGGCCAGTTCGAGTACCTGGAACGCGCCTCGGCAACCCTGCGCACCGTCGTTCCCGTCACCCTGGCCATCATCTTCCTGTTGCTGTACCTGACCTTCAGGTCGGCCGAGGACGCCGCCTTGCTGATGACCACGGTGCCGTTTGCGCTGATCGGCGGCTTCTGGCTGATCTGGCTGATGGGGCATGCCGTCTCGGTGGCAACGGCCGTCGGCTTCATCGCGCTGGCAGGCGTGGCCGCGGAATTCGGCGTGGTGATGCTGCTGTATCTGAAGGGCGCGCTGCAACGTCGGCTGGATGCCGGCGAGCCGCTGACCCCGGCCTTGCTGGTCGAGGCCGTCCGCGAAGGCGCCGTGCTGCGCGTACGGCCCAAGGCGATGACGGTGGCCGTCGTGCTGGCCGGTCTGCTGCCCGTGATGCTGGGCCACGGCGCGGGTTCCGAGGTCATGCAGCGCATCGCCGCGCCCATGGTCGGCGGCATGGTCACCGCCCCGCTGCTCTCGATGTTCATCATTCCGGCCGCCTGGCTGTTGCTGCAACGGCGCCGCCTGGCGCGGGCAACGGCCTTGCCTGCCGACACCCCGGGCCGGCAGGACGCCGACCCGGTCATTCCCCCTGGCACGACCGTGCCACCCCTACCCTCTGGAGAACAACCATGAAGCAAACGACGAAGATTCTTGTGGCCGCCCTCGGTGCATTGAGCACCCTGGGCCTGGCCGGCGGCGCCTTGGCGGCGGACGGCATGGCCGGCATGGCGGGCATGGACATGAAAGCCATGCCGATGCAGGACGGCGCGTCATCCCCCCACGGCGCCGACCAGGCGTTGAGCGATGCCGTGGTCAAGCAGGTCGATGCCTCGACCGGCATGGTCACGCTGCAGCACGGGGCCCTGGCCAACATCGGCATGCCCGCCATGACCATGGCCTACAAGACGGCTACGCCCGCCTTGCTGGATGCGGCCAAAGCCGGCGCGCATGTCAAAGTGCGGGTGGAGAACCTCCAAGGCAACCCGACCATCGTGACGCTGCTGCCGCAGTAGCGCGCCAGGCGCAGGCCGGGGAATGGAGCGACACGCCACGGCGCGTCGCGCCTCCGTAGATCCCTGGCCTGCCCCGCCCTACCTGCGCCGGTCCGCCATCACCAGCGGATCCGCACGCCCACGTTGCCCTGCACCAGGTCGCGCCGCTCGCCGCCCAGGTTGAAGCCGTAGCCCGCGGACGCATACACGCTGACGCGTTCGCTGGCCTTGACCGACATGCCGACCCCCAGCCGGGCCTGCGTGCCGCCCATGGCCGATTGCGTCGTGGTGTCTTCGCCGAAGCGCACGCGGTCGTTGCCGCCCAAGGTATGCAACAGGTCGGCCCGCACATAGGGCTTCCAGGTGGCCCCGCCAGCCTGATACTCGCCTTGCAGCCGCGCCCCTACCCGCCCGATCAGCGCATTCCTGGGCGCGAAACCGACGTCCGATGCCGAATCGCGAACCGTGTCGATGCGCGTGTTCTGGTAGATCACCTGGGCCTGCGGCTCAAGGGTCAGGGTGGGATTCAACGTGATCGGCAGCCCCGCCTCGACCGACGCCGTAACGGCCCGGCCGTTGGTGGATGACGTGTCGCCCGCGCCGGAATTGGGCTTGACCTTCAGGTGGCTGCCCATGATGACGGTATCGGTGTACCAGCCGCCGGGGCCGACGTGCGTCCAGTAGCCGCCCAGGCTGTAGGAATCGATGGCCAGCTTGCCGGCGCGGTAGTCGTCCTGGCCCATCGCGAAGCCGCGCACGTTGCCATCGGCGCGCGCATAGCCCAGGAACACGCCGAAACGGTCCTGGTGGCCGCTGTCCGTGCGGCGGGCATAAAGATCCTGTCCCACCTGCAGGCCGAACAGATTGCCGCTGAACGACTGGCGCACCGTGCCGTCGCGCCGTTCGGAAAAATGGTCGCCCCAGGTGCGCGCCCAGCCCGCCGGCAGGCGCCCTTCGCCCGTCAGCAGGTCCTGGTTGCCCTGACGGTCGTGGAAGGTACCGATCTGCTGCACCGCCAGTTCGCGCGCCAGCGAAGGCACCTCGGTGTAGATCGGCACGCCCGGCCGGTAGGTCGGCACGCTGGGCGGGTCGATGCCCCGGGTGCCGGGATTGGGGTTGGAACCGGCCAGCTCGGAACGCAGGTACCAGTTCTGCTCATTGCCGGCTGCGAGGCCGCCGCGGAACAGCTGGTAGGAATACGCGCCGGCGTAGACGCCCGCCCCGGTGGCGAAGGCGCCGGGCGCCGTGGTCGCGCCGTTCAGCGCCTGCACCACCTGGATGCCGTCGCCGGTGGTCTTGGCGCCCAGGCCGCCCCGGTTGGTGATGCGCAGCGTGGTGCTGCCGGTGGCCGCGCCGCCGCTGATGACCAATTTGTCGGTCGGGGAATTGTCGGCCCCCAGAACAGTGCTCAGCGCCACCACGCCCGCTTGCCCCTGGTAGTTGCCGGTGACGATCAGCCGGTTGCCCGGCGCGGCACCCGCCAGGTCGACCACGCCGCTGTTGATGAGATTGCCGCGGATGGCGAAGCTGCCCGCGCCACCGCCCAGCCCGGGAAAGGCATCGGCCACCGACAGCGTGCCGGCGTTGGTGACATTGCCCGTGACGCTGCCGTAGCCGCCGAAGCGGGCGCCGCTCTGCACCGCCACCGCACCGCCGCTGTTGATGGCCGCGCCCGGGTTCGCTGCGTCGCCCACGGCCAGCCCACCGGCCGCCACCGTGGTGCCGCCGGAATAGCCGTTGATGGCATTGAACACGGTGGTGCCGCTGCCCTGCTGGATCACCTGGCCGCTGCCGTTGATCGGGTCGGCCTGCACGTAGCGGTCCGACCGGTTGAAGGCCAGCACGCCGTCATTGCTGACCAGGCCCATGATGTTGCCGCGGGTGCCGCCATCGCCGACCTGCAGCGTGCCGGCCTTGATGACGGTGACGCCGTCCTTGACGACGCTGGCGCTGCCATAGCTGTTGTCGCCCGTCAGAATGGCGGTGCCGTCGCCCAGCTTGGTCAGCGACCCGGCGCCGCCGATGTCGCTGGCCACGACCAGCGTGGTGCCGGCCATGGGTTCCAAGCTGCCGCCCATGGCGCCCAGGGTGATCGGGCGCGATTGCGTCTGGCTCTGCGTGGTGCGCAGCGTGCCGCCGTTCATGGCCAGCGCGCCGCCGGCCGCGCCCAGCGCCGCGTCGTTGGCGATTTGCACGGTGCCGTCGTTGATCTCGGTGCCGCCGGTATAGGTGTTGGCGGCGTCCAGGACCAAGGTGCCCAGGTCGCTCTTGACCAGCCGCGACGCCCCGGTCAGCACCGAATCGATCGTGGTGATGTACGCCGTGCCCAGGCTGCTGCCATCGCCCACCCGGATCGTCGTGCCGCCGCCGCTGTCGGGCACCAGTTCGATCGCCCCGCCCGTCAGCCGGTAGCCATTGCTGGCGAACTGCATGCCGCCGCTGCGCACCTGGCCCAGGCTGTTGTCGACCGTGACGGTGCCGGGCGCCGCCATGAAGATGGCGAAGGTGGCGTCGGCATACGGCGCATTGGGCACGCCCAGCGAATTGGTCCAGTTGTCGTTGCCGGCGGCGTTCTGCCAGAAGCCGTTGCCGCCATCGACCGTGCCGTTGTTCTTGCCCGCGGCCAGCGCGCCATCCCAGAAATTCAAGGTGAGGCCGGCGGTATTGACCAGGTTCACCTGCTTGGCCACGGCGGTCTGCACCGAGAACGACGGCGACGGAATGGTGCCGATGGTCAGGCCGCTGCCCGTCAACGTGCCGTCGTAGCTGATGACGCGGTAGACGCCCGGGTCGAAGCTGCCGCCCGGCGCGGTGGCCACGTTGAGCGTGCCATTGAGCGCCAGATTGCCCTTGACGATGGTCAGGTCATTGAGCGGCCCGCCCACCGTGCCGGCCTGGCCGAAGTTGTAGGCCAGCGTGGCGGCGTTGTCCAGGGTGAGATCGCCAGTGATCGTCAAGGTGCCCGGTGCGCCGGTCAGGTCGCCGGGCGACAGCGTGCCGGCCACGAAGGTGTTGCCGCCGATGATGCCGGTGCCGCCCAGGGTACTGCCGGCGGTCGCGAAGGCGTCGCCGGTGGCCGCGCTCTGGTCGCCGTTCACGAACAGCGAACCCGCCATCGCCACCGTCATGCCGGCGTAGCTGTTCTTGCCCGTCAGCACCGTCTGGCCGCTGCCGTTCTGCACGACGGCGCCGCTGCCCGAAATCACGCCGTCCAGCATCACCTGGTCGCTGCGAACCACCACCAGGATCCCGTTGTTGACGACGTCGCCCCGGATTCCGCCACTGGTGCCGCCACTGCCCAGTTGCAGCGTGCCCGATGTGATGGTGGTGCCGCCGGTGTAGGTGTTGTTGGCGGTCAGGATGGTGGTGCCGGTGCCCCTCTGATTGACGCCTCCCCCCCCGCTGATGAGGCCGCCGAAAAGATAGCCGTCGCTGCGATTGAACGCCAGCGTGCCGTTGTTGGACACATTGCCGACGATGCTGCCTGCGGGCAAGCCCGCGCCCAGCTGCAAGGTGCCTGCCGTGATCGTGGTGCCGCCGGTATAGGTGTTGGCACCGATCAGCACCGTCGTGCCGCTGCCGATCTGGCTGACGCTGCCCCCGCCGCTGACCTGCCCGCCGAAGGTATAGGTGTCGCTGCGATTGAACACCAGCGCGCCGTTGTTGGCCACGTCGCCGACGATGCCGCCCGTGGCGCCGCCCGCGCCCAGCTGCAGGGTGCCTGCCGTAATCGAGGTGCCGCCGGTGTAGGCATTGTTGGCGGTCAGCACCGTCGTGCCACTGCCGTTCTGGCTGACCGTGCCGCCACCGCTGACAAGACCGCCGAAGGTGTAGGTATCGCTGCGGTTGAACACCAGCGCGCCATTGTTGGCCACGTCGCCGACCAGGCTGCCGGTGGCGCCGCCCGCGCCCAGTTGCAGCGTGCCCGCCGAGATCGTGGTGCCGCCGGTATAGGTGTTCGTGCCGGTCAGCACCGTGCTGCCGGAGCCCTGCTGCACGACGCTGCCGGACCCGCTGACGACGCCCGCGTAGGTGTACGCATTGCTGCGATTGAACGCCAGCGTGCCGTTGTTGGCCACGTCACCCAGCAGGCTGCCGGTGGCCGAGCCGCCCGCGCCAGAACCCAGCTGCAACGTGCCGGCCGTGATGGTGGTGCCGCCGGTATAGCCGTTGTCCGCGGCCAGCGTCAGGGTGCCGGTGCCCAGCTTGCCCAGCGCGCCGCTGCCCATGACCGCGCTGGTCAGCGTCAACGCGTTGGCGCCGGTGACCTCGAAGCGGCCCCCGCCGGCGCCCAGCGTGGTGGCGCGCCCCGTGGCGAAGCTGCCGGCGGCGCGCAGCGTGCCGCCATCCAGCGACAACGCACCGCTGGCCGCGCCCAGGTTGTTGTCCTGCGTGACCTGCAATGCGCCGCCATTGATGGCGGTGCCGCCGGTGTAGGTGTTGGCGCCGGCCAGCACCAGCGTGCCCAGGTCGGTCTTGACCAGCTTGGCCGCGCCGTCCAGCACCGCCGTGATCGCGGCCGCGTAGGTGGCGCCGTCGGCCGACCCGGCGCCCACTCGGATGATCGCCTCGTTGGGGCCGCCGCCGGCCACGGGCGCCCCGACCAGCGTCAGCGCGTCGCTGCCGGTGTTGCCTTGCAGCACATAGCCGTCGGTGGCGAACTGCATGCCTTGCACATTGATCGGGTTGGTGGTGCTGTCCACCAGCACCGTGCCGCTCTGGCCGGTGAAGATCGCGAACGCGCCCTGGCTCCAGGGGGCATTGACGGCGCCGCCCGCGTCGGTCCAGTTGTCGTTGATGCCGTTGGGGGCCACCCAGGTGCCCGAGCCCCCATTGACCTGACCGTTGTTCTTGGGCCCCGCGTCGCCGTCCCAGTAGTTCAGCGTCAGGCCGTTGGTGTTGACCAGGTTGACCTGCCTGTCCACCGACGTCTGCACGAAATAATCGGCCGGGTTGGATCCCGCGGGCAGTGTCCCCACCGTCAGGCCCCCAGGGTTGGACAGCGTGCCGCCGTAGTTGATGATGCGGTAGATGCCCGGGTCGAAGCGGCCCCCGGGCGACAGCGACACGTTGAGTTTGCCGCCCAGGCTGACGTTGCCGCCCACATTGGTCAGGTCGTTGAACGGGCCGCCTGCCACGTTGGCCTGGCCGAATGCGTAATTGAGCGAGGTGCCGCTGCCCAGCGTCAGGTTGCCGCGGATGGTCAGCGTGCCGGGCGCCGTGCTGTTGTCGCCCGGGGACAGGATGCTGTTGCCCGTCAACGTCACATCGCCGCCGATGATGCCCTTGCCCCCCAGCGTCGCCGCGTTGTTGACGGTGGTGGCGCCCAGGGCCGTAGTCTGGTCGCCGTTGATGAACAGGCCGCCGGCGTTGACCGTGGTGGCGCCGGCATAGCTGTTGCTGGCGCTGAGCACGGTGGTGCCCGCGCCCTGCTGCGTCACCGTGCCGGCGCCGCTGATCGCGCCGCCAAAGGCATAGTCATTGCCCCGGTTGAACACCAGGCCGCCGTTGTTGAGGACGTTGCCGACCAGGCTGCCGGTAGTCCCGCCCGCGCCCAGCTGCAAGGTCCCCGCCGAGATCGTGGTGCCGCCCGTATAGGTATTGTCGGCAGTCAGCGTGGTCGTGCCCGAGCCGATCTGCGTCACCCCGCCCGTGCCGCTGATCGTGCCGCCGAAGGTGTAGGCATTGTTGCGATTGAACGCCAGCGTACCGCTATTGGCCACGTTGCCCAGGATGCTGCCCGTGGCCGACCCGCCCACGCCCGTGCCCAGCTGCAACGTGCCGCTGGAAACGGTGGTGCCCCCGGCATAGGTCGCATCGCCGGCCAGGGCCAGCGTCCCGGTGCCCAGCAGCGTCAGCGCGCCCGCGCCGGTCACCAGGCTGGTCAGCGTCAGCGTGGACCCGCCCGCCATGTCGAAGCGTCCGCCCGCCGCGCGCAGGTCGGTCGCTCGGTTCGACGCAAAGCTGCCCGCGGCGCGCAGCGTGCCCCCGTCCAGCGTCAGGCCCGTGCCCGCCGCGCCCAGGTTGCTGTCCTGGCTGACCTGCAGCACGCCGCCATTGATGGCGGTGCCGCCGGTATAGGTATTGACGCCCGACAGCACCAGCGTGCCCAGGTCGGTCTTGACCAGCTTGGCCGCGCCGGCCAACGTGGCCGCGAGCGTGGCCGTGTAGCCGGCGCCCTCGGCCACGCCATTGCCCACGCGGATCACGGCCTCGTTGGGCCCGCCGCCCGTGACTGCAACGCCCACCAGCGTCAACGCGTCGGCCGCCAGGTTGTTGACCAGCGTGTAGCCGTCGGCGGCAAACTGCATCCCCTGTGTGAGGATGGCGCCGCGGGTCGAGCTGTCGACCCGGACGGTATCGCCCTGCCCCATGAATACGGCAAAGGCGCTCTGGCTCCACGGCGCGTTCAGGGTGCCGTTCATGCCCGTCCAGTTGTCATTGGCCAGCGGCCCGTCGGCCATCCAGATGCCCGGTCCGCCATCGACGGAATTGTTGTTCTTGTTCAGCGGATTGGCGCCGTCCCAGTAGTTCAACGTCAGGCCATTGGTGTTGACCAGGTTGACCTGCTTGTCCACCGAGGTCTGGATGAAATAGTTGCCCGGCGTGGGCACCGTGCCCAGCGCCAGCGTGCCCCTGCGCGTACCGGCGTAGTTGATGACCCGATAGACACCCGGGTCGAACGAACCGCCCGCCGAGGTCTGCACATTGAGCGTGCCGCCCAGGGCCAGGTTGCCGCCCACGTTGGTCAAGTCGTTGAAGGGGCCGCCCACGACGCCGGCCTGGCCGAACGAATACGCCAGCGCCGAGCCGCTTTGCAGCGTCAGGTCGCCGCCGATTGTAAGCGTGCCCGGCGCGGCGCCGACGTTGCCCGGCGCCAAGGTGCCGCCGGTCTGCACGGTGACGTTGCCCCCCAGCGCGCCCGTGCCGCCCAACGTGGCGCCGCTGCCCACGGTGGCCGCGCCGGTGCCCGTCTGCGTGCCGTTGACGTACAGCGCGCCCGCCGTCACCGCCGTGGGGCCGGCGTAGCTGTTGTTCGCGGTCAGGATCGTGCTGCCCGAACCGCTTTGGCGAATGCCGCCGCTGCCCGTGATCAGGTTGCCGAAGGTGAACAGGTCGCTGCGATTAAAGGCCAGCGTGCCGTTGTTGGTGATGGCGGTGCCGCTCGGCAGGTTGCCCGACGCGCCGCCATTGCCCAGCTGCAGCGTGCCGGCCGCGATCGTGGTGGCGCCCGCCCAGCTGTTGGCATTGCTGGTCAGCACGACGGTGCCCGCGCCATCCTTGGTCAAGCTGCCCGCGCCGGTGATGGCTTGGGTCAGCGTGCCGGTCACCCCGGCGTTGGCGGCGAGCGTGCCGTTGTTGGCGGTGATGGTGACGCTGCGGCTGCCGGACACGCTGAAGCTGTTGGTGAACGCCAGTCCGCCGCCGTCCAGCGTAATGCCGCCGCCCGTGCCGCCCAGCGCATTGTCCGCGCCCACGGCCACCGTGCCGCCCTGAATTCTCGTGCCGCCCTGGTAGGTGTTGGCGCCCGTCAGCGTCAGGACGCCCGCCGCGATCTTGCGGATGGCGCCGGTGCCGCTGATCGTGCCGGCATAGGTGCCGTTGTCCGGCTGATTGAACAGGACCAGGCCATTGTTGGCCACGCTGGGCGGCAGGCTCTGCGCACGCGCTTCCAGCGTGCCCGCCGCGTCGACGAGCACCGAGCCGTTGAAGCTGGTGTTGTCGCCCGTCAGGGCCAGCGTGCCGCCCTGCACCTCCACTGCCAGCGGCGTGCCGCCGCCATTGCCGCCGACCGTGCCCGACAGTGTCCATTTGCCGTCGCCCGTCTTGGTCAGCGACTGGAAATTGCGGATGGCGCCGGGCAAGGTATCGCTGGACCCGGCCTCGCCGGCCAGAAGCAGGCTGTTGGTGCCGCCGCCGCCATTGAAGCCCCCCGTGATGACCGACCCCGGATACAGCGTCAGCGAATCATTGCCGCTGGCGAACGTCAGGCTGCCATTGACCACGGCCCCGCTGCGATTGATGAAGTTGACATTGCCGCTGCCGCTGTTGCCGATCACATTGCTGCTGGTGCCGTTGCCCGCCTGGATCGTGCCGTAGTTGTCGACGGTATTGGCCGCGCCCAGCGTGCGGTCTTCGAACCAGATGGCGGCCGCATTGCCGCCGGAGATCACGCCGCGGTTGATGATGGCGTTACCAGCGCCCATGACGTTGATGGCTTCGGCATTTGCCTGCGTGCCCAGCGCCTGGATCTTGCCGCCCTGGGCAATGTTCAGCGTGCCGTTCGAGCCGAATTCGACCGTGTTGTTGCCGGTGCTCCACAGGCCCGCGCCCGACGTGGCGTTATTGGAAATGACGGTGCCGGCGTTCACGGTGATCTGGGCGTTGTCCCCCAGGCTGACGGCGTTGGTGTTGGTCACTTCCAGCCGCGCATTGGGCTGCAGCGTCACCGCCGCGCCGCTGGCGGTGGTGGGGCCTTGCCCGATCGGCGTCGTGGCGGGATTGGGCGCGTTGGCATTGCAGGTGGTGGAGGAACCGCTGGTCACGCAAGCGGCCTGCACGCCCGTTGCGGGCCACCCCCCACACAAGGCCGCGCCGACAAGCACGGTAAGGGGACGAGGGACGAGCTTGAACGACTTGGCTCTTTGCATCGCATGCTCCACGCCGATCGACGATATTAATTTTTCGGATTAATACTTTTGGCCTGACCTTGCGCGGCGATTATTTATGATTTTTTCCTCGTTTTCGGCTTTGGCCGATTTCTTCCGATATTCGAATTAATGCCCCCACCAGGCTTTGAACGAATACTGTGATATTCAAAACAATGACGCGAAGATGAGCGACAATCTGCCATCGTCACCCCCTTGCGATGGCCACTGTCTTGACTGCCCCTTCGTCTGCCTCGCGTCCGTTGGACTGGCTCAATTTCTTCGTTGCCGATGTGCGCGACGGCCTGGGGCCCTATCTGGCCATCTACCTGCTGGCCGTGCACCATTGGCGGCCCGACAGCATCGGCCTGGTGATGACCTTGTCCGGCCTGGCGGCGCTGGCCGCGCAGACCCCGGCCGGCGCGCTGGTCGACCGCACGCCGAACAAGCGCGCCTTGCTGATGGCCGCCGCCATCCTGGTGACGCTGGCCTGCATGGCCGTGCTGGTCAACGCCAGCTTTGCCTGGGTCACGTTCACGCAGTCGCTGGCCGGCGTAGCGTCATCGGTCTTTGCGCCGCTGATCGCCGCCATCACGCTGGGGCTCAGCGCCCGCGGCGCCTTCACCGCGCGCATCGCGCGCAACGAGTCCTATAACCACGCCGGCAACGCCGTGGCCGCGATTCTGGCGGGCGTGCTGGCGTATTTCTGGGGCCCGGTGGCCGTGTTCTATCTGATGGCCGCGATGGCCCTGGCCAGCGTTGCCGCCGCCTTGCGCATTCCCGCAGACATCGACCTGGACCGGGCGCGCGGCTTGGCGCACGACGACCCGGCGGCCGCGCCGCAACCCGTCCCGCTGCGCCAACTGCTTGATAACCGCCCGCTGGTGCTGCTGGCCGTCAGCTGCGCGCTGTTCCACCTGGCCAATGCCGCCATGCTGCCGCTGGTCAGCCAGAAACTGGCGCTGGCCAATCCGGCGCTGGCCACGCCCCTGACGTCTGCCTGCATCGTGGCGGCGCAGTTCGTGATGATTCCCGCCGCCATGGCCGTGGGCCGTTATGCCGACCGCGTGGGCCGCAAGCCGCTCTTGCTGATCGGGTTCGCGATCCTGCCGTTGCGCGGGCTGCTCTACACCTTGTCGGACGACATGGCGTGGCTGGTCGCCGTGCAGCTGCTCGATGGCATCGGCGCCGGCATCTTCGGCGCCGTGTTGCCGCTGATGGTGCTGGACCTGACGCACGGCACCGGCCGCTTCAACGCCAGCCTGGGCGCCGTCACGACGGTGTTCGGCATCGGCGCCTCGCTCAGCAACGGCCTGGCGGGACTGATCGTGCAGCACGCGGGCTACCGCGCGGCGTTTCTGGCGTTGGCGGGTATTGCCGGCCTGGCCTGCGCCGCCTTGCTGGCGCTACGCGAAACACGGCTGGTCGAGCCCACCCCCACGACGCCGGCCTCAGCCTGATTTCCCCAACCATGCCGCGCCACCTGCCGGTCCTGATCCTGCTGGCCGTGACCCAGATCATCGGCTGGGGCGTGGTGGGCGTACTGCCCGTGATTGCCGCGCCCGTGGCGGCCGACCTGGGCGCCTCGGCGGCTTCGGTCTTCCTGGGCACCTCGGTCATGTATGTGGCCATGGGCCTGGCCGCGCCCTGGGCGGGCCGCGCCTTCCGCGTCCATGGCACGCGCCAGGCCATGGCGGCCGGCGCCGGGCTGATCGGGCTGGGCCTGGTCGTGCTGGCGCTGTCGCGCAACCTGTGGGTGTACTGGGGCGCCTGGGCGCTGATCGGCCTGGCCGGCGCCCTCTTCCTGACAACGGCCGCCTACGCCTACATCGCGGAATACGCCGAAGACCAGGCCCGCAGCCTGATGGGCACCCTGATGCTGGCAACGGGCCTGGCCGGCAGCGTGTTCCTGCCAGTCACCGCCCTGCTCGACCACGGGATCGGCTGGCGCGCGGCCATGTACGCCTATGCCGCCGTGATGCTGCTTGGCGTGTGCCCGCTGGTGGGCTTCGGCCTGCCCGCGCCCCTGGCCGCGCCGCCCAAGGCCGCGCGCACATCCGGCGGCAGGCACGGCAAGGTCTTTGCGCTGATCGTGGCCGCCATCGCCCTGAACAGCTTCGTCACCTTCGGCATCCAGGCCGTGGGCGTGCAGCTGATGCAGGCCCTGGGCATGGACCTGGTCTATGCCGTGGGCATCGCGTCGCTGCTGGGCGTGTTCAAGGTGGGCGGCCGGGTGGTCGACCTGCTGGGCGGACGGCGCTGGGACGGCCTGTCGACCGGCATCGTGGCGGGCGCGATGATTCCGCTGGGCCTGGCCGCGATGTGGCTGGGCGGCGCCGGCTGGGTGCCGGTGGCAGGCTACCTGCTGCTGTTCGGCGTGGGCAGCGGCGCCTTTGCCGTGGCCCGCGCCACCCTGCCGCTGGTGTTCTTCCAGAAAGCCGACTACACCGCGGCCATGGCGAAGATCGCCCTGCCGATGAACCTGATCAACGCCCTGGCGCCACCGGCCATCGCCGCGCTGATGACCCGCGCCGGCGCCCCGGCCACCTTCGCCACGCTGGGCGGGCTGAGCCTGGCGGCCCTGGCCGTGCTGCTGCAACTGTGCCGGATGCGGGACTTGCCTTGACCCGCGCACGGGGTCCCCGCGCGCCCCATCGGCCACGACACGGGGCGGCTATGATGCTGCGCTGACGCAAGACCAGGGAGAACAGTTTTGTCCGATTGGAAGACGGTGCTGCACGACACCGATTGGGGCCGCCTGTTTCACGCCTATGGCGTGGCCGACGACACACCCGGCCACCTGCGCAACCTGGCCAGCCCGCAAGTCGCCGAGCGCCAGGCGGCGCTGACGCATCTGCACAGCGCGATCCTGCACCAGGGCACGATCTATTCCGCCACGCCCGCCGCGGTCGGTGTCATCACGACGCTGCTGCGAGAGGCCACTGCGCGCGCCGCCCTCGACGCGGACACGCTTGCCGCGCTGGTCGCCTTCCTGGGCCAGGTCGGCAGCAGCCTGAACGAGATCGAACCGCCGCAGGCCGACCCCTGCCCCAGCGACGCGGAACTCGACACGCTGATTCTGCATCTGCGCGACGATGAAGACGGCGAAGACGAGGAAGGCTGGCGCTCGCCGTTGATCTCGACCTTGATGTGCCATGCCTTCCTGGCGCTGCGTGCCATGACAGGAGACGTGCTGGATGCGCTGGCGGCCTATCTGTCGGACGACAACGATGAGATCCGCCGGGAAACCGTCAACGCCGCCGCGCAATGGGGCGTGATGGCCCCCGACAGCGCTGCGGCCCACGCCGTCGCTGCCCGCATCCAGGCGCGCCTGGATGCGGGCAGCGGGCGCGATGCACGGGATGACCGCGCCGGCCTCGTCCTGGCCTTGGGCCAGCTGGGCCACGACGTATCCCGCTGGCTGGACGATGCCGACGACGCCATCCGCGCCTGCGCCGCCTTGTTCGTGCCCGATGCGCGCGCCACGGCGATCCTGGTCACGGCCCTGACCCGCCCGGAAGAGGTCGACGCCTGGTTCACGCAACGGCCGCCGTACTTTCCCACGCACACGCGCCTGACCTTGCTGGGCGCGCTGATCGAACGCCAGGTGCCCCTTGCGCAACTGCTGCCCGCGGCGCTGGCCCTGATCGCCCGGACACAGGGCGGCCTGCTCGCCATCAGCGAATGGGGCCGCATCCTGACCTTGGCCTTTCCCGACCAGGCAGCAGCCTTTCGGCCGGGCCAGCGCCCGCCGTTGCCGGCGCAGTTGTCGCCCGCGCAGCATGCCGTCTTGCTGGCCCTGCATGCGAACCCGGATCTCTGGAATCCTCGCGACGGCAATGCCGGACTGGCCCGGATGACGGTCGGCCTGCCGGATACGCGCGACGCGCTGGCAACATATTTGGCTGCCACGCCGATGCGCTAGAGTTGGCCACGTATTTGACCACCACGCCGATGCGCTAGGGTTGGCCGTCACGGCTTGCACCCGGCGCCATCCGGCGTATGCATGCACGGCCACGGCCCCGCCTAATCCGCCAGCAGCTTCACCGTCTGCGAGTTGTAATTGGCGTACGCACCGCCGCACATCGTATGCGCCTTGGCTGCCTGCGGCACGCCAGTGGTGCGCAACGCCAGATCGCCGCCACGCGTGCGGATCTCCCGGTAGCGCTCGGCGGCGATCGAACCGTCTGGCAGCACATACAAGCGCACCTGCGGCAACGACGGCTTACCGGCGTCCGCCTTGCTGGCCGCGCCGAACGGCGGCACCGCCACCTTCGCCTCGTGCCAGGCCGGGGCGTCCTCGCGCGTCTGCCACCGCACCGTCAGCGGCGCGTCCAGGTCCGCCACGGCGGGGCTGCTCCCGCGGGGCGGATCGCAACGCATGCCGGCCAGGCTGCGGGCCGGCCCCTGAAGATCCAGCGTCTGGCCATTGATTTCCACGCGCATCAGCGTCTCTCGCGTGTAGTTTTCCAGGCTGAAGAGCGTCAGCCCCGGGATGGCGGCCGCGCCCATCGTGTCTTCGGTCGTGCCGGCAAATCGCGCCAGGCCGGGCGCCACCTCGACGTGGTCGGCATAGTGAAAATACTGGTGCACCAGCAGCGCCGCCTCGCCATAGGCGAACGCGGCAACCAGCCTGGAGAGGTCCGGATACGGCAGGCGCTGCAACGGCAGATCGACCCCGGTGGGGGTGCCGTCGAAGTTGAAATACGCGTAGCGGGTGGCGCCGGCTTTCAGGCGATCACCGTCATAGGGAAACGTGCCGGCGGCTACGACATCCGGGCTGGGATAGCGCCGCAAGCTGGTAAAACCGGTCTGGGCGGCTGAAACCGGTTCCAGCCATTGCGAGCCGCCCGATGACGACGAGGCCTGGCGAAAATCCAGCCCCAACGGCTGGCCGGCAAGATTGACGTGCGTCTCGGCGATGGCCGGATTGCCTTGCCGGAAGCGATCCGCCCGCCCTTGCCGGATGGAATCGTCAACGGGCACGATCAACACGGCCAACAGCGTCGGCAGGAACATCAAGGCATGGACGCGCGCCGGCACATTGCCCCGATCCCGCACCAGGTACACGACCCAGGTCACGACCAGCACGATGGCCGCCGGCCCGCCGAACATCACCGCGTAGCTCAACAGGGCTACCACGCCCCAGCCCAGGTTGTCGGCAGTGACGGCCACGATGCCCAGGAAGGCCAGAAAGCCCGCCAATGCAAAGGAAACGATGATGCCAAAGAGGTAGTTTCTGGTCTTCAATCGGGACGCCCGTCGGATGATCCAACCCTGATGATACCGATCCCGCATCCCGAGCGGGCCGGCCCGCCTACGGCACGGCCGTCTGCAACCAGGCGCGCAACACGCCATGCAGGCCCAGCGGCGCTTCCAGCGGCACGAAATGGCCGACGTGCGGCAGGTTGACCCAACGCCCCTGCCGCAACCGGTCGTGCATCTCGCGCTGGCGGTCTTCGGGGTTGATGGCGTCTGCGGCCCCGCTGACCACCAACGCCGGCCCCCGCCACGCCGCCAGGCGCGCCAGGCCGTCGACACGCGTGGCGGCAACGGCGGCCTGACGTCGCAGCACCGCCAGGCCCTGGCGGTCGGCCATGGCAGCGATCATGTCCTGCAACGCGCCGTCGGCCAGCCGCTGCGGCGCCACATACGCCGGCCAGAGATGCCGCCGGATGGCGCCGCCCGGTCCCAGTTCGTCCGCCAGGTCCGCGACGCGCTGACGCGCCTGGGCGCCCGTCGGCGTGTCGGCGCGCGCGTTGGTGGCGATCAGCGCCAGCCCGGCCAGCCTTTCGGGCGCCTGCGCCGCCATTTCCTGGGCCACGAAGCCGCCCAGGGAAAAGCCTGCCGGCACCAGGCGACCCGGATGCCGTTGCAGCAGATCGGCCGCCGCGGCGGCGGCCGATTCGTGGGCCCGGTAATCCGCCACCTGAACACACCCGGCCAACGGCGGCGCCAGCGCCCGCAGCGGCGCCCACAAGGCCTCGTCGCACAGCGTGCCGCCGATCAGCAGCAAGGTGGGCGCCATGGTCAGAAGCACGCCTCGCCGACGCCGACGGCGCTGTCGGGCAGCAGGCTGCGGCGCGCCAGATAGCCGTCGGGATCCAGCGCCACATCGCTCGCGGCGGCCTCGGCCCGCGTGTCCGCCGGCCATTCGATGCGCTTGCGCTGGTCGCCCGCGCACACCGAGATCACCGTGGCGGGTTGCCCCCCCACGCAGCGCAACTCGCGCCAGGCTCCGCCCGGGACCGAGTAGACAGCCTGCTCGCGCAGCGGCACCGCCACTTCCTGGCCTGGGCCATTGAGCACCAGCTCGACTTCGCCTTGCATCACGATCAGCACCTGTTTTTCGCGCAGCCGCAGACGACCCGTGGTGCCTGGGCCAGCGACGCCGCCTTGCGCCCCGCCGGCGTCCGCAACCCCGGCCGGCGCCAGGCGCAGCCAATCCACCGAAAAACCGTGCGGGTTGGCGATGGGCGCGGCCTGAGTCCGGTCTTCGCTCATGCCGTAGCCGATCACCGGGGCCAATTCGCAGCCCCTGGCGCCGAGCAAGGCACGGGGCGACCAGCCACGGTCCTGCGCGGCGACGGCACGCTGGCGCATCTGCGCCGGCGTATAGCGCGGCAATGCCGCCAGGTCCGCCGCACTCAAGGGCTCGATCAGCTCGGCGGCGGGCGGCTGGCCCGGCGCACCCTGCAGCAAGGTGTTGTCGCGGCCCAGGAACAGGCCGTGGCCGGCCGCCGAGGCCAGTACATCGGGATGCCAGATGATGCCGCCGGTGTCGTCGCCGCCCAGGGCGGTAAAGATCCAGCCGTGGTCGTCGCCGACATTGGAAAAGCCGCGAAAGATCCAGGTCGGAATGCTGAGCACGTCGCCGGGGCCGCCCTCCAGTTCGCCGGCGCCCTGGCCCGAGCCCCAGCGAAAGCGCCAGCGGCCCGAATGAATGAAGAACACCTCGGCGCTGAAGTGCAGGTGCAGGTTGTTGGTCACGCCCGCCGGCATCGCGGCGGCGCCGATATTGAATCCGTGGGGCTCACGCAGGTTCACCACCTGCTCATCGGACTGCGTCACGCCCGGCCCGATCATGGAGTAGTTCTCCTTCAGGTCCGATCCGGGCAGCTTGCAATCGATGAAGGCCAGCCGGCAGGCCACCATGTCCTCGCGGGCGATGGCGCGGGCCTGGGCGGCGGCGTAGTCCAGGACGACGTCGTTCATTGCTTGACTCCTGTAGCGGCGCGCTCGGGCGCCAGAAAGGGAAAATGCGGGAAACCAAAAGGCGTTTGGACGCGGGCGCATTCGAATGCATAATCAGACGGAAAAAACCGCCCTCCATGACCATGCCCCCGACCTCCCGCCTCCGCACCGCCCGCGCCACCTCGTACGACGTGGCCCAGGCGGCCGGCGTTGCCCAGTCCACCGTGTCGCGCTGCTTCCAGCCGGGCAGCCATATATCGGACGACACCCGCGAACACGTGCTGGCCGTCGCAGCCAGCCTGGGCTATGCGCCCAATGCGCTGGCGCGTTCGCTCATCACGCGCCGCTCGCACGCGGTGGGGGTATTGATCACCCGCTACACGCTGCGCAGCGCACCCGCCCTGCTCTATTCGCTGGGCGATGCCCTGGCACGCGCGGGCCAGCACATGATCCTGCTGGCCGTGGACGACGATGCCTCCGTCAAGCCGGTGCTGCTGGGCCTGCGCGGCTATCCGCTCGATGGCCTGATCGCCTGCGCCACGCTGGACAACGACGATGTGCAAGGCTTCACGGCCCACGGCGTGCCGGTGCTGTTCTTTAACCGCAGCCCCGGCCAGAGCGGTGCGGACGAGGTGTCCACCGACCACGCGGCAGGCGCCCGGGCCCTGGCCGACGGCCTTTTGGCCGCCGGCCGGCGGCGTTTCCTGTGCCTGGGCGGTCCAGCCACGGCGCCGGTGGGGCGGCTGCGCATCGATGGCTTCCAGGCGGGCCTGCGCGCGGCGGGTCTGCCCCAGGCCACGGTGCTGGACGGCGGCTTTTCCTACGACCAGGCCCACGCGGCCTTCCTGGCCGCTGCGGCCCGGGACGTGCGGCCAGACGCCGTGTTCTGCGCCAATGACCAGATGGCCATGGGCGTCATCGATGCCTGCCGCCATGTGCTGGGCTGGCGCATTCCCGACGACGTGATGGTGGCCGGCTTTGACGACGTGCCGGAAGGGGCGCGCGCGCCGTACGGCCTGACAACGGTGCGCCAGCCCATCGATGCCATGGCGCGCGAGGCCGTGGAAGGCCTGCGCCAGCGCCGCGCCCAGCCCGAGCGGCGTGCACGCCGTCAGCATCTGCCCGGCGAAATCATCATGCGGTCGTCGGCCACCTGGCCGGTGTGATCGAGCGGCAATCATGATTCAGGCCGCCAAGCGCGCTTCGGTCGCCGCGTCGAACAGGTGGCAGTGCTCACGCGGCAGACGCAGCCCGACGCGGTCGCCGATGGCGTAGCGCAGATGGCGGTCGCCGCGCACGCACAGCCGCGAGCCGCCGACATCCAGCGTGACCAGCACCGCGTCGCCCGTCAGTTCGAACATATAGACCACGCCGTCCAGGTCGCCCTCGCCCGCCCCGGCCAGCGCCACGTCTTCGGGGCGCACGCCCAGCACCAGGGCGGTGTCGCGCGGCCCCGCAAAGCCCGCGAGCCGCGCGCCTTCGACCTCCAGCCCGCTTTGCCCCATGCGCGCCGGCAGCAGATTCATCGACGGCGATCCCACGAAGCCCGCCACGAACAGATTGGCCGGCCGGTTGTAAACGTCGGCCGGCGTGCCGACCTGCTGGATCAGGCCGCCGCGCATGACCACCACGCGGTCGGCCAGCGTCATGGCCTCGATCTGGTCGTGCGTGACGTAGATCGTGGTCACGCGCAGCTCGCATTGCAGACGGCGGATTTCGGCGCGCATGCTGACGCGCAGCTTGGCGTCCAGGTTGGACAGCGGTTCGTCCATCAGGAAAACCTGCGGGCGGCGTACGATGGCGCGCGCCAGGGCCACGCGCTGGCGCTGGCCGCCGGACAGGTCGCGCGGACGGCGATCCAGCAGATGAGCCAGCTCGACCTTCTCGGCCACGGCGCGGGCGCGCTCGCGCCGCTCGGCCGGCGCCACGCCGCGCACCTTGAGCGGATAGGCGATGTTCTCGCCCACCGTCATGTGCGGGTACAGGCCATAGTTCTGGAACACCATCGCCACGTCCCGATCTTTGGGCAAGGCATCGGTGACGTCCTGCCCGCCGATCCAGATCTCGCCCGCACTGGGCGCTTCCAGCCCGGCCACCATGCGCATGGTGGTGGTCTTGCCGCAACCCGACGGGCCGAGGAAGACGACGAATTCGCCGTCGGCGATCTCCAGCGACTGGCGGGCCACGCCCACCACCCCGCCCCAGCGTTTCTCGATATCGATCAGTCTTACGGATGCCATTTCTTTTCCTCAGCGAATCGCGCCTGCGACCAGGCCCTTGACAAAATAGCGCTGCACGAAGCGCGAGATCAGCAACATGGGCGCGATGATGAACAGGCCCATGCTGGCCATGATTTCCCAGGCGTCGCCCTGTTCGGTGCGCGCGCTCATCAGCGCCACCGGCAGCGTCACCGCCTGATCCCGCGTGAGCACCAGCGCGTAGAAGAATTCGTTCCACGACACCACGAACGAGAAGATGGCCGCGGTGGCGATGCCCGGCAGTGCCACCGGCACCACCACTTCCCACAGCGCCCGCAGCCGCGAGGCGCCGTCGATCTGGGCGGCCTCTTCCATGTCGGGCGGCAAGGCGTCGAAGAAGGCCTTGATCATCCAGGTGGCATAGGGCACCACGAACGACAGGTTGGCCACCATCAGCGCCCAGCGCGTATCCAGCAGGCCCAGGTTGCGAAACACCACAAACAGCGGAATCACGATGATGACGGGCGGCAGGAATTGCGTGGCCAGCAACAGCAGTGGCCCCAGTTGCCCGCCGGGAAAGCGAAAGCGTGAAAACGCGTAGGCCGCCAGCGTCGCCACGGGAATGGCCATCAGCAAGGTGCCCGCGGTGACGAACACGCTGTTGAGCAGGCGCTCGCCCAGCAGGTAGGGCGAACCAAACGCCGCCACGATGCTGTCCACCGTGGGTCGGAACCACAGCGCCAGGCTGTATACGTCGAACCTGGGCTTGAACGCCGTGGCGACGATCCAGGCGACGGGCGCGAACCAGGCCAGCGTCACCAGGCAAATGACCAGGCGGCGCGCCAGGCTCCGGGAGCGTCGGCGGCGCGGGGCAGCGGCAGGATTGAGAATGGCGGTCTGGGTCATGATGGGCGTCCCATGGCAAAGCGGGAATAGATCAGCGCCAGGCCCATCATCACGACGGCCAGCAGCCAGGCCATGGCCGAGGCGTAGCCGATGTCGTAGAAGCGAAAGGCGGTGCTGTAGATGGCGTGGGGCAGCGTGTCGGTGGCGGCGCCGGGGCCGCCGGCCGTCATCGTCACGACCTGGTCCAGCGCCTTGAGCGAGAAGATGGTCTTGAGCAGAATGGCGATGGTCAGAACCGGACGCAGTTGCGGCAGCACGATCTCGAAGAAGATGCGGCCCCGTCCCGCGCCGTCGACCTGGGCGGCATCCAGCGTGTCCTGCGGCAACGCGGCCAGGGCGCCGATGAAGGTCAACATGAAATAAGGCGCCCAATGCCAGACGTCCACCAGGATCAGCGCCGCCATGGCCAGCACCGGATCAGCCAGCACGGGCGCCCCGCTCCAGCCGGGCACCAGCGCCTTGAGCAGCGCATCGACTACCCCGAATTCCGGATTCAGCATGAAGCGCCAGGAAATCCCGATCAGGGCCGGCGACATGGCAAAAGGAATCACCAGCAGCGTACGCGCATTGACCTGCAAGCGGCCATCGCCGGCCAGCAGCACGGCCAACCCCAGCGCCACGGCCATCGTCAGCACCACCGACGGCACGGTGAACACCAGCGTGACCCAGGCACTGTCCAGAAAGACCGGATCGTGCCAGAGCAGGTCGGCGTAGTTCAGCCAGCCCACATAGCCTTCGGGCGAAGCCGAACGCCCCAGGTTCCAATCGTGCAGCGAATACCAGAGCGACTGGCACAGCGGATACAGCAGGGTTGCCGCACAGATGGCCAGCGCCGGCGCCAGCAGTGCGTATTTCAGGGTACGGTCTTTCATGGCCTTACCCTCGTGCGCGCGCGCCGGCACGGCGGTTCATGCGGGCCACCTGCGCGGCCGCGTCGTCCAGCGCCGCCTGCACCGGCTTGCCGCTGGAGATGATTTCGGACACCGCCGCCTCCAGCGCCGTGGCGATCTGCGGCCAGTTCGCCAGTTGCGGCACGGTGCGCGCGCCTTGCAGGCTGGCGAGCGCGGCGCGGTGCAGGCCGTGATTGACCTGGTTGACCTCGTCGTCCAGATAGGTCGCCGTGTGGGTGGCGACGATATCCGCGCTCTGCGGGTCGCGCTTGTCGCAGACGACGGCCTTTTCCAGCGCCGGGCTGGATACCCATTTCAGGAACTCCCAGGCCGCATCCTGCTGGCGCGACTGCTTGGCGATGCCGAACGGCATGACGATGGCCAGGGTCGGCGATTGCGCCGATCCCACCCGCAGCATGGGCGCAAAGCCCACCTGTTCGGGCTTCAGGCGCGACCGTTCCCCGGTCAGCACGGAATAGGTCCACCACCACACCATCATGGTGGCGCCGTTGCCTTGCGCCATGGCGTTGACCATGTCGTATTCGTTGAACTGGCTGGAACCCGGGTTGGCGATGCGGTGCTTGAGCAGCACGTCCACATAGGCCTGCGTGGCCTGCACGCCCGCCGGCAGCTGGAAGGCCGGCTTGCCGTCGGCATCCAGCACGTCGGCGCCGTGGCCCCACAGGCAATTCAGCCAGATCCACAGGTTCTGGAAACCGCTGCCCTTGACATAGCCCATCACCACGCCCGGCACGCCGCTGGCGGCCTGCACGGCGGCGGCCGCCGTCAGCATCTGGTCCCACGTCTGCGGCGGCGCGACGCCGGCCTGTTCATACAGGTCGCGGCGATAGAACAGCAACTGGGGATGGGCCCGCACCGGCAGGCCATACGTGGCGCCGCCATATTGGCAGGCCTTGCGGTAGACCTCGGGATACCGCGCCAGATCCACCGTGCCGTCGCCCAGCCGCCCGTCCAGCGGGCTCAGGTAACCGGACAGCGAGGCCAGCCAGCTGTCCTGATAGGCCATCAGGTCATAGGCGTTGCCACCGCCTACGGCCTCGGTCGTCAGCTTTTCCAGCAGCTGGCCATAAGGCACGTACTGGTAGGCGACCTTGATACCCGTGGCCGCCTCGAATTCGCCCAGGCGCTTTTCCTGCGCCCGGAACTGGGACGACGGCGGCAGCATGATCGCCAGCCGCGTGCCGGCATAAGGTTTGCCCGGCTTCAGGTCGGGCGCGCCCTGGGCCCAGGACGGCATGGCGCGCCACCCGGAGCAGGCGGCCGCGGCCGCCAGGAAGTGTCTTCTTTTCATGCTTGTCTCCTCTTGCGGCGTGCCGGATGGTGGCCGTCGCTATCTGTGCATTCGAATGCATGAACCGGCGATGATAACCGGGCCTCCCTCGCGGGGGCCCGGTGTGGCAACGCTTCAATAACGCAGCCGCGTATCCCGTCCCGCGGCGGCGGCCTGGGCCAGCGCACGCGTGATGATGCTGGTGGACACGTTGGCGAAATAGCGCGCGCCCCAGGCGCCGTATTTCTCCTCGTCGGCCGGCGTCAGCCCCACGATGCCGGCGCACTTGCCGGCGGCGACGATGGCTTTGAGGCCTTGCTCGATGGCCTGCTGTACCGGCGCGGCATTCCAGTCGCTGCCATGGCCCATGGCGTGCGCCAGGTCGTTGGGGCCGATGAACACCACGTCCACGCCCTCCACGGCGGCGATCTCGCCGGCGGCGGCGACCGCCTGGGGCGTCTCGATCATGGCGATCAGCGCCACGCCGTCATTGCTGCGCTGCGTGTGCCCTGCCCCGCCAAACGCGCCGTAGCCGGCCGCCCGGGTGCTGAAGGCGCTGCCGCGCCGCCCCAACGGCGGGTAGCGCACCAGGTCGGCCAGGCGCCGCGCCTGGGTGGCGCTTTCCACCATCGGCACCTGCACGGCGCTGGCGCCCATGTCCAGGATGCGCGGCAGGTCATGCTCGAAGCAGCGCACCACCGGAGCGATACCGGCCGCGCGGGCGGCGCGCAGCATGTGCTCGGTCGTGTCGAAATCGGCGCTGCCGTGCTCGTTGTCCAGAATGATGAAATCAAAGCCGGCGTAGGCGCACATCTCGACCACGGCCGGGCTGGGCAGACCGTTGAACAGGCCGCGCACCGGGCCGTCGCCGCGCAGCATGGCGGGCAAGTTGCCATTGAGGGGATAGCAGGGTTCGTTCATGGAGTGTCTTCTCTGTGGGTTCTCGGGGTGGATGTCAGTCGGCCTGGATGCCGGCGTCCTTGATGACCTTGCCCCATTTGTCGATTTCGCTGCGTTGGAACTGCGCGAACGCCGCGGGACCGCGGCCGTCGGGCGCCACGCCCAGCATCAGCAGCTTGGTCCGCACGTCGGGGCTTTGCAGGGCCGCGTCGATCTCGCGGGCCAGCCGTTCGACGATCGGCGCCGGGGTGCCGGCCGGGGCAAAAATGCCTTGCCAGGACTGCATCTCGAAGCCCGGCAGCCCCAGTTCGGCCAGCGGCCTGGCGCCCGGCAGGTCGGCCAGCGGCGCCGCGGCGGTCACGCCCAGCACCTTCACGCGTTTGGAATCGATCATGGGTCGGGCCGCCGCCACCGTTTCGAACACCATGTCGATCTGGCCGCCAATCAAGTCCACCATCGACTGCGAGCCGCCCTTGTAGATGATCTGGCGCAAGCGGGTGCCCGAGATAGACTGGAACAGCTGGCCCGACAGGTGCTGCGAGGTGCCGGCGCCCGCGGTGCCGTAGGTCAGACCATCCGGCTGAGCGCGGGCCGCGTCGATGACCTGCTGCACCGAATTGAAGGGGCTGTCGGCGCGCACGACCAGCGCATTGCTGACCATGCCAACCAGCGCCACCGGCGCGAAGTCCTTGACCGGGTCGTAGCCCAGCGACTTGATGAAGAACGGATTGACCGCGTGCGTGGTGATGGTGCCGCCGACCACGGTGTAGCCGTCCGGTTCGGCCCGGGCCACCCATTGCGTGCCGACCACGCCGGACACGCCCGGCCTGTTCTCGACGATGACCGTCTGGCCCAGGCGCGAGCTCAGTTGCTCGGCCATCAGGCGGGCCACGCCATCGGACACGCCGCCGGGCGAGAACGGCACGATGTAGCGGATGGGCTTGGCCGGCCAGGCCGCCCCGCCCTGGGCGTGGGCCGGCAGCGCCGCGCAGGCCAGAGCCCAGGCGGTCGCCAGCGTGCGAAACAAGGAAGTACTGCGCATGAATAGGTCTCCTGTCAGGGGCGGCTTGCGCCGCTCTTTAATCGTCATGTTGCCGGTCGCACGGTGCCTCGTTCGACCAGCTCGACCGGCACGACGATGTCGCGCGGCCGCAATTCGGCATGCATCTGCTCGCGCAGCAGCGCCACGGTGGCCTCGACCATGGGATCGACGCACTGGCGCACGGTGGTCAGGTCGTAGGCGCCCCAGGCCGCCTGCGGCACGTCGTCAAACCCCACCACCGCGACGTCCTGCGGCACGCGCAGCCCCAGTTCCTGGCGCAGTACGTCCAGGCTGGCGATGGCCATATGGTCGTTGGCGGCGAACAGCGCGTCCGGCGGGTCTTGGACGAACATGGCCCGCACGGCCGCCTTGGCGCGTTCAAAGTCGTAATGGCCCACCGCGCGCACGTGCAGCGCGTGCCCGTCCGCCTGCAGCGCATCGCGAAAGCCGCGTTCGCGCTCCAGGCTGGTGGATGAATCCTCCAGGCCCGCCAGGAAGCCGAACCGGCGGTAGCCGCGTCCGGCCAGCAGCCGCGCCACCGCCTGGCCGCCGGCATGGTTGTCCGACGTGACCGAGCTGCTGGCATGGCGCGCCAGGCCACCCAGTGCCGACACGCGGTTGAACTGCAACACCGGGACGCCAACCTCGGCGCAACTGCGCGCCAGCGTGGGCGACAGCATGGCCGAAGCCATCACGATGCCGTCCACCTGGTATTCCAGGATCTCGGCCAGCACGCCGTCGGCGGCCTCGCCCACCTCGGCGATGAACATCAGCACGTGGTAACCCTGTTGCTGCAGGCGTTGCGACAACCGTTCGATCACCAGTGGATAGAACTGGTTTTCGAGATAGCTCATCACCAGCGCCACGATGCGGCTGCGGCGCGTGATCAGGCTGCGCGCCAACGCATTGGGCCGATAGCCCAGCCGCTGCGCGGCCGCCAGCACCTTGCGCCGGGTGGCTTCCGACACGCTGGCACCGGGCGTGAAGGTGCGGCTGACGGCCGACTGCGACACCTCGGCCAGGTCGGCCACGTCCTGGGCGCGCGGAGCGGTTCTCATGCGGCCGTCCAACCCGCGTCCAGCATCAGCGCGCTGCCCGTCACCAGGCTGGCGGCATCGCTGGCCAGGAACACCACCGCGCCCATGACTTCGTGCAGCTGGCCCACGCGCCCCAGCGCGTTGCGGGCGCAGACCCAGTCGCGAAAGCCCGGCTCGGCCAGCATGCCGGCCGTCATCGGCGTTTCGATGAAGGTCGGGCACAGCGTGTTGACGCGTATCCCGTCCGGCCCCAGCTCCCAGGCCAGCGCGCGGGTGAAGCCTTCCAGCGCGTGCTTGCTGGCGCAATACAGCGTGCGCCGGGGGCTGCCCACGTGGCCCATCTGCGACGACACATTGATCAGCGACCCCGGCCGCCCCGCGGCCTGCAAGCGCCGCGCCACCGCGCGGCTGACATAGAACGCCGCCTTCACGTTCAGGTCCAGCACCGCGTCGATGTCTTCGTCAGATTGATCGACCAGGGGCCGCGGGCGGTTCATGCCGGCGTTGTTGACCAGGATGTCGAACACCTCGCCCTGCCCCAGCGCCGCATCGACCGCCCGCGCGTCGGTGACATCGAGCACCAGCGCGTCGCAGCCGATGGCCTCGGCGCGCAGGGCCTCGCAGACGCTGGCCAGCTCGGCCTCGCGGCGGGCCGCCAAGGTGACGTGGGCGCCGGCCCGGCCCAGCGCGGCCGCCGCCGCCAGGCCAATGCCGCCGCTGCCGCCCGTGACCAGGGCGCGCCGGTCGTGCAGCCGGAAATCGGGCCCCTGGGGCAGCGTGATCATGCCTGGGCCTCGACCGGCTGGTACCAGGGCAGATCCGGCCGGTTGCCGTAGCGGCGCACGCGGATGTTGGCCTGTTCGCCATGGCCGGCGAAGTTCTCCATGTGGCACAGGCGCGAGCAGTATTCGCCCATGGTCGCGCTGGCCGCGTCGGTCAGTACGCGCTGGTAGGTACACGTCTTGAGGAACTTGCCGACCCACAGGCCGCCGGTATAACGCGCCGCGCGGTTGGTGGGCAGCGTGTGGTTGGTGCCAATGACCTTGTCGCCGAAGCTGACGTTAGTGCGCGGGCCCAGGAACAGCGCGCCGAAATTGCTCAGGTTCTTCAGGAAGTAGTCCGGGTCTCGCGTCATCACCTGCACGTGCTCGAAAGCCAGGTCGTCGGCCACGGCCAGCATTTCCGCCTCGCTGTCGCAGACGATGACTTCGCCGCAATCGGCCCAGGCCTGCGCCGCGATGCCGGCGGTAGGCAGCAGGCCCAGTTGCCGCTCGATCTCGGCCAGCGTGTCGCGCGCCAGCGTTTCGCTGGTGGTCAGCAGCACCGCGGGCGACGTGGGGCCGTGTTCGGCCTGGCCCAGCAGGTCCACGGCGCACAATTCCCCATCCACGCTGTCGTCGGCGATGACCAGCGTTTCGGTCGGGCCGGCGAACAGATCGATGCCCACGCGGCCATAGAGCTGCCGCTTGGCTTCGGCCACGAACATGTTGCCCGGCCCCACCAGCATGTCGACCGGGTCGACGCTGGCCGTGCCCACCGCCATCGCCACCACGGCCTGCACGCCACCCAGCACCAGGATCTCGTCGGCGCCGGCCATGTCCATGGCGGTGACGATGGCCGGGTGCGGCTTGCCCTGGTACGGCGGCGCGGTCGAGACGATGCGCTTGACGCCGGCCACCTTGGCCGTCAGCACGCTCATGTGCGCCGAGGCCAGCAAGGGATACTTGCCGCCCGGGATGTAGCAGCCCACGGCATTCATCGGCACATGACGATGGCCCAGCACCACGCCCGGATAGGTCTCGACTTCCACCTCGCGCATCGAGTCGCGCTGTATCTGGGCGAAGTTGCGCACCTGCGTCTGGGCAAAGGCGATGTCTTCGATCTCGCGGTTCGACAGTTGCTTGCGCGCGGCCTCGATCTCGGCGCGGGACAGGCGGAAGTCGGCCGGATCCCAGTTGTCGAACTTGCGGCTGTAGTCGCGCACGGCGTCATCGCCTCGGGTTTCGATGTCGCGGATGATGTCCTCGACGGTGGCGCGCACCTTGGCGTCGGCGTCGGTCTTGACCGCGGCGCTGCGGCCGCGCTTGAGATAGCGAATCATGCGTTCAGGTCCTGAAGAAGGAAGAAAGAAAGAAAGGCAGTGACGACACTTTTCGGTCCATGCATACGTATGCAAATAAGGGTTTTCACTGATTCGTGGTGACAGGCACGGGGCCCGCCATCAAGTGGGGTCCCAGGTCGCCCACGGCGCGGCAGCCCAGCAAGGCCAGGTCGCGGTCCAGCTCGGTGCGAAGGATCTCCAGCACATGGCGCACGCCGGCCTCACCCGCCACCGCCGCGCCGTACAACGTGGGCCGGCCGACGAAGACGAACCGCGCGCCCAGCGCCAGGGCCTTGATGATGTCGGTGCCGCGCCGAAAGCCGCTGTCGACCATCAAGGCCACGCCCGGCGGCAGCGCAGGCGCGATGGCGGCCAGCGCCTGCAATGACGAGGCCGCTCCGTCCAGCTGGCGCCCGCCATGGTTGGACACGATGATGCCGTCGGCGCCCACCGCGGCGGCACGCCGCGCATCGTCCGGGTGCATCAGGCCCTTGATCACCAGCCGGCCGCGCCAGCGCTCGCGCAGCCAGGCCAGGTCGTCCCAGTCCAGGCGGTCGCGGCCGGTGCGAAAGCCGTGCGGCGGTTCCCGCGTGACCGGCGGGCCGATTTCTTCGTATAGATTGGCAAAGCGCGGCACGCCGCCGGCCAGCAGCGTGCGCAGCAGCACGCCCAGGGTCCAGCGCGGGCGCGCCATGCCTTGCCGCAGCAAGCGTGGTGTCAGGCGGAACGGAATGGTGAAATCGCAACGCGCGTTGTTCTCGCGATTGGCCGCCACGCAGGTATCGGCCGTGACCACCAGGGTGCCCACGCCGGCGCTCTCCAGCCGCGTGAGAATGCGGGCAATGCGGGCTCGGTCTCCCGGGAAATAGGCCTGGTACCAGGTATCCGGCGCATCACGCAGCACCCGCTCCAGCGGTACGTTGGACGACCCGCTCAAGATGAAGGGCACCTGTGCCTGGCGCGCGCCGCCCGCCAACGCCAGATCGCACTCGTGGCGCACCATGCCCGCCAGCCCCGTGGGCGCCACGCCGACCGGCATCGCATGCGTCGTGCCGAACAGCGCCGTGCGCAGGCTGCGATCCGCCACGTTGTTCAGCCCGCGCGGCAGCAGCCGGTAGTCGCCGAAGGCGCGCCGGTTCTCGGCCAGCGTGGCCTCGTCTTCGGTGCCTCCGCGCACGAATTCGTACACGCTGCGCGGCAGGCGCCGGCGCGCGGCGCGTTCCACGTCGGCCACCGACAGCAGCCGTTTCAATCCCGTCATGGATGCGCTCCCCGCCTCAGTTCTCAGGCTTCAGGTCCATGCGCTGGATCAGCGCGCCCCACTTGGCCTCGTCCTCGCGCATGCGGCGCACCACCGCCGGGCCGTCCGACACATGCAGGCTGACGCCCAGTTCCTGCAGGCGCCCGGCCAAGGGCGCATCGTCGCCCAGAGCGCGCATGGCCGTGTTCAGGCGTTCGGACACCTCGGGCGGCAGGCCTTTGGGCGCCATCAACGCCAGCCAGAACACGGCCTCGAAATCGGTCAGCCCCGCGGCTTCGTTCATGGTCGGCACCTGAGGCAGCAATTGCAGGCGCTGCGCGGTGGTCACGGCCAACGCCCGCGTGCGTCCGCCCTGCACCAGCGGCGCGGCCTCGTTGGCGGCCGAGAACATCATCTGGATCTGGTTACCCACCAGGTCCTGCGACGCCGGGCCGCCGCCCTTGTAGTGCACCACCGTCATCTTCAAGCCGAAGCGGCTCATGAAGTACTCAGCCGCCAGGTGATTGATGGACCCCACACCCGACGTGCCGATGGCATAGTGGTCCGGCCGCTGCCGGATCAAGGCGATCAGTTCCTCGACGCTGTTGGCCGGCAGGTGTTTGTTGACCTGCAGCACGAACGGCGATTCGATCATCATCGAAATCGGCTCGAAGCTGTCATAGGGCCGATAGCCCACCTTGCCCTGGATCAGCGGGTTGAGCACCAGCGACACCGGCGCGGCATACAAGGTGTAGCCGTCGGGCTTTTGCTGGGTCATCCAGTTGCTGGCGACGGTCGACGCCGCGCCCGGCTTGTTTTCGACCACGATGGTGCCCTGGAGCTTGCGCGCGAGTTCGGCCATCACGGTGCGGCCCGACACGTCCGTCATGCCGCCGGCCGGGTAAGGCATGACCAGCTTGATGGGTTGTTCGGGATAGGCTGCGCCCGCAGCGGGGGCCAGGGCCGCCGCCAGCAGCAGCGCGCCCGCCGCGCGGGCGGCTCGAATGATGATACGCATGGGTAGGTCTCCTGGTTGACGGGGGCCGCTCGTGGTCGGCCCCTCTGTCGGGTCGTGCCGGCGCGCTACAGGGCGAGACCGGCCTGGTTGACGATGCTGTCCCGGGGGGGACGGCCCGCGAAGAAATCAATGATGTTGGCGGCGCATTCGGTGGCCATGCGTTCGATCGACGCGTCGGTCAGCGACGCGGCATGCGGCGACAGCACGACATCGGCGCGTTGCAGCAGCGCGTCGGCGACGCCGGGAGGCTCGGGGTCGAATACGTCCAGCCCGGCGCCGGTCAGGTGGCCGCTTTCCAGCGCGGTCAGCAGACGGGCCGGATCCAGCAGGCCGCCGCGCGCGGTGTTGACCACGATGGCGCCGCGCTTGAGCGCCAGCGGATCGACCAGGCCGCGGGTGGCGTCGGTCAGCGGCAGGTGCAGGCTCACCACATCAGCCTCGGCCAGGGCGGCGGGCAGGTCCGCCCGCAACGCGATGCCGGGCGGCAGCGCGGCCTGGGACGGCAGGAACGGGTCGTAGGCCTGCACGCGCATGCCGAAGGCCAGCAGGCGCTCGGCGGTGGCGCGGCCGATGCGGCCGGCGCCCACGATCAGCGCGGTCTTGCCCGCCAGCTCGAACATCGGGCCGCGCAACGCCGCCTGCCACAGGCCGGCGCGCACGCCCGAATCGTGCGCGACGATGCGCCGCGCCACCGCCAGCAGCAGCGCCAGCGCATGTTCGGCCACGCCGATGGCATTGGCCCGAGGCGTGATCGCCAGCGGTATGCCCCGTTCGGTCAGCGCCGCGACATCCACCGCGTCATAGCCCACGCCATGGCGGGCCACGAAACGCAGCTGGCCGGCTGCCTCGATGTCCTGCCGCGACAAGGCCTGGAACCGCAGGATGACCGCGTCGGCGCGGGCCAGCCGGGCCCGGAATTCGGCCGGCGCCGGTCGCTCGACCAGGTCCAGTTCGTGGCCCGCGTCCTTCAGCCGCTGCAGGCCGGCGGCGGCGATCGGCATCGTGATCAATACCCTGGACATGTCTCCCTCGTTATCGTTGTGTTTGCTATGAGGGAAATTCTGGAGGGCGCAGACTTAGTCGTCCAATATATTATTCAACTCGAATTGAGTCGATATTCATATTACAGAGCCCCCCCTCATGAAGATGGATCTACGCCAGCTGCGCTATTTCGTGGCGGTGGCCGAAGAACTGCACTTTGGCCGCGCCGCGGCGCGCATGCATATCTCGCAGCCGCCGCTGTCGCAGCAGATCCGCCTGCTCGAAGAATCCCTGGGTACGCAGCTGTTTCGCCGCAACCAGCGCAATGTGCGCCTGACGCACGAAGGTGAAGTGCTGCTGGCCCATATCAAGCCCCTGCTGGCGCGCTGGGACGAAACGCCGGGCATCGTGGCGGCGGCCAAGCGCGGCGATGCCGGCTTCCTGCGGGTCGGTTTCACCGCGGCCAGCGCCTACTACCTGATTCCGACCGCGATCGGGTCCTTCACGCAGCGCTTTCCGGCCGTGGAACTGGCGCTGCACGAAATGATCTCCAATGATCAGGTCAGCGGCCTGCTCGAGAACCGGCTGGATGTCGGCCTGATGCGGCCGCACGCCCGGCACCCCGACCTGATGAGCGAAAAGCTGCTGGACGAGCCGCTGATGGCGGTGCTGCCGGCGCAGCACCCCCTGGCCGCGCGCTCGGCCATTGACCTGCCCAGCCTGCGCGGGTTGCCGCTGATCAGTTTCACGCCAGCCAACTCGCCCTACCTGCGCGACATGGTCGAAGGCCTGCTCAGCCGCGACGGCCACACAC
The DNA here is from genome assembly GCF_058783235.1 of Achromobacter sp. FW305-C-28. Taxonomy (NCBI): domain Bacteria; kingdom Pseudomonadati; phylum Pseudomonadota; class Betaproteobacteria; order Burkholderiales; family Alcaligenaceae; genus Achromobacter; species Achromobacter sp. FW305-C-28. Next base: position 796,223 of record NZ_JBYSYL010000002.1, on the reverse strand, counting down.
CGCTGGTGGTGCAGCGCGCCACCCAGCCTCACACGCTGGTATCGCTGGTGGCCGCCGGCCTGGGCGTGGCCCTGGTGCCCGAACTGACCTCGCGCAACCGGCTCGACGGCGTGGTGTACCGGCCGCTGGCGGTGCAGGATCCGCCGGTGGCCGAAATGTACGTATGCTGGCGCAAGCAGGCCACCTCGACCTTGCTGGAAAACTTCCTGGCCAGCCTGGCCGACGCGGCCCGCAGCCGCTGAACGCCTTATTCGATGCGGATGCCGGCCGTCTGGATCACCTGGCGCCAGCGTTCGCCGTCCGTGCGCACCAGGTCCGGATACCCCGCCTCGCCGATAGTGGGCAACGCCGGGAACTGCGCCAGGGCGCTCGTGCCGAAAGGCACGATGATGCGCACGGGTTTGGAAGGGAAAGCCGGATCGGCCGCCAACGCGGGCGCGTTGCCGCCGAACAGGCAGGTTGCCGCGGCCTTACCCCAGCCGCCACGCCAGCGCCGCCAGGGTCGCCGCCAGCACCGGCAAGGTCAGGGCGATGCCCACCTTGAAGTAATACGCCCAGGAAATCGTCGTGCCCTTGCGCGCCAGCACGTGCAGCCACAGCAGCGTGGCCAGGCTGCCGATGGGCGTGATCTTCGGGCCCAGGTCGCTGCCGATGACGTTGGCGTAGACCATGGCTTCCTTGACCACGCCGCTGGCCTGACTGGCGTCGATCGACAGCGCGCCCACCAGCACCGTCGGCATATTGTTCATCACCGACGACAGGAAAGCCGATATCAGGCCGGTGCCGAACGTGGCCGCCCACAGGCCCTGCCCCGCCAGCGCATTGAGCACGTCGGCCAGCAGCTGCGTCAGCCCGGCATTGCGCAGGCCATAGACAACCAGGTACATGCCCAGCGAAAACACCACGATCTGCCAGGGCGCCTCGCGCAGCACCTTACGGGTGCTGATGACGCGCCCGCGGCCCGCCACCGCCAGCAGGATGGCCGCGCCCGCGGCCGCCACCGCGCTGACCGGCACGCCCAGCGGTTCCAGCCCGAAGAACCCCACCAGCAGCAGCGCCAGCACCAGCCAGCCCGCACGGAACGTGGCGGCATCGCGTATGGCCGCGGACGGCGCCTTGAGCGAAGCGGCGTCATAGCGCGCCGGGATGTCCCGCCGGAAATACAGCCACAGGACCCCCAGCGTCGCCGCCACCGCCACGACGTTCACCGGCGCCATCACCGCGGCATAGCGGCCAAAGCCGATGCCGAAGAAATCGGCTGACACGATGTTGACCAGGTTCGACACGATCAGCGGCAGGCTGGCCGTATCGGCAATGAAGCCGGCGGCCATCACGAAAGCCAGCGTGGCCGCGGGGCTGAACCCCAGCGCCACCAGCATCGCCATGACGATGGGCGTCAGGATCAGCGCCGCGCCGTCGTTGGCGAACAGCGCCGCCACCGCCGCGCCCAGCAGCACGATCAGGGCAAACAGCGCATGCCCCCGGCCTCGGCCCCAACGCGCCACGTGCAGCGCGGCCCATTCGAACAAGCCCGCTTCGTCCAGCAGCAGGCTGATGATGATGACGGCGATGAAGGTGGCCGTGGCGTTCCAGACGATCTGCCACACCACCGCGATGTCGGCCAGGTGCACGGCGCCCAAGGCCAGCGCCAGCGCCGCGCCCAGGCTGGCGCTCCAGCCGATGCCCAGCCCGCGCGGCTGCCAGATGACCAGGACCAGGGTGAACACGAAGATGGCGATGGCGGTAAGCATGAATACGTCTGTCGAAGCTGAAAAAAAGGCGCGGCCGCGGCCGGCCGGCGCCCTGTGGCGGCATGCGTGCGTCAGGCGGCCGGCGGTTCGGCGCCGATCTGCTTGAGTTCGCGGTGGATCGCGGCCTTGTCCAGCGCGGCCAGCGGCAGGTTGGCGAAGATATTGATGCGCGCCGAGATCTGGCGGAACACCTTTTCGAACACCCGGCGCTTGTCGTCGTCGGACCCTTGCGCGGCGGCGGGGTCTTCAAAGCCCCAGTGCGCCGAGATTGGCTGGCCCGGCCAGATGGGGCAGACCTCGCCCGCCGCGTTGTCGCAGACGGTGATGATGAAATCCATCTGCGGTGCGCCCGGCACCGCGAATTCGTCCCAGCTCTTGCTGCGCAGGCGGTCCAGCGGGTAGTCCAGCACGCGCACCTTTTCGATGGCGAACGGGTTGACGGCGCCGCCCGGGTGGCTGCCGGCGCTGTAGGCCTGGAAGCGGCCCTTGCCCAGTGTGTTGAGCAGCGCTTCGGCCATGATGCTGCGGGCGGAATTGCCGGTGCACAGAAAGAGTACGTGGTAGACCTTGTCAGCCATGATGAGAAAGAAGAATCAGAGGGGATCGGCGCGCCCCGCATCGGCGGGGGCTGGGGTACACGCCACCTGCGGCAGCACCGCGCAAGGCGCGCCGCCACAGCAGTTGTCGGTGAGATAAGCCAGCAGGTCGGCCATCGATTCGAAGCGGGCTTCGTAGATGACGAACCGCCCTTCCTGGCGGGATTGCAACAGGCCGGCGTGCACCAGTTCCTTCAGGTGGAACGACAGCGACGACGGCGGAATGCCCGCTTTCTCGGCCAACTGGCCAGCGGGCAAACCGGCCGACCCGGCTTGCACCAGCACGCGGAACACGGTCAGGCGCGATTCGTGGGCGATCGCGGCCAGGGCTTTCACGGCATCTTTCATTTCCATAATTCGACTTTAGTGGAAATATCAAAAAGAGTAAAGTTTTAATTATTCAACAATAGTTGTAGTATTGCCGCATGGACAAAAACACCGCCGTCATCGTCTTCGAATCGCTCGCCTCCGGCGTGCGGCTGGACATCTTCCGCCTGCTGGTACGCGCCGCACCCGCCGGCTGCGTGGCCGGCCAGATCGCCGCCGAACTCCAGCTGCCGCCCACCAATCTGTCGTTTCACCTGAAAGCGCTGACCCAGGCCGGCCTGCTGACGGTCGAGCAGGAAGGCCGCTACATGCGCTACCGCGCCAACACCGACCTGATGTTCGGTCTGGTCGACTACCTGACGGCGGAATGCTGCAGCGGCGTGGCCTGCAGCCCGCTGCCGGCCGATCCGGACCCGGCGACATGACCACCCACCCCGCCCGCCGCGCCGGCGTCGCCCCCCTTTCCGTCAGCCTCTGCCGCTGACCGCCATGACTGCGCCCATGACCTCCCGCCCCGCAGACCCAAGCGCTCGCGCCGCACCCCCGCCGCCCGACAAGGCCCGCGGCCTGATCACGGCGCTGGGCATCGGCCAGATCTGTTCATGGGGATCGCTGTACTACAGCTTCCCGCTGATCGCCGAAGCCATGGGCGCCGAACTCGGATGGAGCAAGCCGGACCTGTACGGCGCCGCCACGCTGGGGCTGGTCCTGGCCGCGCTGGCCGCGTTTCCGGTCGGCGTGGCCGTCGATCGCGGCCATGGCCGCTGGGTAATGGGACTGTCGTCGCTGCTGGCCGGGGGGCTGCTCCTGCTGTGGTCGCAGGTAACGTCGCTGGCCGCGTTTTACGTGCTGGTCGCGGGCATCGGCGCATTGCAGGCAGCCACGCTGTACGAGCCGGCTTTTGCCGTCGTCGCGCGCCGCGTCGGCCCGGCCCATTCCCGCGCCGGCATCACGTCGCTGACGCTATGGGGCGGCTTCGCCAGCACGATGTTCATTCCGCTGGTGCAGGGGCTGCTGAATCATTGGGGTTGGCGCGAGGCCCTGATGGTGCTGGCCGCCGTGAACGCGCTGGTGTGCGCCGGCGCCTACCTGCTGTTCATCGACCCGGCGCGCGACCTGCCGCCCGCCGCGGGCGCCACCGCCCAGGCGCAGCGCGAGCACAACCGCCTGGCCGTCCGGCAGGCGCTGCGCCGGCCCGTGTTCTGGGCGCTGCTGGTATCGCTGACCGCCTACGCGGGGGCTTTTTCCGCCTTCACCTTCCATATGTATCCGCTGCTGCGCGAACGCGGGCTGGACACGGCATCGGTCGTGCAGGCCATTGCCTTGATCGGACCGGCCCAGGTCGCCGGCCGCATCGTGGTGAGTCTGTTCGCGGCGCAGGCGTCGATGCGCGCCGTCGGCGCGGCCGTCGTCACGGTGTTCCCGCTGGCGTTTGGCGCGCTGGCATTTCTCGGCGCCGATTTCCCCACCGTTGCCGCGATCTGCGTCGTCTACGGCGGCGCCAACGGCATATTCACCATCGTGCGCGGCATGGTCGTGCCCGAAATGCTCAGCCGCCATGCCTACGGCGCGATCAACGGCCTGCTGACGGTGCCCATGACCCTGGCGCGCGCCGCGGCGCCCGTCGGGGCCGCCGTCCTGTGGTCGGTCGGCGCGTCCTACGGCACTGTATTGAGCGCCATCGTCGTCGTGGCCCTGGTGCTGGCGGGCAGCTTCTGGCTGGCCGCCTGGTTCAGCCGCCCCACCGCGATTCCCTCTTGTCCATCTCCCCACCCCCCGACACCGTGACACACGCCGCTACTCTCACAGACCTGACCCTGCCCAGCCTGGACGACACCCTGCTCGATACCCCCGACCATGCCCACCTGGCGCTGCACGGCGGCGCCACGCATCCGCCGCGCATCCTGCTGCTGTACGGCTCGCTGCGCGAGCGTTCGTACAGCCGGCTGCTCACGGAAGAAGCCGCCCGCATCCTGACCCGGCTGGGCGCCGAAACGCGCATCTTCGACCCCCATGGCCTGCCGCTGCCGGACGGCGCGCCCGCCGACCATTCCAAGGTGGCCGAGCTGCGTGCGCTGTCGCTGTGGTCCGAAGGCCAGGTGTGGTGCAGCCCCGAACGGCATGGCACGCTCACCGGCGTCTTCAAGAGCCAGATCGATTGGCTGCCGCTGGAAACCGGCAGCGTCCGCCCCACCCAGGGCCGTACCCTGGCCGTCATGCAGGTATCCGGGGGATCGCAGTCGTTCAACGCCGTCAATGCGCTGCGGGTGCTGGGCCGCTGGATGCGGATGGTGACCATCCCGAACCAGTCATCCGTGGCCAAGGCCTTCCAGGAATTCGACGACGCCGGCCGGATGAAGCCGTCGCCCTATTACGACCGGGTCGTCGATGTGATGGAAGAACTGATCAAGTTCACGCTGCTGGTGCGCGACCGCAGCGACTACCTGACCGACCGCTACAGCGAACGCAAAGGCGTGGCGCAGGAAGTCGCGCGGCTGGCGCGCGAGGCGATGGCGCCCTGAAACCGGTCAGTCGATGGCGGCGCCCGCGGTTTTCACGACCTTGCCCAGGCGGGTGTATTCCTCGGCGCCGAATTCCGCCAGGGACTGACGCGAGGTGGGCGCTGGAATCGCCCCGCGCGATTCCAGCGCCTTTTTCACCTCGGGCTGCTGCAGCGCCTTGTTGACGGCGGCGTTCAGCTTGTCCAGCACGGCAACCGGCGTGCCCTTGGGCGCATACAGGCCGTCCCAGGCGAAGAACTCGTAGCCCTTCACGCCGGCCTCGCTCATGGTGGGAATGTCGGGGTTCGAGGCCACGCGTTCCGGCGTGGTCACGGCCAGCGCGCGCAGCTTGCCCGCGGCGATCTGGCCCGACACGTTGGGCATCACGTCGATCAGGAAGGAAATCCGCCCGCCCATCAGGTCCGTCATGGCGGCGCCGCCGCCCTTGTACGGAATGTGCATGACCTTCAGCCCAGCCATCTGGTTCAGCAATTCACAGGCCAGGTGCGACGACGTGCCGTTGCCGGCCGAACCACAGGTCAGCTCGCCAGGGTGCGACTTGGCGTAGTCCACCAGCTGCGCCAAGGTCTTGAAGCGCTCGTCGGCGCCATTGACCACCAGCGCCGCCGCAATCACGGTAAAGCGCGAGATCGGCTCGAAATCATTGGGTTTGTAGCCGGGCGACTTGTACAGCCAGTGATTGGTAGCCTGGGTGCCGTTGGTGCCGTACGACAGCGTGTAGCCGTCGGGGTTGGCGCGCGCGGCGATGGACGTGCCGATGTTGCCGCCCGCGCCGGGACGGTTCTCGACGATGATGGACTGGCCCAGCTCGCGCGACAGCGGTTCGGCCACCAGCCGCGCCAGCGTGTCGCCGCCGCCGCCGGCCGCGAACGGCACGACCAGCGTGATGGCGTGGGTGGGCCAGGCGGCCTGTTGCGCCGAGGCGGGGGCCGTCATCAGCCACGCGCCTGCGGCGGCCGTCATACAGATCAATATCTTGGGGGTATTCACGAGGTTGTCTCCTTTGGGATGCTGTTGCGCGCGCCCGCGGCGTTTTAGGTGTATCGGGCACGCTCTTGTGATGCGAAATAATGGGTTCCGTCACTCTCCTGGGTTCGGCTGTTGCGGCGGTGATTGCAGCGGCTCTTGCAGCAGCTATTCCGGCGGCAGGTGCCGGCGGCTGCTCTTGTCGGCCAGGCGCCAGCCATCGGCCGTGTCCACCAGCACATCGCGGCATTCCCGAATGGCGGCCAGCCGCGGCGCCCCGCCCTGCGCTTGTGGCACGCTGTCGTAGGCGATCAGGAAGTAGCCCACGGTGGCGCCGCGCTCGCCATGCTCAAGCAGGCGCAGGTTGGTGATGACGTGGCAGGTGCTGCGGTCCGGCGCCCGGGCATTGAGCGCGTCCAGCACTTCCTGGGGCCCGCATAACCGCTGGCCTTGCCGCAGCCATACGCCGTCGGCGGCCATCAAGGCGGCGGCGGCGTCGTGGCGGCGGGTGTCCAGCGCGTGGAAAAACGTCAGCACGACGGCTTCGCAGGCGGCCTTGACCGCGTGGGCTGGCTGGGAGGTGAGATCCATCATTCTCGTCATCCGATCTGGGCGCTGGCCAACGGCACGTCTGGCCGCTGTACCAACGCCGGGTCCAAGACTGCGCCCTGTGCAATCCATTTGCGCAGCTGGCGCAATTCCCGCGGGGCATCCACCGCCACGCCGGCCACGGCGCGGCCGGCGGCATCCAGCGATACCGACAGCAGCATCCGGCGATCGGCTTGCGGACGCAGCACTTCGCATTGCGCCAGCGCCGCAAACCCCACGATCTGCACCATGGCGCCGTACTGCTCCGACCAGACCGCGCCAGTCGGCGCATACGGGGCGGACTCGCCCAGCGCCGCCAAGGCCGCCGCCATGCCCTGGTCCTGGGCGTTCTGCCACGATTCCAGGCGCATGGCGTCACCCGTGGCGGGATGCGTCGACACGGCGACGTCGCCGGCCGCATAGACATCCGGCGCCGACGTGCGGCAATGCGCATCGACCCACACGCCCCGGTCGCAGGCAATGCCGGCCTCGCGCGCCAGCGCATCGTTGGCGGCCAACCCGACCCCCAGCACCACGGCATCAGCCGTCAGCCGGGTGCCGTCGGCCAGCTCGGCGACCGGCCGGCCGTCGGGCAGCGTATGGATGGCCAACAGGCTGGCACCCAGCCGCAGGTCGACCCCATGCGCCCCATGCAAGGTGGCCAGATGGGCGGACACGCCGGGTTGCACGCTGCGGGCACACAGGCGCGGCGCCTGTTCCAGCACCGTCACCCCGCTGCCGGCCTGGCGCGCCGTGGCGGCCACTTCCAGCCCGATCCACCCGCCGCCCACGATGACGACATGCCGGTCCGGCCCCAGCCGCGCCCGCAGCCGCAACGCATCGTCGCGGGTGCGCAGCACGTGTACGCCCGGGCTATCCACGCCGGGCAGCGGCGGCACCACGGGCCGGCCGCCCATGCACAGGATCAGCTTGGCATAGCTGATCGAGGCGCCGTCTGACGTCTCCACCCGCTTGTCCGCCAGCCGCAGCCGCGTCGCGGCGATACCGGGATGAAACGCGATGTCCAGTTCCGCCAGGCGCTGCGCCGAAAACAGTTCGGTGCTCTCGGCAGGCGCCTGTCCGCCCAGCACCGCCTTGCTCAGCGGTGGCCGCTCATAGGGCGCATGCGGTTCGTCGCCCAGCAGCACCACCCGGCCGCCAAAGCCGCGGCCGCGCAGCGTGGTCGCGGCCCAGCCGCCCGCCTGGCCGGCGCCGACGATGACGATGGCGTCCGCGCTCACGTTGCTTGCGCCTTCAGGTAGACCGTATCGGCCTCGACGCGCACGTCGTAGCGGCGCAGGTCGGCCGTGACCGGCGGGCACTGCGGCTTGCCCGAGCGGATGTCGAACACGCCCTGGTGCAGCGGGCATTCGATCTTGCCGTCCTCGAGGTAGCCGTCGGCCAGGCTGGCATTGCCGTGCGGGCAGCGATCCTGGGTGGCGCAGATCTCGCCATGCAGGTCGTACAGGCAGACCGCCTCGCCCTCGTGCACCACGCGCAGGGTGCCCGTGTCCGGCGAGATCTCCGCCAGCCGGGCGACAGGTTTCCAGATATCCATGGTCACAGCCCCATTGCCTTGCGGTAGTAGTCGTAGAAAGACCGGATCAGCACCTCGGTCACCATGTAGTCCGCCGGTTCCGTGTCGCGGCCGCCCATTTCGACGATGCCGCGCGCCTCGGGATAGCCGGTCACGCCGATCTGCACCTGGTTCAGCATCTCGCTGTCGTCCATCGACACGAACCCGGCCGGCCCCAGCAGGTTGGCGTGCTTGAGCCGCAAGCGGGTCATTTCCTCATCGTCGTCCTCGTAGCCGTAATAGGTGAACACCAGTTCGTGTTCGGTGGGGCTGCGGGGAATGACGTGGCGGGTTTTCAGCGAGTTCGCCTGGATGCCGAACTGGGCCGCGGGGAACACCCACGCGCCGCCCACCCGCCCGCGGTTGAACTCGGCGCGTGGCGTCACGGTTTCCAGGTCCAGCAGTTCCAGGTCGTCGCGAAAGCGGCTCATTTCGGTGGTGGCTGCCGTCTTTTTCTTGCCTTCGTTGTGCGACACCATGACGCTGTGCGCGCCGCCGCCGGTGGGAATGCATTCGGACTTGGAGTCCGCTCGCCACAGGCCGAAAGTGATGTAGAAGGTGTGCAGCAGGGTCGCGTGGTACGGGTCCTTCAGGTTTTCCAGGTACATCTTCCAGTTGCTGGGGATCAGCTGGCGGCTGTAGCCCAGCAGCTTGAGCGGCTTGCCCGGCAGCATGTGGTCGATCTCGGCCAGCACTTCCGGGCCGCAATAGTCTTCGAAGCTGGGGGCATCCTCGGAAAACGTGGCCCAGATCGAACCGCCGCGGTTCACGCTGCGCAGCTTGCGGATGCCGTTCTGCTTGGGGTCGAAGTCCTTGGGCATGCCGCCCTTGCCCATGGCGCCGCGGCGAAACGGCACCCCCTGCAGGTTGCCGTTCAGGTCGTAGTTCCACTGGTGGTAGGGGCAGGTGAAGTCGGTCACCTTGCCGGTGTTGTGCCAGCAGATCTGCGCCCCGCGGTGCGCACAGCGGTTTTCCAGCACGCCGACGTCACCGGTTTCGGTGCGCACCATGATCACCGGACGATTGCCGATCCAGTTGCGCTTGTAGCAGCCCACGTCGGGCACTTCGCATTCCAGGCCGACGTAGTTCCAGGTCTGGCCGGCAAAGAACACGTCCATTTCCTTCTGGAATATGGCCGGATCGGTATAGACCCAGTTGGGAATGCGCGTGTAGCCCTCTTTGGGCCAGCGGCGTTCAAGATGAATGGGGGCCGCGGCAGGCGTGTCCAGCAGGGCGGAGTCGGAACAGGTCATGGCAGGTTTCCTTGCAGCGGATTCAGATGGGAACGATCAACGACGTGCGCACGCGATAGTTGTCGTACACGCAGTCGCGCCGGTTGATCGCAATGCCGCCCGGCGTGACGCGGAGCACGTCCAGGTAGCGGCCGACCATGTTCAGGGTCGGCTCGCGGTCGGACAGCGACTCCATCACGGCGAAATTGGCCTGGGACACGATGTGCTCGCCCTGCACGTCCATCACGCGCACGCCGCTGATGAAATGGCGCAGCGAGCGCGGCTCGAACATGGTGGTTTCGCGCAGCGCCGTCACGCGGTCGCGCACCATGTTGCGATTCATGCAGTAGATCAGGCCTAGCGGCAGGCCCGCATCGTGGTTTTCTCGGGACAGCACGCGGTAATGGCAGTCTTCGGTGAAGAAGTCCGGCCATTGCTCCAGCCGGCCTTCGTCCAGGCAGAAGGCGTAGTCGTCGTAGAAGTCCCGCAGGCGCGCGCGCAACGACGGCGCGTCGGACAGTTCAGTCAGGGTCATGGTGGGTCCGGGTGTCGATTCGTCGGGGCGCGCGGTCACGAGGCGGCGGCCAATTGCGCGCGGTTGCTTTCAAAGCCGCTCTGGCTGCCCAGCGCCAGGATGGGTTCCTGCATGCGCTCTTGCCAGATCAGCGATTCCATCGCGATCTGCAGCGGGTGGTCTTGCACGGTCAGCGCCGACGTGGTCTCGGTGCCCGAGTGGTGCGAGTGCATGGCCCAGCCGGGGGCCGACAGGATCAGGTCGCCCGCCTTCCAGTCCAGCCGCACGCCATTGACCTTGCTGTAGCCATTGCCGCGCAGGTAATAGTTGATGGCCGACGAACTATGGCGATGCGGCACATGGTGGTTGTCGGGCGGCGACGACGAGATGGTCGCGAAAAAGCTGTGCGTGGTGCCGATGCGGCGTTCCGTCGCCGGGTTGTACAGCACGAAGAGGCGGCGGCCGTTGTAGCCCCGCGCCATGTCCTCGACCGTGGGCAGGTGGCGCGACACCGCCTGCCAGGGCCAGAGCAGCGCCTTCGAGTCCAGCACGTCGATATCGATCAGCCATTCATAGCCCAGCAGCCACGCGCCCTCGGGCGTGATCTGTTCGCGCAGCGCCAGGTCGCGCGACCGGGCGGCGTCCGGCGCCCTGGGCGGCGCGGGCCGGGTATTGGCGTCGGCCGGCGGCACGGCGCCGTCGAACTCTTCGACGTAATGGATTTCCAGCTTTTCCAACAGGGGCGCGTTGGAATAAGACAGCCGCACCCAGGGCGTCTTGCCCTCGTTGCGATACGAATGCACCTGCATGGCGGGCGTATTCCAGACGTCCCAGTGGCCCACGCGGATGTCGCGGCCCGCCACCGTGGCCACGCCTTCTCCGCTGATACAGATTTCCAGCATGTTGGAATTCTTGCGCAGGTTGAAGCTGCGCTCGCCCGGGTTCACCACGTTGATGGTGACGTCCGTGCCGGGGGCCAGCCCCAGGCCCGGCGCGCTGGCCTCGGGATGGGTGATGAGCGAGGCGCGGCGGCCGTTGTCCGGCCGGGGCGCGTCGATCAGGCGTGCGATTTCCAGATCGATGTCCTCTTTGGGGATCACGATCGACGGCCATTTGTTCTGTTCCCGGGGCGGCGCCCCGCTGACGTCGACGAACATGCTTGTCTCCTCTTCCCGCCGGCGTCGGCGGTCTTGGTTGATGGAATGCGGATCAGGGCTGCGCCAGCAGCAGGTTTTCGCGGGTCTGGGGCGGCAGCGCCAGGCCCAGGTCCTGGTCGCGGGCGTGTTCAAAGACCACCCGCGCCATCGCCAGGTCCGACAGGCCCATGCCCATGCCCTTGAAGATCGTCAGGCGGGCGTCCGCAGGCCGCGCCAGTCCCTGCGCCAGCCAGTCGCTCAGCACCGTCACGCCCGGCCACGGCGCGCCGTCGGCGCCAAAACGCTCGCGCAGTTCACGCGAGCCGCGGCGGGCGTTTTCCAGGTCGTCCACCACCACGCCATCTGCGCGCTCAAACACGTCCTGGGCGAACTCGGCCTTGCTCGGCAGAATCGCGCCCACGGCGTTCAGGTGCCGGCAGTCCGCCAGCCGCGCCGCGTCCACGAACGGGTCGACGGCGCGCGTGATCAGCGTGACGATCTCGGCGCCGGCCAGGGCGTGTTCCAGCGTGTCCGACGCCTGGATGTCGAAGGCATACTTGTCCGCCACGCTGGCCACGAAGGCGCGCCGCTTCTCGGCCGTGGGGCTGTAGACGCGGACCTGGCGCAGCGGGCGCACCGCCGCCAGCGCGGCCAGCTGGGTGACGGCCTGCGGACCGGTGCCGATCAGCGCGGCGCAGGTGGCATCCGCCGGCGCCAGCGCCCGGGTGGCCACCCCGCTGATCGCCGCCGTGCGCAGCATGCCCAGGGCGCGTGCCTCGATGATGGCGCGCAGCGCGCCCGAGCCGGCATCGAACAGGCTGAACAGCGATCCGCCGCCCGCCTTGGTATGCACCCAGGTCTTGAAGCCGGCATAGCCTGCCGCGCCGGTCTGCACCGAACCCAATGCATGCATTGAACTGCCGTCGCCCCACGTGGCCAGCGTCTTGGGCAGATTGCGCGCCTGCTCCCTGCCCTGCGCGATCAGCATGTCATGCAGGGCGTCGATGGCCCGGGGAATATTCAGGACGGACACGACATCGCGTTCCGTCAGGTACCGCAGCGCATCAGCCATGCGGGTCTCCTGGTTGACGCGGCGGGTTCGTCCGCCACGATATTGCTCAAGGTGCCGATCCCGGGAATCTCCACTTCCAGCCGATCGCCCGCCGCCAGAAATCGCGGCGGCTTGCGGCTGGCGCCCACGCCTTCCGGCGTGCCTGTGGCGATCAGGTCGCCGGTGGATAGCGGGGTGAAGGCGCTGATGTAGGCGATCAGCTCGGGAATGGGAAAAATCAGGTCCGACACGTCACCGTGCTGCATGACCTCGCCGTTCAACCGCGAAATGACCTGCAGGCGGGCGGGGTCGCCGATCTCGTCGGCGGTCACCAGCCAGGGGCCGATCGCGCCGCTGCGCTCGAAGTTCTTGCCCGGCGTCACCTGGGCGTTGTGCTTCTGGAAATCGCGTACCGAGTTCTCGGCCATGCAGGTGTAGCCGACGACGTGCGACAGCGCATCCGCCGCGGCGATGTGGCGCCCACCCCGGCCAATCACCACCACCAGTTCGCCTTCGTAGTCGAACTTCTCGGACGCGCGCGGCTTCCACACGGCTTCCCGGTGGCCGACCACGCTGTCCGCGAACCGCGGAAACAGCGAGGGGTGGGCGGGCAGCTCGCGTCCGGCCTCAAGCACATGGCGGCCGTAGTTCAGCCCCACGCACAGAATCTTGCGAGGCGCGGGCACAGGCGGCAGCCATTGCAGGTCCGCCAGCGCAATACAGGACAGGCCCGGCGCCTGGGCGGCCTGCGCGATCCGGGCCGGGCCGGCCGCGAGCGCGGCGATGACATCGGGCCATACGGGGGTCAGCACCACCACCTCGGTGCCGCGCAACACGCCCCAGCCGGGGCGGCCTGCGTGGGCGAAGCTAATCAGCTTCATCTTGTCTCCTGGGCTATGTCAGGTCCCCAATGGCATGCAATGGACTTTTCTTTGCATGCATTGAGGCGCTTATTTTCGTCTCAGACGCTATTTTTCCGAATTATTGCATGCAATTTTGATAAATCGCAAGACAGGTAGAGATATTTACAGCCCTATTGCATGCAATTTTCTGGGTACACTGGAGCCCCCTTTCAGACTATCTTCAGCCCACGCTCCGCTATGGCCGCACAGATCGACAAAGTGATTTCCGAACTCCGGGACATGGTGCTTTCGGGCGCCCTGCAACCCGGAGAACGCGTGGTGGAATTGCAGTTTTCCGCCCGCCTGGGTGTGTCGCGCACGCCGCTGCGCATCGCGCTGACGGAACTGGAAAAGGAAGGCCTGCTGGAACGGCTACCGTCCCGGGGCTTCCGGGTACGGGCGTTCACCGTGGAAGAAATCGGCGACGCCGTGGATGTACGCGGCGTGCTCGAAGGCATGGCGGCCCGGCTGCTGGCCGAACGCGGCGCGTCCGAGGCCGTGCTGGCCCAGTTGTCCGAAGCCGTCGAAGAAGGCCGCGCGCTGCTGGCGCCCGCCCGGCGCGATCCCAACACCACCGTCGACGCCCGCGCCTGGGGCCAGATCAATCGGCGCTTTCACGAAATCCTGTGCGAGGCCGCCGGCAACCGCGCCCTGCTGTCCGCGCTGGAACACAACAACAAGACCCCGCTGGCCGGCCCCGCCGCGCTGACGCTGCCGTCCACCCCTTCCCTGCTGGAAACGCCGTTTGTGCTGCGGGCGCAGGCAGACCACGAAGACCTGCTGCGCGCCATCACCCGGCGCGAAGCCGTGCGCGCCGAAAACCTGATGCGCGAACACGCCTACCGCAGCCGCGAGAACAAGCGCGTGCTGCTGGAATCGCTGCGCGGCGCGTCAGCGGCGCGGCCATTGCTGGCCGACCACGCGGCGTAGGGAAACGTTCTTTTGCAACGGGTCTGGCGCATCGTCCAACGCCCCGTCGTCCCAGGTGGCCTCGGCATCCACGGTGTATCGAGGCCGCTTGCCGCCCTTGCCTGGCGGCCACCCTGCGCCCGTGCCCGCCCTGCCCTGAGACGAAAATATGACAGATCTTCATCCCGACATGAGTCCCGAAGCCTTTGCCGCCGCGCTGCGCGAGAACGCGCAGGCGCAGCAGTTTCCCGGCGGCATGCTCATGCCATCCGGCCCGCAGGACTACGTTGGCGCCGTCATCGCCATTACCGGCACGCTGTACTTCGAAGACGGCTTCACGCCCTCCAAGCGGGCGGCGATTGCCCAGTGTTTCGATGATTACCGGGCCCAGGCCGGCGACGTATTCACCTGGCTGTGGCGCGGCGAGCCGCCCTCGGGTCCGCCCTGCCTGCCCTATGCCAAAGCCCCTGCCATCCGCGACTGGTTCAAGGACCGCGACGAAGACGAACAGATCGACCTGAATTACGCGAGCGGGGTCAAGCGCCAGGACGCAGGCCCGTACTCGTTCTATGTCAATGCCGCGCCGAACTGGATTGCCAGGAAAGGACGGCGGCTGGACGTGTTGCGCTTTGCGCTGCCCTTCGTGGACATCATCGAACAGCCCAAGGCATTTCAGCGCCTGTTCGTCGAGTTCGCGCGCAAGCTCGAAGCGCGGCATGGACACGGCGGCTTCGGCTTCGTGCTGACGCCTTCCGAATGGAATGCCAACCAGCCCACCGAGGCCTTCGTCTCCGAGCAGATGCGCGGCGTCGATGTCGGCGCGCCGGTGTTTTCCGCCTCCAAGCTCAAGCGCGACACCTTCAAGACCGTTTCCTGGCTGACGGCGATCAATCACAATATGGTCGAGCAGGCGGGCGGCTTGCATACGCTGCGCTCGGCGCTGCCCCCCGACTGGTTCGCGTTCTACGACTACGGCACAGGCATCGTGATACAGGCGGGCAATGAACCGGATACCGCCGCGACATTGATCGACCCCAAGCCGCCCCAGTATGTGCTGCCCAATGCCGCGCTCAAGGCACTGAGAAGTTCAGAGCCCGGAATACATTTGGCAGCCAGCGCGGCCGGAGAGCCGCGTCTGACCGGCGTCAAGCGCGAGGCCTGGCTTCAGCGCTTCGACGTGACCGACGATGAATTGCTGGATGCCAAGGCCCGGCTGCTGGACACGCCACGGCTGGATCAAGTCCATACGCTGGACCGCACGCCGTGATCGTCCCCTAGCCCTGCCGTCCGCTCGCGCATGCGGTAGTGCCGCAACCCGATCCGCGTTCGGCCACCGCGTCAGGCCGGCGAAACTGCGTGTGGCAGACACCGGTTTCGGGCAACACCAGCTCGACCCGCCGGGCGGCCTCCCAGTCGCCGGCCAGGGCCGCCGCCACCGAGCGCACCTGTTCGTAGCCCGTCCACATCAGAAACGTCGGCGCCCTGCCGTAGCTTTTCATGCCCACCACGTATAGCCCGTCTTCCGGATGCGACAGTTCCTCCGCACCGTGCGGCCGCACGGTGCCGCAGCTATGCACATTCGGATCGATCAGCGGGGCCAGCCGGACCGGGCTTTGCGTAGCCGGATCCAGTTCCAGGCGCAGTTCGGACAGCAACCCCACGTCGGGCCGAAAGCCCGTGGCCACGATGACTTCGTCCACCGGCGGCAGCACCTGGCTGTCGGCATGCAGGCGCAGCCCTTCAGGCGATGCGGCGATCCGGTCGACATGAACGCCGGTATGCAGCGCGATCTTGCCTTCATCCAGCAGCCGCCCGATCACCAGACCCAGTTTGCCGCGTTCCTGCAATTGGTCGTTCTTGCCCCCGCCCAGGATGCGTTCGAGCGACACGCCGCGAATCGCCCACGACACCTGGGTGCGCGGCTCGGCGGCGGCAAGTTCGGCCAGGTCGTGAAGCGCGTTAAACGCGGAATGGCCGCTGCCCAGTACCAGGACGCGCCGGTTGGCATAGCGCGGGCGCGCAGCGCCCAGCACGTCGGGCACGCCGTAGGCGATGCGGTGCGCTGCGCCGATTTCGCCCAAGGCAGGAATCCCATGCGCCCCCATCCAGTTGGGCGTCGAGTAGGTGCCGGACGCATCGATCACCGCGCGCGCCAGCACATCCCGCTCGCCGTCCGGCCCTGCCACCCGCAACAGGAATGGCGCCTGGCCGCGCGGCGCGCTGCGCATCACGTCGTGGCCCACGCGGCTGACCGACACCACGCGGCTGTTCAAGTGCAGGCGCTGGCGGATCGGCGCCAGCTCGGCCAGCGGCCACAGGTACTGTGCCAGCAGATCCCGGCCCGTGGGATACGCATCAGCCGGTGGCGCCACCCAGCCCGTGGGCGCCAGCAATGCCGCGGCCTTGACGTCGACGTTGAAGCTCCACGGCGAAAACATGCGCACATGGCCCCAACGGCCAATGCTGGCCCCCGCCGCGGCCCCGGCTTCGAACACCAGCGGCTCAAGCCCCCGGTCCAACAAGTGGGCCGCTGCGGCCAGGCCGACCGGCCCGGCGCCGACGATGGCAATGGGTAGGTGATTCATGCTCATGACTGATACCTCTTCCTTCCAGACAAGCGTGGGGGGATTCCCACTATTAATTGGTACTACCAACTATTTGATTGAAAAAAATGCCGTGCTTGCGCCACGGCAGACCTGCATGGATGCTGTGCCTGGATGCGCTATTGCGCCTGGCTGGCCGTCACCGCGCCACAGCGCGCCTGCGCCGCGCGCGTCAGTTGGCCCAGCAGCGTCAACGCGCCGTCCAGTACCGCTGGCGGCATGTGTTCGATCATGGCGGCCTCTTCGGCGATCAAGTCCGCGCGAATCGTCTGGTACAGCGCCCTGCCCTTGGCGGTAGGCGTCAGTTGCACCGCGCGCCGGTCGGCGGCATCGGCCACCCGCGTGACGTAGCCCTTGCGTTCCAGTGAATCGACGACCCGGCTGGCCGTGCTTTTGTCCAGGAACATCTCCTGCGCCAGCGACTGCAGCCGCAGCGAGCCCTGCTTGACCAGGGTTTCCAGCGCATAGCACTGCGCCACCGACACGTCGTAGCAACAGATGCGGTCGCGATCACGGAACTGATGCACCCGGATCAGTTGATTGACGGCCTCGTAGAGGGCTTCTGCGTCCTGGGTCGCGGTGCGCGTGCGGGGGGAGCTCATGGCTGAATCGACGATCCACGAATAATTAGTTGTTAGTAGCAACATTATCCGCTGCGCCCAGCGCTGTCAAGCCCCGGCCCCGCCACGCCTAAGCGGTCGCCAACCGCTCGGCCATCGAATAGCGATCGATGTAGTCGCGGAAATGCTTCAGGAAGGCGGCCTCGGCCGGCGTGTGCTGGGCGTCTCGGTGCCACAGCAGATGCAGGTCCACCGAGCACACGCCCTCGCCCGGCGGCAGCCGCCACAGGCGGCCTTGCGCCAGGTCTGCCTGCACGCTGTGTTCCGGCAGGCAGCCGATGCCAAAGCCGGCGATCAGCAGCCGCTTGACCTCATCGTGATGCGTCGACGACGCGACGATGCGGCCTGAAAAACCGCGCTGGTCGCGAAAGATGGTCAGCGGCGACAGGCTGTCGCCCAGGGCGTCGCTGGCAAAAGACACGAAATTCTCGCCCAGCAGGTCTTCGATGCGGATGTCCTGACGCCCGAACAGCGCGTGATTGCGGCCGCAGAACAGCGCATAGCGTTGTTGCAGGAAGACCTTGTGATCCAGCCGCTTGGGCATCTGCCGGCACAGCGCGATGCCGGCCGTGGCCGCGCGCTGCTGGACCAGGGTGCTGATCTCGCTGCTGGGCAGCACGTCCATCTGCACCTCGATGCGCGGATGCACGCGATGAAAGTCCGCCCAGAAGTTGTCGTACACGGTGGAGTGGATGCGGCTGGCCACCAGCAAGTGGATGCGTCCCACTTCGGCCACGTCGGTCTGCGACACGTGGGTCAGCAGGTGCGACACATTGCCGTGTATGGCTTCGGCCGCGCGGCAGACTTCTTCGCCCGCGTTGGTGACGGTGAACGCGGTGTTGTGGCGTTCGATCAGCCGCCGCTGCAACTGGTCTTCCAGGCGTTTGAGCGCCTGGCTGACGGCGGACTGCGTCAGGTGCAGCTTGGCGGCAGCGCCGCTGATGCTGCGTTCCTGGACGATGACCAGGAAGGTGCGCAGCAGGTTCCAGTCCAGGCGTTCGCCGGGGCGGGTGGCCAGGGGGGTCGTAGAGGGCATCAGGGCGTTCCGCGGCAGGCGACGGCGGCGGCCCGGCCCGGGAAGTGCCCCGCAGCGCCAGCAAAACCGCCATACATAAACAAAATTTAAGTTAATTATTATAAAACATAAATTGACGTTATATGGCGCCGGGAGCGATAAACCGCCTTCGAACATCAATACCCATACAAGGAGACACCCATGGCCGCTCCCGCCAGCCCTGCCCCGCAACGGCAACCGGTTCGCGCCGCCACCGCCGCCTTCGTCGGCACCACCATCGAGTGGTACGACTTCTACATCTACGCCACCGCCGCCGCCCTGGTTTTCGGCAAGGTGTTCTTTCCCACCGCGGACCCGTTCGTCAGCACCATGGCGTCGTTCGGCACCTTTGCCGCAGGCTTCCTGGCCCGGCCGCTGGGCGGGGTGATCTTCGGCCACCTGGGCGACCGCGTCGGCCGCAAGAACGCGCTGATGGCGACGCTGGTGATCATGGGCCTGGCCACGGTCGGCATCGGTCTGTTGCCCAGCTACGCCAGCGCCGGCCTGTGGGCGCCCGCCCTGCTGTTGCTGCTGCGCCTGGCCCAGGGCCTGGCCGTGGGCGGCGAATGGGGCGGCGCCGTGTTGATGGCGGGCGAACATGCGTCGCAACGCCGCCGCACCTTCGCGGCCTCGTTCGCCCAGCTGGGCAGCCCGGCGGGCCTGATCCTGTCATTGCTGGCGTTTCGCCTGCTCACCACGCTGGACGAAGCCGACTTCGTCAGCTGGGGCTGGCGCGTGCCCTTCCTGATCAGCGCCGTGCTCTTGCTGGTGGGGTATTTCATCCGGGTCGGCGTCAATGAATCGCCTGATTTCGCCAAGGTGCTGGAACGCCAGCAGCGCGCCGAGGTGCCCGCCAAGGAAGTGCTGCGCACCGCCTGGCGCACCGTGCTGCTGTGCATGGGCGTGTGCACGGTGGCGATCGGCGGCATCTATTTCACCAACACGTTCATGCTGTCCTACACCACCCAGACGCTGGGCCTGAACCGCGCGCTGATCCTGGACTGCCTGTTCGTGGTCGCGATCATCCAGTTCATCGTGCAGCCCGTGGCGGCCTGGCTGGCCGACGTGGTGGGCACGGCGCGCGTGCTGATCACGGCGGCCCTGTTCTCGGTGTTTGCGCCCTACCCGATGTTCATGCTGGTGACGCGCGGCGACGCCTTCAGCATCGTCGCCGGCATCGCGATCGTGCTGGTCTTCATGGCGGCCATCTATTCCGCCATGGCCGGCTACATCAGCTCGGCCTTCGCCACGCATGTGCGCTATTCCGGCATTTCGCTGTCGTACCAGCTGTGCGGTGCAGTGGCTGGCGGGCTGACCCCGCTGATCGGCACCTGGCTGACCTACCACTACCCGGGCCGGTGGCTGCCGCTGGCGATCTTCTATTCGGTGCTGTCGGCCATCACGCTGGTGTCGATCTGGGCGCTGGCCGGCCACAAGCGCCGCCTGCGCCTGGACGCGATGCACGCCGCCGCTGCCTGATGGGCGACCCGAGCGGCCACCCGGGCGACGGCCCGGACAGCCGCTTGGGGCCGCCGCCCTTTGATCATTGCTTTTCACCATTCAAGGAACCCCGCATGACACAGACAACCCCTCCCGCCCCGCTGACCGAGCAGCAGACCCGCCGCATTCTGCAAGCCGTGGACGCCCGCTTCGACGCCCAGCTGGCGTTCACGCAGGACCTCGTGCGGTTTCCGTCGCTGCGCGAGCAGGAACATACGGCGCAGGACTTCCTGTTCGAAGCCATGCGCCAGCGCGGCTTTGCGATGGACCGCTGGAAAATCGACGTCAAGGACATCGAGTCGCACCCTGGCTTCGGCCCGGTCACCGTGTCGTACGAAAACGCCTTCAACGTGGTCGGCACGTACCGCCCCGAGGCGCAGACCGGCCGGTCGCTGATCCTGAACGGCCACATCGACGTGGTGCCCACCGGCCCGGTCGACATGTGGAGCCGTTCGCCGTGGGACCCCGCCATCATCGACGGCTGGATGTACGGCCGCGGCGCGGCCGACATGAAGGCCGGCCTGGCCGCCAACCTGTATGCCTACGACGCCGTGCGCGCCGCGGGCTATGCGCCCGCAGCCCCGATCTACTTCCAGTCGGTGGTGGAAGAAGAATGCACCGGCAACGGCGCGCTGGCGGCCCTGCTGCGCGGCTACCAGGCCGACGCCGTCATCATTCCAGAGCCCGAAGAGAACATGCTGGTGCGCGCCAACGTCGGCGTGCTGTGGTTCAAGGTGCGCGTGCAGGGACACCCGACCCACACCCGCGAAATGGCCAATGGTTTCAACGCCATCGACGCGGCCTATGCCGCCATCGAGGCATTGCGCCGGATCGAGGCCAAATGGAACGGCCAGCACCATTGCCACCGCCATTTCGAGCACCTGGACCACCCGATCAATTTCAACATCGGCAAGATCGAAGGCGGCGACTGGCCGTCGACCGTGCCGCCCTGGTGCGAATTCGACGTGCGCGCGGCGATCTACCCCGGCACCACGGCCGACGAGGCCCGCGCCGAGATCGACGCCTGCCTGCAAGACGCCGTGTCCGACCCGCGGCTGGGCGGCACGCCGCCCACGGTCACCTACACCGGCTTCTACGCCGAAGGCTACGTGCTGGAAGAAGGCAGCGCCGCCGAAGACACGCTGCGCGCCTGCCACCGCCAGGCGTTCCAGAGCGATCTGCAGAGCTTCACCACGCCCGGCTACCTGGACGCCCGGGTGTTCGTGATCTACGGCAACATGCCCACCCTGGTCTACGGCCCGAAGTCGCTGGACATCCACGGCTTTGACGAACGCGTGCACCTGGAATCCCTGCGGCTGATCACCAAGACCATCGCCCTGTTCATCGCGCAGTGGTGCGGCGTCAGCGAAGCCCGCTAGCCCCTGGGGCCCGGCCTGGCAGGCATTGCCGCGCGGCCGGTCATCCGGCCGGCGCGGTATTTCAGATATCCTTGGCCGTTGCACCTGCCCCCCGCCGCCATGTTCATCCGCCAACTCAACTACCTGATCGCCCTGGACAAGCACCGGCATTTCGGCCGCGCGGCCGAAGCCTGCCACGTGTCGCAACCGGCCCTGTCCAACGGCATCCGCGAGCTGGAACGGGAACTGGGCATCACCATCGTGCGGCGCAACCGCAGCTTCCAGGGCATCACGCCTGAAGGCGAACGCGTGATCCAGTGGGTGCGGCAGATGCTGACGTCGCTGGAAGGCCTGCGCCAGGAAGCCGGGCTGATCCGCAGCGTGCCCAAGGGCCACTTGGCCATCGGCGTCATTCCCACGGCCGGCCACGCAGCCTCGCTGCTCAGCGCGCAGTACCGCGAGATCCTGCCGCAGCTGTCCATGGAAGTCGCCGCGCTGAGCACCCCCGAAATCTTCAAGCGCCTGAAATCGCAGGATATTCAGCTGGGCATCCTGTATGACCGGTCGGTGGCCGGCGCCGACTACGACGTGCTGCCGCTGTTCTCGGAACGCTACGTGCTGGTGGCCGACGCCCAGGCCTCGCTGCCGCGCCAGCTGGGCTGGGCCGAAGTGGCCGAGCTGCCGCTGTGCCTGCTCAGCCGCGACATGCAGAACCGCCAGACGCTGGACGAACAATTCAAATCGGCCGGCGCGCAGCCCGACGTGGTGCTGGAAACCAACGACATGCGCCTGCTGCTTGCCGAATGCCAGAGCGGCCGCGCCTTCAGCATCCTGCCGCTGAGCGCCCTGCCCACCCGCCATGAAGGCGCCGACCTGCGGGTGCATCCCATCACCCCGGAAATCACCCAGGACGTCTGCCTGATCCGCCTGCGCCGAGAGCCGCAACCGGCCTTGTCCGAGGCGGCCTGGCAGATCGCCACCGGGCTCGACCTGGAAGCTGCCCTGAACGAGCCGCTGAACCGGGACGCCGCCGCGTGAACCGGGATACCCGCTGAATCGCGATACCGGCGCACGCCGCACCATTCGCAGCCTTACCCCCCATGATAACCGCCGGTTATCACGAAATTCAGTCAAACGATTGGCCTGCTGCACCGCCGCAAGGCAGGCTATCGACCTTGGGCGTGGACGGCACCGTCTTGCCGTCACGGGCTGCGGCCCGGCGCCAGCAGGAGAATCATGATGAGCAAGCAACGAGAAGTGCCCGGCATCCGCCCCTACAACGGCCCGGCCGGCGGCTGGGGCGCGCTGAAGGCCACCGCCCAGGCCGTGCGCCAGCAGATGGAAGTGGTGCAGGCCCCCGTGCTGCTGCTGCGCACCAACCAGCCCACGGGCTTTGACTGCCCCGGCTGCGCCTGGCCCGACAAAGAGCACAAATCCACCTTCCAGTTCTGTGAAAACGGCGCCAAGGCCGTCACCTGGGAAGCCACCAGCAAGCGCGTCACGCCGGCATTCTTCGCCCAGCGCACGGTCACGTCGCTCTTGGCGCTGTCGGACCACGAACTGGAAAACTTCGGCCGTCTGACCCACCCCATGGCCTACGACGCCGCCAGCGACACCTTCCGCGAGGTGTCCTGGGAAGATGCTTTCACCCGCATCGGCCAGGTCATGCGCGAACTGGAAACGCCCGACCAGGCCGAGTTCTATACGTCGGGCCGGGCCTCGAACGAAGCGGCCTACCTGTTCCAGCTGTTTGCCCGCGAATTCGGCACCAACAACTTTCCCGATTGCTCGAACATGTGCCACGAGGCCACCAGCGTCGGCCTGCCGCGGTCCATCGGCATCGGCAAAGGCACCGTGTCGCTGGAAGACTTCGACCACACCGATTTCATCATCTCGATCGGCCACAACCCGGGCACCAACCACCCCCGCATGATGGGCACGCTGCACGAAGCCGCCCGCCGCAAGGTGCCGATCATCGTCTTCAACCCCTTGCGCGAACGGGCGCTGGAACGCTTCGCCGACCCGCAAAGCATCGTCGAGATGGCGACCTACGGGTCCACCGACATTGCCTCGACCTACTACCAGGTCAAGGCCGGCGGCGACGCCGCGGCGCTCAAGGGCATCATGAAGGCGCTGCTGGCGCTGGATGCCGAGCGCGGCGACGCGCTGGACCACGACTTCATCGCCCAGCACACCCAAGGCCTGGACGCGCTGGTCGCCGACCTGGAAGCGACCTCGTGGGCCGATATCGAAAAGCACAGCGGCCTGCCCCGCGCCAGCCTGGAACAGGTGGCCGAAGCCTACTCGCGGTCCACCGCCGCCATCGTCACCTACGGCATGGGCATCACCCAGCACAACAAGGGCACCGCCAACGTGCGGCTGATCGCGGACCTGCTGCTGTTGCGCGGCAATATCGGCAAGCGCGGCGCCGGCATCTGCCCGCTGCGCGGCCATTCCAACGTGCAGGGCAACCGCACCGTCGGCATCACCGAAAAGCCCTCCGAGAGCTTCCTGCGCAACTTGGAAGACGTGTTCGGCTTCTCGCCGCCGCGCGCCCACGGCCACGATTCGGTGCAAGCCATGCAGGCCATGATCGCCGGCCAGGTGCAGGCGCTGATCTGCCTGGGCGGCAACTTCGCCATGGCCATGCCCGACCCTGAACGCTGCTTCGACGCCATGAAGCAGCTGCGCCTGTCCGTACACCTGGGCACCAAGCTGAACCGGTCGCACCTGCTGGTAGGCCAGGAAACCTTCATCCTGCCCGTGCTGGGCCGCACCGAGCTGGACGTGCAGGCCGGCGGCCCGCAGTCGATCACGGTGGAAGATTCCATGTCGATGGTGCACGCATCCGCTGGCGGCTTGAAGCCGGCCTCGGTGCACCTGCGGTCCGAACCGGCCATCGTCGCCGGCATGGCGCGCGCCGTGCTGCCCGGCAGCAAGGTCGACTGGCTGGGCCTGGTCGACGACTACGACCGTATCCGCGCGCTGATCGAACGAACCATCCCGGGCTTTGACGACTACAACGCCCGCATCCGCGTGCCAGGCGGCTTTCGCATGCCGCTGGCGGCCACCGAGCGGCGCTGGAACACGCCTTCGGGCAAGGCGATGTTCTCGGTGTTTCCCGGCATCCGTGAAAGCAACACGGCGTGGGAAGACGACGTCCTGACCCTGGTCACGATACGCAGCCACGACCAGTACAACACCACCATCTACGGCCTGGACGACCGCTACCGCGGCGTGTTCGGCCGGCGCGACGTGCTGTTCATGAACCCCGACGACCTGGCCGCGCTCGGCCTGGAACACGGCGATCGGGTCGACATCGACACCGCCACCGATGGCCGCAAGCTGACGCTCAGGAACATCACCGCCATCGAATACAGCATCGCGCGCGGCACCGTGGCGGCCTACTACCCGGAAGCAAACGTCCTGGTGCCGCTGGACTACATCGACCAGGACAGCGGCACGCCGTCGTACAAGTCAGTGCCGGTGCGGGTACGACGGGCCGGGTTGGACGACTGAGCCGCGCGCCGGCGGCCGGCGTGAAAACCGGTACACCGTCGCGGGCGGCAGATTGAACAGCGTGCGGCCCACGCGGGTCGCCTTCAGGCCCAGCCGATCCAGAATCACGCGCGGCACCGGGCAACGCACGCCATAGGTGAACTGGTAAAAACAGCCCTGCGGCGCCAACGGGCCGAACGCACTCGCCAGAATGGCCATGACCTGGCGCGGCGGCATCGCCAGCAAGGGTAAGCCGCTGACCACGGCCTCGGCAGAGCCAGCCGCAAGCCCCGCACGGCCCAGGCGCGCCGCGTCGATCTGGTGGATACTGGCGCGCGGGTAGCGCCGCTGCAGCAGTTGGGCAAAGCGGGCATCCGGCTCGACCAGCACCAGGCTGGCCTCATCCACGCCCCGCGCCAGCAAGGCCCGCGTGAACGCGCCGGTGCCCGGCCCCAGTTCCAGCACGGGCCCGCCACCGGGCCGGACATCACGGGTGATCAGCTCGGCCAGCGCCGCGCCCGACGGCGCGATGGCCGCGACCTTCAGCGGGTTGCCCAGCCAGGCCGCAAAGAAATGCAGGTAATCCGAATACCGGGAGGCATGTGTCGTCATTGCAGGATTTCCGTGTCGTTCCCAAACGCCACCGCCCGGCATCATGGCCGGGCGGCGTCTGCGTAGAGTCTACGGGCCGCCGATTTAAGAAAACATGAACGCCACGGTCGTGAATATCTCTATCGGTGACGGCGCGGGGGCAAAAACACGCGGCTGGCAGGCGCCACCTCCCATGGCACGACGGCCGCGCGCGCTCGAGGTGCGTGATGCGCTTCTTCAGAATTCTCTACACTCGGTGACTTGCGCCGCAGGCAGTACTGGTAAGCGGGACGCGTGTTCGTCCCGCGCCTGGGGTCTTCGTCAGCCCAAGAGGCACGGCGGCAAGGCCCCGTGCCGCGAGCGGCCGAATGCCGACTTGCCGGCATCCATTACCCCTCCCACCGACAGCAACGCCGTAGCGGAAAACAGGCCATGAACGCTTCAAGATCCTCCAATCGCTGGGTCGCCGCCCTCGTCGGCGGCAGCCTCGCGGCCTATGGCCTGGCCGTCCACCTGTGGCAGGTGCCACTGTGGGTCGGCCTGGCCTACCTGGCGCTAAGCCTCATCACCTTCGGCGTCTACGCCCGCGACAAGGCCCTGGCCCGCGCCGGCCTGTGGCGCATTCCCGAACGTACCCTGCATGGTTTGGCGCTGGCGGGCGGCTGGCCCGGCGCGTTGCTGGCCCAGCGCTGGCTGCGGCATAAATCGGTGAAGCGGCCGTTTCGAATCGTCTACGGCATCACGGTTGTGTTGAACCTGGCCGTGTTCGCAGGGGTGTGGTCGCCGATGGGCCGCGCGCTGTGGCAGCCCCTGGCCAAGCCGTGGATGGGGTAACGGGCCTGGCCGTCAGGCCTTGCCCGACTTCAGCGACAGCACCAGCACGCCCGCCCCGACCAGCGTCAGCCCCGCCGTCGTGTTCAACCGCGCCGCCACCGCCGGACGCGACACCAGCCAGCCGGACAAGCGGGCCGCAAACGCGCCCACCAAGGCAAAGATGACGAAAGTCAGCAAGGCAAAGATCGACCCGTAGACCAGCATCTGCACCTGCACCGAGCCCCGGCTGGCATCCGCGAACTGCGGCAGGAATGCCAGCACGAACAGCCCCGGCTTGGGATTGAGCACATTCGAGAAAAAGCCCACGCTCAGCACCTTGCGCAGCGGCAGGTGGTGCGACTTGCGCAGGGTGATCAGGTCCTTGGCGCGCAGGGCCTTGATGCCCAGGTAGATCAGGTAGGCCGCGCCCACCAGCTTGATGCCCCAGAACAGCGCCTCGGACGTCTGCATCAGCAGCGACAGCCCAAACGTGGCCGCCACCGTATGCACCATGATGCCCCCGGCCGCGCCCAGCGACGACACGGCGGCGGCCACCCTGCCCTGGCTCAGGCCGCGGCTGAGCGCCAGGATGTTGTCCGGACCGGGCGACACCACCACGATCCCGCAGGCAAGCAGATAGGGCAAAAGGACTTCAAGGGGGAACATGGGGGATCTCCGACAAAAAAGGGCGATGCCACCGACGGGCCCGCGCCATCGGGCAATGATACCCGGGCAGCTGGCGGACAAGCGCGACAGCACTATATAGTGCTGCCCTGCCCCCCCCCCGCCGGAGTCCGAGATGTACATAGACGTGCGCCGCCGTTTGGTGTTCTTCGACCAGACCGATCGTTTCCTGCCCCAGCCCGGACTGGCCAGGTACGACCTTGCCAGTGGCAAGTTGTTGGCCGTACCCGGCGCGCAGGCCGGCGACGTCGTCAATGATGTGGCCCGCGACGGCAATGCCCTGGCGTTGGCCTCGGCCGACTGGGTGACGGTGCGCAACGCCAGCCGCACCCGCCTGACCTTCGTGGTCAACGGCAACGTCGCACACCAGACCGACAAGTTTCTGTCGTTCTGGACGCGATTCGACCCCTCGGGCCGTTTTGCCCTGGTCAGCGCCTTCAATGGCAAGCGCCGCCCCGTGGTGATCGACCTGGACAGCGGCGAATGCAGTGACCCCATCGCGCGCGATCTCGACGCCCGCTTCGGCGACGTCGACCCCTTCGATGGCCGCTTGTGGGCCCCGGACGAACGCGCGAAAGATGCGCTACTGGCCGTCGACTGCCGCAGCGGCGATGTTCAAAAGGTCAAGCTCCCGTTGGGCGAAAAAGTGGCGCGGGTGCGTTTCGCACGAGACGGCGCGGCCTTGTTCGCCACGGCCGCCAACAACCGCCTGCTGTGCTGCGACCGCGACGGCGCGGTGCGGTGGTCGCGCGATATCGGCGAGTACGGCGAAGTCCACGCCGGCAATATCCACTTCAACGAAGACGGCACCTACCTGTGCCTGCCCCTGTCAGAGACGCCCCGCAGCAACTGGGGCGAAGACCTGGTCATCGATGCCCGTACCGGCGCGGTCGACAACGCCATCCTGCGGCATCGCGGGCCGCCGGCACGGCTGGCGTCGGATTGGTTTGGCGATCGGCTATTGACGCATGGCGGCGAGATCGTGGATTTTCATACCGGGGCGGTGGTTGAACAGCTGACATTCGGGCCGGTCGCCAGGGCTTGATGGGTAAGTGGAAATCGCGCTGTCGCGCAAAAACGTAGACTGACACGTCGTCTCTCCCGGAGTCCCCTGTGCCCCAAGCCCCTCTGCGTGCCAGCCTGCTGGCCCTGTGTGCCGCCCTCCTGACTGCCTGCGCATCGACTTCCCCGTCGCTCCCCGCCGCATCCCTGCCAATGGTCATCGCACACCGGGGCGGCACGGCCGATGCGCCGGAGAACACGCTGGAAGCGATCCGGCTGGCCATCGAGCACCGCGCTGACGCCTTGTGGCTGACGGTGCAGTTGAGTCGCGATGGGGTTCCGGTGCTGTACCGGCCGGCGGACCTGTCGGCGTTGACCGACGCGCGTGGCTCAGTCGCCAGCCATACGGCGGCCGAATTGGCGCGAGTCAATGCAGGGTGGACGTTCCAGCGGCCGGGCACGAGCAGCAAAGACAAGGGCAACGGCAACACCAACAGCTACCCCTACCGCGACCATCCGACAGGCATTCCGACGCTGCGCGAGGCGTTGCGCGCCATCCCGCCCGGGATGCCGGTCATCCTGGACATGAAGGCCCTGCCTGCCGCCCCGCAAACGCAGGCCGTGGCTCGTGTGCTGTCCGAGGAACAGGCCTGGCCGCGGGTGGTGATCTATTCCACCGAAGCCGATTACCAACAGCGTTTTTCGGCGTATCCGCAAGCCCGTCTGTTCGAGTCGCGCGACGCGACGCGTTTGCGCCTGCTGCAGGTGAGCCTGGGCGCCGGCTGCATTGAACCGCCCGCGGCATCGACCTGGACGGCCTTCGAACTGCATCGCAAGGTGACGGTGACCGAGAAGTTCACGCTGGGTGAAGGCCGGTCGGAGATCGACGCGACGCTGTGGTCGCCCGAGTCGGTGGCGTGCTTTCGCCAGCGATCGCCACAGGTGCGGATCGTGGCGATTGCCGTGAACAATGCCGCCGATTACCAGGCGGCGGCATGCCTGGGGGTGGACGCGGTGCTGGCGGATTCGCCGGCCAAAATGGCGGCGATCCGCGCGGACCCCGCGTTCGTCAGAACAAGTACCGAATGCCGCCGTTGAACATCCACGACTGCACCCCGGCGCTGCCGATGTCTTCCTGCCGCGCCACTTCGCCGTAGAGCGAGAACTGCTCGGTGACGGTGCCGGTGGCGCCGATCGACAGCCGCATGGCGTCGCCGTACTTGCCCGAGTCAAAGCGCACGTCGCCGACGCGCACGTCGCTGCCGCCGACAAAGCCGTGCATCACATCCAGGCCCAGGTAGGGCGTGAGGATGCCGCGGTTGAGTTCGAACGGGCGCGTCAGGCGCACGCCCAGCCGGCCCGTGATCTGGTTCTGCGAGCCGATGTCCACGTCCAGCCCGTCGACATCGGTGCGGCGGTCGAAGCTCAAGCGTTGGGCGATGACCTGGGCTTGCGGTTCCAGGATGAAGCCGCGGCTCAGGGCGATGGGGTAGCCGGCTTCGACCGACGCGGCGTAGCTGTCGCCGCGCAGGTCCATGGCCTTGCCGCGCGCGTCGGTGGCGATGCTGCCGTCAAAGCGGCCGACGGACAGGATACTGTCGACGTACCAGCCCTGCTGGCTCTGGTAGGTGGCGTAGCCGGACAGGCGGTAGATGTCGGCCTTGCCCTTGCTGTGGCCATCCACCGCGTCGGGCGTGAAGTTCAGCCAGCCCAGGGTGCCCGCCGCGCCAAAGCGCCAGGTGCCGTGGTCGTCGCGCAGCCTGAGCAGGTTGCCGCCCAGCTGGATGGCGCTGTAGTCGCCGTCAGCGTCGTAGCCGTACTGCTTGAAGCCGCGGTTGCTGCGGTAGCTGAAGTCGCCGCCGTAGGCGCGAAAGAAGAATTCCCCCGGGCCCTGGTCGCGCGTCAGCTGGCGGTCGTCGCGGATTTCACCCAGGCGGCGGTGCAGCGAGTCCAGGTCGGCGATGGTGGCGTACTGCAAGGCGATGGGCGCCGTGAGGTAGCTGGCGACTTGCGGCGCGACGGCCGGGCGTGCATCGGACGGCACGCTGGGACTGCCGCCGGGGCCGCCACCGGGATCGACCGGGCCTTCGGGTGTGACGTAGGCGCTTTGCAGGCGATAGTCCCAGAAGCTGTCGCCGTTGCCCACGAGCGATTGCGAGGCATCGGCGGCGCCGATTTCCGAGCCGGGGCCATAGGCGTACAGGTGGTAGGCGTAGGGCGAATCGTGCGTGACGGCGTAGCCGCCGGGCAGCGCGAAAGCCCGAGCGGTGGCGTGCCCGCCGACCTGCACCAGCGAGATGCCTTCGTGCGCGCCCAGCGAACCGTCGGGCGTGGTGAGACCCCCGGGGCTGCCATCCACGGGCGTGACCTGCACATAGGTGGTGCCGGACGCGTCGCCCGCGATCAGCAGGCGGTCGGTGTGCTGGTCGGCCAGCGGGCCGCCGGCGTTCAGGTAGGTGTTCACGCCCAGGGCGCCGTTGTCGCCGCGGTAGTCGCCGGTGACCTGCACCACGCGGTAGGACGCGGCGCGGGTCGGGTTAGCGGCCACGTCTGCGGCGGCGCGCAGGTTCACCAGGCTGTCGACGTTGACCAGCGTGGTCACGACCGAGTCGCCGGTGACTTGCCAGGTGCTGCCGTCTGCCAGGTTCAGGTGGGTGGTGCTGCCGGCCGGCGTCAGCACGCGGCCGTCGATGACAGAGCCGCTGGCCACGATGTCGGCCTGCCCTGGCGCGTCGGCGCCGATGTTGAAGGCGGCGTTGCCGCCGGTGACGGACGAGCCGGTCAGGTTGATGACGGCCGGGCCGCCGCTCAGGTGGATGCCGTCGGCCTGGTCGGACGCGATGGCCGAGTCGGTCAGGTCAAAGACCTGGGCGGCGGCGCCTGCGGTGCCGGTCAGGTGCAGGCCCTGGGCGTTGGCGCCCGCGGCGTGCAAGGTGGCGCCGGTGGCGGAAAAGCGCGTGGCATTGGGCGACACGCGCACGGCGTCGGCGCCGTCGCCTTCGGTGCTGACCAGGGTGCCCGAGCCGTCATGGCGGCCCAGGTTGACCGTGCCCCAGCCTTCCACGTGCACGCCGTGGGAGGCCTGCCCCACTGTGTGCACGTAGGCGCCATCGATGTCGGCGACGGACCCGGACTGCACGCGCACGGCCACCGCGTTGTTGCCCTGCGTCTGCACCGCACCGCCCTGGAGTGTGACGGGCGCCGAGGACGTGGCGAACAGGCCGTAGGTGCCGTCCTTGACCCCGTTGATGGTCGTGCCCACCAGGCCGACCTGGCCGCCACTGACGTAGACGCCGTAGCTCTGGTCGGACTGGATCCACATATTGTTGCCCTGGAACACGCCGTTGCTATTCACATAGACGCCGACCGCCCCGGCGCCCTGCGTATGGATGCGGGTGCCGTCGCCGGTGTAGGCGCCCTGGCTTTGCACCAGCACGCCATAGCTGGTGGCGGCTTCGGTGGTGATGGAGCCGCCGTTTGTCGTGATCCGGGCGCTGTCCAGCACGTGGATGCCATGGGCGTTGGCGCCGCGCGTCAGGATGTCGACCTGGTTCAGTTCTGCGCCTGCGCCCTGCCACAGCTCGACGCCCTTGGAGTTGTCCTGCAGCGTGGTCAGGGTGGAATCGTGCAGCACGGTGGTGGCCTGCGCGCCGAAAGAGCGCAAACCGTGCGAGTCCAGGAAGTCGGTGATGACGTAGACATTGGTACCGGTGAACTCGGACGCGGCCGCGCCCGTGCCCACGTTGTAAATGCCCCGCACGCTGCCGCCGGTCGCATGGATGTACGTGCCCCCGGCCTTGACCTCGATCTTGCCGCCGCTGCGCACATACAGGCCGTCGATGGCGTCGCCGCTGACGTTGATATGGATGGGACTGCCGTCGCCGCGCGAGGGGTCCAGGATGGCGCTGCCGCCGATGACCTGGATGCCGGTGCCGCCCATCTGGGCCGGATACGGCGGGGTCGGGTTGATGATCGTGCCGCCGACAAAGACTTTTTCTTCACCGTCACGCACCTGGAAGGGTTCGGTGTAGGTGCCTTGCGGCACTTCCTGCGCCAACACCGGCATGGCGGCGAAGGCGGCAAACAGCGCGACCGTCAGGGGAGCCAGGCGGGAAATCAAGCGGCGCGTCTGACGGTTTCCGTGTTGAGCCCGCGCGGCGCGCGTCACCCTCCTGTCTGCCATCTTTTGTCCGTTCGTTCCCGCCTTGCTACATCCACCTTCCTGGTCTGCGCATCTCATGATGGGCTCCTGATTGAAGTCGTTGATGACGACCGACGTCAGCCAGGGGGTGCGCACTTGCTGCTGTGCGCTCTTGTGAAGCGACCAACGTCAGCACTGCCACCACGTTAGCGCTAGCATTTGATAGGTACAAACCCTGATGAACCGTCCCTTGATCTCGCGCAACGACAAGGGAAATTTGGCAGGAATAATTGTGTGAAAGCGCGTCAGGAATCGTTAATTTTCAAAGACTTGGGTTTTTTATTCCCGGGTCGGCATGGCCAAGCGCGCACGCGGTGCGTCGGCCGCGTCGAGCAGGTTGACTCGACCTGATCGCAACCCCGCGCCCATTGGCAAATTTCATCATCTTCGCTCAAACCTAGGGTTTCCACTCATAAATTCGCTGAATTCCAAGGATAAGAATTCAGAATTTTTCTTATGGAAGGGGCGCGCGTATAACGACTGACGCAGCAACCTCAACCCACTTTCAGAGAGATAAACATGAGGGGAAATTCCAAGACGGGCCACCAGCCGGTGCGCGCGTCCACGGCCGCTTTCGTCGGCACCATGATCGAGTGGTACGACTTCTATATCTACGCCACCGCCGCCGCGCTGGTGTTCGGCAAACTGTTCTTTCCATCGGCCACGGGCTTTTACGGCACGCTGGCCGCGTTCGGCACGTTTGCCGTGGGCTTTTTCGCGCGGCCGCTGGGCGGCGCGATCTTCGGGCATATCGGCGACCGCATCGGGCGCAAGAAATCGCTGGTCATCACCTTGCTGATGATGGGCACGGTGACAGTGCTGATCGGCCTGTTGCCGACCTACGCGTCGATCGGCATCTGGGCGCCGATCCTGCTGGTGCTCTTGCGCATCGTGCAAGGCGTGGCGGTGGGCGGTGAATGGGGCGGCGCCGTGCTGATGGCGGGCGAGCATTCGCCGGACAAGAACAAACGCACCTTCTTCGCGTCGTTCGCGCAGCTGGGCAGCCCGGCCGGCCTGATCCTTTCGATGCTGATGTTCAAGCTGGTGACGGGGCTGGACGACGCGGCCTTCCTGTCGTGGGGCTGGCGCGTGCCGTTCCTGTTCTCGGCCGTGCTGCTGGCCGTGGGCTTCGTGATCCGCCTGAGCGTGAACGAATCGCCTGATTTCCTGGAAGAAAAGCAAGCCCGGGCCGAGAAGCAAAAGCTGCCTCAACATTCCAAACCCGAACGCGCCCCGCTGGCGCAGGTGCTGACCGGCGCGCCCAAGCTGCTGGCGATGGCGGTGGGCGCCAATGTGCTGGGCATTGCGGGGTTCTATTTCACCAGCACGTTCATGATCGCCTACACCACGCAGTACGTGGGCCTGAACCGCGCGGTGATCCTGGACTGCCTGCTGGTGGTGTCGATCATGCAGTTCTTCATCACGCCGCTCGCCGCCTACATCGCCAGCCGCGTGGGCAATCTGCGGTTCCTGGCGTTCACCGCGCTGGTGTCGATCTTCACGCCGTACGCGATGTTCAACCTGGTGGACATGGGATCGCTCTCGTCCATCACGCTGGGCATCGGCGTGGCGGTGCTGTTCATGGGCGCCTACTATGCGGTGATTGCGGGCTTTGTCAGCGACAGCTTTCCCACGGCGATCCGCTATACCGGCATTTCAATGGCCTATCAGCTGTCGGGCGCGATCTTCGGCGGCCTGACGCCGATGCTGGGCACGGTGCTGGCCGAGAATTTCAAGGGCCAGTGGTGGCCGCTGGCGCTGCTGTTCTCGGGGATTTCGCTGCTGTCGCTGGTATCCGTGCTATTGCTGGGGGCCTACGGCCAGCGCCGCGTTCAATTCCAACTGAAGGGGCAACAAGCATGAAGGCGTTTTTCCACGACGACCAGAAACTGCATCATCCGCAGACCTACTTCTCGCGCGGCAAGATGCGCACGCCGCAGGAAGTGCCGTCGCGCCTGGACGCGCTGGCGCAGGCCGCCCGCCACCTAGGCTTTGACGTGCAGGCGCCTGCCGACCACGGCACCGAGCCGTTGGCCGCGGTGCACACGCCGGCCTACCTGCAGTTCCTGCAGAACGCCCACGCAGACTGGAAAAAGCTGCCCGAGGACTGGGGCGACGAGGTCGTGTCCAACGTCTTCGTGCGGGAACCCAACGCGCTGCGCGGCGTGCTGGCACAGGCGGCGCGCTACCTGGCCGACGGCAGCTGCCCGGTGGGGCCGAACACCTGGCGGTCGGCCTATTGGTCGGCGCAGTGCGCCGTGGCCGCCGCCGACCGCATCGTGGCCGGCGACCGCCATGCCTACGCCATCTGCCGTCCGCCCGGCCACCACGCCCGGCGCGATGCGGCGGGCGGCTTCTGCTACCTGAACAACGCCGCCATTGCCGCCCAGCGCCTGCGCGGCAAATATGGCCGCGTGGCGATCCTGGATACCGACATGCATCACGGCCAGGGCATCCAGGACATCTTCTACGAGCGCAACGATGTGCTGTACGTGTCGATCCACGGCGATCCCGAGAACTTCTACCCGGTGGTGGCCGGCTTTGAGGACGAGCGCGGCGCGGGCGATGGCTATGGCTACAACGTGAATCTGCCGATGCCGCACGGTTCGCCCGAATCGGTGTTCTTCGACCGCCTGGCCCAGGCGCGTGCGGCCATCGAGACGTTCCAGCCCGACGTGCTGGTGCTGTCGCTGGGGTTCGACATTTTCGAGAAGGACCCGCAGGCGATGGTGGCCGTGTCGGAAGATGGCTTCGAACGCCTGGGCCGCGAGGTGGGCGGCCTTAAGCTGCCCACCTTGATCGTGCAGGAAGGCGGCTACTATATCGAGGGCCTGGAATCCAACGCCGCGCGATTCTTCGCAGGACTGGCCGGCGCCTGACCCCCTGGCGGCCGGTTTGGCGGACAGGCCGTTATCGGCCTGCCCCGGTCCGCTTCAATGCCTTCTTGTCCGCCCACATGCCCGCCTCGACTGAACGCCCCGCCGTCCGCCCCGCCAACGCCCTGCCGCTGGCGCCCGAGCGCATGGACTGGAACCTGCTGCGCACCTTCATGTTCGTGGTGCAGGCGCGCGGCGTGGGCCGGGCCGCGCAGGCGCTGCACCTGAGCCAGCCGGCCGTCAGTCAGGCGCTCAAGCGGCTGGAAGATGCCGTGGGGGGCGTCCTGCTGCACCGGCGCAACGGCGAATTCCGCCTGACCAGCCTGGGCGAGGAAATCTACGCCATCGCCCGCGACATGTACGGCACCATGGCGCGCATCGAGAACGCCGCCGAGCAGGACCAGGCCGAGGTCGCCGGCACCTTGCGGCTGCTGGTGATGAGCCGCATCCAGAGCACGCCCTACGACGATTTCCTGGCGGACTTCCACCAGCGCTATCCCAAGGTGGAATTCCACATGGAAATGCAGCCCAGCGCCGATATTCTCGATGCGCTGGCCAAGCGTGTGCCGGCCTTGGGGATCTGCCTGTGCCGCAAGCCGGTCGAAGCGCTGGAACGCAAGCTGTTCCTGCGCCACCAGTACGCGGTGGTGTGCGGCCGGCGGCATCCGCTGTTCACGCGGCCGCGGGTGGCCATCGAAGACCTGCTGGACCAGAATTTCGTCTGTTTCGCCAGCGACCAGCTTGGCGACACGCTGTCGCCGCTGACCATCTTCCGGGACCAGCAGGGCTTCACCGGGCGCATCGTCGGCACCTCGCCGCACCTGGAGGAAGTGCGCCGCATGGTAGTGGCCGGCATCGGCTTGAGCTTCCTGCCCGAACACCTGATTGCGCAGGACGTGGTCAACGGCGAACTGCGACGCCTGCCGCCGCAAGACAGCGTGGCCGAGATCGACGTGTTCCTGACCTGGCACAAGCAGCGCAAGCTGAGCGCCGTGGAAACCGCTTTCCTGGCGGCGTTCGACCGCTTTCTGGCGCGCACGTCGCTGGCGGCGCGGGCGCGCTGACACGGCCTGGGCAATTGCCGCAGCGCATCATCGACGCCGTCCACGACAGCGGCCGAAAAGCGCCCAATCTGGCGATAATGGCGCTCTCGATCCCCGCACTTTCCCTTGAGGACGCACATGTCTCGTTGGACCTTCTATACCGCACCGGGTACCTGCGCATTGGCCACCCACATCGCCTTGCAGGAAGCCGGCGCCGACTTCGACGTCGTGAAGCTGGACTTTGCCGCCGGACAGCAGCAAAGCGCCGAGTACCTGGCCATCAACCCCAAGGGCCGCGTGCCCGCGCTGAAGACCGAACACGGCGTGCTGACGGAAACCCCCGCTCTGCTGACGTTCGTGGCCCAGCGCTTTCCCGAGGCCGGGCTGGCGCCGCTGAACGACCCGTTCGCGTTCGCCCAACTGCAGGAATTGAACAGCTACCTGGCGTCCACCGCCCACGTGGCCCATGCGCACAAGCGCCGCGGCGCCCGCTGGGCCGACGACCCCGCCGCCCATGAATCGATGCGCGCCAAGGTGCCGCAGACGATGACGGCCTGCGCCGCCTACCTGGAATCGCAGATCGTCGGGCCGTGGGTCACGGGTGAACACTTCAGCGTGGCCGATGCGTATCTGTACACGATAGGCAGCTGGCTGGAAGGCGACGGCGTGGACCTGAAAGCGTTTCCCAAGCTGACGGCCTACCTGGCGCGCGTGGCGGCCCGCCCGGCGGTGCAGCGTGCGCTGGCGCAGGCGCAGGCCAATACGTAATACGTAGTCCGTCATCCGCGGCCCCGGGGCGGCGGCCGGCCCTGCGCGCCGGCCACCCGCCGGCCGCTATCCGCCGACCGCCATCAACGCCGCGGTCGCGCGGCATCCGCCGGCAGCTCGCGAGGCAAGGTCGTGCCGTAGTCTTCGTCGGCATAGATGCAGGCCGGCAGGGGCGACACGGCGCGGCCGCCCTGCTCCCACAGCGCTTCGATCCAGTCCGCCGCCGTGTCGGCGATGGCGTCCTGCACGCAGAAGTCCGGATCATTCCTGAACAACGGCACGCGCGGCGTGACGCCGGTTTCGCCGTGCACCACGTCGAACACGTGGCGGTAGCCCTCTATTGCCTTGTTCAAGACGTACAGGTCGGGGCCGTCCAGCCCGATCACCACCGAAAACGTGCCCTCGCCATCCTGATCGGGAAAGATGCCGAACTGGATTTCGCGCGCCTTCTCGGGCAGGCGCGGAAACAGGCCGGCCAGCGTGCGCAGCGCGGTGTCGGTATGCGCGTCGAGCACGCGCCGCAGGGTGTCCTGGTAGTCTTGTCGAGTCATTGCACGGGGCCTCTCACACGAAAACCCCAAGCGTACCGGATGAATCGGTTTCTGTTATTTCTGTCTTGACAGAAATAACAGAAACCTCATACAGTGGCCCCATGAAACTGACTCCGATCGCCGAACGCTTCATCCTGCACTGGGGCGAAATGGGCTCGCGCTGGGGCGTGAACCGCACCGTGGCCCAGATCCATGCCCTGCTCTACCTGATGGGCCGGCCCTTGCCCGCGGAAGAAATCGCCGACACCCTGGGCGTGGCGCGGTCCAACGTCAGCAACAGCCTCAAGGAACTGCAGGCCTGGCGCCTGGCCAAGGTGGTGCACGTCATGGACGACCGCCGCGACCATTTCGAGACGTCCACCGACATCTGGGAACTGTTCAAGCTGATCGTCGAAGGCCGCCGCCAGCGTGAAATCGACCCTACCCTGACCGTGCTGCGCGACAGCCTGGCCAGCCCCGAGATGGCCAACGAAAGCCAGTTGACCGAACAACGCGTGCGCGAAACGCTGGAATTCATGGAAATCCTCACCACCTGGTCGGACGAAATGCTGCGCATGAAACCGGAAACCCTGATGAAGACGCTGGGCATGGGCGCCAAGATCAGCAAGACGATGCGGCGCGGCAAAAGCTGATGCGACGGACTCGGGGCGGGTTGGCCTGGCCGGGTCAGGCCAACCCCGCCGCCGCCCTTGAGCCCCTTTTTTTACACCGTTATTTCTGTCTATACAGAAATAACAGAAATAAAAGAATCGATCGATGCACCCACCTGATGAGGGCAACGGCATGAACATCCTGGTCTGCGGCGCCAACGGCTTTATCGGCCGGGCCCTGTGCGAAGCCCTGCTGCAGGACGGGCACCGGGTCTTGAAAGGCGTGCGCCAGCCCACGCGGCCGGACGAGATCGCCATCGATTACCTGGCAGACACGGACCCGGCCGCCTGGACCGACCGGCTGCGTGGCATTCACGTGGTGGTGAACGCGGCCGGCATCCTGGTTGAGCGCGGCGACGCCACCTTCGACCGGATTCACCGGCGCGCGCCCATCGCGCTGTTCGACGCGGCCTGCCAGGCGGGCGTGCGGGGCATCGTGCAACTGTCGGCGCTGGGCGCCGCCACGGGCGACACGCCCTACTTCCAGAGCAAGCGCGCGGCCGACGCGCATCTGCAATCGCTGCCGGTGGCGCACTGCCTCCTGCGGCCGGCGCTGGTCTATGGCGCGCAAGGGGCATCGGCGCGGTTCTTTCGTGCGCTGGCGTCGGCGCCGCTGCACTTGCTGCCGGCGGGCGGCCATCAGCGCCTGCGCCCGATGCGGGTGGACGAGCTGGCCGAGGTCGTCGTGCGGTGGCTGCGCGGATCGATAGCGGCTCCGCACGACAGCGCCGCCGTATTGAATCTGGTCGGCGCAACCGAGGTCACGTACCGCGACATGCTGGCCGCCTATCGGGCATCGATGGGCTTTGCGCCGGCCTGGCGGGTCACCGTGCCCGGCTGGCTGATCGGCGCCAGCGCGGCGCTGCTGGACCGCGTGCCCGGCTCGATGCTGACCCGCGACACCTGGCGGATGCTGCGGGCCGGCAACACGGCCGACGTCGCCACCACCGCCCAGGCGCTGGGCCGCCTGCCGGCCGGCATCGACACCTTCATCCGCCCGCCGGATGCCCCCGCCATGCGCCAGCAAGCCCTGGCCGCCTGGCGGCCCGGCCTGCTGCGCGGCGCGCTGGCGCTGATCTGGCTGTGGACGGCGGTGTGCAGCGCCTTGCTGTATCCCGTGGACGGCAGCCTGGCGCTGCTGGCGCCGGTGGGCCTGCATGGCACGCCCGCCCTGGCGGCCCTGTATGGCGCGGCGGCGCTGGATTTCGGGCTGGGCATCGCCACGCTGTGGCGGCCCGGCCGCCGGCTCTGGGCCCTGCAAGCCGGGCTGGTGCTGGTCTATTCCGTGGTGATTGCCGTGGCATTGCCGGCGTTCCTGTTGCATCCCTTCGGCCCCGTCCTGAAAAACGCGGCCGTGCTTGCCCTGTTAATCATGCTGCTCAGCGAGGAAACCCGGCCATGAATGCGTATCTCACGATCAAGACCCTGCACATCCTGTCGTCGGTGCTGCTGGTGGGCACGGGCTTTGGCACGGCGTTCTACCTGTTCTTCGCCAACCGAACGGGCAATATTCCGGCAATTGCGGCGGTGTCGAAACTGGTGGTGCGCGCCGACCTGTGGTTCACGACCCCGGCGGTGGTCTTCCAGCCCTTGTCGGGGTTGTGGCTGGCGCATGCGGCCGGATGGCACTGGACCACGCCGTGGCTCAGCCTGTCGATCGGGCTGTACCTGCTGGCCGGCGTGTGCTGGCTGCCGGTGGTGTGGCTGCAATACGAAATGGCCAAGATGGCCGCCCAGGCGCACAGCGGCGGCGCGGCCGCCTTGCCGGCGCGTTACTGGCACTTTGCCACGTGGTGGGAACGGCTGGGCTACCCTGCTTTCCTGGCGATGGTGGCGGTGTATTTCCTGATGGTGGTCAAGCCGGCGCTGTGGGCTGCTTAGGTAGCCACGCCCCCCGCCCGCTGGCGTGTCAGCGGCCGTTACCGCGCCGCACACGCCAGTCCACTTTGATGCAATTTCGCTGAACCAGAATCGGCCGCCTTCCCGCCCATGGGGCGGCCGAAGTACCGTTTCCCCCGGGAGCCGCCCACCGTTCCCGCCGCCGCGGTTTTCCCTGCGCCACCGACGCCGTGTTTTCCCTCATGGACACGATGTGTCCTGAAAGACACATTGCGCCCGACGGCCCGACCGGCGTTTCCCGGCCGGCCGCAATCAAGGGGAACCGCTTTGAACGTTTCAAGAGTCTTTACCGCAATGGGCCTGACCCTGCTCTGCGCGCACGCCGCGCAGGCCGGGACCACGTTCGATACCGTGAAGAAGCGCGGCTTCGTGCAGTGTGGCGTCACCACCGACCTGCCGGGCTTTGCCTACACCGACAGCAAGGGCGTGTGGCAAGGCATCGACGTGTCCACCTGCCGCGCCATTGCCGCCACGATGTTCGGCGACGCCACGAAAGCCAAGATCGTGCCGCTGACCACCCAGGCGCGTTTTACCGCGCTGCAATCGGGCGAGGTCGACGTGCTGACGCGCAACACCACCCAGACGATGACGCGCGATACGACCCTGGGGTTGATCGGCACGGGGGTCAATTACTACGACAGCCAGGGCCTGATGGTGCATACCGCGCTGGGCGTGAAAAGCGCCAGGGAACTGGGCGGGGCCACCGTGTGCGTGCTGCCGGGCACCACGACCGAACTGAACCTGGCCGACTGGTTTCGCGGCAACGGGCTGGAATTCAAGCCGGTGGTGCTGGAACGTTTCGACGAGATCCTGCGCAGCTTTGCCGCGGGCCGCTGCGACGCCATCACGGCCGACAAGTCCATGCTGGCCGCCACCCGCCGCAACCTGGGCGAGGCCGACCTGGTGATCCTGCCCGAACCCCTGTCCAAGGAACCGCTGGGGCCGATGGTGCGCCAAGGCGACGAGCAATGGTTCAACACCGTGCGCTGGACGCTGAACGCGCTGCTCGAAGCCGAGGAATACGGCATTACCCAAGACAACGTGGACGCGCAGTTGAAGTCCGGCAATCCCAATATCCAGCGCATCCTGGGCGTGACGCCGGGGCTGGGCAAGAACCTGGGGGTGGACGACAAGTGGGCCTACAACATCGTCAAGCAGCTGGGCAATTACGGCGAAATCTACGAACGCACGCTGGGCATGCAAAGCGCGCTGAAGCTGGAACGCGGCATGAATGCCCTGTATACGCACGGCGGCCTGATGTATGGCTGGCCGATCCGCTGACCTCGAACCTCTTTTGCGCCGAATCCAGGAGCCCCACATGAAAGCGCGCGACCCGCACCCCGACGTTCACTTTGCCACCCAGGCCATCCACCACGGCTATGACCCGGCCGCCCACCAGGGCGCGGTGTCGCCGCCCGTGTTCCTGACATCGACCTACGCGTTC
The DNA here is from genome assembly GCF_058783235.1 of Achromobacter sp. FW305-C-28. Lineage (NCBI taxonomy): Bacteria > Pseudomonadati > Pseudomonadota > Betaproteobacteria > Burkholderiales > Alcaligenaceae > Achromobacter > Achromobacter sp. FW305-C-28. The sequence continues at coordinate 754,998 of NZ_JBYSYL010000002.1, read as the reverse complement.
GAGTCGACCGCCGAGTTCGACGCCGTGTTCACCGGCGAAAGCGACCGCTGCGTCTACGGCCGCCAGCAGAACCCCACGCAGCAGTTGCTGGAAACCCGGCTGGCGGCGCTGGAAGGCGGCCAGGCGGCGCTGGTGACGGCGTCCGGCATGGGCGCGATTGCGTCCACGCTGCTGTCGTTGCTGTCCGCGGGCGACGAGATCGCCGTGCACCACACGATCTACAACACGGCCAGCGCGTTGATGACCGAGGGGCTGCCGCGCTTTGGCATCAAGGTGGTGCGCGGCGACCTGAGCACGCCGCAAGGTACCGCGGCGGCCATCGGGCCGGCCACCCGGCTGGTGTATTTCGAGACGCCGATCAATCCGTCGGCCGACGTGCTGGATATCGCCCGCATCGCCGCGGCGGCGCAGCGCGCGGGCGCCCGGGTGATCGTGGATTCGACCTTTGCGTCGCCGGCCCTGCAACGGCCGCTGGAACTGGGCGCGGACCTGGTGATCCATTCGCTGACCAAGTACCTGAACGGCCACGGCGACGTGCTGGGCGGCGCGGTGATCGGCGACCGCGAGACGATCGACCTGATCCGCGCGTCGGGCGCCAAGTACCTGACGGGCGCGACGCCATCGCCGATGTCGTGCTTTCTGGTGCTGCGCGGGCTGAAGACGCTGGACCTGCGGATGCGCCAGCACAGCAGCAACGCACTGGCGGTGGCCGAGATGCTGCAAGGCCACCCGGCCGTGGCCAAAGTGACCTATCCGTTCCTGACGGGGTTTGCGAACGGCGACATTGCGCGGCGCCAGATGTCGGCCGGCAGCGGCATGGTGTCGTTCGAGTTACAGGCCGGCTATGACGGCGTGGCGCCGATGATGGACCGGCTCAGGATCATTGCGCGCGGCATCAGCCTGGGCGATACGGATTCGCTGATCTACCACACGGCCGGCATGATCCGCGCCCGCCAGAAGGTCAATCCGGCGCTGCGGCTGAGTCCGGGCGTATCGCCTGCGCTGGTGCGGCTGTCGGTGGGGCTGGAAGACGTGCGCGACCTGCTGGCCGACCTGGAACAGGCCTTGTCGCCGGTAAGATGAGGATTGCGTCTTTCCTGCCCCACCGTCGCCATGCCCCGAGTCGCCAAAGCCGTCGAACTGCCCGTCCTGTCGCCATTGGACCGCCAGGCCGGCCCGCTGGGTCGCCAGTTGGCCGCGCAACTGCGCGACGCGATCCGCAGCGGCGCCTTGCGGCCCGGCGAGCTGCTGCCCGCCACTCGCCTGCTCGCGGCGTCGCTGGGCGTGGCCCGCGGCACGGTGGTCGACGCGTTCGACCAGTTGGCCGCCGAAGGGCTGCTGCAACCGAAAGGCGGCGGCGGCACCCGGGTGGCGCGGCAGGCTGCCAATCGGGCCACCACGGCCCCGGCGGCGCCCGCCGACTATGTGCGCCCGCTGCCGGCCGCCGCCGCGCGCTATGCCGAGATCGCGGCCACGATGTACCCGCTGCCCGCCGCGCCCTTCGCCATTTCGGTGCCCACCGGCCGGGTCGCGCCCGACGACAGCTGGCGCAAGCTCAGCAACCGGGTGCGCGCCACGCGGGTCGGCGCGCCGGCCGGCTACGCCGATCCGCAAGGGCTGCGGTCGCTGCGCGTGGCCATTGCCGACTATGTGCGCCGCGCCCGCTCGGTGGTGTGCACGCCCGACCAGGTCATTGTCACGGCGGGCACGCAGCAAGGGCTGTACCTGGCCTGCGCCGTGCTGCTGGGGGAAAACGACCAGGCCTGGGTCGAAGACCCGGCCTACCTGGGCATCACGGCGCTGCTGGAAAGCACGGGACGGCCCGGCCGCATCGTGCGGGTGCCGGTGGATGCCGACGGGCTGCGGGTGGACGAAGGCCTGCGCCGTGCCCCGCACGCCCGCGCCGCATTCGTGACGCCGTCGCACCAGTACCCGCTGGGCATGCCGATGGCGCCGCCGCGGCGCGAGGCGCTGCTGGCCTGGGCGCGGGCGCGCAACGCCTGGATCGTGGAAGACGACTACGACAGTGAACTGCGCTATGCCGGCCACCCCTACCCCGCGCTGCAGGGGCAGGACAGCCGCCATGTGGTCTACCTGGGCACGTTCAGCAAGATCCTGTTCCCGTCGCTGCGCATCGGCTACCTGATCGCGCCGCCCGACCTGGCGCCGGCGTTCTGCGGCGCGCGCATCATGATGGACCGCCATCCGCCCACGGCCGACCAGCACGTGCTGGCCGCCTTCATTGCCGAAGGCCTGCTGGACCGCCACGTGCGCCGCATCCGCCGCGCCTATGCCGACAGCCGCAGCGCCTTGATTGCCCTGCTGCGCGCGACCCTGCCCGCCGGGCTGGCCGAGGTGCAGCCCATCGACCAGGGCGTGCATCTGCTGGTGTGGCTGCATGAATCCCTGGACGACGTGCGCCTGGCGCGCCAGGCGGCCGAGGCCGGCGTGGCGGTGCGGCCCTTGTCGGTGACGTATTCGGCGCAGGCGCCGGGACGCCGCCCGGGGCTGATCCTGGGGTTTGGCGGTTATGCGGTCGACAAGATGACGCAGGCCGCGCAGATACTGGCGGCGTTGATCGCGCTCGCCGCGCCGGGGCACTGACCCGGCGCCTCGACGCGCCCGGGTCCGCGCCCGGTCCAAGGCCGACGAGCCCCTACTTCAACCCCAGCATCCCGCGCATCCGCGTGCGGATCGCGCCGGCATACGCCCAGCACCACACCGCCAAGGCCAGCATGGCCACGGTGAAATAGGCTCGCGCGTCCAGCGGCACCGGGTTCAGTTCGGACACGGTCTTGAACGGCTCGAAGCCGATGAAGTCGCTGGCGGCCAGGGCGCTGAACAGCATGGCCAGCACCGGGCCGGTGAAATGCGGGCGTTCGCCGCGCGTCTGCGGGTCGGCCCGGAATTGCCAGTGAATCAAACGGAACAGCTGGATGACGACGGCCACCAGCGGGATGACCAGGGCAAGCTGCAAAACCAGCAGCGCAACGATGACTTGAGTAGGAAGCATGGCCGCGATTTTACGGGCATCGGGACAACCCCAATTACTCGGCCGGATTCAAACAACTATCGTATTCGAGAATTATCAAATAAGAGAATTCTCGCTTCCGACAATCATGACGACAGACACGCTGTACGACTACGCCGTGATCGGCGCCGGCATCGCCGGGGCATCCGTGGCCTACCGCCTGAGCGCGGCGGCTTCCGTGGCGGTGCTGGAACGCGAAGCCCAGCCGGGCTACCACTCGACCGGCCGCTCGGCGGCCATGTTCATGGAAACCTACGGCACGCCCCAGATCAAGGCGCTGACCCGCGCCAGCCGCGCGTTCTACGAACAGCCGCCCCAGGGCTTTGCCGACCATCCGCTACTGCATCCGCGCGGCGTGCTGTACATCGCCACGCCCGAACAGCGCGACCTGCTGCACGACGTGTTCGACGATTTTCGCCGCCAGTCGCCCAACGTGACGCTGATCGACGCCGACCAGGCCGTGGCGCGGGTGCCCTGTCTGCGCGGCGACCAGCTCTGCGGCGCCATCGAGGAACCCGACGCCCGCGACATCGACGTGCATGCCTTGCACCAGGGATTCCTGCGCGGCATGACGCGCCAGGGCGCGGTGCTGCGCAACCAGGCCGAACTGACGGCGGCGTCTTTCGATGACGGCATCTGGACGCTGACGCTGGCGGGCGGCGCCACGCTGCGGGCGCGAGTGGTGGTCAACGCCGCGGGCGCCTGGGCCGACCAGACCGCGGCGCAGTGCGGCGCCCGGCCGGTGGGCCTGCAGCCTTGCCGGCGCACCGCCTTCACCTTTGCCGGACCGGCCGAGGTGGATTTTTCCCACTGGCCGGCGGTGGTGGGCGTGGACGAAAGCTATTACTTCAAGCCGGACGCGGGCCAGTTGCTGGGTTCGCCCGCCAACGCCGACCCGGTGGCCGCGCACGATGTCATGCCTGAAGAACTGGACGTGGCCACGGGCATCTACCGCATCGAAGCGGCCACCTCGATGACCATCCGGCGCCCCAGACACACCTGGGCCGGGCTGCGCTCGTTCGTGCGCGACGGCGATTTCGTGGTGGGCTGGGACGCCGATGCGCCCGCCTTTTTCTGGCTGGCGGCCCAGGGCGGCTACGGCATCCAGACGGCAGCCGCCACGTCCGAACTGGCCGCGGCGCTCTTGACGCACCAGCCCGTACCCACCCATTTACAGGCGCACGGGGTGGATGCCCACGCGGTACGCCCCGAGCGCTTGCGCTGAACGCAGTCCCCGTCGTACCCCTTCATCCCTTTTCGAGCGGAGCGGTTGCATGAAGATATTTTCCGGGTCCCTGGCGACCGAAACGAACACCTTTTCCCCCATCCCGACCGGCCTGTCGGCCTACCGGGCCCGCGGCTATTACCCCGCCGGCCAGCACCCGGACCGCATGCAGATGTTCTCGGGGCCGCTGTGGGCCGCGCGCCAGCGCGCCCAGGGCAAGGACTGGACGCTGGTCGAAGGCATGACGGCGGGCGCCACCCCGGCCGGCATCACCACCCGCGACGCCTACGAAACCTTGCGCGACGAGCTGCTGGACGACCTGCGCCGCGCCGGCAAGGTGGACATCGCCCTGTTCGGCCTGCATGGCGCCATGGTGGCCGACGGCTACGACGACTGCGAAGGCGACCTGCTGCGCCGGGCCCGGGAAATCGTCGGCCCGGACACGGTGATCGGCGCCGAGCTGGACCCGCACTGCCACCTGACCGACGCCATGGTGCAAAGCGCCGACTTCCTGGTGTGCTTCAAGGAATACCCGCACACCGACATCCTGGACCGCGCCTACGACCTGGTGGATCTGTGCGTGGCGCGCGCCGAAGGCCGCACGAAGCCGACCCGCGCGGTGTTCGACTGCAACATGATCTCGATCATGCACACCAGCCGCGAACCCATGCGCAGCTTCGTCGACCGCCTGCTGGCCATGGAGGGCAAGGAAGGCGTGCTGTCGGTGTCCATCGCCCATGGCTTTCCGTGGGGCGACACGCCGGACATGGGGTCCAAGGTGCTGGTCTATACCGACGGCGACCAAGGCCAGGCGGACGCGCTGGCCAAGGCCCTGGGCGAAGAGCTGATCGGTTTGCGCGACCGCCTTGCCCCACCCTACCCCGGCGCCGACGAAGCGCTGGACCAGGCGCTGGCGCGGGACGATTTTCCGGTGGTGCTGGCCGACTCGGCCGACAACGCCGGCGGCGGCGCGCCCAGCGACGCGACCTTCATCCTGGACCGGGTGCTGGCGCGCGGCATCCGCGACGTGGCCACCGGCCCGTTCTGGGACCCTGTGGCCGTGCTGCTCTGTTTCGAGGCGGGCCAGGGTGCGCGCATCCAGCTGCGCATCGGCGGCAAGGTGGCGCCGGTGTCGGGGCAACCCCTGGACGTGGAAGGCGAGATCCTGGCGCTCAAGCGCGATGCCGTCATGACCGGGCTGGCGGGCACGCCGGCCTTGCTGGGCGACGTGGCCGTGGTGCGCAGCCAGGGGGTGACGATCGTGCTGACCACCAATCGCATCCAGGCCATGGACACCGACCTGTTCACCCAGTTCGGCGTCGACCTGAACGCGATGAAGCTGATCATCGTGAAATCGTCGCAGCACTTCTATGCCTCGTACTCGAAGGTGGGCCGCCACGTCATCTATGTGGAAACGCCGGGCGCCATCACCAACGACCTGAACGCCTTGCCCTTCACCAAGCGCAAGCTGCCGAAATGGCCCTTCAAGGGCTGATGCCTTCAATCGCTGAAATCACAGCCGCCGCCCACGCAGGCGGCGGCCGACAAGACCAAGGGGATGACCATGATGAAACGTTTCAGCCTGCTGGGCGCAGCCGCCCTGCTGGCGCTGGGCGCGGCCACCGCGCCGCAGGCCCAGGCCCAGCCCAAGCCGACGACGCTGCGGATGGTGCCGCACGCCGACCTGAAGACGCTGGACCCGCTGTTCAACACCGCCTACATCACGCGCAACCATGGCTACATGGTGTTCGACACCCTGTTCGCGCAGGACAGCCACGGCCAGCCCAAGCCGCAGATGGTGCAAAGCTGGACCACCTCGCCCGACGGCAAGAGCTGGACCTTCACCTTGCGCCCCGGCCTGAAATTCAATGACGGCACGGCCGTCACCGCCGAAGACTGCGTGGCCTCGCTGCAGCGCTGGGCCAAGAAAGACACGCTGGGCCAGGCGATGATGGCCGCCGGCGCCGAACTGGCCGCCACCAGCGCCGATACCTTCACGCTGACGCTCAAGCAGCCGTTCGGCCTGGTGCTGGACGCGCTGGCCAAGCCGTCCGGCATGCCGCCGTTCATCCTGCCCAAGCGGCTGGCGCTGACCGACCCGAACACCCAGGTCACCGACATGGTGGGTTCGGGCCCGTTCCTCTTCAAGCGCGATGAATGGGTGCCCGGCAACAAGGTGGTGTACGTGAAGAACCCGGCCTACGTGCCGCGCGCAGAACCCGCCGACGGACTGGCGGGCGGCAAGGTGGCCAAGGTCGACCGGGTGGAATGGATCTACATTCCCGACGGCAACACGGCCACCGCGGCGCTGATGAACGGCGAAGTCGACATGATCGAGCAGACCACGCCCGATTTCCTGCCGGTGCTGGAAAGCAACCCCGACATCACCTTGAGCACGTCCGTGGCCTCGCAGGGCATGGTGATCGTGAACGCGCTGCACCCGCCCTTCGACAAGCCGCAGGCGCGCCAGGCGCTGTATTACCTGGTGAACCAGAGGGAAATGGTGTCAGCCATCGGCTACCCCGAGAAGTACCGGGTGGACTATTGCCCCACGTTGTACATCTGCGGCTCGCCCCTGGCCACCGACGCGGGCGCCGCGCCCTACGCCAAGACCGACCTGGCCCGCGCCAGGCAATTGCTGCAAGAGGCCGGCTACCAAGGTGAAAAGGTGGTGCTGCTGTACCCCACCGACCACATCAGCGCCCCGGCGGTGATGGTGATGGCGCAGAACATGAAGAAGGCCGGCATCAATGTCGACCTGCAATCGATGGACTGGGCCTCGCTGGCCGCGCGCCGCCTGAAGAAAGACCCGCCCGCCCAGGGCGGCTGGAACGTGTTCCTGACCTGGGGCGGCTATTTCGACGCCAGCACGCCGGTCACCAACCCGTGGCTGTCGGCCGCCTGCGGCAACAGCCTGCCGGGCTGGCCCTGCGACAAGGAACTGGACACCCTGCGCACCCAATGGATCCAGGAAACCGACGCGGCCAAGCGCAAGGAGATTGCCGCGCAGCTGCAAGCGCGGGCCTACCAGACGGTGCCGTACGTGATGTGGGGCGAATTCAAACCGGTGTCGGCCGTGCGCGGCCTGAAACACACCGAGCTGATGAAGACCGGCATCCCCGTGATGTGGAACGTGGAAAAGCCGTAGCGGCCTGCGTGCCGCGGCACCGGAATACCGGACATGCGACTGCCCGCGCGCCGGGCAGATCGCCAGGGGGGATAGCAAGGTGAAATACATTCTGCGCCGCATCGCGGCCGTCATACCGGTCATGGCCGTGGTCGCGGTCGTGGTGTTCATGCTGATCCACCTGTCGCCGGGCGACCCGGCGGCGGTCATCGCGGGCGACAACGCCACGGCCGACGACGTGGAAAAGATCCGCCAGAACCTGGGGCTGGACAAGCCGCTGCTGCAGCAATTCGGCATCTGGCTGGGACACCTGGCCACCGGCGACCTGGGCACGTCCATCGCCACCCAGATGCCAGTGGCGCAACTGATCGGCCAGCGCCTGGGGCCGACGCTGTCGATTGCCGCCTTCACCATGCTGTTTGCCGTGCTGATCGCCGTGCCGCTGGGCGTATTGGCCGCCTGGCATGTCGGCCGACTGCTGGACCGGCTGGTGATGGTGGGCGCGGTGTGCGCGTTTTCGGTGCCGGTGTTCCTGATCGGCTACTGCCTGGTGTATGGCTTTTCGATCAAGCTGGGCTGGCTGCCGGTGCAGGGCTACAAGCCGCTGGCCGACGGACTGGTGCCGTATCTGCGCCACCTGGTGCTGCCGTGCCTGTCGCTGGGCCTGGTGTACATCGCGCTGCTGACGCGCATGACCCGCGCCACCATGCTCGAAGCGCTGTCCGAAGACTACATCCGCACCGCCCGGGCCAAGGGCCTGTCGGCCGGGCCGGTCGTCTGGCATGCGCTGAAAAACGCCGCCAACCCCATCGTCACCACCATCGGCGTGGGCGTGGCGCTGCTGATCGGCGGCGTGGTGGTCACCGAGACCGTGTTCGCCATTCCCGGCCTGGGCCGCCTGACCATCGACGCCGTGCTGCGCCACGACTACCCGGTCATCCAGGGCGTGCTGCTGGTGGCCTCGGGCATCTACGTGCTGATCAACCTGCTGGTCGACCTGAGCTATCGCCTGTTCGACCCGCGCATCCGTTACTGAAAAGGGGCCTTCCATGACCACCGCTACCCTGCCCCTGGCTGTTGCCCGACCGCGCTGGCGCCGCGCCGCCCGGTCGCTGCGGCGCCATCCCATGCTGTATGTCGGCTGTGCCATCCTGGTGGCCCTGGCCGTGATGGCGCTGGCCGCGCCCTGGCTGGCCACCGTCGACCCGCAGGACATCAACCCGATGGCACGCATGAAGCCGCCGTCGGCCGAACACCTGTTCGGCACCGACGCGCTGGGCCGCGACGTGTATTCGCGCACCGTCTGGGGTGCGCGGATTTCGCTCTTGGTCGGCGTGGTGGTAGCGCTGGCGGCCACCGTGGGCGGCGTGCTGCTGGGCATGCTGGCCGGGTATTTTCGCCGGCTGGATGCGCTGATCATGCGCATCATGGACGGCCTGATGGCCATCCCCGGCGTGCTGCTGGCGATTGCGCTGATGGCCACCCTGAAAGGCGGGCTGGGCACGGTGATCGTGGCGATCGTGGTGCCGGAAATTCCCCGCGTGGTGCGGCTGGTGCGCGCGCTGGTGCTGACGATCCGCGAGCAACCCTACATTGAAGCCGCGGTGGCGTCCGGCACGCGCGTGCCCGCCATTCTGCTGCGCCACATCCTGCCCAATCTGTTCGCGCCGCTGATGGTGCAGGCCACCTTCATTGCCGCGTCCGCCATCCTGACCGAGGCCGTGCTGAGCTTTCTGGGCGTGGGCATTCCGCCGCACACGCCCAGCTGGGGCAACATCATGGCCGAGGGCCGCAATTTCGTGGCGGTGGCGTTTCACATCATCCTCTATCCGGGCCTGTTCCTGGGCGTGGCCGTGCTGGCCGTCAACCTGGTGGGCGACGGGCTGCGCGACATGCTCGATCCACGCCTGGCGAAAAAGATCTAGGAGCCGCCATGCGATCCGATCCCGTACTCAAAGTGCATGACCTGACCACCTGTTTCGACGGCGACGAGACCACCGTCGTGGCGGTGGACGGCCTGTCGTTCGACCTGATGCCGGGCGAAACCCTGGGCCTGGTCGGCGAATCCGGCTGCGGCAAGAGCGTCACGTCGCTGTCCATCATGCGGCTGCTGCGCGCCCCGGGCCGGGTGGCCCGCGGCCGCGTCGACTTCGAAGGCCGCGACCTCTTGGCCCTGCCCGAGAAAACCATGCGGGCGATCCGCGGCAATCAGGTGTCGATGATCTTCCAGGAACCGATGACGTCGCTGAACCCGGTGTTCACCGTGGGCCGGCAGATCAGCGAATCGTTGATGCTGCACCAGGGCCTGTCCAGGCGCCAGGCCTTGAAACAGGCCGAGGCATTGCTGGAACTGGTGCAGATTTCGGACCCCGCGCGGCGGGTGCGCGAGTATCCCTACCAGCTGTCCGGCGGCATGCGCCAGCGCGCCATGATCGCGATGGCGCTGGCCTGCCAGCCCAAGGTGTTGATCGCCGATGAACCCACCACGGCGCTGGACGTCACCATCCAGGCGCAGATCCTGCACCTGCTGCGCGACATCCAGGCGCGGCTGGGCACGGCCATCGTGCTGATCACGCACGACCTGGGCGTGGTGGCGCAGATGTGCCAGCGCGTCATCGTGATGTATGCCGGGCGCAAGGTCGAAGAAGGCCCGGTGGACGACATCCTGGACCACGCCGCGCATCCCTATACCCAGGCGTTGATCCGGTCGCTGCCTGATTTTGTCGACGGCCAGGACCACACGGCGCGGCTGGCGGAATTGCCGGGCATCGTGCCGGTGATGACGCCGGACTCGCGCGGCTGCGCCTTCGCGGCGCGCTGCCCGCGGGCGCTGCCGCGCTGCACCGATGAAACGCCGCCGGAGGTCTCGGCCGGAGCGCGCCACCGGGTGTGGTGCTGGGCACGGCTGGATGAACCGATGGCGATGATGACGGGAGACGCGCGATGAACCTGCACGATGCACCGTTTGCGCCGGACGTATCTGCGTCCGCCATGTCCTCGCCCGACGCGAACTCGCCCCCATCCGCCCCGCCGCTGTTGCAGGTCGAAGGCCTGAAAAAGCACTTCGCCGTCGAAGGCGGCCGCGTGCTGCGGGCCGTGGATGGCGTATCGCTGTCGGTTGCGCGCGGCCAGACGCTCAGCCTGGTGGGGGAATCCGGCTGCGGCAAGTCCACCACCGGCAAGTGCCTGATCCGCCTGACCGACCCCACCGCGGGCCGCATCCTGCTCGAAGGCGCGGACCTGGCCGGCATGAACAGCCGCGCGCTGCGGGCCATGCGCCAGCGCATGCAGTTCATTTTCCAGGACCCGTTTTCGTCGATGAACCCGCGCATGCGGGTGCGCGACATCATCGGCGAGCCGTTGCGCAATTTCGGCCACGGCCAGGGCGCCATCCGTGAACGCGTGGCGCAGTTGCTGGCCCGCGTCAGCCTGCGGCCGGATGCCGCCGACCGCTACCCGCACGAATTCTCGGGCGGCCAGCGCCAACGCATCGTGATCGCGCGCGCCCTGGCGCTGGACCCCGGCCTGATCGTCTGCGACGAACCCGTGTCGGCGCTGGACGTGTCGGTGCAGGCGCAGGTGATCAACCTGTTGATGGACCTGCAGCGCGACCTGGGGCTGACCTATGTGTTCATCTCGCACGACCTGAGCGTGGTGCGCCACATCAGCCACCGCGTGGCCGTGATGTACCTGGGCAAGATCGTCGAAACCGGCAGCCGCGACGCGGTGTTCAACCAGCCGGCGCACCCGTATACCCGGGCGCTGCTGGCGGCCGTACCGTCGGCCCGCCGGGGCGAACGCGCCCCCGTGGCCGTGCTGAAAGGCGAAATTCCCAGCCCGCTGGCGCCGCCGTCCGGCTGCGCGTTCCGCACCCGCTGCCCGATGGCCCAGGCGCGCTGCGCCGAAGAAACGCCCGCCCCGCGCCAGGTCGGACCCGACCAGGAGGTGGCGTGCCATTTTGCCGCGTCGCCCCCCCCTTCAACCGGAGCCTTCCATGCCCCACCCCGACACCCCGCCCTTTGACTTGATTCTTGCCGGCGGCACCGTCATCGACGGCAGCAACACCCCCGGCCGGCGCGCCGACGTCGGCGTGCGCGGCGACCGCATTGCCGCCCTGGGGGACCTGGCCGGCGCCGCCGCGCATCGGCGCGTCGACGTGTCGGGCCAGATCGTGGCGCCCGGCTTCATCGATTCGCACACCCACGACGACAACTACCTGCTCAAGCATCGCCACATGACGCCCAAGATCTCGCAGGGCGTCACCACCGTGGTCACCGGCAACTGCGGCATCAGCCTGGCGCCACTGACGCACGCCACCCCGCCCCCGCCGCTGGACCTGCTGGACGAAGGCGGCTCGTACCATTTCACGCGGTTCGCCGACTACCTGGCCGCGCTGCGCGCCACGCCGGCCGCCGTCAACGCGGCCTGCATGGTCGGCCATTCCACCCTGCGCGCCGCCGTCATGCCGGACCTGCACCGCGCCGCCAGTCCCGCCGAAATCCTGGCCATGCAGGCCCTGGCCGAAGAAGCCATGGCCAGCGGCGCCATCGGCATCTCGACCGGCACGTTCTACCCGCCCGCCGCCCACGCCACCACCGAAGAGATCATCGAGGTCTGTCGGCCACTGCACACCCATGGCGGCGTGTACGCCACCCATATGCGGGACGAAGGCGAGCATGTCGTAGAAGCCCTGGAAGAAACCTTCCGCATCGGCCGCGAGCTGGACGTGCCGGTGGTGATCTCGCACCACAAGGTCATGGGGCAGCCCAACTTCGGCCGTTCGCGCGAAACGCTGCCGCTGATCGAGGCCGCCATGGCGCGCCAGGACGTGTCGCTGGACGCCTACCCCTACGTGGCCGGTTCCACCATGCTCAAGCAAGACCGCGTGCTGCTGGCCGGGCGCACCGTCATCACCTGGTGCAAGCCCTTTCCTGAACTGAGCGGACGCGACCTGGACGACGTGGCCGCCGAACGCGGCAAGTCCAAATTCGACGTGGTGCCCGACCTGCAACCGGCCGGCGCCATCTATTTCATGATGGACGAGCCCGACGTACAGCGCATCCTGGCGTTCGGCCCCACCATGATCGGGTCCGACGGGCTGCCGCATGACGAGCGCCCCCACCCGCGCCTGTGGGGCACCTTTCCCCGCGTGCTGGGCCATTATTCGCGCGACCTGGGCCTGTTCCCCCTGGAAACCGCCGTGTGGAAGATGACCGGCCTGACCGCCGCCCGCTTCGGCCTGGCGCAGCGCGGCCAGGTGCAGCCGGGCTACTACGCCGACCTGGTGGTGTTCGACGCCGCCACGGTGGCCGACACCGCCACGTTCGAACGCCCCACCGAACGCGCCGCCGGCATCCATTCGGTGTACGTGAACGGCGTGGCGGTCTGGCAGGACCAGGCGTTCACCGGCCAGCACGCCGGCCGGGTGCTGGCCCGTACCGCCGCCTGAACTGCCGACTCAGCCGCGCCAACCCTTACAATCCGCGATACGCCTCCAAACCCTAGACGCCAGACCGCTACATGGCCCCACCCCGCAATACGCCCCCGCCCGAAATCGTGGGCAAGGAAGAAATGGGCGCCCGCCTGCGCGCCGAGCGCAAGGCGCGGAAAATGACGCTGCAGGCGCTATCGCAGGCCAGCGGCATCGCGGTGTCGACCCTGTCCAAGGCCGAGCTGGGGCAGATTGCCCTGAGCTACGAGAAGTTCGCCGCGCTGGCCCGCGCCCTGGGCATCGACATGACGCGCATGTTCATGCTGCGCGATGCCTCGCAGGCGGCCCAGGCGCCCACGTTCGTCAAGAACACGCTGCGCGACGCGCGGGATTACGTCACCGACAACTACCACTACCGCCTGCTGATGGGCGAGTACCCGGGCAAGAAGATGATGCCCATGGTGGCGCTGATCGACGCGCGCGAGGTCGTGGAATTCGAAGACTACATCCGCCACCCCGGCCAGGAATTCGCCCTGGTGCTGTCGGGCAAGGTGCGCATCCAGTTCGAAAACGGCGACAGCGTGGTGCTGGACAAGCTGGAATCCGCCTATTTCGACAGCGGCATCGGCCACGTGTACCTGTCGCTGAGCAAGAAGCCGGCCGAAGTGCTGGCCGTGTGCAGCGACCTGGACGACGTGCCGTCCCGGATCAAGCCGGCGCGGCAGGACACCTAGCCCGGGCGGTCCTGCGGCACGGCCTCGAACAGATAGACGTTATCCGGTTGCAGGTAGCGCAACCGATATCGGCCGACGCGCGTCTGGCCGTCGGGCAGCAGGTAGTCCACCTGCAAGCCGTCGGGTTCTGCCTCGCCGCCCGCCCCCAGATAGGTATTGACCGGATAGCTGAACCCCTGCCCCGGCGCCTCGCGCACGGCAGCGCAGGCCGAGAACAGGCGCGGCAACGCATACAGGCGGCCGCCCTGCGCCACCAGCACCTGCGGATAGCGCCCGCCCCGGCCGCTGGCATTGAAATGCAGTTCCACGCAGGCCCAACCCGCCCGCCGCCAGACGGCGACCTGCGCGAGATTTTCCGGGTCGATGGCGGCGATGGCTTGCCGCGAGGCCTTGGCGGCAGCGCCTTTACCGAACTCAGTGGCGGATGCGGTGCGGCCCGGGTCAGTCGCCGCCAAATCCGTTCCCTGCGCCAGGCGCCAGCGCCGCTCGCCGATCGACAAGGACTGTCCATCGAAGCCGATGCCCGGCGTACCCTTGGGCGGGTCCATGTCCAGTTCCCCCGGCGCGATCCATTGGGTCGCCGAGTAGCGCCGCACCGCCACGGTCATCGCGTTGACCCACAGGCAACGGCGCGGCGTATCGGTGCAGGCCTGCGCCAAAGGCACGCCATCGCCCGGGAACAGGTTGCCGCCCAGGGATTCGTAGAAGGCCGGGTAGCTGGTGAAAGGCGTGGCGGCGGCCGGCATCGCAGGCGTTGATGCGGCCGCGGCCCCCACGGGCTGAGCCTGCGCCAGGCTGACTCCCACCGCCAGCCCCAAGACGCCCAAGGCCGCAACCCTTCTGGCCGCCCCGTCACGACCCGGCACGGGACGCCCGGGCGGGAAACAGGACGGCGACATGACACGCAACGAAATATTCATGGCCGCCAGCCCAGCGGTTACCGCCTGCGTTGACCACCCCTACGGGAAATCCCGTAGAAACTTTCCTTGGCCGACCGGGGTCCCTCTTTATTCAGCTATTTGTCAGACGTCGGTCTGGCCGGACTTGTCTGTCCGGCCGCGTGCCCGCGCGTCGGCGACCTACCGGGAGAATTCCATGCCGCCTGTCACCCGCCCCATGCGCCACAGCCCCAGTGCAGCCGGCGCGCAGGGCGGCGGCGCGGCGGCGGGGGCGTTGGGGCCGCCCGGGCTGTCGGTCATGGACGCCACCGTGGTGCTGGTCGGCGTGGTGATCGGCATCGGCATCTTCGGCTTTCCGCCGCTGGTGGCGCAGCATGCCTCGTCCGAAGCCATGTACCTGGCGTTCTGGCTGGCCGGCGGGCTGGTGATGCTGGTGGGCGCGCTGTGCTACGCCGAGCTGGGCGCGGCCTACCCCGGCGCGGGCGGCGAATACCTGTACCTGTCACGCGCCTGGGGGCCGCGCGTGGGCCTGCTGTTCGCCTGGGCCCGCTGCACCGTGATCCAGACCGGCGCCATCGCGGTCGTGGCCTTCATCTATGGCGACTACGCCCAGCAGCTGTTGCCCCTGGGCACCCACGGCGCGACGGCGCACGCGGCCCTGTCGGTGGTGGCGCTGACCGCCCTGAACGTGGCCGGCACCCGCCATTCCAAGCGCCTGCAATGGCTGTTCACCCTGCTGACGCTGGCTGCGCTGGCGACCGTGCTGACCGCCGCCCTCTTCACCCAGTCGCCCGTCTCGCCGGTGCCGGCGCCCCTGACCGGCAATGCCGCCGGCCTGATGGGCATGGGCATGGTGTTCGTGCTGCTCACCTACGGCGGCTGGAACGAAGCGGCCTACCTCAGCGGCGAACTGCGCAACCCCGGACGCAACATGGCGCGGGTGCTGCTGATCGGCACCGCGGTGGTGACCGGGGCGTACCTGCTGACCAATCTGGCGTTGCTGGAACTGTTCGGCCTGCAAGGCCTGCGCGACACGCCCGCCCTGGGCGCGGCCGTCATGCAACTGGCGGCCGGCCCCTATGCGGCGGCATTGCTCAGCCTGGTGATCTGCGCCACGGCGCTCAGCACCATCAACGGCACCATCATCACCGGGGCGCGGGTGTATTACGCGCTGGGCCGCGACGTGCCGCGCTTGCGGGCCCTGGCCGGCTGGAACGACCGCAATGAAACGCCTGTCAGCGCCTTGCTGGCCCAGGGCGTGATCACGCTGGCCCTCTTGGCCGTAGGCGCCTTCAGCCAGAACAGCGTGCAAGCCATGGTGGCCTACACCGCCCCGGTGTTCTGGCTGTTCATGCTGCTGGTGGCCGCGTCCGTCTGGCGCCTGCGCCGGCGCGACCCCGACCGCCCGCGGCCGTTTCGCGTACCGCTGTATCCCTTGACCCCCGCGCTGCTGGCGCTGGCCTGCGCCGGGCTGGTGTATTCCAGCGCGGCCTATGCCGGCGCCGGTGCGCTGATCGGCCTGGCCGTGCTGGCCGCGGGCGTGCCGATGCTGCGGGTGCTCAAGCCGGCAAGCCCCCTTCCCTAGCCCCAGGAGTCTTCACCATGCAACGTGCCCACGCTTTTCTATCGCCCGTCCGCCGCCGCACCGTCATGGCATCCGCGCTGGCGCTGGCCTTGTCCCTGGCCGTCCTGGCCGAGGCCCGCGCCGCCGGGCCGGCCGCCCTGCCAGTCACCCCTGCAAAACCGGTCGCCGCGACGCCCGAGGCCCAGTCCGACGCCTATGTGCCCGACGTGGGCCAGGACGGCAAGGACGTCATCTGGGTGCCCACGCCCCAGACCCTGGTCGACAAGATGCTGGACATGGCCGCCGTCACCCCGCAAGACCGCCTGATGGACCTGGGCTCGGGCGACGGCCGCCTGGTCATTACCGCCGCCCAGCGCGGCCTGACCGCCAAGGGCATCGAATACAACCCTGATCTGGTGACGCTGTCGCGGGGCAACGCCGCCAAGGCCGGCGTGTCCGGCCGCGCCAGCTTCGAGGTGGCCGACCTGTTCCAGACCGACCTGTCTCAGGCCGACGTGATCACCATGTTCCTCTTGTCGACCATCAACGAAAAGCTGCGCCCCCGGCTGCTGCAGCTGGAACCGGGCACCCGCATCGTGTCCAACACCTTCCGCATGGGCGATTGGGAACCGGACGCGTCCGAGACCATCACCGAGGCCTGCCAGACCTACTGCAACGCCTTGCTGTGGATCGTGCCGGCCAAGGTCGACGGCAAATGGGACGTGGCTGGCCAGACGCTGCGGCTGGAACAGCAGTACCAGAGGCTGACCGGCAAGCTGGGGTCCAGCGAGATTTCGGACGCCCGCATGGACGGCCGCACGATCTCGTTCACGGCCGACGGCGTGCGCTACACGGGCGAAGTGAACGGCACCACCATCAGCGGCAGCGCCGCCGGCAAGGGCGAGTGGTCGGCGCGGCGGATCTGAACCCAGCCCGGTGCCTGGACGGGTCCGGGCGGTCGGGGGCTAGAAGCCTCTCAGCGCGCCGCGCCCTTGACCACCCGGTGCACGAACTGCAGCTTGCCCACCACCTCGCCCGGCAGCACGAAGGGGTAGAAATCCCGCTGCCCCATGCTGCGCGACAGCTCGTTGAGCACCCCGGTCAGCGCCACCCAGGCATTGACCAGGTCGAGGAAGCCCTGGCCTTCGGGGTCGTCCTGGTCGTACAGCGATACCCGGGTAAAGGGTTCGTAGGCCTGCTCCACCGCCATGCGCGTGACGCCAAAGCTGATGGCGGTGTCCAGCGTATCCATCATGTGCAGGTAGTGGGCCCAGGTCTCGGCCCAGTCTTCCCAGGGATGGCACGAGGCGTACGTACTGATGAAATGCAGCGCCCAGTCGGCGGGCGGCCCCTGTTCGTAATTGCGTTGCAGCGCCTGGGCGTAGTCGGCGCGCTCGTCGCCGAACAATTGGCGAAAGGGTTCCAGCCAGTCGCCGCCAGCCACCAGCTGGTCCCAGTAGAAATGACCGATCTCGTGACGAAAATGCCCCAGCAGCGTGCGATAGGGTTCGTGCATGGATTCACGCACCTGCACCCGGTAGGCGTCGTCGGCTTCCAGGATATTGATGGTGATCAGGCCCTGGTTGTGGCCGGTCAATAACGGCGCGCCGTCCGCGCCCGGAGCCAGCAGGTCGAACGCCAGTCCGCCGTCGCCTGGCTCTTGCGAGCGCCGGATCGGCAGGCCCAGTGTCATCAACTGCGCGATCAGCTGGCGCTTGGCGGCTTCCACCTTGAACCAGAGCGGGCCGTTCTCGGGAATCGACAGGTCGGGAATGGTGCGATTCAGGCTGCACGCCAGGCAGAGCGAGTCGGCGGACGTGGCCGGCAGCAGCCAGTTGCACAGGGCCGGCGTGGCAAAGTTGCCGCAGCGCTTGAAGGCCCTGCCCCGCACCCGGCCGGCTTCGGCCCACACACCTTCCGTCTTGCCCGGGTCCAGCGCCAGCACGTGGCCGCGCTTGGGGTCGAAACCCAATGGCCGATGGCAGTTCAGGCATTCGGTATTGCCAAAGAAGATCTGCTGGCCGCAGACGCACTGGAACGCCTTGGCGCGGGCGTGCCGCTGGCGTTGGCGCTGGCGTTTGGGCGCATTGAGCTGGCGCCCCAGCGCATCGAAGAAATACGTCATGCATCGACCTCCGGAAACAAGGGCGGCGCCGGCTCGGTCGGAAATTCCGCCAAGGGGGCCACCGTGACCTGCACACTCAATTCATGGCCGCCGCCGCGGATCACCCCGCGCAGCGGCGTCACGTCGCCATAGTCGCGGCCCTGGGCCAGCACCACGTGCGACACGCCCGGCACCAGGTCGTTGGTGGGGTCCAGGTCCAGCCAGCCGCCGGTGGCCGCCAAGCCCGGGCAATGCACCGACACCCAGGCATGCGACGCGTCCGCCCCGATCAGGCGCGGTCGGCCCGGGGGCGGCTGCGACATCAGGTAGCCGCTGACATAGCGCGCCGGCAGGCCGATGGCGCGCAGGCAGCCGATCATGACGTGGGCGAAATCCTGGCACACCCCGGCCCGCTGGCGAAACGCATCCAGGATGGGCGTGGACACCTGGGTATGGGCTGGGTCGTACGTGAAATCGTGGTGGATGCGATGCATCAGGTCGATGGCCGCCAGCGCAATCGGCCGGCCTGGCGTGAACGACACCAGCGCGTAGTCGCGCAGTTCGCCGTGCAGCGGCACATAGGGCGACGGAAACACGAATTCGCCTTCCGGCGCGTAGTCGGCGCCCGCGTCGTAGCGCAGGCGTTCGGCCGCGGCCTCCCAGGGGGCGGTGGCCGTCGGGTCCAGGCCGTCAAAGCGCGGGCGCACGGTGACCTGGCTGGTGGCGCGCACGGTCAGCGCCTCGTGCGGCGCATACAACGCAAAGGTGGCGCGGCGGTTGCCGAAGACGTCCAGCGATTCGGCGTAGTCGGCCGGCGCGGGAGTGATGGCCAGCGTGTAGCCGTCCACCTGCTGCCAGGCGTCGTGCAACGGCCGCAGGTAGCACAGGTGGTGGGCCAGCTCCACCGGCGCTTCGTAGCGGTAGGCGGTGACGTGGCTGACCCCCAGGGTCTGGGACGCGTCGGGCGAGTCAGGCAAGGTCATGGCGGTGGTCTCGGGTCAAGCCGTCAGCGTCTGGTCGCGGCCGGACACATGGCTGAAATAGCGGCGGCTGATGTCGTTGGACAAGGCGCTGGCGGCGGCATCGAGCTGCGCGGCCAGGTCCAGCAAGGCCTGGTAGCGGCCCTGGCCGTCGCGTTCGCACAAGGCCGCAAGCGCCGTGCCTGCCGCGCCGCCCTCGGCCAGCACGGGCAACAGGTCGGCCAGCGCCGCGCCGGGGCCGTCCGCCGCCCCCGGCAGGCGCGCCAGTTCCTTGCGCAGCACCCCCAGCACACAGGCGATGGACCGCGGGTTGGCCGGTTCCAGCACCAGCAGGTTCAGCAAGGCGGGAATTTCCTGGCGCCCCGGGTAGTGGGCGCGATAGGTGATGGTGCTGTCGAACAGGTCCAGCAGCAGGCCGAAGGCGCTGTCGCCCAGCACGGCGTTGCGCCGGAACAGCGCGCTGAGCAGGTTGGCCATGGCGCACAGGCGTTCCAGTTGGCGGCCCAGGGTCAAGAGGCGCCAGCCATCGTCACGCGTCATGCGGTCGGTCTGCGACCCCGTGATGGCCGACAGCTGCGTACCCAGGCGTTTCAGGGCCGCCACCACGTCGGGCGCGGACACGGCGATGCCTTCGTCGGCCAGGGCCGCCTGCGGGTCGACCGCCAGGTCGGCGAGGCAGCCGGCGGCCGTGACCACCAGGCGCCAGTGGTCGGGCGACAGGCGGTCGCGGATCTGGCCCGCGGCAAACGACAGCGCGGCCAGGTTGCGCGCCAGCCCGCCGCCGTCGGCGGCCAACTCGGCCACCAGGGTGTGTTCGAACATGCGCACCGACAAGGTGGGCGCCAGCGGCATCAGGCCGCTGCGCCGGCACAGCGTGGACACGGCCTCGAACAGGTCGCGGGCGTTGTCGTCGTCGCTGTTCAGCCAGGTCAGCGTCACCTGCGCCAGGCGCACGTCGTTTTCGGCGCGCTCGGTATAACGGCCCATCCAGAACAGGTTTTCGGCCGCGCGGCTGGATACCGGCCGGTGGCTGTGGGCCAGGTCTTCGGGCCGCAGCTTGGCCGGCAGCATCGAAAATGTATCGACCGCCCCGCGGGTGGTGACCCAGGTATCCATGCTGCTGCCACCGCGCTGCATCGACACGATCTGCTGTTCGCGGCTGGCGATGCGGGTCAGGCCGCCCGGCAGCATGTGCCAGCCCCCCGCCCCGTCGGCAATGGCAAAGACCCGCAGCATGGCCGCGCGCGGCACGATGTGGCCCGCCGCCCAGGTCGGCGCCTGCGACAGCGGCAGGTACTGCTGGATGGTGTAGGCGTCCGGCTGCTCGGCAATGCGGTCGCGCAGGGCGTCGCGCTCGGCCGGCGACACCGCGCCGCCGATCACCGGCTCGAAACCGCCGCGGGCATGCCCCGGGTACGTCGCCTTGACCACCGCCCCCGGCAGGTCGGCCAGCACCTGTTCGCGCGCCGCCGCTTCGCCGCACCACCACGACGGCAGCGACGGCAAGAGCAGGTCCTGCCCCAGCAGCCGGCGGCTGATGGCGGGCAAAAAGCCATTGATGGCCGGCGATTCCAGGAAGCTCGTGCCCAGGGAATTGGCCACCAGCACATTGCCGGCGCGCATCACCTGCAGCAGCCCGGGCACGCCCAGCGTGGAATCGGACCGCAGCTCCAGCGGGTCGCAGAAATCGTCGTCCAGCCGCCGCAGCACCGCGTGCACCCGTTCCAGCCCGTGCAGCGTCTTCAGGAACAGCAGGTTGTCGCGCACCACCAGGTCGCTGCCTTCCACCAGGGTCACGCCCAGGTAGCGCGCCAGATAGGTCTGCTCGAAATAGGTTTCGTTGTAGGGGCCGGGGGTCAGCAGCACGATGCGGGCGGTGCCCGGGACCGCCGCCGGGCTCAGGCGGTACAGCATGTCCATCAGCCGACGGTAGCTGCTGGCCAGGTGCTGCACCCGCAGTTCCTTGAAGGCCTCGGGAAACAGGCCGGACACGGTCAGGCGGTTTTCCAGCAGGTAACCCAGCCCGGACGGCGCCTGGGTGCGCTGCGACACCACCCGCCAGCCGCCGTCGCTGGCCCGCGCCAGGTCGAACGCGGCAATGTGCAGGTAGGTGCCGCCCGGCGGCAGGTAACCGCGCAGCGGCCGCAGGTAGCCAGGGTGGCCCTGCACCAGGGCCGGGGGCAGCAGGTTTTCGCGCAGCAGTTCCTGCGTGCCGTAGACGTCGGCCAGCACCCGGTTGAGCAGCGCCGCGCGCTGGGACAGGCCCTGCTCGATCGTGGCCCAGTCCTGGTCGTCGATGATGAACGGCAGCAGGTCCAGCGACCACGGCCGGGTCGGACCATTGGCGTCGGCGTAGATGTTGTAGGTAATGCCGTTTTCGCGAATTTGCCGGGCCACGCCGTCGGCGCGGCGGTCCAGGTCGGCAAAGCCATCGGTGCCCAGCAGTTCGAAGAACCGGGGCCAGGGGTCGCGCAGCCGGGTGGCGCCGGGCGCGTCGGCCGGCGCCCGCAGTTCGTCATAGTGCCCCGGCCGGGCGGCCAGGGCGGCGTGGACTGCCAGCGAGACCGCGTCCTGGGACGGGTCCGTCTGGAAGAGAAATTGCGGCATGCGCGTCGAAATCGGGTGATCAGAGGCGTCAATCGTGCCTTAAATCCAACGAGAACGGAAATTCCCGGCTGGGCCGGGCCGGCGCCGGGTCCAGCCGGCCCGCCGTATGGCCGATTCTTTCGAAACGGGCCAGGCGGCGGCTTTCGGCTTCGTAGGCATTGACCGGGAAGCTCTCGGGGTTCAGCCCGCCCGGGTGCGCCACGTGGTAGCGGCAGCCGCCCAGCGACCGCTGGTTCCAGGTATCGACGATGTCGAAGGTCAGCGGGGCGTGCACGCGGATGGTCGGATGCAGCGCCGACGGCGGCGACCAGGCCTTGTAGCGCACCCCGGCCACGTACTCGCCCACCGTGCCGGTGGGCTGCAACGGCAGCGTGCGGCCATTGACGGTGACCACGTGGCGGCTGCCGTTCAGCCCGGTCACCCGGACTTCCAGCCGTTCCAGCGACGAATCCACGTAGCGCACCGCGCCCGCCGACGAACTTTCCTCGCCCATCACATGCCAGGGTTCCAGCGCGCCGCGCAGTTCCAGGTGGATGCCGCGCGCGGCCACGTCGCCGAACAGCGGGAAGCGGAACTCGAAATGCGGCGCGAACCAGGCCGCGTCAAAGGCATAGCCGGCCTCGTTCAGATCGGCCATCACATCGGCGAAATCCATCTTCACAAAGGCCGGCAGGAGGAAGCGGTCGTGCAGTTCGGTGCCCCAGCGCGTCAGCCCGGCGGTATAGGGAGTTTTCCAGAAATGCGCCACCAGCCCGCGGAGCAGCAACTGCTGCGCCAGGCTCATGCGGGCGTGGGGCGGCATTTCGAAGGCGCGCAGCTCCAACAGGCCCAGCCGCCCCGTGGGGCCGTCGGGCGAATAGAGCTTGTCGATGCAGAATTCAGACCGATGGGTGTTGCCCGTCACGTCCACCAGAATGTTGCGCAGCGCCCGGTCCACCATCCAGGGCGGCACCTGGGCGCCTTGCTCCCGGCAGCGCTTGTGGATTTCCTGGAAGGCCAGTTCCAGCTCGTAGACCTGGTCGTTGCGGGCCTCGTCGATGCGCGGCGCCTGGCTGGTCGGGCCGATGAACAGCCCCGAAAACAGGTACGACAAGGACGGATGGTTGACCCAGTACGCCAACAGACTGGCCAGCACGTCGGGGCGGCGCAGGAACGGGCTGTCGGCCGGCGTCTTGCCGCCCAGCACGAAATGGTTGCCGCCCCCGGTGCCGGTATGGCGGCCGTCGGCCATGAACTTCTCGGTCGACAGGCGCGTCTCGAACGCCGCCTGGTAGAGGAATTCGGTGTGGTCCACCAGTTCGGTCCAGTTGGACGCCGGGTGGATGTTGACCTCGATCACGCCCGGGTCGGGGGTGACCTGCAGCACCTTCAGGCGCGGATCGCGCGGGGGCGGATAGCCTTCCATCACGATCTTCACCGACAGGTCGCGGGCGGTGGCCTCCACCTGCGTCACCAGTTCCAGGTAGTCCTCCAGGCGCTGCAACGGCGGCATGAAGACGTACAGCACCCCGGCGCGGGCCTCGACGCACAGCGCCGTGCGGTTGACCCAGGCGGCGGACTCGAACTTGTCGGGGCTGCGGCCGGCGTTGCCGTTCGGGTCAGTGCCCGTGGCCGAGCCGGCATAGCCTGCCTGGCCCGTGGCCGCCTGTCCGTTCCCGCGCGCACCGTTGCCCTGGCCGGCGTCCCTGCCCGCCGCCCCCCCGGGCGACGGCTGCATCCGCAACGGCGCCGCGGTCGGCAACGCCCGCCGCGCCTCGAACGGATCGCGCTCCAGCAGCACCGGCGCATCGGCCTCGGCCACCCAGGGCAGCGAATCCAGCGGCAGCCGGTAACCCATGGGCGAATCCCCCGGGAACAGGTACATGCGTTCATCGCGCAGGAACCAGGGGCCGGACACCCAGGCCGGCCCATCCAGATCCGGCCCGTCGCCCCGGCGCACCGGCAGCGCATAACCCGTGACGCTGTCCAGCCTGGCCTCGAATACGCGGCGCAGGCGCGCGCGTTCCATCTCGTCATCCAGCCGCGAATCGAACGGGTCGACGTTGACCGGCAGGCGGCGCTCGCGCCACAGGTAATAGAAGACGTCCTCGTAGCCGGGCACGATATATTCATCACCCAGCCCCAGCCGCGCGCAAAGCGAGCCCATGAAGCGGCGCGCGTCGGCGGCGCCGTAGCGGCTGCGTTCGCGTTCGTCGGCGAACCGCGCCGGGTCCTGCCAGCAGGCCTGGCCGTCTTCGCGCCAATAGATCGACAGCGCCCAGCGCGGCAGTTGTTCGCCCGGATACCATTTGCCCTGGCCGAAGTGCAAAAAGCCATTGGCGCCATAGCGCTCGCGCAACCGGTTCAGCAGCGCCACGGCGTAGCCACGCTTGGTCGGCCCCAACGCCGCCGTGTTCCATTCGGCGCCCTCGCGGTCCTCTACCGACACAAAGGTCGGTTCGCCGCCCATGGTCAGGCGCACGTCCATCTGGTCCAGCCGGACGTCGATGCGCAGGCCCAGGTCGCGGATCGCCTGCCACTGGTCATCGGAATACGGCTGGGTCACGCGCGGCGATTCAAAGATGCGCGTCACTTCCATGGTGTGGGTGAATTCGACCTCGGCTTCGTCCACCGCGCCTGTCACCGGCGCCGCGCTGCCGGGCTCGGGGGTGGCCGCCAGGGGAATGTGCCCTTCGCCTGCCAAGAGGCCCGAGGTCGGGTCCAGCCCGATCCAGCCCGCGCCGGGCAGGTAGACCTCGCACCAGGCGTGCAGGTCGGTAAAGTCGCTTTCCGCGCCGCCCGGGCCGTCCAGCGCCTTCACGTCGGGTTTGAGCTGGATCAGGTAGCCCGATACGAAACGCGCCGCCAGGCCCAGGTGGCGCAGCGCCTGCACCAGCAGCCAGGCCGAATCGCGGCACGAGCCAGCGTTGCGGGTCAGCGTCACCTCGGGCGTCTGCACGCCCGGCTCCATGCGGATCAAGTACTTGATTTCCTGGTGGATCTGGCGGTTCAGGCCCACCAGGAAATCCACGGTGCGCTGGCGCCGCACGTCCACCCGTTCCAGGAAGTCGACAAAGCGCGGCGTGGCGTCGTCACGCACCCGGTACGGCGCCAGTTCACGGGCCAGCCCCTCGTCGTAGTCAAAGGGGTATTCCTCGGCGCCCGGCTCCAGGAAGAAATCGAACGGGTTGTAGACCGCCATTTCGGCGACCAGGTCCACCGTGATCTTGAATTCGCGGGTCTTGTCGGGAAAATTCAGCCGCGCCAGGTAATTGGCAAAGGGATCCTGCTGCCAATTGATGAAGTGGTTTTCCGGCTCGACCTTCAGCGAATACGACAGGATCGGGGTGCGGCTGTGCGGCGCCGGCCGCAGCCGCAACACCTGGGCGGACAGCCCCACCAGCCGGTCATATCGGTACTGCGTCACATGCTTGAGCGCTACGTGGATCGTCACTGCCTTCTCCGAAGACCGGGCCTGGGGCCAGGATACTGAAACGCGCCTGGCCGGTGATCGGTCGCCCGGCCAGGCGCGGATTGAATGCCGCAAAAAAGGGGAAAGCGGGAAAGCCTATGTGCTCAGGCGCCGGCTTGCATCGTCACGGAAATCTGCGTGGACAGTTCCGCGCCCTGCCCGTGCAGCCAGCGCACCGGCGAGGCCGAATCATGGTCGCGCGCCACGGCCAGCCGGCAGTGCCGGTCCGACGCAAAGCGGCGGTGGGTCACGTCCACGCTGACCCAGCCCGGTTCGGGCAGCCAGATGTCGGCCCAGGCATGGGCCACGGCCTGGTCTTCCTGGGTGTACAGGTAGCCGCTGACGTAGCGCGCGGGGGTGCCGCAGGCCCGGGCGCAGGCCAGGAACAGGTGGGCCTGGTCGCGGCTGCCGCCCCGGCCCAGCGCCAGCACCTGGGCGGCGCCAGACGGTTCGCCCCCCGCCGTATCATCGTCGGGGGCAAACACCACCCGGTCGCAGATGGCTTCGGCCAGCGACAAGGCATCTTCGGGGGTGGACAGGCCGCGCGGCAGCACCCGGCCCGAAAAGCCCCGCACGGCGTCATCGCCGTGGGTCAGCGCGGTGGGCACGCAGTACACGTGCACGGGCAGCCGGTGGTCTTCCTGGCCCACGTGGCCCTGGGCCCGCGGTTCGATCTCGACCTGGCCAGTGACCTGGATCTCGACCTCGTGGTGGCGTCGGTTCAGGATCAGGGTGTGCGCCACATTGCCGTAGGCGTCGACCTGGGCCTGGATGTCGCCGGGCGCCTGGATGTGCCAGCGCAAGGCGCGCTGATGGTCATCGAACCGGGGCGTCAGC
Source organism: Achromobacter sp. FW305-C-28 (assembly GCF_058783235.1). Taxonomy (NCBI): domain Bacteria; kingdom Pseudomonadati; phylum Pseudomonadota; class Betaproteobacteria; order Burkholderiales; family Alcaligenaceae; genus Achromobacter; species Achromobacter sp. FW305-C-28. Next base: position 729,008 of record NZ_JBYSYL010000002.1, on the reverse strand, counting down.
CGCAGCGTCTGGATGCTGTAACTGACCGGCGCGGCATAGCGGTAACGGGTAACGTGCTTGACGAGATGCCTCACGAACGTCTCCTTTGCAAGATCACGCCGGCCCTGCCTGTCTTGGGCAGATGCCGGCTTTGCGCTTATCTTGATGACCGTCTGTGACGTTACTGCTAGCAACTCGCGTGCCAAGCCCTGACAGGGATGCGCAGGTTGCGCCGTACGGAGGGAAACGCCGCCGCGGCAAACGCGGTGCGAACGAAAATAATGCCACGGCAAGGGGGTTGGCACCAAGCCGGTGCCGCCGCGACGCGCCATCGCGGGTCAGACCTTGGCGGCTGCCCCGGCCATGACCCGGCCATACCGGTGCGCCTACACCGCCACCGGCTGTTCCAGCCGCAGCCCGCGGCGCTGGGTATCCAGCGTCACCAGCGCCCCCAACGGCAGCGTCAGGTTGGGGTCGCCGTGGCCGCTGGGCCAGGCCGCCAGCACGGGAATGCCGCGCGCCTGGAATTGTTCCTGCAACAGCGGAAACAGCTGAAACTGCCCCGCCGCATCGCCGCCCGGCAGCCCCAGGCGGGTGAAATTGCCCACCAGCACGCCCTTGATGCGGTCGAATTTACCGGCCGCGCGTAATTGCGACAGCAGGCGGTCGATGCGCGGCAGCGCCTCGTTGACGTCTTCGATGAACAGAATCGCGTCGCGGGTGGCGATCTCGTGGCGCGAGCCGATGGTGGCGGCGATCAGCGCCAGGTTGCCGCCCACCAGCCGGCCGGTCGCCACGCCGGGCGCCAGCACCACCGGGTTGGATTCCGGGGGCGCATCGATCCAGGCGCCCTGCCCGATCTGCCCGCCCACCATGGCCAGCACGTGGCTGGCGGTGGGTTCGGCCTTGCCGGCCAGCAGGTCCTGCGCCAGCATCGGCCCGTGAAAGGTCACGAAACCCGCCTGTTTCTGGATGGCCAGGTGCAGCGCGGTGATGTCGCTATAGCCGATGAAGGGCTTGGGGTGCTTGCGCAACAGGCCGAAATCCAGCTTGTCGGCAATGCGCCACGAGCCGAAACCGCCTTGCAGGCACCACACCGCGCCAATCGCCGGGTCGGCAAACGCCGCGTGCAGGTCATTGAGCCGGGCGGCGTCGTCGCCGGCCAGGTACTCGAACGGCGCGTCGCTGCGGGTCAGCGCGGCGGGCATGATCTGGGCTTCGAAGCCCCGGGCCTGCAACCAGTCGGCCGCTTCAAAGGCCGCGCCATCGGCGGCCGACGCGGGCGCCACGATGGCCACGCGGCCGCCGGGCCGCAAGGCCGGTACCGGGGCGTCGCGCCGGGGGGCGGCGTTGGACAGCGATTGGCCCGTCTGGCTGGCCGACAAGTCGCCGGGCGCGGTCTGCTCGCCTTCGCCACGGTTCGGCGAGCGGGTGGCGCAGCCGGCCAGCGCCAGGCTCGACAAGCCCACGGCACCCACGGCGCGCAACACGCTGCGGCGGTGCGGGTTGAAAGCGGGCGACAAGCGGCCGGGCGTACTTGGCATGCAGCGTCCTTTTAAATTTTATTATTATTTATCAATAATTTATTGAATAAACTTCATGTAAATAATGAGATTATTCAAGAATTCACTTGAAGCTATTCGAGAAACCACACGAAGTCATTCGAGAATTCACTTGAGGTTATCCGAGAATTCACTTGAAGTCTTTCGGGGGCTGGCAAGGGCCTAGAACCGCTCGTATTCCAGCCGATAGCGCCACTGCCCCACCGCCAGCCCCGCCATCGGCAACCGGCCAATGCGCAAACGGCGCAGCCCCAGCAATTGCAGCCCGGCGGTATCGCACACGTATTCGATGAACCCCAGCGCCGGCGTCTTCAGCGCAAAGCGCAGGTGGGTTTCGTTCTGCCAGCTGACCTTCATGGGCGTGGCGGGCCGGCCCTCGTAGGCCAGGCCGCGTTGCAGGCGCGCCAAGCCGGCCGCGTCCAGCGTGCCGCGCACCTGGGCAATGTATTCCTGTTCGACGTGCCGGCCTTCTTCGACCAGCTTGCGCGACACCGCGTATTCCTGCGTGTACACCACCAGCCCACTGGCCGCACGCTCGAGCGGCGTCGCCAGTTTCAGGCCGTTGAACATGCGCTTCAGATAACGCAGGCCCGAACGGTCACCCGGCATCAGGTTGGCCGGCACGATCAGGTCCAGCGCGGATTCCCGAGGGTCTGATGCGGACAGGCCCGCCGGCTTGTGCACCAGCACGCTGACCGGCCGCATGTCTTCCAGCTTGGCGCCGGCAAGCAGGCTCACCGTCTGGTTGGCGCCGACGCGAAAACCGGGTTCTTCCACCACCTTGCCATCCACGGCCACCCAGCCGCCTTCGATATAGCGTTCGGCATCGCCGCGCGAGCACGATTGTTCGGTGGCCAGCCGCTTGGCCAGGCGGATGCTGTCGCTCATGGCCGGCCTCCCGAGTGCGTGAGGATCACGAAGGCAAGGCGGGAAAGCGCGGGAATGGGCGTAGAGGAATTCAGCGGAAAAATCGTCATCTTGGACACTGCGGAAAAGGCGAAACGGGGGGGGCGTTGATGCAGGCCTGAATCACGCAAGCCTGCATGCACGGCGGGCCCCAAGGCCAGAATGGTACGCGCTTTCCCCTGGCCGCGCGGGCCGCCCGGCCGGGGCATCACGCAGGCCAGCGCCGAATCCGGTTGCCGGACACGACGCCAGCCATCACCGAAAGCGCCCGTCCGCCACGCCGGGTTCAAGCCAGCGCCGACAGCGCCTGCTCCAGGTCCGCGATCAGCAGCGGCGCCGGTTCCAGCCCCACGTTCAGCCGCACCAGCCGGTCGCCGTATGGCCGCACCGTGCGCCGCAGCTTGAAGTACGGCGCGACCAGGCTGGTCACGCCGCCCCAGCTGTAGCCGATCTTGAACAGCCGCAGCCGGTCCACGAAGGCCTCGATCCGCGCGCGGCTCGGCGCCGGCCCCAGCACGATCGAAAACACGCTGGCCGACCCGGTAAAGTCGCGCCGCCAGATCTCGTGCCCGGGGCAGGATGGCAGCGCCGGATGCAGCACCGTCTGCACCTCGGGCCTTGCGGCCAGCCACTGGGCGACCTCGAGCGTGCTGCGTTCCAGCTGGTCCAGCCGCACCGCCAGCGTCTGCAGGCCGCGCAGCGCCAGGCTGCAATCGTCCGGCGACGCCGCCATGCCCAGGAAATTGCGCGCCTCGCCCAGCGCCCGGTAATGCGCCTCGTCGCGGCAGGTCACCGACCCCAGCAGCAAGTCGCTATGGCCGCCGATGTACTTGGTCAGCGCCTGCATCGTCACGTCCACGCCGTGCGCGAAGGCGTCGAACAGCACGCCCGCCGCATACGTGTTGTCCAGCGCCACCACGGCGCCCGCCCGGTGCGCCGCCGCCGCAATCGCCGGCACGTCCTGGATTTCCATCGTGGCCGAGCCGGGGCTTTCGCACCAGACCAGCCTGGTATTGGGCCGGATCAGCGCCGCGATGCCCGCGCCGATCATCGGGTCGTAGGTTTCCACCTCGACACCCAGGCGTTGCATCAGGCCGCCGGCCAGCCCCTGGTTGGGGCCGTAGGCCGTCTCGGGCAGCAAGGCGTGGTCGCCCGCGCCGCAAAACGCCAGGTAGATCAAGGCGATGGCCGCCTGCCCGCCCGGCGTGATGAAGCAGTGCCGGCCCTGTTCGATGCGGGCGATGCGCGCCCCCAGTTCCAGCACCGTGGGCGTGCCGTGCAAGCCATAGGTATAGGGGGATCTCTCGGCATCCCAATCGTCGCGCAGATCGGCGGCGCGCTCGAACAGCGTGGTCGAACCGCGGCTGGTCGGGGTGACCAGCGACCGGAATCCTGCCGGCGCCAAGGGCGCGGGGTCCACCACGGCACTGCGCCAATCGAAGGGTTGCGAGGGATGCGGTGTCACGGGCGGCTCCTGGTGGCGGGTTGTGGTCTGGGCCAACGGGTGGTGGTCTGGCCCAAAGATAAGCCGCCCGCGACGATAAAGATTGCACCAGCTTGCGGTGGCCGGGCCGCCATCAAAGCTCGGTCGGATGCTTCAACGTGGCCGGCGCGCCATCATCGGGCGGCGGCACTTCGTCAACCCAGGCCTTGAGCAGCGTCGATGTCACGGCCAGGATCACCGGCCCGATGAACAGGCCCACGATGCCGAACGCAAACAGGCCGCCCAGCACCCCGGCCAGGATCAGCAGCATCGACAGGTTCACGCCGCGCTTGATCAACATGGGGCGCAACAGGTTGTCCAGCATCGTCACCAGCACGGCCCACACCAGCAGCAGCACCGCCGCCAGCTTCATGTCGTTCTGGAACAGCCAGACCACCCCGCCCAGCAGCGGCAGGAACGGCCCCAACTGCGCCAGGCACAGCATCAGCATCAGCGCCGTGATGATGCCGGCGGCCGGCACCCCGGCGATCCACAGGCCCAGCCCGCCCAGCGCCGACTGCACCACGGCGGTCACGACGATACCCAGCGCCACCGCGCGGATCGACAGGCCGGCCAGCCGGATGGCCGCCACGCCCCGGTGGCCCGCCAGCCGGTTGGCAAAGCGCTGCATGAAGTCGGCCGCCACGTCACCCTGGAAATACAGGATGCCGGCAATGACGATCGTGATCAGCATGTGCATGACGAACACGCCGACAATCGCCGCATTGCTCAGCAGCCACTTGGCGGCCATGGTCACGTAGGGTTCCAGCCGCGCCAGCAGGCCGCCCGCGCCCGCATCGGCCAGCGCCTGCCATTCCTGGGCGATGCGCGGCCCGCCCAGCGGCACGCTTTGCACCCAGCCCGGCGGCGCCATCAAGGCGTAGTCGGGCAGGCTCTTGATGGCCGTCATGATGGCGCCGCCATGCAGCGCCAGGGTGGAAATCGCCTGGTACAGCGGCAGCACGATCACCACCAGCAGCACCAGCAGCATCACCAGCGTCGCCAGCCAGCGGCGGCCGCCGCAGCGGCGCTGGATCGCCCGCATCACCGGCCACGTCGCCACCACGATGGTGGTGGCCCAGATCAGCCCGAACAGAAAGGGTTTCAGCACATACAGGCTGCCGATCATCAGGGCCAGCAGGATGACGATGACCAGCAGGTTACGGGGCAGATCAGAGGTCGGGCGCGGGATCGGGTTCAAGCGGTGCTCCAGGCGAACAGGCCCAAGGTGCCCTGGGCGTTTACGAATTTATCCGAAATTGCCGTGGACGAGTCACCCGGGCGGGAGGAAAATGGCCCAGACAAGCCCGCCCAGGCGCCGCCCTGCTGCTTTCGCCCCGCCCGGGCACACCACTTGCTGTGGGCTTGCCCCATGAGCTGTTCCCCCTCCCAACAAGACATGCTGTGGATCGCTTGTCGCGGGACGCCCCTGGCCTGCCACCAGGATGCGCCGCGATAGCCCCTCGCACCCGGCAAAGCCGGGTGCCCGAGGCCTCGACAGGCTGTGTTGATTTGCTTGCCATCGTTTCTGCCCATCCGCCAGGCGGCCCGACCACGGCCTGCCTGACCGGACAGGCACCATCGCGCCTGCATCCGGCGCGCATGTGGCACGCCGGAGTGGATGCAGGCGATACCGGCCAGTCCGGTCCGCTTTTCCGGCAAGCTTCTTTGTGGAGGTTTGTGATGAAACTCGTGACCACTGCCGGCCTCGTGCTGGCCATCCTGCTAGCCGGCTGCACCATGACACCGGGCGGCAGCAGCAGCGCCAGCGGCCAGAAGTCCAGCATGCGTTCGGACCCGGCCAACTATCACGCCGACAATTTCGGTGAACCCGACAATACGCCGTTCCAGGGGGTGTATCCCGGCCGCTAGGGCGCGATGGCCGGGCGCCGCGACAATGCTTGGGCCTGACCCTGCCTGGCCCTGACCCGATGACCGGGCCAGCAGCCAGGCCGCGGCGCATTACCGACAGGGGCCGGCAGCCACTTTCGCCGGCCTGCCCCGACCTTCAGGCTGGGCCCGCCTGCTTTTCCCCTGCGGAATCGGACTTGGCCTGCGCGGCCATCAGGTGCCGAGTCAATTCCAGTAGCTGGGCATCCCGCGCCTTCAGTTGCGCCAATAATTCGACCCCTTGCGCGTCGGCCGCGGCCACGCGCTCGACCAGATCCTGTTCGCGGCGTCGCGAGGCCTGCAGGGCTTCCTGGGCCGCCGCCGCGTCGGCCTGCCGCCGGCCCAACTCGGCCAGGGCATCCGCCCGGCGGGCCTGGGCGTCGGCCTGCGCCGCGCGCAGTTGTTCGGCTGCGCTGTGCTCGGCCGCGCGCAGGCGTTCAGTGGCCTGCGCCAGGGCCTGGCGCGCCTGTTCTGCCTGTTGCTGACGGGCTGCCTGGGCCTCGTCGACCCGCCCCTGCAAACGCTTGACCGCCCCGCGCTCGGCATCCAGTTCGGTCATCCAGCGCCGTTCGTGCGCGGCATGGCGCTCATGCGCCGCCGCCAGGGCCTCGGCCTGCTCGGCGCGGGCGCGCTCGGCGTCGGCCGCCTGGGCTTGCAGCACGGCGCGCGCGTCCGCCAGTTGCCGCTGCCCGGCGGCCAGCGCCTGGTCTCGTTCGCGCAAGTGCGCCTCGGCCGTACGCAGGCGCTCTTCCGTGGCAGCCAATTGGCGGGTGGCGACTTTCAGGCCTTCTTCCAGGTCGCGTTCGCGCGCTTGCAGCTGCGTTTCGCGCAGCGCCAGCTGTTCGGCCCGGCCGGCCAGGCGTGCGCCCTCTTCTTTCAGTTCTTCCCAGCGCTGGCGGGTGGCGTCGGCCTGCTCGGCCCGGGCGGCCGACAGCGCGGCTTCCCAGAAATGGGTCGCGGCCTGGGCAATGGGGTCGGGAATGGCGGCGGGTGCGGCGAACGCGCCCGGGTCCTGGATGCGTGCCCCCAGGCCGCCAAACCAGCTTTCCAGGTGCGGACTGACGGTATTGGGCGAGCCACGGCCGATTTTCTGGCGCACCCGCTCGATGGTGGGCCGTGCGCCTTCGAGCAGCAAGGCATCTGCGGCTGCCCAAACGTCCGATTGCGTGATTCCGGTGGCCATGGCGCGATTCCTGGAGAGAGGTTCATTGAATTACTCACGATAAGTGAACATTATCGTGAGTAATTTCTAATTTATATATTATATATTACGTCATACGTATTAAATCATACAAATAAGGCAAGTGGAGGACGAATCGCGTCGCGCAGGACGGATTGGGAAGGAAATGGGGGTGCCAAATTCGCTTGGCAGTGGGACGATGGCGAATCGGCCTGCAGAATGGGCCTGAGTCCAACCTCAAGGTGCAAACTGATGTTCAGCCATATCACCGTCGGCGTGAGCGACTTGAATCGCGCGTCGGACTTCTACGACGCGATTCTGCTGCCGCTAGGCCTGCAACAGCGCCAGGTCACGCCGGACGGCGGGCCGGCCGCCCGCTGCTGGATCGTTCCGGGTCAGCCATTGCCGCGCTTCTATGCCTATGCCCCATTCAACCGGCAAGCGCCTAGCGCCGGCAACGGCAGCATGGTGGCGTTTCTGGCACCCGACGCGCACGCCGTGCGCCGCGCCCACGCCGCAGGCCTGGCCGCGGGCGGCACGGATGAAGGCGCGCCCGGGTCCCGGCCGCATTACGGCGATGGATACTACGGCGCTTACCTGCGCGATCCCGACGGCAACAAGATCCATCTCGTCTATCGGGGCGATCTCGCGGCGCCCGGCGCCGTCAGCTCAGCAGTTCCGCCGTCAGCCGGGCAATGATCGCGTTCGACAGAATCACCGGCAGTCCCGAGGCCTCGGCCGCCACCTGCCGGTGGCGCTCGACAAACCCCATGCAGTCCAGCACCAGCACTTCGGCGCCCTGGCGCCGCAGATCTTGTGCGGCCTGCGCCAGCGTGGCGGTCTCATCCGAATAAGGCGAGGCCGCGGCGCACAGCGGCGCATGCGCCAGTGCACGCCACTTGTGCGCCTCGGACGCCATCTGCGACGCCAAGGGCACGATCACCCCCACCTGCCGCCCGCCGACCAGCGCCGCCACGGTGGGCGACACGATGCGGTCCGGCTCGATCAGCCACGCGCCGCCCGCCTCAAGATCATCGAAGGCGCCCGTGCACAGCACCAGCACGTAACGGCAACCCTGGACCGCCAGCGCTGCCGCTTTCTGCTTCAGCAATTCAAGCATCCGGGCCTTGTCCACCACCACCGACGACCCGTCCAGCAAGCGCGTGATCAGCGTGGGCTGGTCGCCCTGGGGGGCATAGCGCTGGCCGATCTCGTCTCGCGACAGGCCGTCGAGCAATCCGGCATGCACGCACGAGACACCGGGCGGCAAGTGCTGAAGAAGAATCGGCGTGATGTCAGGCCGCGGCGCCTGCCCGATGGTGATGGTGCCCAGTTGGGCGGGGGTGGACATGGCGATGCTCCTTGCGTGTCAGCGCGGTATCAGGGCTTTTGGACCTGGACGCCCTGCAAATGCGCCAGCGAGCCGTACAGTTCTTGCAGCAAGGCGAATTCTTCGCGGTCGAAGAACTGGCACTTGCCCTGGGTGAATTCCTTGGCGACTTCCACGGCGAACTTGGCGGCCGCAGCAATGTCGACCTCGTGGCTGGCGCCGGTGCCGCAGCCAGGCACCACCGTCTCTGCGGTGATGGCCACGCCCACCACCGGCGCCGAAGTGGCCACCGACGGTTGCAGGATGCTGTTCACGTGGTAGACGCCGTTGTCGTAGGGCGTGATGTCCTGGATCGAGATCGGAAAGGTCGCGGCCGGGCGGCCCGTGGTCGTTTCCATGATGCGCAGCAGGTCTTCCGACATCCGCAGAATGTAGCCCTGCTTCACCGTGGGCGACAGCGCAAAGCCTTTGTGGTTGATGATGCGGTTGCCCTTGGTGGTGTCGATCGACAGCACGGCGTCCATCTCGTCGCTCAGTTCGTGGTCGTTCATGGCCTTCATGTCCACGGGCGAATCCATGAAGTCCACCGGCTGGTGCGGGCGGGTGGGCGCGTCGGGGCAGATGTGCGTGCCCACGATCACGTCGCCGGCCAGCACGTCGCCCTGCGACTGCATGTGCGCCAGTTTCAGCGCGGCGGCCACGGCCGCCACGGCGCCATCGCCGTCGGACACCAGACCCAGGCGGCTGGGCCGCGCGCCGATGCCGCCCAGGCGGCCGACGATGCCCAGCGTGGGCGCCGACCCGCCGGCGCGCTTGCCCTGGGCGCCGGGAATCACCACGCGCACGAAATCGGTCGAACCGTTCGCGCCGCGGATCTGGGTGACGGTGACGCTGGCGTTCGGGTACGGGGCCAGCAGCCTGGCCACGGTGTCGCCGGACGCGTACGCGCTGTCCAGCGCTTCAAAGGCCTGCAAGGTTTGGGAAAGACTCACAACGGGTTCCTTTCTGGGTAAGACAACAAGAAGGGAAAATCACTTCTTGCCAAAATGCGAGGTAATGGTGGCGTTGAAGAAGCTGAAGATGGCGTCGCCAGCGATGATGCCCCCGGCAAACACTTCCATATGGTTGCGGTGCTTTTCGCCGCCGACCTTCTCGATCAAGAGGCGCAGCGCGATGCCGGCCGCCACGGCCCAGCCGGCCAGCGGATTGGCGATCAACAGGCCCGTGGCCAGCAGCACGCCCAGCTGGCGCTTGGGGCCGCCGATCAACTGGATGACGGCGCCGGGTATGGCCCAGATCAGCAGCATGTGGGCGATGCCCGGGGTGGCGCCGGCGTTGATGGTGGCGACATACACCTTGGCCACCGGCGGCAGCTGGCCGCCATCGAACAGCGCGCCGTAGCTGAAATACACCACCGGAATGGCAATCAAGAAGGCCAGCATCGCGGCGATCAGCTGCTGCTTGCGCCCTTCCAGTTCCTGCGCCATGTCGGCGCCGTTGCCGCGCAGCATGTAGCCCGCCTTCAGGTCGTAGCCCATGTCGGCAAAGGCCGGGCCGGTCGCTACCGAGAAGCCGCACAGAATCGCCAGCGCATGGGGCGGAAAGCCGATCAACAGGCCCAGCAGCAGCGTGATGAGCGCCACGGCAAACGCCGGAAACCACCCCGAATGCATGGCCGCGATGCCCACGATCAGCTCATGCACCAAGGCAGCAAAGGCGGCATACAGAATGAAGCCCAGCAGCATCGGCAGCGACATGTCGGCATACAGCCCCGCCAACACCGAAATACCGGCGGACAGCAGGATGTAGCCCGCCCCGCCCAGGCGCAGGCTGCTGCCCACGCTGGGGCCGGTCGGGCCGCTGGCCTTGGGGCCGGACTTACTGCGCATCACCATCACCACCTGCACCAGCGCCACGAGACCCGCGCCGATCATCATGCCGTGCGGAATGTATTGCTTGCTGATGTCGACGCCGAACAGGGGTTCGGAATAGCCCCGCAACAGCAAGCCGGCGCCGAACATGGCCAGCGCCCAGATGTTGCCGATGAAGGCCACGCCGAACGCCGACATGGGTATCTTGAACCACGAGCCCACCGTGCCCACGACGATGCCCAGGCCCAGCAGCTTGGCCTGCGTGCCGCCCTGGTCGCCCGCCTTGATGGCTTCGGCCGCCGCCACGCCCGGCGGCCAGGCGCCCGTGGCCGGAAACACCGTGCTGCCGAACAGGCGATACAGCATGTAGGCGTCCAGCAGCATCGCCAGGCCCACGCCCAGGAACATCGGCAGCACCATGTCGGGGCGGCCCAGCAGATAGGGAATGGCCAGCGGCAGCAGCAGGCTGTTGGCCGCGCCGAACGTGGCCGACGAAATCGCGGTCTGCGCCAGGTTCTGCGCATGCACCGAGCGGTACGAGCGCAGCAGCTGCACGGGGATGCGCGACAGGATCATCGCCACCAGTGCGCCGATGATGGAGGTATTGGGCGTGACGCCCAGCGTGACGATCAGCTGGATGCCGATCACGGCGCCGAACACGCTCAGCGCGGCCAGCAGAATCAGGTTGGACAGCGACAGTGCCCTGGGATGCGACGGCGGGCCCTCGTGTGCCGAAGCGCGATGGGGCTCTACGGCGGATTGGGGGGTGGACTTGATCATCGTGCTCACACTTGAGTGACAGGAACGGGAGAACCCCAGGCCGGATCGCAAACCAGCCGGCCCAGGGTGGAGGCTTCCGCCAGCAGCTCCGCGGCCAGCGCCTTGACGCTGGCCGCATCGGCCTGCGCCGCCGGAAAGGAAAGACACATGGCCAGGCGTTGCATCGATGCCGGATCGCTCACGGCGCAGCTGATGGACGCCACGCCGGGGATGGCCTCGTTGATGGCCACCGCATAACCGGCTTGCCGCACGCCCTGCAGCAGCGCTTGCACGTCCTGCACCGTACGTGGCGCGTGGTCGGAGATGAACGGCAGCGACTTGCCCAGCCGCTTGGCGACGTCCGCGTCGCTGTCGCGCGCCAGCAGCACGCGGCCGGTTGAGGTGGCCCAGCTGGGCGACCGGTGGCCCGGATGGGTGGTGACGCGCAAGGGATGGGTGCCGTGCTGCACGTGCAGCACCATGATGTCCCTGCCCTCCAGCACCGAGATGTAGCCGGTATGGCCGCTTTGGGCGCTGAGCCGTTTCAGGGCGTCCTGCATCTGCGCCGACAGCGTGGTGGTTTCGCGCACCAGGCGCGACAGTTCAAGAATGATGACGCCCGGCCCATAGGCGCGGGTACTTTCCTCGCGTTCGAGCAGCCCCAGGTCCTTCATCTGCGCCAACAGGCGCGAGGCCGAGCTTTTCGGCATATCGAGATGCTCGACCAGATCGGTCACCGTGACCTTGCGATGCAACGTATTGATCAGGCGCAGGATGATGGCGGCGTTTTCGAGTGAGGCCATGAAGTTCCAAAAAATGAGACTTGGTTCCAATTAATGGATTAATTTTACGCTTGGCGATATCGGCGCAAACGAGGACTAACCCTAGGTGGCAGCCAAAAAATGTAGGAAACTTCCACCTTCTGATGCGCTGCCGTCCCACCCGTCCCTGCCGTTGCCCTGCCCCCGCGATTGCCGAATGCTCCCCGTTTCTCCTGCCCCGCCCGGCCTGCTGCCAGACCCCACCCGGCTTGATCGCGACGCCGACGCTGCCGCGCGCGAGCTGCTGCGCGAAGGCAGTTCACCCAATACGGCGGCCAGCTATCGCGCCGCCATCCGCTACTGGTCGGCGTGGTTCGGCCTGCGCTACGGACAGGCGTTTGCCCTGCCCCTGTCCGAAGCCGCCGTCATCCAGTTCGTGGTGGACCACGCCCAGCGCGCCACGGCCCAGGGGCTGACATGCGAGCTGCCGCCCGCGCTGGACCAGGAGCTGGTGCGCCTGAAGGCCAAGGGGCGGCCGGGCGCGCCCGCCCTGAACACGCTGCTGCAACGCCTGTCCGTGCTGTCCAAGGCCCACGCGCTGGGTGGCCTGCCCAACCCCTGCCATGCGCCGGCCGTGCGCGAACTGGTGGCCAAGACTCGGCGCGCCTATGCCCGCCGCGGCGTCGCGCCGAGCCGCAAGGACGCCCTGACACGCGAACCGTTGCAGGCGCTGCTGGATACCTGCGACGATTCCCTGCGCGGCCTGCGTGACCGGGCGCTGCTGCTGTTCGCCTGGGCCAGCGGCGGGCGACGCCGCTCTGAAGTGGTGAGCGCGACCGTCGAGAACACGCGCCGGGTGGGCGACGATTACCTGTACGTCCTGTCCCATTCCAAGACCAACCAATCCGGCCTCGACCGCGCGCAGGATCGCAAGCCCATTGCCGGCGCCGCGGCCCGGGCGCTGGACGCCTGGCTGGCGGCCAGCGGCATTCGCGAAGGGGCGCTGTTTCGCCGCATTCGCCGCGGCGATGTGATTGGCGAACCCCTGGCCGGCGCCGCGGTGCGCGCCATCGTGCAGGAACGCTGCCGCCTGGCCGGCATCGAGGGCGATTTCTCGGCCCACAGCCTGCGGTCGGGCTACGTCACCGAGGCCGGCCGGCAGAACGTGCCGCTGGGCGAGGCCATGGCCATGACCGGCCACGCCAGCGTGGCCACCGTCATGGGCTATTTCCGCGCCGGCGCGGCGCCGCAATCGCGCGCAGCCCGTTTACTGGATCGCGACGCCGACGTAAAGGACGAATAACGCGGCCAGGCAGCACCTGGCCCCACGATTGGACTTGGCGGCCGCTTGCATACAATGGCGCCTGCCGGCGAAGTCGCCGCGCCCCTCCCGAGGTCCAAGCCTGCTGTGTTCCCCCTGCGAATCAATCTGCGCGGCCTGGTGCTCGCGCTTACGGTGTTCAGCGCCCTCGCCGCCACCGCCAACGCCCTGTATGCCAGCTACCGCCTGCAACGCGAACAGCTCATCGCCAACACACTGGAGTCGAACCGGGTCTACGCCGCCAAACTGGCCGAAAGCGCCGGCTATTTCCTGAAGGCGGCCCAGCGCCAGCTGAGCTACAGCGCCCGCCAGATTGCCGAGCATATGGACACGCCCGACCAATTGGCGGCCGAAGTGCTGCGGGTGCAGGAACAAAGCGACAACTTCAACTCGGTCGGCGTGGTGGGCGCGGACGGCCTGATCCTGGCCACCACGCAGAACTTCCGCAATTTCCTGGGCACCCGCGTGGACAGCCCCGGCAGCCGAGCCGCGCTGGCCGCGCGCCAGCCGCTGATCAGCAAGCCCTACGTGTCCATCGCCGGCAACCTGCTGATCAACCTGTCGCACCCGGTGTTCTCGGCCGACGGCCGCTACCTGGGCTATCTGGCGGGCACCCTGCACTTGCGCAAGGAAAGCGCCCTGGAAGATTTGCTGGGCAAACACCATTACACCGACGGCTCTTATCTCTATGTGGTCGATGGCGACGGCCGGCTGATCTATCACACCGACCCCCACCGGGTCGGCGAACGCGTCACCGGCAACGCCGTGATCGACGCCGTGGTGGCAGGCCATGCCGGCGCGCAGCGCGTCATCAATTCGAAGGGCGTGGACATGCTGGCCGGCTACGCGCCGGTGCCTGCCAGCGGCTGGGGCGTGGTGGCGCAACGGCCGGCCGAGGCCACGCTGGAACCCATCCACGAACTGGTCTGGGCGCTGGTGGGCTATGCCGCGCCGCTGGCGCTGGTGTTCCTGCTGGCGATCTGGTGGTGCGCGCGGCAGATCTCGCTGCCCCTGTCGCAACTGGCCACCAACGTCGAACACCACGACGTGGCCGTGGCCATGCAGCGGGTGAAATCGGTGAAAGCCTGGTATTTCGAGGCCGAACGCCTGAAGCGCGCGGTGATCTGGAGCTTCACCAGCCTGCAGGAAAAGATCGGCAGGCTGAATCTGGCCAGCATCACCGATCCGCTGACCGGTCTGCGCAACCGGCGCGGCACGCAGGATGCGGTCGACCACCTGCAGGCATCGAACACGCCCTTCGCCGTGGTGGCGCTGGACATCGACCACTTCAAACAGGTCAACGACACCTACGGCCACACCATCGGCGACCAGGTGATCCAGGGCGTGGCGCAACGAATGCGGGACTGTTCGCGGCCCAGCGACATCCTGTGCCGCAACGGCGGCGAGGAATTCCTGATCCTGCTGCCCGGCGTGGCGCAGACCGAAGCGGCCATCGTGGCCGAACGGCTGCGTGGCCGCATCGCGGCGCGCGACATCAGCCAGGTGGGCGGCATCACGGTGTCGGCCGGCGTGGCGCAGTGGCCGGCGGCCGGGCCCGACGTGGCCCAGGCATTCCATGCGGCCGACGCCGCGCTGTATGCCGCCAAGCAGCAAGGGCGCAACCGGGTGGTGCTGCACGGCACGCCGTGAGGCATGCCGTGGGCCGCTTCCTGAAGCGTGCCGTCTGCGCTTGTGCGCGAGGCCGGCCGCGGCCCCTAGTGGCCGGTCAAGGCCCTGAAATGGCTGGCGATGGCCGCCGCGATCAGCCCGCCGATGACCGACACGTGTTCCAGCGCGAAGAACAGCGCCAGCTTGGCCTGGGGCGGCGGCAGCCGCCAGAACGCGTGCACGAGCACGATCGTGAGCAGCAGGAACCCGCCCAGCGCCCCCGCGGCCAGCCACAGCGCACGGTCGGCAAGGATCAGCACGGACCCGGCCAGCATCAGCGCCGCCACCGCAATATTGGTGAGGATGGCCGGCTCGAGCCCGGCCGCGCGCATTTCTGCCACCCCGCCCCGAAAATCGATCACCTTGGCCACGCCGGACGCAATGAACACCACCGCCAGGCACAGCCGGGCGATGAACCAGAGTCCGCTGCTTTGAAGAAGGGGATCGATGTATTGCGCGATGAACGGCGGGGTCTGCATGAGTCCTGGTCCTGGGTGGCCGCGGCCCGATGGGCGTCGCGGTGAAGCTGAGTTGCCAAATGCGGCGCGACGGACTATAAGACCTCAAGCTAACTTGAGGTCAACACCCATGGCGGGCGACAAGCCGATCGACACGGCGCGACTCATGACGGTGGGCGAAGTGGCCCGGCGCAGCGGGGTCGCGGTGTCCACCCTGCACTTCTACGAATCCAAAGGCCTGATCCAGAGCACCCGCAGCGGCGGCAACCAGCGGCGCTATCCGGTCATCGTGCTGCGCTATATCGCCATCATCAAGGTGGCGCAGCGCACGGGCATTCCGCTGGAGGAAATCCGCGAGGCCATGGCCCGCTTTCCGCAAGACGGCAACAAGCTCACCCCGGCGCAATGGAACGAGCTCTCGTCGCAATGGCGCGAAAACCTGGACGAACGCATCCGCAAGCTGACCCGGCTGCGCGACGAGCTGGACAGCTGCATCGGCTGCGGCTGCCTGTCGCTGCAGGACTGTCCGCTGCGCAATCCCGACGACGTGCTGGGCCGCGACGGGCCGGGGGCGCGGATATTGGACCGGCCATGAGGCCGCTGTTGGCCGGCGATGCGGCCCGCCAGGGCGCATTCCGGCAATGATCCGCATTGATTTCAATTCCTTGCGCAACGGCTTGTATTCGATTGACATAGTGTTGCGCGACGGCTCGGCATAATCGCAATTGTCCGACCAAGTCGGGCCTGCCGGCCCTGCAATTACAGTATCCTGCGCGCAGAGAAACATCGCATCAGGCCGGCCCACCCGTATATGTTGCGCAGTAGATTTTCGATCAAGTCCCTGGAACGCTATTTCTTGATCCTGGCGGCGGGGGTCGTGTTGCCGATGTCGGTGTTGACCGGGATTCTGCTGCTGCAGAGCCGCGCCGCTGATGTCGCCACGAGCGATGCGCAACGCGCCTTCAGCATCGTGCGCGCCACCGTGAGCGCCATGGAAAAGGTCTCGGCCGAACGCGGCCCGATGAATGCCGCGCTGGGGGCCCCCTATCCCGTGGCACCGCCCCTGCTGGATGCCCTGCAGACCGCCCGCGACCGCAGCGACGCCAGCATCGCCCAACTGCTGGCCTTGTACCGCGCGCCGCTCAGCCCGAACAGCGCCAAGGAATTCACCAATGTCCAGCGCATCCGCTACGCCCTGATCCAGGCGCGCGCGCAGGCCGACGCCCTGATCGCCGCGCCGCGTGACACGGTGTCGGGCTACAGCGTTCTGATGGCGGTCAATGGCATGGTGGCGCTGGTGCCCGAGCTGCAAGCGGCCATGGCCGACAGCGTCGGCGTGGTGATGCGCAACGAAGTTGACGCCCCCAGCCTGCTCGCCCTGGCGCTGCTCGCCAGCGAGCTGCGCGAACAGGCGGGCCTGTTCGGGTCGACCTTCACGCCCGCGCTGACCAAGCACCGCCAGCTGACCGATGCCGACGAATACCGCATGGAACGGGTGCTGGGGCGCATCGACCAACTGCGCGCGCTGCTCGAAGCACGCATCGCCACGCGCCCCGACCTGCGCGCATCGCTGGCCTACATGGACATGCAACGGCTGTACTTCGGCGAAGGCATGCGCTACCTGGAAGAAATCCGCGATGCGGCGGCGTTGCAGCCGGGCGGCGCCGAGATCTCGACCGGCGAACTGGCCCGGACCTACGTGCCGCTAATGGCGTCCATCACGCAGTTTCGCGACCAGATGCTGGACAGCATCGAACGCAGCATGCAGCAGCACCGCGCCGAGGCGATCCGCCTGCTGGTCATCACGCTGGTGGCGGCCACCATGCTGGCCGCCGCGTTGATGCTGTCGCTGGGGCAATTCCGGCGCCGCGTGATCCGGCCGTTCGTGCAGGCCACCCGCATCATCGGCGCCATCGCCAACGGGGCCCCCACGTCGTCCATTCCGGTGGGCCGGTACCGCGGCGAGGTCGACGGCATGTTCAAGGCGCTGCGCGTGCTGGAGGACAATGCGTCGGCGCGCCAGCGGCTGGAACGCGAGCGCGACCGGCTGATCGTCGACCTGGCCGTCATGGCCGAAACCGATTTCCTGACCGGCCTCTTGAACCGGCGCGCCTTCGAGGGCCGCCTGGAGCAGGCGCTGGAAACCTGGAGCGGCTCGGACGCGGTGCTGGCGTTCATCCTGTTCGACATCGACGATTTCAAGGGCATCAACGACACCTATGGCCACGCCAGCGGCGACCAGGCCTTGAAGGTCGTCGCGGACCTGTGCCGCCAGACCTGGCGCCAGTCCGACGTGGTGGCGCGCGTGGGCGGCGAGGAATTCGCGGTGCTCTGTCATACCGGTACGGCGGACCAGGCGGTGCAGGCTGCCGAACGCATGCGCATGCGCATCGCCGCCGCCCGCGTGCCGGCCGAGAACGGCACGACCTTTGCGCTGACCGCCAGTTTCGGCGTGGCGTATGCGTCGTGGGGCAATGCCGGCGCGGCCGATTCGCTGTTCCGCCATGCCGACGAGCTACTGTATCGCGCCAAGATGGCGGGCAAGAACCGCGTGGTGCCGGGCGACGTCGCCTAGCGGGTGCCAGGCGCGCGCCCTTGAAATGAAAACCGCCGCCGGCATGGCATGCGGGCGGCGGTCGGTAGGGTCGGTCGAAACGGGGTACAGCGACGCTTGACCGCGATGGGGTTACGCAGGCGCGTGGGCAGCGCGCTTGTCTTCGGACGGCTCGGTGTCGGCCGGGCGGGGGATGATTTCAGGGTCCGGGCGCGTATCAGGCGCCTTCCAGTTCAGCGGCGGAATCTCGATGCGCGATTTCTTGCTGATCAATTGGGACATGTGCGTACTCCTGTTTGCGGTGTCGGCCTGCCCTGCGCAGGCACACAACACGGGTATCCAGCGCGCCCGGGATGCGAAGGAATGCAGAGGGGCATCAGGAACGGGCGCCAGGGCGTGGCCCTGGGGACTGCTCTCGTAGGGGGCAATGCGTGCGGTGTCTTCGGCGGCTTGGAAACAGCGGCCCGAAGGCGATTGTTTGGGATTGCCCTGGATGGCTTGCCACAGTGTTGCCGACCAGGCATTTGGGGGAAGGTCTTGCCCAAAATCGGCCGCCCCACCCGGAAGACTTGCCAGAAGACTGGCAACCACCACTGATAACTACGAGATAAAAGTAGTTTACAACAAATTAAAAGAAAAAGCCAGAAAATGGTCACGAATTGCCCGCATGGCAAGTCCAAGGCATACCCGAGCGAAAAGTTGCACGAGCTGTCGACAAACGGGAAAATCGCCACCTTGGGCCGCCCTGTCCGTGGCTGCAGACTATAGGAGTAAACGACGTGCGCAACCCCGTTCTCGCGGCAATACCGGCCGGCATCATGAAAGGCCGGGGCCGGCAAAGCGCCCAAGGCAAACACGCGATCCTGCATGGGGTCGTTTGCGCGGTCCTCGCCAGCGCGCCTTTCCTGCAGATCGAATCCGCCCAAGCCGCCGACTTCGACTGCAAGGCCGCGAAAACCCATGTCGAACATCTGATCTGCGGCGAACCCTCGCTGTCCCGGCTGGACGATCAGGTCAAGGACCTCTACGACCGGATTCAAGCCGAAACCGCTGGCCGTGACGGTGAAACCGGTGAATGGCGCGATCCTGTCGCGAAAGAGCAGACGCAATGGCGTACCACCGTGCGCGACCGTTGCCCGGACGCCGCCTGCTTGAAATCCGCCTACGTGGACCGCATCGCTGCCATGAAAAAGAACTGGGCAGAAGCGCTGGGCCCCGCAGGCAAGTAATACGCGAAGCCCTCCGGGGGCGAATCTCGCGATTCAGACGCCTCCTGTCGGCGCCGACGTGATGGCGGACTGACCATGGAGATTGGCAGCAGGGATTGACACCAGAGAATGACCGTTCTACTCTGCATCATCCTTTGCAGAACGATCATTCTCCATGGTTCGCCCCGCTCCCTCACGCGCCTCTCGCCCCCCTGCCCTGGCCGCCGCATCGCTGCCCCCGGCAGACACCCGCCAGCGTCTGCTGCAAGCCACCGAATACCTGGTCTATTCGGGCGGCATCCACGCCACCGGCATCGACCTGATCGTCAAGACATCCGGCGTGGCGCGCAAGAGCCTGTACCAGCTGTATCCGAACAAGGATGCGTTGGTGGCGGCGGCGCTACAAGCGCGCGATGCACGCTGGATGCGATGGTTCATCGACGCGACGTCGACCGCGCCCACGCCGCAGGCGCGGCTGCTGTCCATGTTCGACGCCTTGCGCGAGTGGTTTGCCTCCGACGGCTTTCGGGGCTGCGCCTTTTTGAACGCCGCGGGCGAGATCGGCGACGACGCCAGCCCGATCCTGGCGGTGTCGCGCGAACATAAAACGCGCTTGCTGGCCTATGTGCGCGACCTGACGCACGCGGCGGCGCTGCCGAACCCGGACGACACGGCCTTGCAGTGGCTGGTGCTGCTGGACGGCGCCATTGCGGTGGCGCTGGTCTCGCGCGATCCGTCCATTGCCGACAACGCGCGGCGCGCGGCCCAGGCCGTGCTGCAGGCGGCCGGCTTGCACGTCGTTGACGCCAATTCCCCAAGCTGAAGGCCCGCCGCCCGGTTTTCTCTTCCCTGCCCCCCACCCATGAGGTCACCGCGATGACATCCGTTTCCGCCAACCGTCCCCCGCTTCCTCCCTTTACCCGCGACAGCGCGATCCAGAAAGTGCGCCTGGCCGAAG
This sequence comes from Achromobacter sp. FW305-C-28, assembly GCF_058783235.1. Taxonomy (NCBI): domain Bacteria; kingdom Pseudomonadati; phylum Pseudomonadota; class Betaproteobacteria; order Burkholderiales; family Alcaligenaceae; genus Achromobacter; species Achromobacter sp. FW305-C-28. The sequence goes on along the minus strand of NZ_JBYSYL010000002.1, from coordinate 709,120 downwards.
ACGGCTGGAACAGCCGCGATCCGGACAAGGTCGCGCAGGCCTACAGCCTGGACACGCAGTGGCGCAACCGCGCCGAATTCGTCAAGAACCGCGAGGAGGCGCGCGCCTTCCTGGCCCGTAAATGGGCCAAGGAACTGGATTACCGCCTGATCAAGGAACTGTGGGCGTTCACCGACAACCGCATTGCGGTGCGCTACGCCTACGAGTGGCACGACGATTCCGGCAACTGGTTCCGGTCGTACGGCAACGAGAACTGGGAATTCGGCGAAGACGGGCTGATGATTCACCGCTACGCATGCATCAATGACCTGCCCATCAAAGAGGCCGACCGCAAGTTCCGTTGGCCGCTGGGCCGCCGGCCGGATGACCATCCTGGCCTGTCGGCGCTGGGCCTGTAAAGCGGGTCGTGACGACGGGGCCCGCCCCGGATCAGCCCTGCTTACGATTCGCCTGCAAGAGCTTGGCCAGCAGCGCGCTCAACTGCGCCTGCTCTTTGGCGTCCAGCGCCGCCAAGACCTCGGCCTGGTTCTGCACGTGCGCGCCGACGGCCTCGTCGATCAGTTTGACGCCCTGGCGCGTCAGCATCACCCGCGTGGCGCGGCCATCGGTGGGGTCGGCGCCGCGCTTGACCAGCCCCGCCGCTTCCAGTCGGTCGATGCGGTTGGTCATGCTGCCCGACGAGATCATGGCGTCTTCGTACAGCGCCGTGGGCGTCAGCGCATAGGGCTTGCCGCTGCGCCGCAGCGTCGCCAGCACATCGAATTCCCCCGGCTGCAGGCCGAAGCGCGCGAACAGCGGGTTGATGCGGTCGCGTGACAGCACCAGCGCGCATTCGGCCAACCGGCCCAGCACCTGCATCGTCGACACGTCCAGATCCGGGCGTTCGCGGTTCCATTGCGCCACGGCGCGTTCTGCTCGATCCATAGCCCTGCTGGCCTCCCTGATTATCTTGACGTCAAGATAAATGCCATCTATCTTGACGTCGAGATATTTTAGCGGAACGCGCCGGGCATGCCGCCCCCGCCATCCGTGCCGGAGCCTTCGTGTCATTCTTTCGCCTCAACAACGCCTGGCGCATCGTCGCCATCATCCTGGTGGGCCTGAACCTGCGCCCCGTGCTGGCCTCGGTGCCGCCGCTGCTGGACCTGGTGCAGGCCGCCACCCGCCTTTCCGATTCAGCCGCCGGGCTGCTGACCGCCCTGCCGGTCTTCATCATGGGCCTGGGCGCCCTGGCCGTGGCGCCGCTGCGCCGGGTGGTCAACGAACAGCAAGGCGTGGCGCTGGGCCTCGTGCTGATCGCCGCCGCCACCGCCGGCCGCCACTGGGCCGGCCAGCCCCATGTCATGCTGGCCACCGGCCTGACCGCCGGGCTGGGCATCGCCATCACGCAGGCCCTGCTGCCGATCTACATCAAGACGCGCCTGCCCGCGCAAGCCAGCCGCATCATGGGGCTGTATTCCACCGCCATCATGGGCGGCGCGGCGATCGCCAGCGTCGCCGCGCCCCTGGCGGCGCAAGGCGGCGCCTGGCCCGACGCGCTGGCGCTGTGGGCCGCGCCCGCCGGGCTGGCGCTGCTGTGCTGGCTGGCGGTGGCGCGACGCGCGCCCGTACCGGCCACGGCCAGCGCCCGCGCCGCCACCGCCCGCGCGCCGCGCAGCCGCGTGGCCTTGCTGGCTGCCTTCTTCGGCCTGGGCACCGGCGCCTACACGCTGGTGCTGGCGTGGCTGTCGCCCTACTTCACCGCGCGCGGCTGGACGCCGCTGGCGGCCGGGCAGCTGCTGGGCGCGGTCACCGTGGCCGAGATCGTGGCGGGCCTTGCGGTATCCGCGGGCATCGGCCGCCTGCCCGACCGGCGGCCGGCGCTGTATGCGGCCGTGGCCGCCCTGCTGGCCGGATTGGCCGGCCTGGTCGTCGCGCCCGATGCGCTGGCCTGGCCTGCGGCGATCCTGGCCGGCCTGGGCATCGGCTCGCTGTTCCCGCTGTCGCTCATCGTCACGATGGACCATGCCGCCACGCCCGCCGAAGCCGGCCGCCTGGCGTCCCTGGTGCAAGGCGCCGGCTACCTGATCGCGGCGCTGTTTCCGTTTGCCGCGGGCCTGGTACGCCAGCATCTGGCGGACCTCGCGCCCGCCTGGATCGCGATGATGTTCATCTGCCTGGCGCTGTTCGCCATGGCCGCGCGGCTGCGCCCGGCACGGGCAGCCTGATCGGCAAATCAAGGGGGTTTGGGCGGCGCACGGCCGCCAGAACCCGCTTGCATTCGCTGCGCCCAGGGCCCGATTTGCATCAGATGGCCCTAGGGATTTCCCTCGATTATTCCTGCGTCCCCGCCCTGCGCTGAAATTTTTTTTCATCCCTGAAAGGTGAACGGAAGTTTGAGTTTTTAGACTCCCGCATTCATTGGACTGTCAGCTATTTTTCAGACCTCAGTCAGGTCTAAGAAAAGCAACAACAAAGGGAGGAATGATCCAATGCAGTCAAAACGCAGCGCCATCAAGCGCGAGCTCTGGGCCGCCGGCACGATGATCGTGCTGGGCCTGGGGGCCATCGCGCAGGCATCCACCTACACGTTAGGCAGCCTGGCGCGCATGGGGCCGGGCCTGTTTCCGGCCATCCTCGGCGTGCTTCTGGTCCTGTTGGGCCTGATCATCGCCCGCATGGCGTATTCGCCGCTGACCACCGAAGAAGACGCCGAAGACGTCCCGCCGCCGCAATGGCGCGGCTGGGGCTGCATCATCGGCGGCCTGATGGCGTTCATCCTGTTCGGCAAGTTCGGCGGCCTGATTCCCGCCACCTTCGCGCTGGTCTTCATTTCGGCCCTGGGCGACCGCCAGCACACGCTGCGAAGCGCCGCCGTGCTGGCCGTGGGCGTGACCATTCTGGGCGTGGCCGTTTTCTCCTGGGCGCTGCAGCTGCAGTTTCCGCTGTTTCGCTGGGGCTGATCGATGGAAATCTTCAATAACCTGATGCACGGGTTCTCCGTCGCGTTCGCGCTGGACAACCTGCTGTGGGCCGTGTTCGGCGTCTTCATGGGCAACCTGATCGGCGTGTTGCCGGGCATGGGTGTGCTCGCCGCCATCTCGATCCTGCTGCCGCTGACCTACACCATGACGCCCACCGCGGCGCTGGTGATGCTGTCCGGCATCTACTACGGTTCGCAATACGGCGGCGGCATCACCTCGATCATGCTGAACCTGCCGGGCACCGCCTCGCACGCGGTGGCCTGCCTGGACGGCAATCCGCTGGCACGCAACGGCAAGGCCGGCTCGGCGCTGTTCATGCTGATGTTCTCGTCGTTCTGCGGCGCGTCGGTCGGCATCCTGGCGATGATCCTGTTCTCGCCGCTGCTGGTGGACGTGGCCTTCAAGTTCGGTCCGGCCGAATACTTCTCGATGATGATGCTGGGCCTGTTGGCCGGCGCCACGCTGGCCAAGGGATCGGCCATCAAGGGCGTGGCGATGGTGGTCGTGGGCCTGTTGCTGGGCGTGGTGGGCACCGACGTCAACACCGGCACCATGCGCTTTCACTTCGGCATCCTCGAGCTGAGCGACGGTCTGCAGATCGTGGCGCTGGCGATGGGCCTGTTCGGCGTGGCCGACTTCCTGAAGAACATCAACCAGATCGGCGGCGACACCAAGGTCACCAGCGGCAAGATCAGCATGAAGTCCATGCGTCCTGAAGCCGGCGACATCAAGCAATCGCGCGGCGCCCTGGTGCGCGGCACCGCCATCGGCGCGGCCTTCGGCATCCTGCCGGGCACCGGCCCTACCATTGCGTCCTTCATCTCGTACGCGGTGGAAAAGAAAGTGGCGCGCGAACCGCGCCGCTTCGGCCGCGGCGCGATCGAAGGCATCGCCGGCCCCGAGGCCGCCACCAGCGCATCGACGCAGACCAGCTTCATTCCCACCATGAGCCTGGGCATCCCCGGCGACCCGGTGATGGCGCTGATGCTGGGCGCGCTGATCATCCACGGCATCCAGCCGGGTCCGCAGATGATGGTCGAACACGCCGACATGTTCTGGGGGCTGATCGCCAGCTTCTGGGTCGGCAACGTGCTGCTGTTGCTGCTGAACCTGCCGCTGATCGGCATGTGGGTGCGCCTGTTGACGGTGCCGTTCCGCTACCTGTTCCCGGCCGCGCTGTTCTTTGTCTGCGTCGGGGTCTACAGCACCAACAACAACCTGTTCGACGTGGGCATGGTGACGCTCTTCGGCGCCGCGGGCTACGCGCTGATCCGCCTGCGCTTCGAGCCGGCGCCGCTGCTCCTGGGCTTCGTGCTGGGGCCCATGGTGGAAGAAAACTTCCGCCGCGCCCTGCTGCTGTCGCGCGGCGACCTGGCCATCTTCGTGACGCGTCCGATCAGCCTGGGCTTCGTGCTCGCTTGCGTGCTGCTGATCGCGCTGCTGCTGGTATCGGCGGTGCGCCAGCGCAACAAGGTGCGCCTGGCCATGGAGACATCCAACTCGACGGCCTGATCAATCCAGGCAAATGCAAACAGCCGCCTCATCGGGCGGCTGTTTTTCTATGTGGCGTCAGGCTCGGCCCGGTGCCCATCGATATGCCCCAGCGGCCGGCCCGGATCCAGCCGGTCGCGCACACGCTGCTTGAGCACCTTGGCCTCGGGAAATCCGCCGTCCCGCTTGCGGTCCCAGATCAGCTCGCCCTCGTAGGTGATCTGAAACACGCCTCCCGTGCCGGGCTGCAGCACCACTTCGCCCAGGTCGGTGGAAAACGTCGACAGCAGTTCCTGCGCCATCCAGCCGGCGCGCAGCAGCCACTGGCACTGCGTGCAATACAGGATGACGATGCGGGGCGCGGGCGTGGCGGGATCGTGGGCGGATGTCATGGTGAGGGCAATCGCATTGGCGCGGGCACGCCGTTGTCGTGGATAATGTCAGGTTTTCCCGGGCGTGCAATGCGCCCAGAGTCTTACGCATGAAGTCTGCATTATCGCCCCGTGGCCAACGCTGGTTGATCGGCCTCTTGATGGGCCTGGTCACGCTCACGCCGATGGGCATCGACATCTACCTGCCGTCCCTGCCTGCCATGGCGGTTGGCTTTGGCCACCCCGTCAGTGCGTTGCAGGCCAGCATCACCCTCTTCATTTTCGCGGTGGGCGTGGGCCAGATCCTGATCGGCCCGCTGGCCGACCGCTACGGTCGCCGTCCGGTGGCGCTGGGCGGCGCCATCGCCTACCTGGCCGGGTCCGCGCTGGGCGCGGCAGCCTCGTCGCTGGACCTGTTCTATACCGCCCGCGTGATCCAGGGCCTGGGCGCGTGCTCGGCATCGCTGGTGGCCTTTGCCGCGGTGCGCGACTGCTTCAGCCCCGCGGTCGGCGCCCGCGTGTACAGCTACCTGAACGGCGCGCTGTGCACCGTGCCCGCGCTGGCCCCGCTGCTGGGCGGCGCGCTGGCCGTGCACGCCGGCTGGCGCAGCACCTTCGTGTTCATGGCGCTGTTCGCGCTGGCCCTGGCCGCGCTGCTGGCGCGCCGTTTCGAAGAAACGCGCGCCGCGCCGCCGCCCGCAGGCGCCGCGCTCTACAGCCTGCGGCGCTATGCGCCTATCATCACCAGCGGCCGCTTCCTGTATTTCGCCGTCTACGCCATGGCCGGCATGGCCATGATCCTGGTGTTCGTATCGGCCGCGCCCGTGGTGCTGGTGCAGCAGCTGGGCTATTCCGAACTGGGCTTTTCCGCCTGGTTCGGCGGCAACGCGGCCATCAACATCGCGGCCTTCTTCCTGGCGCCGGTGTTCATCGCGCGTTTTGGCCGCTACCCCATGCTGCGGGTCGGCATGGCGTCGTTGCTGCTGGCCGCGTTGATGCATCTTGCCGCGTGGCGCTGGGCCCCCGCGGCCGCGTGGATATTCATGCTGCCGGTGGCTGTGCTGACAGTCGGCTTCTCGCTGGCGCTGGGGTCGGCGCTGAGCCTGGCGCTGGAACCCTTCGGCGACCGCGCCGGCACCGCCGCGGCGGTCTTCGGCCTGTTCCAGATGAGTGGGTCCGCCGTCATCGCCACCCTGCTGCTGGACGGCGGCGTCGCGCCACAGGCCGCCATGGGCCTGATCGGTGTCGGGATCGTGGGGCCGCTGCTGTGCCTGTCCGGCGTCATCGCGCGACGCCTTGCGGGCAGGCAGCCAGCGCCGGGCTGACCGTCGCTACGCGGGTGTCGACCCACGGCCCGGATGTTGGCCACGCGCCGTGCCACCGGGCGGTGCCGCCGCCGGCAGCCCGATGCTCACCCCGCCGCGCGCGGCCCGTTCGACAGGTGCATCAGCAATGCCCCCCCGGCGATCAACACCGCGCCCAGCAGCCGGCCCGGGTTCAACGCGTTGGCCGCAAATCCCACCAGCGCGTAGCGGTCCAGCAACAGCGCCGCCAGCATCTGCCCTGCTATCACCGCAGCCAGGAACGCCCCGGCGCCCAGCCGGGGCGCCAACATCAAGGCTGCCGTGATGTAGAACACGCCCGACAGGCCGCCCGTCCAGCCCCACCACGGCAAGCGGCCGATTTCCGAAAAGCTGGGCGCGGGCACCCGCAGCAGCGCCATCACCGCCATGGCGGCGATGGCGCTGATGGCCAGAGACGCCATCGTGGCCCATAGCGGGTGGCCCAGGTGACGGCCCAACGTGGCATTCGCGCCGGCCTGGAAGGGAACGAGGGCGCCGGCCAGGATGGCCGCGGGGATGGCGAAAAGAGAAGTGCCGTTCATGGCGAGGCTCCGATTCAAGAGGGATTGGCGTTATTCTCTTATTCACCAAACGCCAAATCCAATTCGATATTTAGCTATCGAATATGCACCGAATGAATAATCCAGACGCCCCATCCGCCCTCGCCCACAACCTGCGCGCGGTGGACCTGAACCTGCTGGTGGTGCTGGACGCCCTGCTGCACGAACGCCACCTGACCCGCGCCGCCGCCCGGTTGCCGATGAGCCAGCCGGCCGTTAGCCATGCCCTGGCCCGCCTGCGCACGCTGCTGGGCGACCCCTTGTTTCACCGCACCCGCGGCGGCCTGCGGCCCACGCCGCACGCCCTGGCGCTGGAAGCGCCGCTGCGCGACGTGCTGGCGCAAGTGCGCCGCCTGCTGGCCGGCGCGGTGTTCGACCCCGCGGCCAGCCGGCGCACGTTTCGCCTGGCCATGTCCGACTACGGCGCCAGCGTGGTACTGCCGCCGCTGGTGCGGCGCCTGCGCGCCGAGGCCCCCGGCATCGACCTGGAAATCAGCTACACCAGCCGCGGCGGCATGATCGCGGGCGTGGCCGATGGCCAGCTCGACCTGGCTCTGGCCGTGTTCGGCGAAACGCCGGCCGACATTCGTCGCGCGGTACTGTTCCAGGAACCGTTTGTCTGTGTGAGGGATGCGGCCAGCTCGGCCGGCCCATTGACGCTGGATGACTATCTGGCGCGGCCCCACGTGCTGGTGGCCGCCAGCCAGGACCAGCGTTCAGGGGAAGTGGACGCGGCCCTGGCCCGCCTGGGCCGGGCCCGCCGCGTGGCCCTGCGGCTGCCGCACTGGACGGCGGCCCCCGCCGTCGTGGCCGGCACCGACCTGGTACTGACGGTGGCGCAGCGTACGGTGATGCCGACACCGCCCGGGCTGGCGGTGCAGCCGGTGCCGTTTCCGATCGACCCCCTGGGGTTCGAGATGATCTGGCATGAGCGTACGGATGGCGACGCCGGGCTGCGCTGGCTGCGCGAATCGCTGGCCGCGTTGATGGGCTGATGGTCAGGCGCCCATGAAAAAGGCCGCCAGGATCGGCGGCCTTGACCACGACGTCAGTCGCGCGCCCGCGGCGCCATGAATTCCGGCCCCACCGGGTCCAGGATGTTCTTGTCCAGCAGCTCGTTGATCTCGGCCATCTCGGTGTCGGTCAGATGCCAGCCGAACGCATCGTCCACGCCGTTCAACTGGTCCGGCCGGCGCGCGCCCCACAGCGCAATCGTCGGGCCGCTGTCCAGCACCCACCGTATCGCCAGCGCCAGCACCGACTTGTCGTGGCGAATGCGCGCAAAGGCCTCCAATTCCTTGGTGGCGCGCACGTACTGGTCAAACCGCGGCCGACGGAACTTCGGGTCGTTCGACCGCAGGTCGTCGGACCCGAAGGTGGTGTCCACCGTCATGCGGCCGGACAGCAGGCCGCGGCACAGCGCGCCGTAGGCCAGCACCGCCAGCTGGTGCTCGCGGGCATACGGCAGCACGTCGGCTTCGATGGCGCGTTCGAACAGGTTGTACGGCGGCTGCACCGACGCCAGCGGCAGGACGGCGCGGAACTGGTCCATCTGCTCGGGCGAATAATTGCTGACGCCCACCGCCAGGATCTTGCCTTCGCGCTGCAGGTCCTGCAGCGTGCGCGCGGTGTCCTCGATCGGCACCCGCGGATCGGGCCAATGGATCTGGTACAGGTCGATGCGGTCGGTGCGCAGGCGGCGCAGCGAATCTTCCACCTCGCGGCGGATGCGCGCCGGGCTGGAATTGCGCCGCACGCCCTCGCCCGCCCATTCCAGGCCCGCCTTGGTGGCAATCACGGCCTGGTCGCGAATGCCCTGCAAGGCCTGCCCGACCATTTCCTCGGCGTGGCCAAAGCCGTACACCGGGGCGGTGTCGATCAGGTTGATGCCGCGCTCGATCGCGCCGCGCAGCGTCGCCACCGACGCGGCGTCATCGGCGCCGCCCCACATCCAGCCGCCAATCGCCCACGTGCCCAGGCCGATTCTGGACACAGGCGCAGGGATACCTTCAATACGCATGGTCTCGACCAGCATGCTTACCACTCCTGCAAAAAAAAGTTTGATGAGTGTAGGTCAGGTATTATTGAATCAGACTCAACGATCTATTCACTTCGCCGCAGCGCCCCATGCCTTCCTACAGCCGCCACGACCTGGCCGATCTCAGCGCCTTCGCGGCCATCTGCCGCCGCGGCAGTTTCCGCCTGGCGGCCAGTGAACTGGGCGTATCCACCTCGGCCCTCAGCCACGCGCTGCGCAACCTGGAAGGCCGCCTGGGCGTCAAGCTGCTCAACCGCACGACCCGATCGGTCGCCCCCACCGAAGCCGGCAGCAAGCTGGCCGCGCAACTGGACCAGAGCTTCGGTGAAATCGGCGAAGCCCTGTCCGAACTCGGCCAATACCGCGCCGGCCCGCTGGGCGGCCTGCGCATCAACGTGCCGCGCGACGCCGCACGCCTGCTGCTCAGCCCCGTGCTGGCGCGCTACCTGCACGACTACCCCGGCGTGAAGATCGAAGTGGTGGTCGACAACAATATGGTCGACATCGTCAAGACGGGCTTTGACGCCGGCATCCGCTTTGGCGACACGGTGCCGCAGGACATGGTCTGCATGCCGCTGACGCCGGCGCTCAGGTGGGTGGTGGTGGCCGCGCCCGCCTACCTGGGCCGCCACGGCACGCCCAAGACGCCCGACGACCTGCTGCGCCACGCCTGCATCCGCCTGCGCCTGGGCGACCAGACCCTGTACCGGTGGGAGCTGGGCCAGGGCCCGCGCGCCTGCGAAATCGACGTGCCGGGCGCCCTCATCGTGAACGACACCGACATGGCCGTGGACGCCGCGCTGGACGGGCTGGGCCTGGCCTATTGCCTGGAACGCTACGCCGAACCGCATTTGCGCGCCGGCCGCCTGCGCCGCGTGCTGGACGACTGGGCGCCGGCCGGCGCGCCGCTGGTCATGTACTACCCCAGCCGACGGCAACTGGCGCCCGCGCTCAGCCGCCTGATCCAGGCCATCCGCTCGGCCAACGGCCTGCCAGACCCCGGGTGAACGGCAGCCCCGGCTGGCCTACTATGGCAGGCAACGATGGCAGGCGCCGATCACAGGCGCCGCCCCCCTCCTGGAGACATCATGGCCCCCGATTCCCCGACCCGCACCGACGCCCCCGCCCCGCTGCTGCTGCGCACGACGCAAGCCGGCATCGCCACCTTGCGGCTGAACCGGCCGGCACAATTCAACGCGCTGTCTGAAGCATTGCTGGAGGCGCTGCGCGTGGAAATCGATGCGCTGGCGCGCGACCCTTCGCTGCGCTGCGTGGTGCTGGAATCGGCCGGTCGCGCCTTCTGCGCCGGCCACGACCTGCGCGAAATGCGTAGCCAGCCGTCGTTCGACGACTACCTGGCGCTGTTTCGCCAGTGCAGCCGCGTGATGCAGGGTTTGCAGGCGTTGCCGGTGCCCGTCATTGCCAAGGTGCGCGGCATCGCCACCGCCGCGGGCTGCCAGCTGGTGGCCAGCTGCGACCTGGCCGTGGCGGCCGATACCGCTACTTTTGCCGTGTCCGGCATCAATGCGGGGCTGTTCTGCTCGACGCCGGCCGTGGCGCTCAGCCGCAACGTATCGACCAAGCGCGCCTTCGAGATGCTGGTCACCGCGCGCTTCATCGATGCCGCGCAGGCCTGCGATTGGGGCCTGTTGAACGATGTCGCGCCCGATGCCGAGCTGGATGCACGGGTGCAGGCCCTGGCCGAGGTCATCGCCGCCAAGAGCCCCAGCGCGATCCGCTACGGCAAGCGCATGTTCTATGCGCAGCGCCAGATGCCGCAGGCCGAGGCCTACGACTACGCCGCCGAGGTCATGGCGCGCAACATGATGGAAGAAGACGCAGCCGAAGGCATCGATGCCTTCCTGCAGAAGCGCGCGCCGCAGTGGCGCGGCTGACGCGCGGGCAACCCACCCGGCCCGCTACGCCAGCCAGGCCAGCGCCCAGCCGCCCGCCGCGGCGGCCAACACCACCCACACGGGCGACCAGCGCGCATAGACCAGCAGGCCGAACAGCGCCAGGGCCAGGCCGAAGTCGGCCTTGTTCAGGATGGCGCCCGTCCACACCGGATCGTATAGCGCCGCCAACAGGATACCCACCACCGCGGCATTGACGCCCGCCACCATGTTGCGCACGCCGGGCCGGCGGCGCAGGCTTTCCCAGAACGGCAACGCGGCCGCCAGGATCAGTGCGCCGGGCAGGAAAATGGTGGCCAGCAACGCCACCCCACCCGCCCAGCCGGATAACGGACCCGCGCCGGCCGCACCCACAAACGCGGCGAAACTGAACAACGGCCCCGGCATGCCCTGCGCCACGCCATAGCCCGCCAGGAAATCCGCGCTGGACAGCATGCCCCCGCGCACCGCGGCCGTTTCCAGCAAGGGCAGCACCACGTGGCCGCCGCCGAACACCAGCGCGCCGGCCCGATAGAAGCCCGCCAGTTGCGCCGCCAAGGCGCTGCCCGACCCCGCGGCCCAAAGCGGCAGCGCCACCAGCAGCGCCGTGAACACCCCCAGGCACACGTAGCCCGCGCGCCGGGACACGCCTTGCGCCCGGTTGGCCAGGAGCGGCCGGGGCGGCACCTGCAACAGCACCGCGCCCGCGACGGCGCCCAGCGCGATTGCCCCCACCTGCCCCAGCGTGGTCGGCAGCGCCACCGACAACAGTGCCGCGGCAACGGCGAGGCCGGCGCGCGGCCGGTCCGGACACAGCGAGCGGCCCATGCCCCACACGGCCTGGGCAATCACGGCCACCGCCGCCACCTTCAACCCATGCACCACCGCCAGGCCGGATACGCCACCGATGCGCGCCAGCCCCAGGCCCAGCAGGATCATGGCCACGGCCGACGGCAGCGTGAACGCCAGCCAGGCGGCCAGCATGCCGGCCCACCCCGCCCGCTTCAGGCCCAGCGCCATGCCGACCTGGCTGCTGGCCGGCCCGGGCAGAAACTGGCACAACGCCACCAGGTCGGAAAACGCGTAGTCATCCAGCCAGCGGCGGCGGTCGACAAATTCTTCGCGGAAATAGGCCAGGTGGGCGACGGGGCCGCCGAAGGCCGTCAACCCCAGCCGCAGAAACGCCAGGAAGACCTCGGCACAGGAACCGTGCTCGGCCGGCCCGGCCTCGTGCGTCGCCGGTTTGCTGGCGACGCGTTCATCGTGGAAAGGCGGCTGCGGCGACATGGGTCGTTGCACTCTGCACGGCGGGGCCCCGGGTTGCGGCCCCCTGAACCCTGCTTATAGCCGGCCCACGCCGCCGTTTCAATCCGCCATTGCCATGGGTTTTGCCGCACGCCCGCGCCAATGACTTCATGAATATTCACAATTGCCACACAAACGGCGGCGGATTACCCTGCCGCGACCCTGTACCATTCCGCAGCCCGCGACCATCGACGCGTCCGAAAAGGATGACGCGCGGCCGCGGTGCCCACAGGAGTTCTGACACACCATGCTCAAGTTCACGATCCGCATCTTCGTGGTCGCCGCCATTGCCTACATCGCTGCGTCGCAGTTGGTGAACCGCAGCCTGGGCTACCTGCTGGACTCGGTCAGCGCGGATCTTTCCTACCAGGCCGTGCGCGGCCAGATGTACGCCCTGCACAAGGACCTGGACCCGATCGAGCCGGAATCCCGCGCCGCCTTCATCCGCGACACCCTGCGGCCCCACTACGGGCTGGAGCTGAAGCTGGTCACCCCGGAACGGGTCGAAGCCACCGAACAGGAAAAGCAGGACCTGGCCACGCGCGGCTTCATCATGCGCGACGAATACAACACCTACCTGGCGCCCTTGCCGGGCGAGCCGCGCCAATGGCTGGAAATGCGCCTGCCCGGCGAACCCACGCTGGAAAAATGGATCACCTGGGGCGCCTGGCTGGCGCTCAGCGTGGTGCTGGCCGCCGTGCTGTTGCTGCTGTGGGCGCTGCCGGTCTGGCGCGACCTGGATTCGCTGCGCAACGCCACGCTGCGCATGGGCCAGGGCGACCTGGGCGTGCGCGCCCGGCTATCGCATTTCTCCGGCATCCGCCACGTCGGCGAAAGCTTCAACCAGATGGCCGAACGCATCGCCGCGCTGGTTGAAAACCAGCGCAGCCTGACCAACGCCGTGTCGCACGAACTGCGCACCCCGCTGGCCCGCCTGTCGTTCGAGGTCGACATGCTGGGCCAGGAGAAATTCCAGGCCAGGCGCGACCAGATCCTGCACGACATGCGCACCGACATCTCCGAACTGGAAACCATGGTCGATGAACTGCTGGTGTACGCCCGCCTGGAACGCCCTACCGAAGACATCGTCAAGCAGGAAACCGTGGACGTGCGCGACTGGCTGGGCGAAGCGCTGGCCCAGGTGGCGCACCAGGCCGACTCGCGCGGGGTGCGCTGCCACGTGCGCGACGACGGCCTGCCGGCCCACGTGCAGCTGCACCCGCGCTACATGAGCCGGGCCTTGCTCAACCTGGTGCAGAACGCCGTGCGTTACGCCAAGGCGCGCATCGAGATCTCGTTGACCAGCTGCCCGGCCGGCGGCTTTGAATTGATCGTCGACGACGACGGCCCCGGCGTGGCACCGGCCGATCGCGAACGCATCTTCGAACCCTTCATCCGCCTGGATGAAAGCCGCGATCGCGGCACGGGCGGTGCCGGTCTGGGGCTGGCCATCGTCAAGCGGGTGGCGGCCAGCCACAAGGGCACCGTCGAGGTGCGCGAAAGCCCCTTGGGCGGCGCGCGTTTCGTGCTGCGCTGGATATCGCCGAACGGCGTCGTGGAATAAATCGCGGAACGCCCGCCAATCCGCCGCCCCCTGATTCTCCGGTTATCTCAACCCCGCACGGCGGCATGCGGTCGGGGTATTTACGGCTGCTTTCATGTTGCGATGCAATAGTTGCATTGCTGTCGATTTATTGCGCCTGACGGCCTGGCGCATATCCGACCCCAATATCGCAACGATTATTCGCATATTTAAGGGTTTTTCATTTCCGCTCACCCTACTTGCCAATAATTAATCAGCAAAAATCATTCCCGCTCGCCACAAAACCACTCAAACGATAATTTCCATCATCACAAAAACATCGTTTGAATAGCGTTAACGAATTACTTTTTTGTCAATTTTATCAATAGCTTATTGATAGTCATTAAAGTAAATTAAACGATAAAAAATTTTCCAGCCCCCTGGAAAAACCCCTCCCGCCCGGTCCTTTCCCAGTGTTGCTTAAAATATATATCCTATAGTAACTTTAGTATCTATTTGAACGTTGCAATGTGAGAGCATTGCTGTCATGCGAGAAACTACTAGTTACTATTTACGCAAAACTCTTGATGGATATGCCGCCACGTTCCTTTCAAACTGACTCCAGGTTTAAACGGCAGACATAAAAAACATACGGTGCCGTGCGCGCTTCCTGATTTGCAGCAATCGCTTTTTTCCGGTTCCGGATGATCGATGGCCAGGCTGGGGGAAAGCTCTTTCTGACTTTGGAGCTGAGATGAACCCTGGCCGCCGGCACGGCAATACCCAAATCCCCCTCAACTACATCTGGCGCGTCCTGATTCTGCTGATGGCGCCCGTGCCCGCAGCGCTGGCCTGCACCACCAGCGGTTCCTCGATCCTGTGCAATGACGCGGTGACGCTCTTGCCACCGCACCTGAACACCGTCAACAGCAGCGCCAATGGCGTGTCGGTGCTGGTCACCAGCGCCGGCCAATCCTCGTCCGCGGTGCTGGGCCCCGCCATCACCCTGTCCGGCCGCAACACCAGCCTGACCAACCAAGGCACCGTCGATCCCGGGCTGGGCCTGCTCAGTCTGGGCTCCTCCGGCGCAGTCATGGGCAACCTGACCAACAGCGGCACCGTCTCGGTCACCAACAGCGGCACGCTGCTGGGCACGGGCCTGTCCGTGCTGGGCCTGCCGGTGTTGTCCACGCTCAGCGGCGCCTCGCTGATCCTGCAAGGCGACGCGAACGGCAGCATCACCGTCAACAACTCGGGCACCATCGGCACCCACCCTGGCCTGCTGAGCGGGCTGACCGCGATCTACAGCACCCCCGCCATCGCGGCCTACGGCGGCGCCCCCATTGCCGTCACCAATGCCGCCGGCGGCGTCATCAACGGCCGCGTCGGCCTGGGCCGGTCCGCGACCGGCAACACCTTCGTCAACGCCGGCACGATCAACGGCGGCGTCAACATGGGGGTCAACAGCACCAACACGTTCACCGCCGTCACGGGGTCCAGCGTCACCAACGGCGGCGCCGTCGACCTGGGCGTGAGCGTCGGGCTGGGCGGCCTGGATGCCAGCATCGCGCTCAACTTCTCGACGCTGGGCGTGGTCGACGGCGGCCTGGGCGGCAACAACACCCTGGTGCTGCAAAACCCTGGCGCCAGCGGCACCACCGGCACGGGCACCGCCAGTTCGGCCACCTACATCAACTTCAACAACCTGGTCATCAACAGCGGCTCCTGGACCGTCACCGGCCCGCTCGTCAGCGCGCAAGCGTCGTTGAACGGCGGCCTGGTCAACATCAACAATGGCGCGGCCTTCGGCTCGGGCACGCTGACCGCCAATGGCGGCGCACTCAGCACCGCCAGCAGCCTGACCTTGAACAATGCCGTGTCGCTGGGCGCGGGCGGCCTGTCCGTGCAAGGCACCAACGGCCTGACCCTGGGCGGCGTGGTGAGCGGGGCCGGCGCGCTGGACATGTCCGGCAGCGGCACCCTGACGCTAAACGGCGCCAATGCCCATACCGGCGGCGTGCGGCTGGGCAACGGCACGCTGGCGCTGGGCACCAACACCGCGCTGGGCCTGGGCGATCTGGTGGTGTACGGCGCGGCCACGCTGCAGGCCGCCGCGGCCACCAACCTGGCCAACAACATCACCCTGAACGCCAACCTGGCACTGGGCAACAGCGGTTCGCTGACGCTGGGCGGCGTGCTGTCGGGCGCCGGCACGCTGTCCAAGTCCGGCGCGGGCATCCTGACCCTGAACGGCGCCAATACCCACGCCGCCACGCAGATCAGCGCCGGCGGCCTGATCGTGGGCAACAACAACGCGCTGGGCAATGGCGCCTTGACGGTCAATGGCGCGGCCACGCTGGCCTCGTCCAGCGCCGTGGCGCTGCAGAACGCCATCGTCCTGAACAACGCGCTGACGCTGAACGGCGCCAACGACCTGACCCTGAACGGCACCCTGAGCGGCGCGACCGGCACGCTGGTCAAGAGCGGCGCGGGCGCGCTGACGCTGACCGGCGCCAATACCTTCGGCGGCGGCGCCACGCTCAGCGGCGGCACGGTCAACGTGGGCAGCAATACCGCGCTGGGCACGGGCAGCGTGACCGTGAACGGCGCGGTCACCCTGGCCAGCCTGTCGAACAACGTGGCGTTGTCCAACACCATTGCGCTGAGCAACGCGCTGACGGTGGGCGGCGCCAGCAACCTGACGCTGAACGGCGCCCTGTCGGGCGCGGGCGGCACGCTGGTCAAGACCGGCACGGGCACCCTGACACTGAACGCCACCAACTCGATGGGCGGCGCCACGCTGAACGGCGGCACGGTGGTCGCAGGGGCCAACAACGCCTTGGGCGCCGGCACGGTCACCGTGCAAGGCGCCACCGCGCTGGACGCTGGTGCGACCGTCAGCCTGGCCAACCAGTTCCTGCTGAACAACAGCCTGTCGGTGCTGGGCACCCAGGCCCTGACGCTGGCCGGCGCGCTGTCGGGCAGCGGCCAACTGATCAAGAACGGCCAGGCCAACCTGACGCTGGCCACGCAGAACACGCACACTGGCGGCGTGCTGCTGAACGCCGGCACCCTGACGCTGGGCAATGCCCAATCCCTGGGCACGGGCCTGCTGGACGTGCAAGGCGCGGCCACGCTGGCTGCCGGCGCGGGCAACCTCAATGTGGGCAACAACATCCGGCTGGGCGCCGGCCTGGGCGTCACCACGGGAAGCCAGGCCCTGACGCTGAGCGGCGCGCTGAGCGGCGCCGGCGGCCTGACGCTGAACGACGGCGGCACCCTGACGCTGTCCGGCAACAACACCCACACGGGCGGCGTCCTGCTCAATGCGGGCGTGCTGGTCGCCGCCAGCGATACCGCGCTGGGCAGCGGCCTGTTCACCGTCGGCGGCAACGCCACGCTGCAAAGCAACGCCAACCGCAACTTCGTCAACAACATCGCCCTGAACGCCAACCTGACGGTGGACAGCGCCAACAACATCGGCCTGTACGGCGCCATCAATGGCGCAGGCGGGCTGATCAAGAACGGCACCGGCACCCTGACGCTGACCGGCGCCAACAACTTCGGCAACACCACCATCAACGCGGGCGTGCTGCAGGCCGGCACGGGCAGCCTGGGCGCCAGCGTGCTCAACAACAGCAAGCTGGTGCTGGCCCAGGGCGCCAACGCCACCTACAGCGGCAGCATCAGTGGCACGGGCAGCGTGGACGTGCTGGCCAACAACACCACTTTGCTGCTCAATGGCGCAAACACCTTCACGGGCGGTCTGAACCTGCTGTCCGGCACCGTGGAAACCCAGGGCGGACAGGCCCTGGCCGACAACCTGGCCGTGAACCTGGCGGCGGGCACTGCCCTGAAACTGACCGACAGCGAAACCTTCGGCTCGCTCAGCGGCGCGGGCAACGTGGCGCTGGGCGCCAACGCCACCCTGCAGATGGGGCTGAACAACGCCGATTCGACCTTTGGCGGCGTCCTGGCCGGCGCGGGCAACATCGTCAAGAACGGCACCGGCGCGTTGACGCTCACCGGCGCCAACACCCAGACCGGCGCCTTCAACGTGGGCGGCGGATCGCTGAACGTGAACGGATCGCTGGCCAGTTCGCAGGTCAACGTCGGCGCGGGCGCCACGCTGGCCGGCAGCGGCAGCGTGGCCGGCACGGCCAATATCGCGACCGGCGGCGCGCTGTCGGCCACCACCGGCCAGACCCTGACGCTGGGCGGCCTGGCGATGAACGCGGGCTCGCAGTTCAACGTGTCGCTGGGCGCACCGACCCCGCAGGCGCTGGTGCAGGTCAACGGCAACGTCACGTTGGCGGGCGACCTGAACGTCACCGACAAGGGCGGCTTCGGCGTGGGCGTGTATCGCCTGCTGGGCTACACCGGCACGCTCGTGAACAACGGCCTGGCGCTGGGCACCCTGCCCCCGGGCACCCTGCCGGCCAACCTGCAGATCCAGACCGCGGTGAACCAGCAGGTCAACCTGATCGTGCAGGCCGGCGGCAATAATGTGCAGTTCTGGAACGGCACCAAGCTGGCCGCCGACGGCACGCTGGCCGGCGGCAGCGGCACCTGGCAGGCCGGCACCACCAACTGGACCGACCAGACCGGCAACCTGAGCCAGGCCTGGGGCAGCCAATTCGCCGTGTTCGGCGGCCTGGCCGGCGGCGCCGTCACCGTGTCCGGCGACCAGGCCGTGACCGGAATGCAGTTCTTCACCGACGGCTACACCCTGACCGGCGGCGGCCTGCAACTGGCCAGCGGCACCAACAATTTCCGGGTCGATCCGCTCTTGACCGGCACGGTCAACAGCGACATCAAGGGCGCCGGCCAATTGCAAAAGCGCGACCTGGGCACCCTGGTGCTGGGCGGCGCCAACACCTACACCGGCGGCACGCTGGTGGCCGAAGGCGTACTGCAGGTCAGCGCCGACAGCAACCTGGGCGCAGCCAACGGCGCGCTGGGCTTTGCCGGCGGCACGCTGCGCGTGACCGGCACGGGCTACACCGGCACCACCCGCGCCATCGACATCGGCGCGGGCGCGGGCTTTGACATCGCGGATGCGGGCAACACATTCACCCTGAACCAGGCGCTGACCGGCGCCGGCCGCATCACCAAGCTGGGCGCCGGCACGCTGGCGCTGGGCGGCAACAACAGCGCCATCGGCGGCATCACGCTGGGCGCCGGCACCGTGTCGGTGGGCAGCAACACGGCCCTGGGCAACGGTTCGTTCAACATCAACGGCTCGGGCGCACTGGACAGCACTGCCGCCGTGACGCTGGCCAACGACGTGTTCATCGGCGCCGGCAACACCTTGACGAACCTGGGCACGAACGACCTGACGCTGAACGGCGTGGTGGCCGGTACCACCGGCGCCCTGGCCAAGAGCGGCAACAGCACCCTGACGCTGAACGGCACCAACAGCTATGCCGGCGGCACCACCCTGTCCGCCGGCGCGATCCGCGTGGGCAGCAATACCGCGCTGGGCACGGGCCTGTTGACGGTGGCCGGCGCATCCAGCCTGCTGTCCGACAGCACTGTCGCACTGGGCAACGGCATCGCCTTGAACGCCAACCTGACCACCGGCGGCACGGGCAACCTGACGCTGAACAACGCCATCACCGGCGCGGGCACCCTGATCAAGTCGGGCACGGGCACGCTGACGCTGAACGGCATCAACACCCACGCGGCCACGCAACTGGCCAGCGGCACGCTGCTGCTGGGCAACAACCAGGCGCTGGGCACGGGCAACCTGTCGGTCACCGGCAACGCGGCGCTGGACGGCACCACGGCCGGCCTGTCGCTGGGCAATGCCATGACGCTGGCTTCCGGCGCGAACCTGACGCTTGCGCAAAGCCAGGACGCGACCCTGTCCGGCTTCATCAGCGGCGCAGGCGGCCTGATCGCCGGCGCCGCCGGCCGCACGCTGACGCTGTCCGGCAACAACACCTACCAGGGCGGCACGCAGCTCAATGGCGGCAGCCTGGTGGTGGGCTCGAACACCGCGCTGGGCACGGGGGGCCTGCTCGTGAACGGCGCCGCCAACCTGTCCGGCACCGCCGGCGGGCCGGCCATCACGCTAAGCAACAACGTCACGCTGAACAACGCCTTGACGGTCAACGGCGCGCGCGACCTGACCCTGGCGGGCGCGGTTGACGGCGCGGGCTCGCTGACCAAGAGCGGCACGGGCACCTTGACGCTCGGCGGCAGCAACACCTATGCCGGCGGCACCACGCTGACCGCCGGCACCCTGCGGGTCGGCACCGGCGCCGCGCTGGGCACGGGCGACCTGACCGTGAATGGCGCCAGCTCGCTGGGCGCGACCCAGGCGCTGGGCCTGAACAACAACGTGGTGCTGAACCAGGGCTTGACCCTGGACACCTCGCAAAACCTGGCGCTGTCCGGGGTGATTTCCGGCGCGGCGGGCCTGACCACGAGCGGCACCGGCGTCTTGACCCTGCTGAGCGCCAACACCTACGGCGGCGGCACCCAGGTCAACGGCGGCAGCCTGGTCGTGGGCACCAGCACGTCGCTGGGCAGCGGCGCCCTGACGGTCAATGCGGCCACGGTGCTGGATTCAATGACCAGCGTCGCGCTGGCCAACAACGTCACCCTGAACGGGGCGCCGCTTACCTTGGCCGGCAGCCAGGATCTGGCACTGAACGGCACCGTCTCGGGCGGCGGCAGCCTGGTCAAGCAAGGTGCCACCACGCTGACCCTGACGGGCAACAACACCTTCGATGGCGGCGTGACGCTGGCGCAAGGCGGCCTGAATGTCGGCTCGAACCTGGCGCTGGGCACCGGCGCCCTGACCGTGGCCGGCGCGACGACGCTTGCCAGCACCCAGGCGGTGACGTTGGCCAACAACGTGGCGCTCAACGGCGGCAACCTGACCGCTACGGGTTCCAACGACATCACCCTGGGCGGCACCGTATCCGGCGCCAACGGCCTGGTGCAAAGCGGCACCGGCACCCTGACACTGAACGGCAACAACAACTACAGCGGCGGCACCACGCTGAACAGCGGCACGCTGGCTGCCAACAGCAATACCGCGCTGGGCACCGGCGCACTGGCCGTCAACGGCGCGGCCAGCCTGACGGCCGCCGATGGCGTGACGCTGGCCAACAACGTCACCCTGGCCAACGCCCTGACCGCCACCGGCGCGGGCAGCTGGACGCTGGCCGGCAACCTGACGGGCGCGGGCAGCCTCATCAAGGAAGGCGTGGGCACGCTGACGCTGACCGGCGCCAACGGCTACACCGGCGGCACGCAATTGAACGCGGGCGGGCTGACCGGCAACACCGGCAGCCTCCAGGGCAATGTGGCCACGGCGGCCGGCACCACCCTGACCTTCAACCAAGGCACAAACGGCATTTACGGCGGCGTGCTTTCCGGCGCCGGCAACCTTGAAAAAACCGGCCTGGGCACTCTGACGTTGGGCGGCGCCAATACGCTGTCCGGCGGCATCGGCGTGGCGCAAGGCACGCTGACGGCGAACGGCGCCGCGATCAACTCGGCATCCGGCGTGCGCATCGACACCGGCGCCACCCTGGCGCTGACCAGCGCGGCCTCGATCGCCAGCCTGACCGGCGCCGGCACGCTGCAAAGCGGCTCGACCCTGACACTGGGCAACGGCAGCGACAGTCTTTTCAGCGGCGTGCTGGCGGGCACGGGCAACATCGCCAAGGTCGGCGCGGGCACGCTGACCCTGGCCGGCGCCAATACACAAAGCGGCGTGTTCGACATCAACGGCGGCCGGGTCAGCCTGACCGGTTCGCTAGGCAGCAGCACGGTCAACGTGAATGGCGCGGGGTCGAGCCTGGCCGGCACCGGCACCGCCAGCGGCGATGTCTTCGTCAAGAACGGCGGCAACCTGTATGTCAGTTCCGCCAACACCGGCGGGCTGACCCTGGGTTCGTTGAGCGTGGATGGCGCCTCCAGCATCAACGCCGACCTGGGCGCGCCCTATTCCGGCAGCCTCATCAACGTCAACGGCAACGTGACGCTGAACGGCACCATCAACGTCACCCAACTGCCCGGCTTCGGCGTGGGCGTGTACCGCATCGTCAGCTATCAAGGCACTGGCGTGACCACCGACCTGACGCTGGCCAATGCCTCGCCCACCTTCAGCCTGCAGACTGCCCTGGCCGGCCAGATCAACGTGCTGAACCAATCCCAGGCCAATGAAATCCAGCTCTGGCAAGGCGGCAACGGCACGTGGGACGGCATCACCACGGATTGGAGAAACGCCACCACCCTCGCCTCGGAAGCGTGGGGGGGCCGGTTCGGGGTCTTCCAGAATCAGGCCGGCACGGTGAACGTCGTGGGCAACCAGCAGTTCCAGGGCCTGCAGTTCTCCACCGACGGTTACGTGGTCACCGGCGGCGCCCTCACGGCAGTCAACGGCAGCGACGGCGTGACCACCCTGCGGGTCGAACCCAACGTCACCGCGACGCTGGGCTCGACGCTGGGCGGCAGCGGCGTCACCATCGCCAAGCGCGATGCCGGCACCCTGATCTTCACTGCCGCCAACACCTACACCGGCACCACCCGGCTCGAAGGCGGCGTGCTGCAGATCAGCGACGACAACCAGCTGGGCAACATCGCCAACGGCGTCGCCTTCGCGGGCGGCACGCTGCGCTACGCCGGCACGGCGGACGGCAGCACCGGCCGCGCCTGGACGGTGGCCGGCAACGGCGGCATCGACGTCGCCAACACGGGCGTGACCTATACCGCCAACGGCGCCATCACCGATGGCGCGACCGCCGGCACGCTGATCAAGACCGGCGCCGGCACCCTGGCGCTCAACGGCACCAACACCTATTCGGGCGGCACCTTGCTGCAAACCGGCACGATCCAGGTCGGCAGCAACGCCGCCCTGGGCGCGGGCGCCCTGACCGCGTCGGCAGGCACCACGCTGGCCAACGGCACCGCGGTGCCCCTGGCGCTGGCCAACAGCGCCGTGCTGCAAGGCGACCTGACGGTGCAAAGCGGCGCGGCCGGCCTGGCGCTGAACGGCGACGTGTCCGGCGCAGGCGGGCTGGTCAAGACCGGCACGGGCAACCTGACCCTGGCCGGCAACAACACCTACCAGGGCAATACGCAACTGACGGCCGGCCAGCTCACCGTGGGCAGCAACACCGCGCTGGGCACGGGCAACCTGATTGCGTCGGCCGGCACCGCGCTGACCGCCAGTACGCCGGTGCAGCTGCAGAACGGCGTGACGCTGTACGGCGGCCTGACCGTCACCGGCGCCAACGACCTGACGCTGGCCGGCGCCATCGGCGGCGCGGGCGGCCTGACCCAGGCCGGCACCGGCACCCTGACGCTGGCGACGGCCAACAGCTTCTCCGGCGGGGTGCAACTGAACTCGGGCACCCTGGCCGTAGGCAACAACGCCGCCTTGGGCAGCGGCATGCTGGGTACCGCGGCCGGCACCACCCTGTCCGCGACCAGCCCCGTCACGCTGGGCAACGCCGTGATGCTGACCGCCGGCACCACCACCATCACGGGCAGCGACCTGACGCTCACTGGCACGATCGATGGCGCGGGCGGCCTGGCCAAGACCGGCACGGGCACGCTGACCCTGACGGGCAACAACACCTACGGCGGCGGCACCACGCTTACCAGCGGCACGCTGGCCGTAGGCGGCAACAACGCGTTGTCCTCGGGCGCGTTGACGGTCGCCGACGGCACCACCCTGCGTGCGCAGGGCGCGGCGACGTTGAGCAACGCGGTGACCCTGAACGGCGGCCTGACCGTCAACGGCAGCGACAACCTGACGCTCGCCGGCAGCGTCGGCGGCACGGGCGGGCTGACCAAGACGGGCACGTCCACGCTGACGCTGGGCAGCGCCAACACCTACGGCGGCGGCACCACGCTGGCGGGCGGCACGATCATCGCCGGCAACAATACGGCGCTGGGTTCGGGCGACCTGTCCGTCACGGGCGCGGGCACGCTGCAAGCGGGCGCGCCGGGCATCGCACTGGCCAACAACGTCGGCCTGGGCGCCGCCCTGACCGTGGCGGGGGCCAACGACCTGACGCTGGCCGGTAACCTCACCGGCGCGGGCAGCCTGGTCAAGACCGATGGCGGCACGCTCACGCTCAGCGGCCAGAACCAGTACACCGGCGGCACCACGCTGTCCGGTGGCACGCTGGCGGGCAACACCGCCAGCCTGACCGGCAACGTCTCGACCGCCGCCGGCACCAGCCTGGTGTTCAACCAGACCGCGGGCGACGGGACGTTCGACGGGGCCATCAGTGGCGGCGGCGCGCTGGTCAAGGACGGCGCCAGCACCGTCACGCTGACCGGCACCAACACCTACACCGGCGGCACCACCATCAACGCCGGCACCCTGGCCGGCAACGCCGCCAGCCTGCAAGGCAACATCGGCATCAACGGCACCGGCGCAGTCGTCTTCAACCAGACCACCGACGGCACCTATGGCGGCAACATCACCACGGCGTCCGGCACCCTGACCAAGGACGGCGGCGCCACCCTGGCGTTGACCGGCACCAATCAGGTCGGCGGCGGCACCACCATCAACAGCGGCACGCTGCAGGTCGACGGCACGTTGACGGGCGGCAACGTCACCGTCAACGCAGGCGCCTCGCTGGGCGGCTCGGGCTCGGTCTCGGCCGACGTCACGCTGGGCAACGGCGCGCACCTGGTGGCGGGCACGCCCACCAATCCGATCTCGTTCGCGCAGAACCTGACGCTGTCTTCCGGCACGCAGCTGGACTTCACGCTGGGTTCACCCAACTCGGCCACCACCGCGGTGACCGTGGGCCAGACCCTGAACCTGGCCGGCGTCCTCAACCTGACCGACGGCGGCAACCTGGGCACGGGCGTGTACCGCCTGTTCACGGCCAGCACCCTCAACAACAACGGCCTGACCTACGGCACGTTGCCCAACGGCTATACCAGCGCCAACCTGACCCTGCAGAACCTGAACAACCAGGTCAACCTGGTGCTGCAGAGCCAGCCCGGCGAAATCCTGTTCTGGAACGGCGCCAAGACCACGCCCGACGGCGTGATCGCGGGCGGCACCGGCACCTGGAACGCCGCCAACAACAACTGGACCGACGCCAGCGGCAACCTGGCGTCCAGCTGGAACGGCAAGTACGCGGCCTTCTCCGGCGCCAGCGGCACGGTCACCCTCGACGGCTCGCAGGCGGTCACCGGCGTGCAGTTCCTGACCAACGGCTACACCCTGCAAGCCGGCGCCGGCGGCCAGCTCAGCATCGCCCAGGCGCAGACGCCGTTCCGGGTCGAGGCCGGCAGCACCGCCACCATCTCGGCGCCCATCACCGGCGCGGGCGGCATCGAGAAAGGCAATGGCGGCACCCTCATCCTGACGGGCGCCAACACCTACACCGGCAACACGTCCATCCGCAGCGGCGTGGTGCAGGTCACGCAGGACAGCCAGCTGGGCAACGGCGGCGCCATCTCGATCAACGGCGGCACGCTGCGCATCGCCGACGCCGGCTACACCACCACCTCCCGCGCCCTTTCGCTGGACGGCACGGGCGGCGGCATCGACATCGCCGCGGCCGGCCAGACCTTCACGCTGAACCAGTCCATCAATGGCACCGGCGCGCTGGTCAAGCAAGGCGACGGCACTCTGGTGCTGAACGGCGCCAACGCCTATGCCGGCGGCACCGTGGTGGCGGGCGGCACCCTGGAAGGCAACAGCGCCAGCGTGCAAGGCGCGGTCAGCACTTCGGCCGGCACCACGCTGCGCATGAACCAGGGCACCGACGGCGCGATGACCGGCGGCATCAGCGGCGGCGGGCAACTGGTCAAGGACGGCGCCGGCGCGCTGACCCTGACGCAACCGTCGACCTACACCGGCGGCACCCGCGTCAACGCCGGCACGCTGATCGGCGACACCAGCAGCCTGCAAGGCGCCATCACCAACAACGCCACGCTGGTCTTCAACCAGGGCACGGACGGCACCTTCTCCGGCTCGCTGGCCGGCGCCGGCACCATCGTCAAGCAAGGCGGCGGCGCGTTGGGCGTGGGCGGCTCGCAGACCTTCAACGGCACCGTCGCGGTCAATGGCGGCACGCTGCAACTGGGTAGCGCCCAGGCCCCGGCCACGCTGCCGGCCGCCGTGCAGGTCAACAGCGGCGGCACGCTGTCCGGCTACGGCACGATCGCCAGCCTGACCAACGCCGGCACCGTCAACAGCGGCGGCGGCGCGGCGGGCGGCGGCATCAAGGTCAGCAACAACTTCAGCAACGGCGCGGGCGCCACGCTGGCCGTGAACCTGGGCAGCACCGCCGGCCCCAACCTGCATGTCACCGGCACCGCGGCGCTGGACGGCACGCTGCGCGTCACCAACAGCGCGCCGCTGACCGGCAACGACACCTTCACGGTGTTGACGGCGGACCAGGGCCGCCAGGGCACGTTCGCCAGCACCGTGCTGCCGCAACTGGCCTTCGTCGATGCGGCAGTCGGCTACGACCCCAACAACGTCACCGTGACCTTCACCCGCAACCAGACCGGCTTCGGCACGGTCGCCCAGTCGCCCAACCAGCGCGCCGTGGCCGGCGCCCTGGGCGGCATCGACACCAACTCGTCGCTGTACGCGTCCATACTCGGCCTGACCGCCGACGAGGCCGCCGCCGCGTTCAAGCAGCTGTCGGGCGACAGCCACGCCTCGCTGGCGTCGGCGCTGATTCGCAGCTCGGAAACCGCACGCACGGTGCCGCTGAACCACCTGCGCGACAGCCTGCAAAGCGAAAGCACGCAGGACGGCCGGCCGTGCGACGAAGCCCTGCGCACCAACGGCGGCTACGCACAGCGCTTCTCGTGCCAGCGCAACGTCTGGGCCGAAGTCATCGGCAACTGGCAGAGCCAGGACGGCGACGGCAACGCGCCCAGCTACAAGCAACGCGTGGGCGGCGTGCAGGTCGGCGGCGACATCCGGGTGGGCGACGGCTGGCGCGTCGGCATGGCGCTGGGCTACCAGGACAGCACCATCTGGCAGGACAGCCGCAACGCCCGCGCCAAGGTCGACAGCTACAGCGTGTCGCTGTTCGGCGGCAAGTCGTTCGTGCAGTCCAGCGGCAACGCGTGGAACGTCATGGCCGGCGCCGCCTACAGCTGGCACGACATCGACAACAAACGCGACCTGACGCTGGCCGGCCAGAACCAGGAGCTCAAGACCAAGTACCGCGCCAACACCACGCAGATCTTCGGTGAACTGGGCTACGCCGTACCGGTGACCCCGCAGGCAACGGTGGAACCCTTCGTCGGCGCCGCCTGGATCAAGCAGCGCATGGGCGGCTTCTCGGAAGACGGCGGCTCGGCCGCGCTGTCGGCCGGCAGCCAGAGCAACGACGTCACCACCACCACCGTCGGCCTGCGCGGCAAGCTGGACACCGAGATTGCCGGCGCCCCGGCCCGCCTGCGCGCCACCCTGGGCTGGCGCCATGCGATGGGCGACGTCGATCCGGACCGCACCATGGCCTTCAGTTCGGGGCCGTCGTTCACCGTGGCCGGCACGCCGGTCGCGCGCAACGCCGCGGTCACGGAACTGGGCGCCGACATCGCAGTGTCCAGGAACGCCTCGGTCGGCCTGAGCTACCAGGGCCAATACGGCAACGGCAATCGCGAGAACGCCGGGTTCCTGAACGTGCGGTGGAATTTCTAAGCCATCGGCCGCGCGGTCCCGTGCAGGGGCCGCGCGGCCGTGGCGTTCCGGCGTCAGCGCGCGCGCGTGCCGCCGGGCATCAGAAGATCAACGCCGCCGACGCCATGAAGGTGCTGCTGCTGTCCAGGCGGTTGGTGCTGCTGATGGTCGGCACCCAACGCAGGCTCAAGGACAAGGCGCGCTGGTCGGCCAGCTTGCGGTCGTAGGTCAGGATCGGGCCCAGCGCCCAATCGCGGCCCTTGAAGCCGTTCAGGCGGTCGGCCGTGGGGCCGCTGTCGCTGCCCAACTGCTGCTGCGTACCCAGGATCAGGCCCACGGCCAGGCCATTCGAGAATTTCTTGCGGCCCATCACATCCAGCCCGAAGATCGGCGCATTGCGATAATCCGTGGCGCTGTTGCGGGTATAGAACTGCACGCTGGCCACGGTATCGAGTTGCAAGCCCGATTCCGGAAATATCCTGGTGTAGGCCGCCTGCGGAATGAAGGTCCAGTTGTTCAGGCTGGGATTGGCCAGGTTATTGGCATCGTATTTTCCGGTGGGCGCCCAGAAATTGAAGCTCAGCGCCATGTGCGAGGTTTCCGAAAAATGGTAGCCCGCGATGATCGGCGAAAAATACAGGTCGAACAGATTCGACGCAGTATCGCTCTCGCCCGTCTTGCGGCCCAATGGCCCGGTCACCGTCGCATTCACCTTGGTCCATAGGTACGGCAACGTGATGCTGGACGCGAAATTCCAGCGCCCCGGCCCCGTATCCCAGGTCTTGAGCAAGGTGGCCAGCGTGAAGGCCACCTTGCCTTCCACGCCCGCCGTTGCCCGCTTGCCCAACGGCACCTCGCGGCTGCCGCCCACCTTGCCGTCCAGGTAGATCTGGGCGAAGTTCACCGCCCAGATCGGCTCCGGCGACACGATGCCCGCATTGGGTTGCACGCTGGTGCCGGTGACTTGTCGGCCCAACGCGCCTTCGGTGGCCTGGGCCGCCCCGCCCCCGGCGATGGCCAGCGCAGCCCAACAGGCGGCCCACGTCCGCGGCCCGCCAGGCCGCATCGTTGCATTGCGCATGTTTTCAGCTCCTGAATGCCCTGCGTTCCGTTACGGGATCACATCATGCAAAGACAAGCGTCTTGCGGCGCGGATTGAGTGCTTCTCTCAGGCAGAATAATCATTATTGAAGCGAGAACCGTGGGCAATATTGGCACAGAGTCTTGAAAGTACCAATATTGCGATTATTTTTTTGCCTCCGCTCGCCGGCGCCAGGGCGACTGTAGCCAGTACAAAAAACAACAGCGGAAATACCGACAAGGGTATTCCCGCTGTTCACGGCATCGATCGAAATCAGGCGCCGGCTACGGTCTCGTGCCCCGGCGGACGGGCGTGTACCTGATCGATACGCAGGCCGTCGCGGCGCGTGATTTCAAAGCGCCATCCGCCCCACGCGACCACGTCGCCCGCGTCGGGGATGCGGCCTTCGGCGCGCAGCAGGCAACCGGCCAGGGTCGCATCGCCATGGTCATCCGCCAGTTCCGGCGCATCCAGCAGGCGCGCCGCTTCGGCCAGCGCCAGGCGGCCGTCCAGCAGCCATGAACCGTCGGACAGCTGCAAGGCATCGGGCGCCTCCTCGCTGTGTTCGGGCAGGTCGCCCGCCACGGCCTCCAGCACGTCCATCGGCGTCACCAGGCCTTCGCATACGCCGTGCTCATCCACCACGATCAGCATGTGGTCGCGCGAGGCGCGCAGTTCTTCCAGCACCCGCAGCACGGGCGTGGTCTCCATCACGTAGCGCGGTTCGCGCGCCAGTTCCACCAGGTCGATCGGGCCGGGGTTCTGGAGCAGCGCCAACAGGTCCTTGAAGTGCAGCACGCCCAGCACGTTGGCGGGGTCGCCTGCGCACAGCGGCAGGCGCGAGTGGCCCGAGGCGAACTTGCGCACGATGGTATCGGGCGAATCGGCCACGTCCAGCCAGACCATGTCGCCGCGCGCCACCATGATGGCGCGCACGTCGTGTGAGCCCATTGCCAGCACCCGCTCGATCATCGAGCTTTCCTCGGGCGCGAAGGCGGGTTCGTCGCCCGCGCTGTCCACCAGCGCGACCACGTCGTCAGCCTGCTGCGACGCCTGCTCGCCGCTGCGGCCCGCGCGCAGCAGGCGCAGCACCGCTTGCGCGGTGCGCTGACGCCGGCCCAGCGCGTGGGCGCCACGGGCCCGGTTGCGGCGCGCCAGCTGGTTGCACAGCTCGATCAGGATCGAGAAACCGATGGCCGCGTACAGGTACCCCTTGGGCACATGGAAGCCCAGGCCTTCGGCCACCAGGCTGAAGCCGATCATCAGCAACAAGCCCAGGCACAGGATCACCACCGTCGGGTGGCGCGCCACGAAGCCCATCAGCGGACGGCTGGCCAGCATCATCACCGCCATGGCCAGCACCACCGCGATCATCATGATGCTCAGGTCCTCCACCATGCCCACGGCGGTAATGACCGAGTCCAGCGAGAACACCGCGTCCAGCACCACGATCTGCAGGATCACCTGCCAGAACACGGCGTGCTGCACCTTCTGGCCATTGTCGTGGCCGGCGCTGCCTTCGACGCGCTCATGCAGTTCCATGGTGCCCTTGAACAGCAGGAACAGGCCGCCCAGGATCAGGATCAGGTCACGCCCCGAGATCTCGGCGCCCAGCACCGTAAAGAGCGGCGCGGTCAGCGTCACCACCCACGCGATACTGGCCAACAGGCCCAGGCGCATCACCATGGCCAGCGTCAGGCCGATCATGCGGGCGCGGTTGCGCTGCGCCGGCGGCAGCTTGTCGGCCAGGATGGCAATGAATACCAGGTTGTCGATACCCAGCACGATTTCAAGAATGACCAGCGTCGCCAGGCCAAGCCAGGCGGTCGGGTCGGACATCCAGTCGAAGATCATCAACGTTCCACGAAAATCAGGAAGGGATGTGCGCGCAGGCGCGCACGCGCTCGGACCGTCGCCAGGGGCGGGTCAAGCAGGATAGATCAGAGGCGAGCGCCCGTGTCGGCCGCGCAGGCGGTGCGCGGCCGCCGATGCGGGGCGTGGGGGCCACCGAAATGACCGGCGCGCGGCCATCGGTGTCGTGGAAAACCGGCCTGGCGTGGCCGGATGCCGGGATGCGGCAGGAAGATGGGGCTGGGCGCCGCGCGGTGTGGGGCGCCCTACTAGGAGGCTCGTCGGTCATAGATGGCGAAATCGTCGGGGCTTGCCAGGCAAGCGCGGGCCGCGTGTTTCGCCGTGCTCTCGTTCTTTCAGGAACCTGAATACTAGCTGAAAAACGCCAACAATAAAAATCCGGGCCTACCCGTACAACGCGCTTGTCGGCGTCACGTAAACAGTGACAAACTCAGCGCACGAACACATATGCTGTCGCGGGATCCCTTTCACTCGGGAGCCGAACGCTCCGGAGGCCGTCGCCCGGCGGACCTTGTGTGCCGGGCGCCAGCCGCCGTCCGTCGGCTCCGCTGCTGGAGCGATGAATGGACGATCAACCTGTTTCCGGACGGCGCGGCCTGCTCAAGGCCCTGGCCGTGGGCGTACCCGGCGCGGCCTGGGCGCCCAAGACCCTGGCGGCCCCCGACCACGCCACCCCGCCCGCCACGGCGGCCCCGGCCCCGAACCGCACCCTGAAATTCTTCAACGCCCAGGAAGCCCTGGCCATGGACGCCATCGCCGCGCGGCTGATTCCGGCCGATGACCTCGGCCCCGGCGCCAAAGAGGCGGGCGTGACGCAATTCCTGGACGGCCAACTGGCCGGCGCCTGGGGTGCGGGCGAACAGTTCTATCGTCAGGGCCCGTTCGAAAAAGGCACGCCCGAACAGGGCTACCAACTGTCGTTCACGCCCGCCGAGATGTTCCGGCGCGGCCTGGCGGCGCTGGATGCGGCCACGCGCAAGCAGGCCGGCAAGCCCTACGCCGAACTGGACGCCGCCCAGCAGGACGCCTGGCTGCACGACATGCAGGCCGGCAAGCCGGACTTCTCGCCACTGCCGTCCGACGTGTTCTTCCAGGCCTTGCTGGACGCCACCATCGAAGGCTTCTTTTCCGACCCGCTCTACGGCGGCAACGCCGACATGGTGGGCTGGAAGCTGGTGGGGTTTCCCGGCGCCTACGCCTCGTTTTCGAACGACATCGAACGCCATGGCGTGATCTGGGCCGGCAAGCCGGTCTCGATTGCCAACGCCCAGGCCCACATGACGAAACCGGGAGACGGCCATGGCTAAGACCCTGCCCGCGGTAGACGTGGCGATTGTCGGCGGCGGCTGGACCGGCGCCATCATCGGCAAGGAACTGGCGGCGGCCGGCCAGCGCGTGCTGGTGCTGGAACGCGGCGAGGCGCGCTGGCCCTCGCCCGATTTCCAGGGCCCCTACGTGCACGACGAGCTCAAGTACACGCGCCGTCACGAACTGCACCAGAACGCCGCCACCGAGACCTTCACCTTCCGCAACAATACCGACCAGAAGGCGCTGCCGATGCGGCGCTGGCAGTTCGCCTATCCGGGCACGCACCTGGGCGGCGCGGGCAATCACTGGTCGGGCGCCTACTACCGCTTCGACCCCACCGACTTTCGCATCCGCAGCCACTACACCGAACGCTACGGCGCCGCCATCTTCGACAAGGAACTGACCTGCCAGGACTGGCCGCTCACCTACGACGAGCTGGAGCCCTATTTCGACCGCTACGACTACCTGATCGGTGCCTCCGGCCAGGCCGGCAACCTCAAGGGCCAGAAGCAGGAAGGCGGCAACCCGTTCGAGCCGTGGCGCTCGCGCCCCTACCCTAATCCCCCCATGAAGGTGCCCTACGCCCCGGCGCTGTTCGGCGAGGCCGCCCGCAAGCTGGGCTACCACCCCTACGTGCAGCCGTCAGCGCTCTGTACCCGGCCCTACGTCAATACCGAAGGCCTGCACATGAGCGCCTGTGTGTATTGCGGCTTCTGTTCCAACTTCGGCTGCGAGCACTTCGCCAAGGCCTCGCCGCAGGTCTGTATCCTGCCGGTGGCCCTGAAGCTGCCGACCTTCGAACTGCGCACCGGCGCCCACGTGCTGCGCGTGGAACTCACGCCCGACAAGAAGCGCGCCCGCGGCGTGACCTACGTGGACGCGGCCGGCGAAGAGATCTTCCAGCCCGCCGAGATCGTGGTGCTGTGCGCGTTCGGCATCAACAACGTGCGCCTGTTGCTGCTGTCGGGCATCGGCCAGCCCTATGATCCCGCCACCGACCAGGGCGTGGTCGGGCGCAACTACACCCACCAGACCACCTCGGGCGTGAACCTGTTCTTCGACGAGTCGGTGAACATCAACCCCTTCATGGGCGCGGGCGCCGTGGCGGTCACCATGGATGACTTCAGCGCCGACAACTTCGACCACGGCCCGCATGGTTTCGTGGGCGGCGGCTACCTGCAGATCCAGGTGGTCAGCGGCGCGCCCATCGGCTACCACCCCACGCCCAAGGGCACGCCGGGCTGGGGCGCCGACTGGAAAAAGGCCGTCAAGCGCTACTACAACCACTCGGCCAACATCACCATCACCGGCTCGGCGCAGCCCTGGCGCGGCGGCTACCTGAGCCTGGACCCGACCTACAAGGATGCCTGGGGCCAGCCGCTGTTGCGCGTGACCTACGACTTTCCCGACAACGACATCCGCATGTCCGCCTTCCTGACCGAACGCGGCGACGAGATCGGCCGCGCCATGAAAGGCGTGACCCACACCGAGCCGGGGCCGCGCAAGCGGCCCTTCTCGGCCACCGTGTACCAGTCCACCCACCTGACGGGCGGCGCGGCCATGGGGACCGACCCCACCACCAGCGTGGTCAACCGCTACGGGCAGTCGTGGGACGTGCCCAACGTGTTCGTCACGGGGGCCGCGCTGTTCCCGCAGAACTCGGGCTACAACCCCACGGGCACGGTGGGCGCCACCGCCTACTGGATCGTCGAGAAAATCAAGGCGGACTACCTGCGTTCGCCGGGGCGGCTGGTGTCATCATGATCGAACATCGCAAAGGCATCCTCATCGCGGTCTCGCTGATGGTCGGCCTGCCCGCCATCACCCTGATCGCCACGTTGCACCAGATGTACGGCACGGGCGGCGACGGACCAATCCGGGCATCCGCCGTGCAGGCCCCGCCTGCGCCTGCCTCCGCGCCTGCCGCGGCCCCCGCCGCGACACCAGCCCCCGCGCCAGCAGCTGCGGCGCCCGTGGCTGCCGGCGCAGGCAGCGCGGCGCCCGCCTCGCCGCCTGCCGCACCTGCCGGCGCAGCGACAGGGACGACGGCCGCCCCGACTGCCGGTGCCCCGGCCGCCGCGCCCACGCCCGTGCCTGGCCGCAGCGCGCTGGATTTCAGCGCCTCCCGGCCCGCCTGGGAAGGCGCGCTGCAAGGCGCCGACCCCGCCCTGGGCAAGCAGTTGGCGGCCACCGGCAGGCCGGCTGCCGGGGTGCAGGCCTGCGTCGCCTGTCACGGGCAGGCCGGCATCACGCCGCTGGGCGGTATCTTCCCCAACCTGGCCGGCATGACGCCCGAATACCTGGCCAAGCAATTGACCGATTTCCGCCAGGGCACGCGCAAGGTGCCGCTGATGAACGGCATCGCCCAAGCGCTGACCGAGCAGGAAATCGGCCAGTTGGCCGCCTACTACGGCAGCCTGGCCGGCCCGCCGCTGCACGTGGGCGATGTCGGCGGCGAAGCGGCGCGCAAGCTGGACCAGGTGGGCGATGGCGCACGCGCCCTGCCCGCCTGCGCCAACTGCCATGGCCTGCGCGGCCTGGGCGAAGGGCCGCTGTTGCCCCGGCTGGCCGGCCAGCCCAAGGAATATTTCGTCGACCAGATCAACGCCTTTCGCAATGGCTCGCGCCAGAACGACGACGTGGGCGTGATGCGGGCCTTCGCGCAGCGCCTGACCGATGCCGAGGTCCAGGCATTGAGCCAGTACTACGCCGGCACGCCCTGAATCGCCGCTGGGCGGCCCCCGTGGCGAGCGTCTTCAAGGCATCGCCACGGGGCCCCGAAAAGAATCGCCACGCCGCATTTTTTTCTTGGTGTTTTCCCTGATGCCTATTTATAATCGCAGCACTTTCAACCACCCCGAGATCATTGTGGACAACGACGGATGTAGTCGATACACGACTGCTCGCGCCGCTTGACGCAGGATTCTTCGCAGCATCATCTGCCAAGTCCTGCGTAAAGCCAGGACACGGCATTCGGCCCCGGACAGCCAACGTGCGATGCACGCACTGCCCAGGCCGCAGCCCTCCCCCGAATACCCCTTACCGACGCATACCGCGGGCTTTGTTGCGCCCGCGCCGCGCCGGCCAGGCGGCGCCTGCATGTGGACCTTCCACCGTACTCCCCCTGGAGACGACCATGCGCATCAAGAAATTCCTCCCCTTCCTGGATGGGGCCGCCGCCCTGCGCGGCGCCGGCCACGCCGCCGCGCCCGCCGCACCGGCTGCCACCCCCACCTACCAGTTCACCATCGTCAGCCTGGCCGACACCCTGAACGCGCTGCGCAAGCAGCTGTACTACGAGCTGCAAGCGCTGGACCTGCGCGTGCTGAACGTGCGCATCTCGCGTGCGGACGCCGGCCAACTGGCCAGCACCATCGTCACGCTGCAATGCCCGCCGCAACTGCGCGGCCTGCTCAACGCCGTCGCCCTGCGGCTGGGCCAAAGCCCCGACGTGCGCCGCGTGCACTGGGAAAACGAGGCCGGCGCCAGTCTGGCCGTGCTGCCGGCCTGAATGACGGAAAGGAGACTGTCATGAAAGACCCGTACAAATGCCTCCTTGTCGCGCGGGTAGCTGCCCTGCTGCTGATCTGGCTGCTGGCTTTCGTGCTGACGGCGCTGTCGGTCTGGCAATTGCCCTGAAGGGCGCCGGCCCGGCCGGCGCCCGTTGGTCACCCCTGGGCCCCGACGTATTCGTAAAAAAACACGCTGCATTCGAGAACAACAACATGAAGAACTTCGAAAACATCCAGCTGCTGACGCTGGCCAACACGCTCATCAGCCTGGCCACGGCTTTCGTGCTGGGGTCCATCGTGGGCTTCGAGCGCCAGGTGCGCCAACGCACGGCCGGCCTGCGCACCAACGCCCTGGTGGCCGTGGGCGCGGCCATCTTCGTGGACATGGCCTTTCGCGTCGGCGGCCCCGACGGCGGCGCGCGCGTCATTTCCTATGTCGTGTCCGGCGTCGGCTTCCTGGGCGCAGGCGCCATCATGCGCGAGGGCGGCAGCATTCGCGGCCTGAACACGGCGGCCACGCTATGGGGCTCGGCCGCCATCGGCGCGTGCGCCGGCGCCTCGCTGATCCTCGAAGCGCTCGCGGCCACCGTGTTCGTACTGGCCGCCAACACGCTGCTGCGGCCGGTGGTCAGCTACGTCAACCGCCAGCCGGTGGACGCGCAGACCACGGAAGTCACCACCGTCATCCACGTCATCGCGCATGTCGACCAGCGCCAGGCCGCCATGACCGTGCTGGAAGACGTGCTGGAAGAAGAACAGCTGCCCCTGTCCGAGCTGAAGATCGACCAGTTCGGCGAAAACGAGGTCGAGATCGAGGCCGCGCTGAGCGAAGCGTCGGTCGACGAATTGGACCTGGACCGCGTCACCGCCCGCATCGCGGCCGCGCCCGGCGTGCGCACGGCCTTCTGGGCCGCCAGGACGGTGTGACGCTGAGGTGAACGCGGTGGCCTGCGGCGATGCGTCGCAGGCCACCCCCTCGCCCGGCGCCACCCCGCCCGCAAAACCTTCTAGAATGGGCGCCGACCATGCCCCGCCCGTTCCTGCCCTTCGCCCGCAACACCGCCACGCTGTGGCTGGTGCTGGCGCTGTTCGCGCTCAAGGCCATGGTGCCGCAGGGCTTCATGCCCGCCGCGCAGCAGGGCACGCTGATCCAGCTGTGCTCGGCCGCCGGCACCATCTGGGTCGCCGGGCCCGCCAAGCATAGCGATGCCCCCGACGAGCGGCACGCGGCCCAGGCCGCCGCCTGCCCGATGGGCGCCATGCTGGCGGCAGTGGCGTTGCCGCCCTCGCCCGCGCCGCTGTTGGCCAGCACGGCCGTCATGGCCCACCCGCTGGCCGCGCGTGCCCCGCCGGCCGTAGCCGAAGGATTCCTGCCCGGCCCGCCACTGGGCGCCCGCGCCCCGCCTCTGTTCCCGGTTATCCGCTGATCGCTTCGCCGCACGCCGTGCGGCTTCTTTGGCATACCGAGAACTTCCATGTCTTTTTCTTCCGCCAGGGCGCACCGCGTCCTGAAACGGCGCGTGGCCGTCTGGACCGCGCTCGCCTTCACGCCCGCCCTGCACGCGCAGACGCTGCCGGCCACGGCCGTGCCGACTAATGCCCCGACTGCTGCCCCGACTGCCGCACCATCGCAAGCCGCG
The DNA here is from genome assembly GCF_058783235.1 of Achromobacter sp. FW305-C-28. Taxonomy (NCBI): domain Bacteria; kingdom Pseudomonadati; phylum Pseudomonadota; class Betaproteobacteria; order Burkholderiales; family Alcaligenaceae; genus Achromobacter; species Achromobacter sp. FW305-C-28. Next base: position 672,583 of record NZ_JBYSYL010000002.1, on the reverse strand, counting down.
TCGCGCGGCGTCGCCACCCTGCCCGCCATTTCCGTCTCGGCCGACGCGCCGTCGGCCACCTTGCTGGAACCGGCCAGCACCGGCACGCTGCTGGGCCTGACGCCGTTCGATACGCCCGCCAGCATCGACGTCATCAGCAACGAACAACTGCGCGAACGCGGCGCGGTCAATGTCACCGACGCCATCACGCAGGCGGCCGGCATCAGCGCCATGCGCCATCCGGGCAATGGCGGCTCGTCGCTGTCCTCGCGCGGCTTCACCGATTCGAATTCCGTGGCCCAGCTGTATGACGGCGTACGCCAGTTCGGCGGCGTCGGCCAGACGTTCCTCTACGACCCCTGGGCCGTGGACCGCATCGAGGTGCTGCGCGGCCCGGCCTCGGTGCTGTATGGCGAAGGCGCCATCGGCGGCGTGGTCAACGTGATTCCCAAGAAGCCCACCCGCGGACCCATCGAAAACGAAATCCAGACCACCGTCGGCACGCATGACACGCAGCGCCTGGGCTTTGGCAGCGGCGGCGCGCTGGACGACAAATGGTCTTACCGGCTGGACATCAGCGGCAACCACAGCAATTCGGGCATCAGCCTGGGCGATTCACGCGACTTCGCCGTGACGGCCGCGCTGCGGCTGGATGTGTCGCCGGACCTGAACTTCACGCTGACGCAGGCCTATGCCTGGCAGGAACCGACGCGTTACTTCGGCACGCCGCTGATCAATGGCGACATCGACTACAGCCTGCGCGGCAAGAACTACAACGTGGCCGACAGCAAGATCATCTATCGCGACAGCCGCACCGAACTGAAGGCCGACTGGACGCCCAACCCCGCCACCCGCGTGCGCAGCCGCGTCTATTACATCGGCAGCGACCGCGACTACCGCGACGCTGAAAATTACACCTGGCAGCCGGCCAGCGGCCTGATCCAGCGCAGCGCCTACACCGATATCCGCCACGACCAGCAGCAGGTCGGCACGGTCACCGACGCCAGCTTCGACGGTCATCTGTTCGGCCTGGCCAACAAGGTGGCGGTGGGCGTCGAGCTCAACCACGCCTCGTTCAAGCACACCAACAATTCGCCGTATTCGGGCACATCGCTGGTGGACCCGTACGACGTCGACCACGGCCGTTTCATCAACGTCGCCGGCACCACCCCACGCTACCGCAACACGGCCGACCAATACGCGCTGTTCGCCGAAAACCGCCTGATGCTGACCGAGCGCTGGTCGGTGCTGGGCGGCCTGCGCTATGACCATATCGACCTGAAGCGGCGCGACCTGGTGGCCGGGCAGACGGCATTCGACACCACCTTCAACAACGTCGGCTGGCGCATCGGCACCGTCTACGACGTGTTGCCCACGTTATCGGTCTACGGCCAGTACGCCGAGGCCGCGGACCCCATCGGCAGCCTGTTGCTGCTATCGCCGGCCAACAAGGATTTCGAACTGTCCAAGGGCCGTCAGGTCGAGGTGGGCGTCAAGCAGACGTTCTGGGACAACAAGGGCCAATGGACCCTGGCCGCCTACCACATCCGCAAGAACAACCTGGTGACGCGCGACCCCAATGATCCGTCGCTGCGCATCCAGGTGGGCGAGCAATCGTCGCGCGGGCTGGAAGCCACGCTGGGGGTCGAGCTGACCCCGGCCTGGCGGGTAGACCTGAACGCCGCCGTGCTGAGGGCCCGCTACGACGACTTCAGCGAATCGGTCAACGGCGCGGCCGTATCGCGAGCGGGCAATGTGCCCACCGACGTGCCCGAGCGCGTGGCCAATGCCTGGGTCAGCTGGAAGTTCGCGCCGCAATGGACCGCCAGCGCCGGGGTGCGCTACGTCGGCCGGCGTTTCGCGGACGCCGCCAACACCCTGGAAATGGCCGGCTACACCACCACCAACCTGGCATTGCAATGGGAGCCGCGGCGCGACCTGACGTTGGCGCTGCGGGCATTCAATGTGTTCGACCGCCAGTACGCCGAAACCGCCTACTACAACCAGACCCAATGGTTGCTGGGTGAAGGCCGCCGGGTGGAACTGAGCGCGAACTATCGGTTTTGATCGTCGCGGTTGATCAGCGCGGCGAATCGCCGCCGGTGATCAACGCTTCTCGGACCCGGACGAGAACAGGTCCGAGATCGCGTCGCCGACGTCCTTGACGGCGCCGGCGACGCCGCTGGCCGCGCCTTCGGCCCCCACGCCGAGCACATGGCCGACGCCCCGCGCGATCTGCGCCGCAAAGCCTCGCGACGCCGAAAACTTGGGGTTGTCCAGGCTGCCGGACAGGCTGAATTCCATGCGCAGCGCGCCATTGCGGTCTTCCATGGCGGCCAGCACCGCCTTGCGCGGCAGCGAAAACAACGAACCGTCACCGCTGAATTTCAGGCCATGCAGCGCCACCACGCCAGACGCCTTCAATTGCCGCTTGGCAATGGTGGTCTGCATGTCCAGGTCCATGGCGCCCCCCGACAGCGAACCGGCGCCGTTTTCGGCCAGATACGGCGCGGCATAACGGATGTCCATATTGCGCACGGCCACTTTCATGTCGGCATCGGTGCCGCCGACCTCCAGCGAACCCTTGGCGGTCACGGTGGCCGCGCCGTTGCGGTTTTCTTCCACCGACCCCTTGAATTCCATCTCGCTGCGCTGGCCGTCCGCCGGCAGCACCAGCGGATGCAGGCGCGCGGCGACCTGATTGAACGGAATGCGGTGCGGCGGCTTCGATACCGCCGCATCCAGGAAGTCCAGCCGCCCGTCCGTCAGCACGATGTCATCGGCACGGATGGGGTTCTTGCGGCGCGACGGATCATTGGCGTTGTCGGCCTCGCGCAGCGCCGCCTGCAGGGCAGGCGAAATCTGCATGTCGCCATCGGGCGTGCGCAGCACGGCAAAATCGAACCCTTCGATGGTGATCTTGCGGAACACCGCCTCGTGCTGCAGAAACGATGTCCATTCGGGTTCCGCCACCACGCGCCGCGCGCTGGCCGGCGCCGCATCGCCCGTGCCCGCGATCTTGACGTCGGTCAGCACCACCTCTCGCCAGCCGACCTGGACATTGCCCACCTGGGCACGCGGCCCCAGCATATTGGCGATACGCAGTTCGACCAGGCGCGTGCCGGCCAGCGCCAGGATGGCCAGCACGGCAGCCAACAGCACGACAATGGCCAGGGCCATGCCCAGGGGCGAGCGACGGCGAGGTGCGGCGGATTGAAGACTCATCGAGGATCCTGAGGCGGTGGCCGGGGCGCGGGCGCGTCGCGGCAAGGAACGGGCAACCCTGCCTGCACCTTACCGACCGACCCGGCGCGGCGCAAGGCATGCGGCGCTACCGGTGCGCGGCCACCAGGGCCACGATGCAGGCGAACTGCAGGCCCAACCAGGCTTCCAGGCGCGGCGGTCCAGCTACGCCTCATGGCCGAGCCAGAAACGGCGATGCCCGCGCAGGGCTCCCCGCACGGGCATCGCCGCCACTCACCCTGCGCCTGTCGGCCGTCGCCGCAACGCGGGCTCACTCGGATGTCGTCAGCGCATCAACGCTGCGTCTGCGGACGTTGCTGGCCGGTCTGGCCAGGCTGCTGGCCCGGCTTGCCGTCCTTGTCCATGTGCTGGCCGCCCTGGCCGGGCTGTTGCTGACCTGGCTGGTTGCGATCCTTCGGGCTTTCCTGCGTCTGCTGCTTTTGGGGCTGCTTTTGCTGGTCGGGCTGATTCGGGTTTGCCATTGCAAGTCTCCTAGTCGGCGGAACCATTCCGCCACACAGGGAGTAGCAACTGGCGTGCCCAAGCCTGGCCCCGCCCGGGCCGGCAACGCGGCGCGCATCGGCCCGGCCGTTGCGGCCCCGGTAATTTCGGGATGCGAGGGGTAGAAAAGTCGGCCAGGCCGCGATGGTCGGGTCAGACCCTGATTGTCCCAACCCTTATTGCGTCGTGACGTGCACCGGCAGGCCGGTTTCGGCATCTTGCGGGTCAAAGGCGTCCAGCCATGCCGACGCATAGCTGGCGGGCGCGGCCAGCGGTTCGCCGCGGTCGCGCTGCACGCGCAGGCGCATCAGCAAATCGTCCAGCGGCATGGGACGGCCCAACGCGTAGCCCTGGCCATAGCGGCAACCCGCGGCGCGCAAGGCCGGAATGTCCGCGACGTTCTCGACGCCCTCGGCCACCACCCGCCACCCCATCCGGGTGGCCAGTTCGGCGGCGGTGCGCAGCACCTCGAATGCCACCGCGCTACGACGCATGCGGGTCACGAAATACTGGTCGATCTTGACCTCGGACAGCGGAATGGCGGACAGCAGCTTCAGGGACGCATGGCCGGTGCCGAAATCGTCCAGGCTGACCTCGCAGCCGGCCTCTTCCAGCCGTGCCAATGTGGCCCGCAGGACTTCCAGCTCTTTGATGGGCTGGTCTTCGGTCAGTTCGACCCGCAGCAACGACGCCGGCAATTCCGCCGCGTGGATGCGCGCCAGCAGGAAATCGACCGAGCGTTCGTCGGACAGGGTCGAGGCCGGCGCATTGATCGCCACCGGGATGGCCATGCCGGTTCGGCGCATGGTCTGCAGCATGTCGATGACGCGCTGCGCCACCCGTTCGAACAGGGTACGATCCAGCCCCAGCCGGTTCACGGCGGGAATGAATTCGGCGGGCATGACAATACCCAGGCGCGGATGCTGCCAGCGCGCCAGCGCCTCGGCCGACACAATGCGGCCGGTCAATAAATCCACCTGGGGTTGCAGCAATACCCTCAGGCCGTCTTTGCCGGTAATCATGGCAGCGATTTCGTCATCGCTGACCACCGAGCTTGTGGAAGCCTCGTGATTTGGCGTCATGTTTGCTCCTTAAGTGCCCCGGAGTACGGCCTGCGCTGTCCGGGCGCAGACCGAGGCACATTGGACATGAGTATTCACATTCGGCTTGCAGGGTTATTTACTGCCTAGCGTTACTTACCCAGCGCATTCGCTAATCGATCGCCAATGTTTTTTTATGCGATTTCGCACATTTATTCCAGGCAATTGTGCGCGCTTGCGGCGTCAAAGTCACACATATGTAACCAGGAGTATTTATGCCTGATCATTCATGAAAATCCCAATAATCGGACGCTCTGAAAATTCATTATTTTTTTGTCTTGTCGACATGGTAGCGTTGCGTTTTTTTTGGTATTCCGCGTGACTTCCCTGCTTTCCCGCTGGCGCAATTTGGCGCGCAATGTCCTGTGGCTCGACGCCCTGCAAGCCGCGGCCATCAGCGCCGCGCCCGTCATCCTGGCCGTGCTGGCGCACGAGCCGCGCCTGGGCTGGACGGCCATTGCCGCCTTCTGGGCCTGCTTTGGCGACCCCGGCGGGCCGCTGCGCCAACGCGCCGGGTCGATGCTGGCGCTGGGCCTGATCGGCGCCCTGTTCTGCTTTCTGGCCAGCGCCAGCGCCGGCCACCTGTGGCTGCTGCTGCCGCTGACTTTCGTCTGCTGCACGTTCGGCGGCCTGCTGCGGGTACTGGGACCGGCGGCCGCCATTGTCGGCACGCTGTTGTCAGCCGGCTTCGTGGTGGCGGCCGAACTGCCCGCGCCCACGCTGGCGGCCAGCCTGTCGTACACCCTGTTCTTCGTGGCCGGCGCGCTGTGGGCCATCTTGATGACCGCGCTGGTCTGGCGCCGCCGTCCCTGGAAAGACGCGACCCACGCCGTGGCGCATTGCTACCGCGGCCTGGCGGATTTCGGCGACGCCCTGGCGCGCATGTATTCCGGCCTGGCCCCCGCCGGCGGTCCGCAGGCCTGGAGCGCCGTCACCCGCGCGCAGCGCAGCGCCCTGCGCGCCGCGCTGGAAGCGGCGCGCGGCCGCATCCGCGAAGTGCAGGACGCGCGGCCTTCGCGTCGCGCCCGCGCCCAGCAGTTGTTCTATCTGCTGGACAACGCCGAAGACAGCTTCATCGCGCTGGTGGCGGCGGCCGACCTGCTGGAATCGAACGCGCCGCGCTGGCTGGGCCGCGGCGCGGGCGCCAACCTGTCGCACACCTTCCACCGCTACGCCAGCGTGGCCAACGCCATCGCCAGCACGTCCGACGTCACCGATGCCAAGCAGGCCGAGTGCCTGCGCGAACGGCTGGCGCACTTTGGCGCCGGCCTGCACGAGCTGCGCGGCGCGGCCATGGCCTATGCCCCGGACCTGGCCACCATGGTGCCGGTGCTGGACCGCCTGCAACAGAACGCGCAGTCGGTCATGCAGGCGCTGTTTGACCGCGACGGCGCGCCGGACGTGCCGGCGCAAGCCGCACGCGCCGAATCGCCCGCGCGCGCCGCCTGGCGCAGCCTGCGGCAGAACCTGCGCTTCGAATCCGATGCCTTTCGCCATGCGCTGCGCGTGGGCATCGGCGCCACCATTGCCGTGGCGCTGTCCAAGACCTTCGCCGTCAACCACGGCTACTGGATGTCGCTGACGCTGGTGTTCATCCTGCAGCCCTACTTCGCCACCACCTGGCAACGCACGGTGGAACGCGTCATCGGCAGCGTGGCCGGCGCCATCGGCGCCTCGCTGCTGGGGTTGCTGCTCACCACGCCGCTGTCGGTGGCGCTGGCGGTGCTGCCGATCGCCCTGGGCACCTTTGCCGCCCGCACCATCCACTACGCCCTGTTCACGTTTTTCCTGACCTCGCAGTTCGTGCTGGTCAGCCATATCCAGCAGCCCGACATCTACGAACCGATGCTGGCGGCGCTGCGCGCCTTCAACAGCGTGCTGGGCGGCGTGCTGGCGCTGCTGGTGGGTTTTCTGGTGTGGCCCGAGAAAGAACCGCGCCAATTGGCCGGCGCCTTGAGCCGTGCGCTGGACCGCCATGCCGCCTACGCCCTGGCGCTGACCCGCGACAAGAGCGGCGCGGGTGCGGGCGAAGACATCGTCGGCCTGCGGCGCCTGGCCTGCCTGTCGGCCGACAACGCCGAGGCCTCGCTGCAGCGCTTGCAGCAAAACCCCGTGCACCGCGACCGCAATGTGGATACCGCCGTGAACCTGCTCGCCGCAATGCGCCGCGTCACCGCGGCCGGCACCGTGCTGGAAATCCAGCCTGCGCTGGCGCCGGACAGTGCCGCCGCGCCCGTACTGCGCGAGTACGGCCAGGTGCTGGCGCATGCCCTGCATCCGCAGGAAGCGGCGCCCGCCACCGATATCCGGCAGTTGGCGGTGCCCCCCGCGCTGGCGGCCGCCGCGCCTGCCCTGGCCGGGCCGCTGGACCGCATCGCGCAGCAGGCGCGCCAGGTCAGGCAATTGCGCGAACGCGTGCAGCAGGCCTGAACGACCCTTGCGCCGGCCCCGCCTAACTGCGGGCGCCTTGACGCACGTCAAAGGCGGAATGCGCGGAACGCGCAACGATAAAGGCCTGTCGCGCTGAAAAGGAGGCCGCCATGTATCGCCGCATTTCCGTACACCTGGACCACGGGTTCGATTGCCCCCGCCGCACGCAGGTCGCGCTGGCACTGGCCAAGCGTCACAACGCCGAACTGGTTGGCGTCTACGCCAGCTCGGCGCCGCCCCAGTATTACTACGGTGAATCCGTGCTGATGTCCAAGACCCTGAGCGTGATGCGCGACCTGCAGTCGCAGAATCGCGGCGCGGTGCAGAACGCCTTCCTGGAAGCGGCCGCCAATGCGGATGTGCCCGCGGTCGTGCGCGCGGGTGACAACACCCCCAGCGCCACGGTGGCGCTGTATGGCCGCACCAGCGACCTCATCATCGTCAGCCAGGACAACCGCGAAGACGTCGAGGCCGCGCACGAAACCGAATTCGTCGAGCAGGCCCTGCTGACGGCCGGCCGCCCCGTGCTGGTGGTGCCGTCCAGCGGCGATTTCCCGGTGATCGGCGACCGCGTGCTGGTCTGCTGGGACGGCAGCCGCGAAGCCGCGCGCGCCCTGGCGGACGCCGCGCCGTTGCTGCGTTCGGCCTCGCACCTGGTGGTGCTGACCATGGATGAAGGCGCCGCCACCCGCAAGGGCGAAGCCGCGCCGTTCGAAGACCTGGCCACCTATTGCATCGCCCAGGGCATGCCGGCGCCCGACCACGTGCGCCGCGACATCAAGGGCGTGGGGGTCGGCAGCACCATCCTGAACGCGGCGGCCGACTACAGCGCCGACCTGATCGTGATGGGCGCCTACGGCCACAGCAAGTTCCGCGAATGGGCCATGGGCGGCGCCACCGCGTCCATCCTGAAGAGCATGACCGTGCCGATCATGTTCTCGCACTAAGGTCCGCGCGGCTCGCGCACCGAGGGTCGCCCGCCCCCCGGCGTCGCGCGAACGGCTTGCGCCACGCGGGCCCGCGTGCCGGCCGGTCAGCCCTGCGAGCCCGGCACCGGCGTCAGCACCGGCTTGCCGCCGAAATGCGCGGTGGCGTTTTCCAGGAACAGCGCCACCGTCGCCGACACGGCTTCGGGCGAACGGCCCGCGCTGTGCGGCGTCAGCACCACGTTGTCCAGCGTGAACAGCGCCGGCGGCACCACCGGCTCGCCTTCCACCACGTCCAGCCCCGCGCCGGCAATGCGGCGTTCGGCCAGTGCAGCGATCAGGGCATCGGTATCGACCACGCTGCCGCGCGCGATGTTCACCAGGTAGCCCTGGGGCCCCAGCGCATCCAGTACGGCCGCGTTCACCAGATGCCGCGTGTCGGCGCCGCCGGGCGTGGCCACCACCAGAAAGTCGGACTCCGCAGCCAGCGCCAGCGGGCTGTCGTAGTACGTGTAGCCGCTCTGCGGACGCGGCCGCCGGTTGTAGTAGCCCACCGTCATGCCAAAGCCCAGGGCGCCGCGCCTGGCGATTTCCAGGCCGATCGTGCCCAACCCCAGGATGCCCAGGCGCTTGCCCGATACCTGCGGTCCCATGAAGCCATTCCAGTGCCCCTGGCGCACCCAGGCGTCGGCCTGTGGCAAATGCCGCGCCGTACCCAGCAGCAGCGCCATGGCGTGGTCGGCCACCGAGGTGGCGTTGGCGCCGGGCCCGTGCGTGACCCGCAGGCCGCGCGCCCGCGCCGCGGCCACGTCGATGTTCTCGAAGCCCACGCCCAGCGAACAGATCAATTCCAGCTTGGGCAAGGCCGCCATTTCGTCGGCATGGAACCCGGTTGCGCCGCGGGTCAGCACCACGCGGATCTCGTCGGCGTGTTCGCGGATGGCGCGGGCGCGTTGTTCGGGGGTGGTGGCAAGAATGCAGCGAAAGCCGCGGTCTTCGATGGCGGGCAGGAAATCATGCACGCTTTCGATCAGGATCAGGAGGGGGATCTTCATGTTGCTGCGGGTCGGAATGCGGTCGGAAATGCGGCGGGTCGAGGGTGCCAGGCGCGGCGCACCGTGCGTGATGGCGTCGGCCGCCAAAAAACAGGCCGGCAAATATTACGCCTCGGTACAATTGCGCGCCACCTGCCTGTCCCGCCCCCGCCCTTGATCGCGTCATGAAAGCCAAGCACCGCAAGACTCTGCGCACTGCCCTGTCCACCCTGCATCGCTGGGCGGGATTGATCCTGGGCGTGGTGCTGGTGCTGGCCGGCCTTTCGGGCAGCCTGCTGGCGTTCGACCATGAACTTGACGGCTGGCTGAATTCGGCCATGCTGCGCAACCGTGCGGGCGTTTGCGCCGCACCGTTGCCTCCGTCTGCCGCCGCGCAGGCCGTGCAGCAAGCGTGGCCGGGCGCCACGGTCAACGCCATCACCTTGCCCGAATCCGGTGCCGACAGCTACCGCGTGCAGTTCAAGCACACTGCCACGGCCGACAACGAGGCTGGCGTGGACGCCTGCTCGGGCCAGTTGCTGGCCAGCCGCAACCGCGACGCGGTGTCGCTGGACCGCGCCCACGTCATGCCCCTGCTGCTGCGCTGGCACATGACGCTCTTGCAAGGCAAGACCGGCCGCGAAGTGCTGGGCTGGCTGGCGGTGGCCTGGGTGGTGCTGTTGCTGGCGGGCGTCTACCTGGCCTGGCCGCGCCCGGGCCACTGGCGCCGGTCGGTATCGGTGACGCGCGGGGTCGGCGCGTTTCGCACCAGTTATGAGCTGCACCGCGCCGCAGGCCTGATCTCGGCCATCTTCTTGCTCGTGGTCGCGGGCACCGGCTTTTTCATGGGCCTGCCGCAGTTGGGCCGGCAGTTGGTGTCCAGCGTCATGAGCGTGCCGGTGGATGCGCGCACGGCCAAGCTGGCGCCGCTGACCCCGGGCGAAACGGAAGTGGGTTGGGATGGCGCGGCCGCGAAGGCGCGCGAAGGGGCGCCCGCCACCGCCACGCTGGTGATGCTGCGGCGCGATGCCGCCAATGGCGTCTACCAGGCCCGCATGCGCCGCGCGGACGACTGGCAACCGGTCGGCACGCTGCGCCTGTTCATCGACATGCGCAGCGGCGCGCAGGTGTCGGCGGCCGATCCCCTGTCGGGCACGGCCGGCCAACGCCTGCTGGCGGTGATGTTCCCCCTGCATTCGGGCAGCCTGTTCGGCCTGCCCAGCCGGATCCTGACGGCGGTGCTGGGCCTGCTGCCGCTCTTGTTCTTCGTGACCGGGCTGGTCATCTGGATCAGCCGCCGACGGCTCAAGCACCGCGGCCGGCTGGCTCCAGCGCAGGCGCAGGCGCCCAGGCCAACGGCCCGGCGCGCCTGATGTTGCGCGGCGGGCGCCTCAAGCGCACAAGACGCCCCCCGCCGCTATATCCGTCCCGTCAGCAGCAACACGATCAAGACGATGACCACGATCCCCAGCAACCCGCTGGGGTAATAGCCCCAGCCTCGGCTATGCGGCCACGCCGGTACGGCGCCTACCAGCAGCAATATCAGAATGATCAGCAAAATGGTGGACATGGTTTCATCCTTTTTTCTTGGTGGGTACGTCGAATGGGCTGACGCGTATCAATGGACACGCGAGAGTTTTTCCTTCACCGGCGGCTCGAGCGGCGGCAGATCCACCTCCGGCTCATCGGTATCGGGATCGACCGGCAGATCGCCCGGCGGCGAGCCCGGCGGAATCGGTTCCGGCTTGGGCGGGACATGCAGGTATAGATCGGCAGACATGGCACTCTCCTGTAAAGATGCTGCTTTGCGCGTGGCCGGAAGCGTCCGGCCCCACGAACCCGACACCGCGCCGCCACTCAATGGCGCACCAGCGCGAACACGCGCAGTATTTCGCGGTTGAAAGCGGGAATATCGTCCGGCTTGCGGCTGCTGATCCAGCGGCCGTCCACCACCACCTCTTCATCCACCCAGTCGGCGCCTGCATTGCGCAGGTCATCAGCCAACGAGGGCCAACTGGTCATCTTGCGGTCCTTGACCAGGCCGGCGGAAATCAGCAGCCACGCGCCATGGCAGATCACGGCCAGCGGCTTGCCCGCCTCGTGCATCGCATGCACGAATTCTCGCGCTTTGGGATGCAGCCGGATCTCATCCGCATTGATTACGCCGCCGGGCAGCAGCACCGCATCGAACGTCTCGGGCTGCGCCTCGGCGAAGATCAGGTCGGCCTCGAAACGGTCACCCTTGTCGTTGTGATGCATCCCCTGCACTGGCCCGCGCTTGGCCGACACGATGACGGTGCGCGCCCCTTCGGCGTGCAGCGCGTCGCGCGGCCCGGTCAGTTCCACCTGTTCAAAACCGTCCACCACCAGGATGGCGACCGTGAAGTCCTGTAGTGTCTTCGCCATGCAAACGCTCCTTTGTTGCCTGTCGCGCCACTGACAGCAAGTGGCGTGCCCAAGTCGCTTTGCACCTACGGGCATGCCGCTTGCTAAGGTCTGCCGCGATTTGCAGGAGGCCGACATGGCACAACCCAGGGCACACGCCACGACATCCGCCAAGGAATCTCCCAAGGCGCGCCCCAAGCCCTCCAAGGTGGCGCCCCCTCTGGACGGCAAGCTGATCTACATGGATGACACCCGCCCCGGCTACTCACGGGTGCGCGTCAACGCGGCGACCTTCCACTACCTGGACACCGCGGGCCGGCGCATCCGGCGCGCCGCCGAACTGGACCGCATCCGTGCCCTGGCCATTCCGCCCGCCTACGAAGCCGTCTGGATCTGCCCGTTGCCCTGGGGCCATCTGCAGGCCACCGGCCGCGATGCCCGCGGCCGCAAGCAGTATCGCTATCATCCGGCCTGGGCGCAGCAGCGCGATGCCGACAAGTACGGCAGCCTGCGCGAGTTCGGCGCGAGCCTGCCGCGCATCCGCCGCCAGGTGGCGCGCGACCTGCGGATGGCAGGCCTGGCGCAAGCCAAGATGATCGGCGTGGTCGTGCAATTGCTGGACGATACGCTGATCCGCATCGGGGCCCGCGAATACGTGCGCGCCAACCGGTCGTATGGCCTGACGACGCTGACGCGGCGCCACGCCACGGTGCGGGGCGATCGGTTGCGCTTTCGCTTTCGCGGCAAGAGCGGCGTGGAACACGACGTGACGGTGACCGATCGGCGCATCGCGCGTGTCATCAAGCGCTGCCTGGACATTCCCGGCCAACAGCTATTCCAGTACCTGGACGAAGACGGCAATCCGCACGCGGTCGATTCCGAATCGGTGAATGCCTATCTGCGCGAGGCCGGCGCGGCCGACTTCACGGCCAAGCACTACCGCACGTGGGCCGGGTCGGTATTGGCCTACGCCGCGCTGCAGCGCCGGCCGTTCGTCGACGAACGCCAGGCCAGACAAGAGGTGGTGGAGGTAATCAAGCAGGTGGCGCAGCGATTGGCGAACACGCCGGCCGTGTGCCGCGCCTGCTATGTGCATCCCTTGATCGTCGACACCTACCTGGCTGGCGGCTTGCCGGCCCATGGCCCGGCGCCTGCCGGCCCGCGCGGCTTGAGCGCAGACGAACGGCGCTTGCTGGCTTTCCTGGACAGGGCCTGACGCCAGGCGATGCCGGCCTGGGCCGTCAGAGAATCGACGACCTGGCGTTCTTGGCGCGCGGCTGCGGCGCGGCGCCATCGGCCCAATTGGATTCGGTCTCGTCGTCCACCGCGCGCCGGGTGTCGCGCGCCGCCTCGTCCGGCGTCGACGCCGTGGGCTTGGACGGCAACTGCGGCACGTCGACGGGTCCTCGCGGCGGCAGCACCTTGGCATCGGCAATCTGGGCGTCTTGCCCGGCTTTCTTGCCGGCGGCGGCCGTGGTCGGCTTGGCAGAGGTCTTGCTAGCGGTCTTGGCGGATATCACGATGGCACTCCCGTTATGGCCTGGTTCCATCCTACGGCGCAGGCCGCGTCGGCGTCACCCGCCAAGCGTCAGAATTGAAAGCGGATGTGGCGTTGATGGCAGGCGCGGCGCTTGCTGGGTAAAAAGAACATTCCCCCAACGCCCACCCTGGAGCTATCGATGGCCAACAACCATACCCCCCTGCCCTCGGACTTCCCCGAGCACGGCCCCGACGACCGCGGCGCGCGCGGACGGCGCCGTCATCCCGAAAGCTGGATCGACGACCTGGAGGCCACCCTCAGCGACGCGTCCGCCACCGATCTGGAAGCGCTTAAAACGCGCCTGGCCGACCAGTTGCGCGACACCCGCCGCAGCCTGCGCGATGCGTCCGACACGGCGCACGACATGGTGCGCGAAACCATCGACTGCACCGAGCAATATATTCATGCGCGCCCCTGGCAGGCGGTCGGCCTGGTGGCCGGCGCGGCCTTCCTGTTCGGCGTCATCGTGGGCCGGCAGCAATAAAAGCGGCGTCCAACAACAGATAATGGACGCCGCGCCTGGAAAGGCGCGGCGTCCACGGGGTCCCGCAGCAAGGCGCAGCGTTTACTTCTGGGCCTTTTCCTTGGCATCGCCATAGGCCGCCTGGGTCTTGCCGGCGACCTTCTGGGCTGCGCCCTTGAGTTCGGTCGACGTGCTGCCGGTGGCCTTGCCCGCTACTTCCTTGACCTTGCCCGCGGCCTCGTTGACGCGACCCTTCACTTGATCCTTGTTCATGGCAATTCCTTTCTACATGGATGGAGTGCCAACGCCGGGTGGCGCGGGCGGCGTCCTTGCAGCAAGCGGCGTGCCTGACACGTCCCGCCCGGTGCGATCCCCCGGCCTGCCCAGCTATTTCTCCGGCGCCACCGAAGCCGGCGCCTCGCGCGCGGCCGGTGATACGGCAGGCGGCTCGCCCCGGGTCGCGGGCTGGATCTGATCCTGCCGGGTGGCCGGATCGCGCTTCAAGGCGCGCGCCAGCGTCAGGTGGTCGGCCTGCACAGGCCCGGCCTGGGCCGCGAACTGACGCACCTGGGCATCGCCGGCCTGCCGGGCCGCATCGCGATACAACGCATCGGTCCTGACGTGGGCGGCGACCGCCACCTGATCCGTATACAGCGCGTCGAATTCCGTACCGGTCTTGCCGGCCAAGGTTTCCAGCGTGCGCTGATCGGCCGGTTCCGGCTGGTTCGGCAGCGTCACCTGCTTGCTGGCCGCCAGGCGCTTGAGCTTCGTCTCGCCCTCCTGGTGCTGCGCCTGCATCTTGGCGGCGTAGGTGCGCACTTCGGTACTGGCGGCGCGCTCACGCGCCAGGCTCGCCGCCTGCATCTGAAAGGCATCGGCCGCCGCGGCCGCCTGCAGGAAATGGCTGTCGGCCTCGGACAAGCCGGCGGCGCCCACCGCCCAGGGCATGGCCACGCCACCCCACAGGCAAATCGCGGCCAGGCGTTGCAATATTTTCTTCTTGTTCATGTCCGTCTCCTTGGCCGCCCCGCGGCGGCGGTTTCATTGCGCCATGGATGTGGACGGCGCCTCGACATGACGCGGCGGCGTCAGCGGGTCGAAGTCTTCCCACTTGCCATCCAGCCAGCGGCCCTGGGCCCGCTCGATGTCGCGCCCGCCGGATTCACGCAGAACCCGGCGTGCCAGGGCTTCCTGCTCGGGCGCGACCGGCAGCGCCAGCATCACGCCCGCCGGCCGTACAGCCGGGTGCATGCCGGGCGCCTGGGGCACCGCGGCCGACAGGCGCTTGCCGCGCCCCGCTACCCACAAAGCCCCGCCCAGTGCGCCCAGGTAAGCGCCCGCGCCCGCCGCCGCGATCACCACCAGGATCGCCGCGCCCAGCCACAGGGCGGCCAGGCCGCCGACCAAGGCAAAGACCAACCCCAGCACCGACGCGCCCGCCAGCGCGCCCAGGTGCGCACCGCGCGCATCCGGGTCCGCCACGCGGTCGCCGCCGATCGGATAGCGCGCGTGCTCGCCCGCCGAATTGATATAGAACGTATGGAAATCGTCTTCCGAAAAACCTTCGTCGCGCAGCCGCTGGGCAGCCAGGCTGGCGCCATCGAAGGTCTGGAAGCGTGCGGCAACAATCAGGGACATGACTATCTCCTCTCAGCACGGCCCGCCATCGGCCATGGCAAAAAAGGCAGCAACTGCCATGCCTCCACGCGCATCGCGGCACGGCGCTTGCTGAGCGTGTCCGCAAGTGACCAGACGTAAGTCGACGGGAAATCGTTACGGCCTCGCCCCCGCCGCCTCGCAACGACGCAATAAACGCCACGTCGCGCAGAATTTACCCGCGCCGGGCAAAGGAACGAAACATGTACGCCTATGACGACGACGAAGTGACCCCCGCTCAGGGTGACACCGCGTTGCGCGAGCCGACAGGCCGACGGACGTTGGGGCCGCTGGACTGGATTGCCCTGATCGCGCTGGTTGCCGGCGGCGTCAATTGCGGCCTGATTGCCGCCGTCAACCTGGACGTGTTCGCGCG
Source organism: Achromobacter sp. FW305-C-28 (assembly GCF_058783235.1). NCBI lineage: Bacteria > Pseudomonadati > Pseudomonadota > Betaproteobacteria > Burkholderiales > Alcaligenaceae > Achromobacter > Achromobacter sp. FW305-C-28. The sequence goes on along the minus strand of NZ_JBYSYL010000002.1, from coordinate 656,950 downwards.
CGTATTGCCGTCGGCGACAGCTGCGCGCGTCGCCTACGGACTGGTCGGCCTGGCGGCCCTGCACTGCGTCGTGCTGTTGTTTCGACTGGGTGCGGAAAACGACTGACGCAGCGCGCGGCGTCGGGCATCTTTCGCCGTCGATGCTTTATGTCATCGATGCCTTGCACCGGGCCGTCACGAGCGCCCGCCTGGCTTACGCGTACCCGGATACTGCCCGCCTTCCTCATATTCCGGCCCATTCGGGTGAGGGCTCTTGTCCGCGCCGCGCTCGGGCGCCGAAGCCTTGTCCGCACCCGGTTTGTCCGACCCGAACTGGCCGCTGCGGCGGGCGGCATCGGATTCATCCTGCGGCCGGTTTGCCTTGCCGCCCTCCGGCGTGCCGGCGCCTGCCTTGCTACCCGCATCTGTCTTGGTCATGACTGCTCTCCTTGCATTGCGCCCGACGCGATACCGCGGGCGCCCCCGCCATTGGCGCAAGCGCCGTGCCCGCTATTGCAGGCACGGCGCTTGCTCAGGGATGGGCGTGGGACGACCAACCATCCGGCCGTCCTCATCCAAAGGAGTGATCCATGAAATTGTCCAATACCCGCCTGTCCCTGACGCTGATCCCCGCCGCGGCCCTGTGCCTGTCGGCCCTGGCGCTGCCGGTCGCGGCGCAAACCACGCAAGTGCGCAGCAGCGAACAGATCGACAATCAATACAAGATGGACAAGAAGCAATGCGACGCCATGAAGGGCAACCAGAAGGACGTCTGCCAGAAGCAAGCCGAAGCCACGCGCGACAAGGCGCGCGCCGACGCCAAGGCCGGCAAGGAAAAGGCCGAAGCCAACCATGACGCGGCCAAGACGCGCAACGACGCGGACTACAAGGTGGGCAAGGAAAAGTGCGATGCCATGTCGGGCAACGCCAAGGACGCCTGCATGGCGGACCTGAAGACCCGCTACGGCAAGTAAGCGCGTACAGCGCGCCCGCCCTCGCCCTGCATAGCGGCGGCTGGGGCGCGCATCAACGCGATGCCGTGGAAGAAGAAGACGGCGGCGGCTCGCCCGGCAGCGCGTAGCCCGCCGCCGCATATTCTTCAAGCCGGTTGTAGAGCGTCTTGGGGCTGATGCCCAATACCGCGGCGGCCTGCTTCTTGACGCCCTTGCAGCGTTCCAGCGTGGCCAGGATCAGCCGACGATCGGCTTCGGCCAGCGTTTCGCCCACGGGCACCGTGATCTGCCCCCCCGCGCCCATGTCGCCACCGGGCGACACCTGCGGCGCCAGCAGGTCGACATCCAGTTCGTCGCTTTCGGCCATGATGAAAGCGCGGCGCACGAAGTTCTTCAGTTCACGCACATTGCCGGGCCATTCGTACTGTGCCAGGGCCGTCTTGGCGCGCGCGGAAAACGCCTTGTGGCTGCCGGTGTCCTGGTTCTGGGCCTGCAGGAAGCGATCGGCCAGGAAGGCGATGTCGTCGCCGCGCTCGCGCAGCGGCGGCAGTTCCAGCGGAAAGACGCTAAGCCGGTAATACAGGTCTTCGCGCAGCTTGCCTTCCTGGACGGCTTGTTCGGGGTTGCGGTTGGTGGCGGCGATGATGCGGATGTCGCAGCCGATCTCGCGGTTGGTGCCCACCCGCATGAATTGGCCGGTTTCCAGCACCCGCAACAGCTTGACCTGCAGATCAAGCGGCATTTCGGTCACTTCGTCCAGGAACAGCGTGCCGCCGTCGGCGCGTTCGAAGTAGCCTTTGTGTTGGCGGTCGGCGCCGGTGAAGCTGCCGCGTTCGTGACCGAACATTTCACTTTCGATCAGGTGCGGCGAAATCGCGCCGCAATTGACCGCGATGAACGGCCGCTGGCGTCGCCTGCTGAGTTCGTGGATGGCGTGCGCCGCCAGTTCCTTGCCGGTGCCGCTTTCGCCGATCAGCAAGACCGTGACGTCGGTGGGCGCCACGCGCCCGACCTGGCGATAGAGCTCACGCATGGGCGGCGACGAACCGAACATCTTGCCAAAGCGCCCGGGCTCTTCGAACGGTGTGCCCGGCCGTTCACCGCCGGCATTGGCCACGATTCGCGCCAGGATCTCGTTCAGGCGATCCATGCAGATGGGCTTGGTCAGGTAGTCGGTCGCGCCCAGGCGCAGCGCCTGGACGGCGTTGTCGACGGTGCCATGGCCGGTCATCACCACCACTTCGGCGCTGGCCACGGCTACGTTCTTGAAGATGTCCATGCCGCTGCCGCCGGGCAGGCGCACGTCCGTCAGCACCAGGTCGGGCGCCTGGCGTTCGAGCTGGATCAGCGCATCTTTCACGCTGGCGGCCAGCGCCACCGTGAAGCCGCTGTCGCGGCCGATCTCGGCCAAGGTTTCACGGATAGCGTCGTCGTCTTCGACGATCAGCAAGTGAGGCATGACGGCTCCGAGGCGCGGCAGCCCGAGCGTCTCCCGGGCCCAATTTCCGGCCAAGTTCGAGCATAGCCACTCTGGCGCGGCCGGACGTAAATATTCGATACGATCCACTAAAGTTTTCGATTGCTTTCAACTGGTCGCAACCGCCGCCGCCCGCCCCTCTACCATCGGCCTGTCACCCACGCCCCCCGTGGAGCCTAGGATATCCGCATGCCCGATCGTTCCGCCGGCGACCGCAAGGACGCCGCGACTGCCGACATCAACCCCCTGGACGTCTCCGGACTGTCCCCCGTCATGCAAAAGCTGGCCACGCAACTGCGCCTGGCCGCCGGCACCGACGCCAGCGTGTTCATCGTGGGCGAGAGCGGCGCCGGCAAGGAAGTGGTGGCCCGCGCCATCCATGATGCAAGCGCACGGCACGACCGCCCCTTCGTGGCGATCAACTGCGGGGCCATCAGCGGCTCGCTGGCGCACGCCGAACTCTTCGGCCACGAAAAAGGCAGCTTCACCGGCGCCGTGGCGCAGAACGCCGGCTACTTTGAATACGCCAGCGGCGGCACGCTGTTCCTGGACGAAGTGACCGAAATGCCGCCCGACATGCAGGTGCATTTCCTGCGGGTACTCGAAGCCGGCACCTATCAGCGCGTGGGCGGCGCCGATCTGTTGCGCGCCAACGTGCGCATCATCTGCGCCAGCAACCGCGACCCCGCCGCCTCGGTGGCCGACGGGCGGCTGCGGCAGGACTTCCTGCACCGGCTGCTGGTGATTCCGCTGCGCGTACCGCCGCTGCGCGAACGCACGGGCGACTCCCTGATCCTGGCGCAACGCTTCCTGGATGCGCTGAACCGCCAGCACGCCACCCACAAGCGCTTTGCCAAACCCATGCTGGATGCGATTGCGCAGCATGACTGGCCCGGCAACGTGCGCGAACTGCGCAACGCCGTGCAACGCGCGTACATCCTGTCCGACGATGTGCTGGACATCGCGCTGCCGCGGCCGCGCTCGGCGCAGCGCGCCGAGTTCAAGGACGGCGCCCTGAATGTGCCGGTGGGCACCGCCCTGGGCAATGCGCAGCGCGACTTCATCCTGGCCACCCTGGCCCACCACGGCGGCGACAAGCGGTTGGCGGCCGAGACTCTGGGCGTCAGCCTGAAGACGCTCTACAACCGGCTGGACGTCTACGAGAAAGAGCAAGGCGGGCCGGCGGCCGCCTAGGCCGCGCCAACCCACAGGCGTCGGGGACGCACCTTCGCGAAATTCTTACCGCCGCTTTGTAACCCTGGACGGGCGCACGCCGCCCCCGCCTCGCGCTTTCCCCCGCAGGGCAAGCAGGCATGGTTCTTGCATGTGTACAAGGATGAGCCGCCGTCTGGCGGCACCCGTTTTTCCGGGAGGCAAGAGTGGGACATCCGATGCAAGAACTGCGCCTGCGCCAGCAGATGACGCTGGCCCCCCGCCTGCAGCAGTCCGTCAAGCTGCTGCAAATGTCGGCGCTGGAATTCACGACGGCGGTCGAGCTCGCGATGGCCACCAATCCCTTCCTCGAGGAAGCCGATGAGCAAGTGGCGGACCCGACGCCCGCGCAACCTGAACGCGGTGCCGTGGCGCCCGAGCCGCCCACCGAAACGGCCGTTGCGGGCGACCCGGATAGCAGCGACCACGATGCCGCCGCCGACGCCCCGGCCACCCCGGAATATTCCGGCGACTATCCGACGCCAGCGCGTGCAGACGGCGAAGACCACGACCTGGGCCAATGGGCCAGCGCACCGGTGTCGATGCGTGAAAAGCTGTCGGCGGATCTGGGCAACTACCGGCTGGAGCCACGCGGCCGCCTGCTGGCCGAATTCATCATCGACGCGCTCGACGAAGACGGCTACCTGCGCACCCCGCTGGCCAACCTGTGCAGCGCCCTGAGCCCGGATTTCACGCCCCCGCCCGACGAAGGCGAATGGCTGGCCGCCCTGCGCCTGGTGCAGCAGCTGGATGCGCCCGGCCTGGGCGCCCGCGATCTGCAGGAATGCCTGTCGCTGCAACTGGCCGCCGCACCCGGCGTCAGTGCGCCGCTGCGCGACCTGGCGCTGCGCATCGTGGCCGAACAGATCGAACGCCTGGCCAAGAACGATGCCGCCGGCCTGCGCCGTGCGCTCAATTGCACCGAAGACGCCCTGCGCGAGGCCTGCGCGCTGATCCGCGGCCTGGACCCCAAGCCCGGGCGCCGCTATGACATGCAGGCGCCGGTGTACGTGGTGCCCGATGTGTTCGTGGACAAATGGCATTCGCGCTGGCGCGTGGTGCCCAATCGCAGCGCGATGCCGCAGGCCCGCCTGCACCGCGTCTACGCCGACCTGTTCCGCCGCGCGCGGCTGGACGATCGCAGCCCCATGGCGCAGGAACTGCAGGAAGCCCGCTGGCTGGTGCGCAATGTGGAGCAGCGCTACACCACCATCCAGCGCGTGGCCGAAGCCATCGTCAAGCGTCAGCAGACCTTCTTCGAATATGGCGAAGTGGCGCTGCGGCCACTGATGCTCAAGGAAGTGGCCGACGACCTGGACATGCACGAATCCACCGTGTCCCGTGCGACGGTCAGCAAGTACATGGTGACCCCGCGCGGCGTCTTCGAATTCCGCCACTTCTTCTCGCGCGAGCTGGCCACCGATTCCGGGGGCACCTGTTCGGCCGCCGCCGTGCGCGCGCTGATCAAGGAACTGATCGACGCCGAAGACCCCGCCATGCCCCTGTCCGACGTCGCCCTGACCCAGCAGCTTGCCAGCAACGGCATCGTCCTGGCCCGCCGCACGGTTTCCAAGTACCGCGGCCAGCTACGCCTGCCCCCCGCCGAATTGCGTCGACAGCATTGAATTGATGTCGGGCCGCCGATACGAAAATGCCCACCCTCGCGGGTGGGCATTGTTCTCTGCGACCAGGCCCGACTGCCTATTTGCTACCGCCAGAGTTGGGGTATCCGGGAGGCGGCGTGGCGCCGGCGGCCGGCGTGCGCGGCACGTTGTCGTTGGCCTCGCGATGGCGCGTGGGCATTTCGCCGCTGCGCTTGTCGGACGAGGGCGCCGCGTTCTTGTCGAGGTTGGGCGGCGCGGTCATGGTGTTGGGCGCGGCATTGGGCGCAGGCGCAGCCTGCCCCGGCGGCACGGGGCGGTTCGGCTGTACCGCGGTGCCGTCATTCGGCGTGGTGGACGGGGCAGTGGGCGAGGCCGATTGCGCCAGGGCGGCACCCGAAGCGCCAAGGCTGGCGGCCACTACGATTGCATAGGTCAAGGCACGGATTTTCATGGACAGGCTCCTTTTTGAGTTGCCCTGTCCTTACAGCAATCGCCATGCCCGCCTGCCCGTCGCCCCGTGGCCTGCGCGCGGGCAGGCATTTTTTACCGGTGCTTGAAACCCGGTCACCCCGGCGTCGGCGTCGTCCTGGGCGCCTCTACCGTGATCGGATCCAGCATGCGCTGCACCCGCGCCGCCAGCACATCCAGCGCAAACGGCTTGACGATCAGTTCCATGCCGCTGTCCAGAAAGCCCGAGCCGCGCGCCGCGCTTTCGGCATAACCCGTCATCAGCAGGACCTTCAGGTCGGGATGGGTGGCGCGCGCCGCGTCGGCCAATTGGCGTCCGTTCAGGCCGGGCAGGCCGACATCGGTCACCAGCAGATCGATATCCGGCGTGGCGCGCACCCGCTCCAGCCCGGCGTCACCGTCGTTGGCCGTGATCACCCGCATGCCCAGCTCGGCCAGGCTTTCGCGCACCATCTCGCGCACGTTGACATCGTCTTCCACCAGCACGACCACTGCCTGGCGCGCACGCTCGCCGGGCGGGCTGGCTTCGGGGCCGGGCGCCGCGGCGTCTGCCAGCGCGCCTTCGTGGCGCGGCAGGAAGATCCTGACCGAGGTGCCCACGCCTACCTTGCTGTCCAGGGTCACCACGCCGCCCGCCTGCTTGGCAAAGCCGTAGATCATTGACAGGCCCAGCCCGGTGCCCTCGCCCAGCGGTTTGGTGGTGAAGAACGGATCGAACGCGTGCGCCAGCACATCGGGCGCCATGCCGCAGCCGATGTCTGTCACGCACACTTCGACGAAGGCGCCTGCCTGCACGCCGCCATAGGGCCGCAGGAAGGCCCGATCCAGCCGCGTATTCAGCGCCGCCACCGTCAGCACGCCGCCGTCCGGCATGGCGTCGCACGCGTTGATCACCAGGTTCAGCAGCGCGTTCTCGAACTGGTTGCGGTCGCAGCGCACCGGCCACAGGCCGGGTTCCAGGTCGAACGCCAGCGACACGCCTTCACCGGTATAGCGGTGGAACAGGTCGGCCATCGATTGCAGCGTCGAGGCCACGCAGAAGGCCTGCGGATCGATCGGCTGGCGGCGCGAGAACGTCAACAGCCGCTGCGTCAGGTGGGCGGCGCGATTGGCCGATTCCATGGCCACGTTGATGAAGCGCAAGGCCTGCTCGGGCGTGCCGGCCGCCAGCTTGCGCTGGATCAGGTAAAGCGCGCCGGTGATGCCCTGCAGCATGTTGTTGAAGTCATGCGCGATGCCGCCGGTCAGCCGCCCCACCGCCTCCATTTTCTGCGCCTGGCGCAGCGCGTTTTCGGTTTCCAGCAGCGTCTCGGCCTGCGATTTCAGATCGCTGTCGTCGCGGCCCGCCATGTACAGGCTGTCTTGCGCCCACGACATGCTCCAGGTGATCCAGGCGTAGCCGCCATCGCGCTTGAGCACCCGGTTTTCAAGGTGGCGCACGCCTTGCGGCGCATCGGCGCTGCGCGCCTGCGCCAACGCGTTGCGGGTCGCGTCGTAGTCGTCCGGATGGATCAGCTGGCGCAGTCCCATGGCCAGGAACTGCTCGGGTGTCCACCCCAGGATCGGTCGCACCGCCGGGTTGACGCTGACGTAGCGGCCCTGGCCGTCGATCACCGCCAGCAGCTCGGGCGACAGGCGCCAGATGCGGTCGCGCTCGGCGATGGCATGCTCGACCCGCTGCTCGAGCATGCGGGCGTATTGGGACCGCTCTACCGCGCCGCACATGCGCTCGGCCACCTCTTCGATGCAGGCCACGTCGCCGCGCTTGAAGCGGCTGTCGGCGGCGGATCGCAGCACCAGCGCACCGCCCTGGCGGCCCCAGCGGCCGGTAGGCACGACGATGGCCGATGGCAGGATTTCACCGTCGGCCTGCACCAGCAACGGTTCAAGATAGGTGGTTCGGCCGTTGCGCAGTGCGTCGTAGAACGCATCGGTATACAGATCCGGCCCCGGCACGCCGCGGCCATCGTCGCGGCCCGGATGGCAGCGCCAGCAGGTCGACACCACCGGCTCGGCGCCCTCGCCTGCCCAGTCCAGCACCGCCGCCATCCCCAGCGCCAGGTGCTGGCCCAGGCTTTCGCACGCGGTCTGCTCGATGGCCTGCTGCTGCGGCAATTCGCGCAGGCGGTCGCCCAGCGCCATCAGGAAATTCTTGCGATGCTGCCCTTCCCACAGCTCGGCCTCGGCCGTCTTGCGGGCGGTGACGTCAAGAAACAGCGCCATCATGCGGTCCGCGCCCTCTTTGCGGGCGCGCGCCTCGTACCAGGCCGGCCGCGGGCCAGGCACGGCGAATTCGAACTGCGCGGGCTCGCCGGTTTCGACCACCTGGGCGAAGGCGTCCATGATGCGGCCCGGCACGCCGGGGATCATTTCGCGCAGCGTGTGGCCCAGTGTGTCGCCTTCCTTCATGCCGCTCTGGCGTTCAAAGGCGGGATTGACTTCGATGAAGCGAAAATCAACGATATTGCCCTGCGTATCGCGCAGCGCCTCGCTCAGGAAAAAAGCCTCTTGCATGCCCTCGAACATCGCGCGCCAGCGTTCGCCGCTGCGCCGCAACGCCAATTCGGTCAAGTGGCGTTCGATGGCCAGCGCGGCGCTGCGCGTCACCACCGCGATCGCGTCGATATCGTGCGCCGACGGCGAACGCGGCATCGCGTAGTAATTCGAGAACACACCCAGCAGGCGACCATCTGGCGATTTGATCGGGGTTGACCAGCATGCACGCAGTCCGTGTGCCAGGGCCTGTTCGCGCCAGGCTTCCCAGGCCGGATGGCTGGCGATGTCTTCCACGTAGACGGGACAGCCGGTGTACGCGGCCTGGCCCCAGGACGCGCCGTCGGGTCCGATCAATGCGCGATCCACCGCGGCGTTGTACGCCGCCGGCAGGCTGGGCGCCGCGCCGTGCAGCAGCAGGCGGCCGGATTCGTCGATCAACGCGATCGAGGCGCGCAATTCGACGCTGGACTGCGCCTCGATCGCGTGCAGCACATGCGCCAGCACCTCGGGCAAAGGCACGCCCGCGACAATGCGCTGGAGCATGATCCGTTCGTCTTCCAGGCGCGCAAGCGTGTCGGTCCACGGGTGCGCTACGCGGTCTCGCTGGGTCAGCATGGGTTCTCCCTCGGGCTCCCCCCGAGAGTATTGCGAGCGCGCGCCGGCAGCGGAAACCCTAGGTAACTCGAGGCAACAGCGCGAGGCAATCGCGCGGATCACCAGGCCGACGGTCCGGTGAGTCGGCGTTTGCGCGACTGGCCGCCGGTCAGCGGGTCGACACGACGCTTTCCCGTGCCAGGCCCAGCGCCGTCAAGGCCTCGGGCTTGTCCACCAGCACGCATTGCTTGCCGGTGCGGGTGCAGTGGTCTTTCACGCGCCAGTAGGCGCCGTGGCTGACGCAGCCCGTCTGGCAGATGACCAGGTCCGCGGCCACCAGGCTGGCTTCCAGCGTGTCGCCATCGGCGCCCTCGCCGCCACAATGGCCCAGGTAGCGGCCACCGGCCATTTCGACGACCTTGCGTGTCAGCATCAGGGCCATCGCGTCTTCGCCCACGCACAGCACGGATTTTTCGCGCAGCGTCGCCGCGGCAATGACCGTGGGCCGGGCGGCCGGTTCGGCAGCATTGTCCAGCGGGCGCAGCCGCGCCTGCGCCGCACGGTCCTGCCAGGCCAGGCGCTCGCGCATCAGGCTCTGCACCCGTTCCATCAATTGCGTCACCCGGCGCGCCAGCGCCACCCGCCTGGGCAGGCCGGGAATCGCGCCTTCCAGCGCGGCGCGGTCCTGGCGCGCCCATTCCAGCGCGGTGTCACGCTGGATCACGGCGGCGCGCAGGCGCATGGCCTCGGCTTCCAGGTGCTGGATGCGTTGAGCCTGCGCGCTGAGCAGGCGGCTGCAGCGCGCCTGGGCCTGGCCGTAGGCGGCCAGCAGGGCCGCGTGTTCACGCTGCAAGGAATTGGGCGCCTGGAAAGCTGACGTCATCACGGGCCTCGGTTCGGTAGGAAACAACACGGCGGGCGCATGCCAGCGCCGTCCGACTTGCCGGGCATTATAAATGAGAATAAGTCTTTTTTAATTTATATCCATATGCCCGCCGCGGGCACAGGGAAATCCATTACTGACGACGTTTGATCGCTTAAATATGATCGACAAACCATACCGGCCGCAAGCTTTTTACCGCTTGACTAGACGCCCATGCTGAGGACGCCTCGCGCCTTGCTTGTTCCTGGTCCGTGCAACCGCCGGGCCGCGGATTCAACGAAGTAAGGAAGGGGCACCCGATGCCGAGATCCGCCGAACTTCTGCGCGACATCCACGAAACCAATCTGATGTATCTGCTGCTCTTGCAGCGATTGGCCCGCACCGGCAATCTGCAGGCGCTGGCGGGCCTGCAGATTTCGGTCAAGGCCTGTCAATGGCTCGTGGGCCTGAAACACGAAGACCTGACCCGCCTGGCCAAATGCAGCGTGTTACTGGCCCAGCTGAACCTGGAGCCGCATCTGCTGCTGGCCGCGCTGAGCCAGGGCATGGACGCGACGCTGGCGGCCGAAGTGCCCAGCCGCACGCTGGCCTGACCGCGGCGCCTGGCTCAGGCCCCGCGCCCGACCACTGGCGCCGGGGCGGCCCGCGTCGACCGCCAGTACAGCGCGGCGCTGATGCACAGCGCGCCGGCCAGCAAGCTGCCCGCCATGGCGGCCACGCCGGGCCAGCCGCCGCCGGTCCAGAACTGGCCGCCCAGCGACCCCAGCACGCTCGAGCCCACGTAATACACCAGCAGGTACAGCGATGCGGCCAGCGCCTTGTAGCCGCGCGACATCTGTCCCACCCAGCCGCTGGCCACCGCGTGCGCGGCAAAGAAGCCGAAGGTGAACACCACGATGCCGGCGATCAGCACGGGCAAGGCGTCCGACAAGGTCAGCAGCAAGCCGGCCAGCGCCAGGCCGGTGCCGGCCGCCAGCATGGCGCCACGCCCGTGCCGGTCGGCCAGGCGGCCGAAGAACGTGGACGCGAAAATGCCCACCAGGTACACCACGAAGATGAAGCCGATGAAGGTCTGGCTGAGAGAAAACGGCGGCGCCAGCAGGCGGAAGCCGACATAGTTGTAGACGGTGACGAACGCGCCCATCAGCAGTCCGCCCATGGCGAACAGGCCGCACAGCGGGCCGTTCTTGAGGTGCGCGCCGATGCCCGCGCGCACGTCGCCGAACACCCCTGCCCAGCCGCGCGCCCGCTGCGGCGTGAAACGGCGCGAGGCCGGCAGCAGCCACACGAACAGCACGGCCGCCACGATGCCCAGCAGGCCCAGCGTGCCCATGGCCGCGCGCCAGCCGAAGTGGTCCGACACCAGGCCGGTGATCACCCGGCCCGACAGCCCCCCGAACGCACTGCCGCTGATATACAGGCCCATGACAAAACCCAGGGTGTCGGGTTCGACCTCTTCGGCCAGGTAGGCCATGGCCACCGCCGGCACCCCGCCCATCGCCACGCCTTGCAACGCGCGCAGCGCCAGCAGGCTGTGCCAGTCGGGCGCCACCGCCGCCACCGTGCCCAGCACGGCCGAGGCGAACAACGACAGCGCCATGATGCGCTTGCGCGGCAGCGCCTGCGAAAACAGGCCCACCAGGAAGATCGCCACCGCCAGGAGACCCGTGCACAGCGACAGCACCAGGCTGCTCTGCGCGGGCGACACGTCGAACGAATGGGTGAACAGCGGCATCAGCGGCTGCACGCAATACAGCAGCGAAAAAGTGGAAAAGCCAGCCGCGAACAAGGCCCATTGGGCGCGGCGCAATGCGGGCGTGCCGCGCGCCAGGTAGTCGGAGGGCGCGGTCGCGGCGCGAGCATCCGCCTGGGCGGTGGGCTGCGTCTGGCCGGCATCGCTGGCCGCGGGTACTGCTGTAGGGGTGGACATCGGAATTCTCGAAAAACACCGGGCAACCGCCCGTGCATTCAAGGTAGACTTTTCCCCTGCATATGTCCAATATATGAAACCGGCACTCGCTATATTTTAAAACAATGGAACTGAGACACCTGCGCTATTTCACGGTGGTCGCCGAAGCGCTGCACTTCACCCGCGCCGCCGCCCGGCTGGGCATCGGCCAGCCCCCGCTCAGCCAGCAGATCCAGCAGCTCGAACGGGAAATCGGCACGCCGCTGTTCCTGCGGCTGCCGCGCGGCGTGGAGCTCACCGAGGCCGGCGCCCAGTTCCTGGAGGATGCGCGCGCCATCCTGGCCAGCGCCGACCGCGCCATCGACACCGCACGCCGCCTGGGCCGCGGCGAACGCGGCGCGATCACCGTGGGCTTTACCGCGTCGGCCGTGTTCCACCCCTACCTGCCGCAAGCCATCCGCGCCTACCGCGACCGCTATCCGGACGTGCGCATCACGCTCACCGAAAGCAATACCCAGAGCCTGCTGCGCGGCCTGCGCGAAAGCGCGGTGGACGTGGCCTTCGTGCGTCCGCCTTACGTGCTGGACGCGGAATTCGAATCCGAACGCGTGCTGGACGAGCCCATGCTGATCGCCCTGCCCCCCGACCATCCGCTCAGCCGCAAGCGCAGCGTGCCCATCGCGGCGCTGGCGGACGAAGATTTCGTGCTGTACCCGCGCCCCATTGGCGCCGGCTTGTACGACGCCATCCAGAACGCCTGTCTGCGCGCCGGCTTTGCGCCGCGCGTCATCCAGGAAGCGCCGCAGATGGCCTCCATCGTCAGCCTGGTGGCGGCCGGCGTGGGCATCTCGATCGTGCCCGCCGCCATGCGCCACATGGGCGCACAGGGCATCGAGTATCGGCCCATCAAGGGCGACGCGCCGCACGCCCTGCTGGACATGGCCTACCGGCGCCATGACCGCTCCATCGCGGCGCGCAATGCCGTGGACATGCTGCGGCAACTGGCGCATCCCGAGGCGGCCGCACGCGCTTGAAAAATGGGGCGGTATAGCCCTGTCGCTTTTGTCACCTTCTGTAAACCCGATGTGCGCGGCTCCCTGTACATTGCGCGCTACCGCGGCGCCGGCCCGGCAGCAATACCAGCCGGCCCCGCTCAACCTGCCTAAAGGTGTTCTCTGTGCAACGTACTCTCCTGGCCCTTGCCTTCGCCACGCTTCCCGGCTTTGCCGTTGCCGCTGGCCTGGCCTCTTCCATCGGCGCGGTCACGGTCTACCAGGACCGCGCGGTCGTCACCCGCAGCGCCAGCAGCGAACTGCCCGCGGGCGAGCACGAACTGGTGCTGGAAAAGCTGCCTGCCACCCTGCAGGACAACTCGTTGCAGGTGTCGGCCAAGAGCACCGGCCAGGCCACGCTGCTGGATGTGAAGGTGCGCGACGCCTATCAGGTCGACACGGCCAACGAACGCGTCAAGCAGCTGGAAGAACAGGTTCGCAAGATCCAGGGCCAGCAGGCCGCGCTGGACGACGAAGCCGCCGTGCTGGACAACCAGCGCGAACTGGTCGCCATGATGCAACGCGGCGCCACCGAACCCGCCAAGGACGGCCCGCGCCCCACGCTGGAAGACTTGAAGGCCATCCAGGCGCTCAGCGCCGACACGCTCAACCGTACCCTGGCCGGCCTGCGCCGCGTGGCCGAACAGCGCGAAGACCTGGACCGCCAACTGACCGCCGCGCAAGGCGAACTGGGCCAGCTGCAAGGCCAGCTCAACCGCCGCACCAAGACGGTGACGCTGCGCGTGAACCTGGCCCGCGCCGGCAAGCTGGACCTGAACGTGTCGTATGCGGTGGCCGGCGCCCGCTGGTCGCCCGCCTACGACGCCCGCCTGCGCCCGGCCGACCGCAGCGTCGACCTGGGCTATTTCGGCGTCATTCGCCAGAACACCGGCGAAGACTGGAACAACGTCAAACTGACCCTGTCCACCGCCCGCCCGTCGCTGGGCGGCGGCGCGCCCAAGCTGAACCCGTGGATCATCGATGTGGCCGCCCCGCCCCCGCCGATGCCCGCGCCCGTGGCCGCCGCAGCGCCGGTGATGCGCAGCGACGCCCGCGCCAAGCTCGCCCCCAAGGCGCAGGCCGAAATGGCCTACATTGACGCGGTGCCTGAACCGGAACCCGCCCAGGTATCGACCGCCGACGTGCAGTCCGCCGCCACCAGCGCGTCGTTCCAGATCCGCACGCCCGCCACGCTGCCGTCCGACAACAGCGTGCAGCGCGTCGCCATCACGACCGCCAAGCTGCCCGCGACGCTGCAATACCAGTCGACCCCGGCGCTGCGCGAGACTGCCTACCTGACGGCCGAGGCCAGCAACAACACGGAATTCCCGTTCCTGGCGGGCACGCTCAATACGTTCCTGGATGATGCCTTCGTGGCGGCATCGGCCATGAAAGCCGTGATGCCCGGCGAAAAAGTGGAACTGGCGATGGGCGCCGACGACGGCATTTCCATCAAGCGCCAATTGGTCAACCGCTTTACCGAAAGCACGGGCTTTTCGGGCAACGGCAAACGCGTGACGTACGAATACAAGATCACCGTCAAGAACAACAAGGCCACCAAGGAGCAGGTCACCTTCAAGGACCGCCTGCCGGTCTCGCGCAACGAGAAGATCGAGGTCAAGCTGCTGTCGCCGGCCGACCGCGACATCAAGCGCGAAGACGACGGCGTGCTGGCCTGGAACTGGGAACTGGAACCGGGCAAGTCACGCGACACGACGCTGAAGTTCTCGGTCGATTACCCGGGCAACATCGACGTCTCGGGACTCTGACGGCCGCGCCCCGGCCTCAGCCGTGATAAAGGCCACGGGCGCTGAACCCGTGGCTTTTTTCCGACTTTCACCGCCCTCAGTGCTGGCGGCAGAATTCAATGAAATCGGCCGGCGCCAGCGGCATTGAAATGCCATAACCCTGCGCGAACGTGCAGCCCAGCTCGCGCAGCAGTTGCAGGTCGCGTTCCTGTTCGACGCCTTCGGCCACCACCCGGCGGCCCAGCGCACGGCCCATTTCGATGGCGGCGGCCACCACCGCGCGCGAGGCCGGTTCGCGGTGCATGTGCACGATGAAGTCGCGGTCGATCTTCAGTTCGGTGAACGGCATGGCGGAAAACAGCCGCATCGACGCAATGCCCGCGCCGAAATCGTCCATGGCCAGTTCAAACCCCCGGACCCGCAACAGGTTCAAGGCGGACGACAGCGTCAGCCAGTCGGTGACGGGCTCGTCTTCGGTCAGTTCCACTTTCACCAGCCGAGCCGGCAGGCCGGCCTGGGCCACGCGTTGCTCCAGCATGGCCGGCAAGTCAGGCGCGCACAAGGTGGAAGCCGAGGCGTTGATGGCAATGGGCACCGCGATGTGCTCGGCATGCATGGCGGCCAGCACCTCGATCACGCGGTCGGTCACCCGGTTGAACAGCATCTGGTCCAGCCCCAGCCGATGTGCGGCCGGCACGAAATCGGCCGGCGAAATGGGGCCCAGCGTGGGGTGATGCCAGCGCGACAACGCTTCGGCCGCGACCGCGCGGCCCGTGGTCAGGTCGACTTGTGGCTGCAAGACGACGCTCATGCCCACGCCCGAGGCCAGCGCCTGCCCCAGCTCGGCTTCGAGCACGTCGCGCCGTACCGCCGCCTGGCGCGGCGAAGCCGGGTCGTGGTCGACGCTGTGCAGCGCGGCCTTGATGGCATGCTGCATGGCGGTGCGCGAGACCGGCTTGGACAGCGCCTGCGACGACGGGCAGCCCGCCTGCAACGCCAGCCGCACATGCGATTGCAGCAGCTCGTCGGTCAGGCTGCTGATCCAGATGATGGGCGGCATGACCTTGAGGCGGCCGCCGTCAACCAGCCGGCGCAGTTCGTTGGGCAGCAAGGTGCCGTCGCCCTCGCCCATGACGATGTCGCTGACCACCACGTCGTAGGCCTGGCGCGCCAGGGCGCTGACGGCTTCGGTACTGCTGCCCACCCCGGCCACCCGCCGGTAGCCCAGCGCCAGCAGTAAGTTCTGCAGATAGGCCCGTTCCACGGGGTGGTCTTCCACCAGGAGAATCCGCCGGGTCGCGCCGGCGTCGGTTTTGGGCATCGCGCGGGTCCTAGAAGTGCAGCGGTTTGGCGGGCGTTTCCAGCCGCTTGCTGGAATGCGTTCCGACAATGCTAAGGCATCTTCCGCGACTGCGCCGCCAGATAGGACGGGTTAGTCACTATTAAGTAGCCTGGGGTGGTAAGGGGGTCCGTCACCCGGACGGACGAAGCCGCTTGCACGGCCCGACGCCAGCCGGTGCGATAATGATGGTCTTTCCCCGCATCTATGGCACGGAGCTTCCCTTGACCCCCCGCATCGACGACCCCTTGCACGACCGCGAGGTCGGCACGGCCGACTCCACCCAGGACAACACCCGTACGGACGACACCCGCATCAGCGCGGTGCGCCCGCTGATTTCGCCCGCCCTGCTGCAGGACGAACTGCCGGTCTCGGCCGCCATCCAGACGCTGGTCGAGCAAAGCCGCGCCCGCATCGCCGACGTGCTGCACGCCCGCGACGACCGCCTGGTGCTGGTGGTGGGCCCCTGCTCCATCCACGACCATGGCCAGGCCATGGAATACGCCCGCCAACTGCGCGCCGCCGCCGACCAATACCAGGACGACCTCCTGATCGTCATGCGCGTGTACTTCGAGAAGCCGCGCACCACCGTCGGCTGGAAGGGCTACATCAACGACCCGCGCCTGGATGGCAGCTTCCGCATCAACGAAGGCCTGCGCCGCGCCCGCGAACTGCTGCTGGACATCAGCGAACTGGGCCTGCCGATCGCCACCGAATTCCTGGACCTGCTCAGCCCGCAGTACATCGCCGACCTGATCGCCTGGGGCGCCATCGGCGCACGCACCACCGAAAGCCCCAGCCACCGCCAGCTGAGTTCCGGCCTGAGCTGCCCGCTGGGCTTCAAGAACGGCACCGACGGCGGC
The DNA here is from genome assembly GCF_058783235.1 of Achromobacter sp. FW305-C-28. NCBI lineage: Bacteria > Pseudomonadati > Pseudomonadota > Betaproteobacteria > Burkholderiales > Alcaligenaceae > Achromobacter > Achromobacter sp. FW305-C-28. The sequence continues at coordinate 640,373 of NZ_JBYSYL010000002.1, read as the reverse complement.
GTGCAGATCGCGGCCGATGCCATCGTGGCCGCCAGCGCCAAGCACGCCTTCATGGGCATGACCAAGATGGGCATGGCCGCCATCTTCGAAACCCGCGGCAACGAAGACACCCACGTCATCCTGCGCGGCGGCAAGCAAGGCCCCAACTACGATGCCGCCAGCGTCGACGCCTGTTGCGCCGTGCTGCGCGCCGCCGGCCAGCGCGAACAGGTCATGATCGACTGCTCGCACGCCAATTCCAACAAGTCGCACCTGCGCCAGGTCGACGTGGCCCGCGACATCGCCGCCCAGCTCGCCCAGGGCGACACCCGCATCACCGGCGTGATGATCGAAAGCCACCTCGAAGAAGGCCGCCAGGACTTGAAGCCCGGCCAGCCGCTGCGCCACGGCGTGTCCATCACGGACGCCTGCCTGGGCTGGAGCCAGACGCTGCCCGTTCTGGACATGCTGGCCCTGGCCGTGCGCCAGCGCCGCCAGAAGCTCGGCGCCTGATACGCGCGCGCTACGGGACTACGCCGCTGCCGGCACGACGGACGGCGGCGTAGTGCACCGCTACCCCGCCCGCCGTCCTGCCTCTAACGGTTCAAGGCATAAGGCGCAGGGTCCATGTCCGGTTCCTGCCCGGTGACCAGGCTGGCCAGCAGCTTGCCGGTGACCGGCCCCAACGTGAAGCCGTGATGCGCATGGCCGAACGCCAGCCATAGCCCGGGATGGCGCGGCGCCGGCCCGATCACCGGCCGCATGTCGGGCATGCACGGCCGACAGCCCATCCAGGGCGTTTTCTCCACCGCCTTGCCCAACGGCAGCAACTGCGCCGCCAGCGCCCGTGTGCGCGCGATCTGGATCGGCGACGACGGCGCGTCACGCGCCGCGAATTCGGCGCCCGTGGTCAAGCGCAAGCCCAAGGTCATGGGTGACACCACGAAACCACTGTCGATGTCGGCCACCGGGTGCGACAGGGCCGCGCCGTCTTCCAACGCGAAATGCTGGTGGTAGCCGCGCTTGACCGCCATCGGGATGCGGTAACCCAGCGGCCGCAGCACGTCGGGCGACCACGGCCCCAACGCCACCACCACGTCGCGCGCCTCGACTTGGCCCGTCACGCCGCGCACGCGCCAGCCGCCCCCGGACACGGCTTCGAGACTGCGCGCGTCACCCCGCGCCAGGACGCCGCCGCGCTGCTTGAACAGGGCCGCGTAGCCGCGCGCCACTGCGCCCGGGTCCGACACGTTGACCGGGTCGCGCCAGTGAATGGCGCCAACCATGCGCGGCGACAGCGACGGTTCCAGCGCGGCCAGGCCCGCGCGGTCCAGCACCTGGTAGTCCAGGCCATACGGCGCCAGCGCGGCGGCTTCGGCCGCGGCGCGGTCCAGGCTTTGCTGGGTGCGCATGCCGTCGATCCAGCCATTGCGGCGGAACAGGCCGCCGATGCCCGCCGCATCCTTGAGCGCGTCGTGCTCGGCCACGCTGCGTTCAATCAGCGGCAGCATCGCGGCCGCCGCGCGCGCCAGCCGCGACGGCGCCGAATGCCACCAATAGCGCAGCAACCACGGTGCGATGCGCGGCAGGAAACGCGGGTGGTAGCTGACGTCGGGCGTCTGGTTGCCGGCATAGCGCAACAGGCTGCGCCAGTCGCGCGGAAAGGCATAGGGAATGACGCTGGCCCGTTCGATCAGACCCGCGTTGCCATAGCTGGTTTCTTCGCCCGGGCCGCGCCGATCCAGCAGCGTCACCGAACGGCCGCGGGCCTGCAGATGCAGCGCCGCGCTGACGCCGATGATGCCGGCGCCCAGGACAATCACGTCTGTTTTCATGCGCGAAATTCTGCGCCCGGGCGCGGGCTTCGGCAAGCGTTGGCCGCGGCGTAGAATCCAGCAGCGCCCCGGGATTGGCCGCTGCGGCCAGCGCCGGTTGCCGGCGCCTGTGCGGAACCTCTCATCATGCCTACCCTGCCCCCTTTGCAACCCGTCACGCTGACCGGCGAGATCGTGCGACTGGAACCCTTGACGCTGGACCATGCCGATGCGCTGGCGGCGGTGGGACTGGATCCCGAACTGTGGCGCCTGCAACCCGAACCCGTCGAATCGGCCGCCGACATGCGCCGCTATGTCGAACGCGCGCTGGCCGGCCAGGCAGCGGGCGCCTGCCTGCCGTTCGTGATCGTGCGGCGCGCCGACGGCCAGGTCATCGGCACCACCCGCTATATGGATATTGCGCTGGCGCACAAGCGCCTGGAAATCGGCGCCACCTGGCTCACCCTTGCCAGCCAGCGCTCGGGAGCCAATACCGAAGCCAAGTGGCTGTTATTGCAGCACGCCTTTGAAACAATTGGTATCATGCGGGTCGTGTTCAAAACGGAAGCGTCCAACACGCAGTCGCGGCAGGCCATCCTGCGGATCGGCGGCGTCGAGGAAGGGGTGTTTCGCAAGCACCTGATCGCGCAGTCCGGACGCGCCCGCGACATGGTCTACTTCGCCATCCTCGACGAGGACTGGCCCGCCGCCAAAGCGCGCCTCATGGCTCGCCTGCGCCGCGCGCCGTAGCCGCGGCGATTTGTTCTTTGTTTTGGCCGGCGCTCAAGTTCACATGGCTTGGCGCCGTTAACGCTGTGCAGCGGGGCAAGCTTTTCCACCGCCCGTCCCGCCCTTTTCAAGTCAGGTATGGATCGTTCTCCCCTCGCCCCGCCCGCGCCGCTCGGGCACAACCGCCGCAGCATCTTCATCTACACCGAAGAACAACGGGGCAACCAGTTGGTCGAATCGATGGTCATCGGCATGCTGTCCGACGTCTCGGGTTCGGACAAACTGGTCGTCGTGCTGGACCCGTTCAGCCATCTCAAGTTCGTCTATCGCATCGACCACGAAAGCAGCAACCTGGACGCCGCGGCGCTGACCGAGCAGGACGAGTCCGCCTTCAATGGCAAGACCTCCGTGCAGATCAATTCCATGTCCTACAAATTGGGAACGGCCGAAAACGCCATGAAGCTGTTGCGCGGCAAGACCCAATGGATTCAGGACAAGGGGGCCGTGCTGTCGGTGCTGCTGCAGAATGCGGCGGCGCGCAAGACGCGCTTTGCGCCGCCGCGCATCGAGCGCGACCGCGTGCGCAAGGTGCCGCAAGGCGTGCCGGTGGAATACCTGTCGGACCCGCCCTTGCCGGCGGCCTGATTCGCGCGAGCGCGAACGCGCATGCGGACCGGAATGAACCCGACGGTGCACAACTTTTTGTCGCGGTTTTTTATCCACAGTTTCTGTGGATAAAAACAACGCACAGGCCCGGCTGGTGGCGGTTGCGACGCTGCCGCAGGGGCTGGTCATTTTTTGACCACCCGCATCGACTCGGCCACCGTGCGTCACGCCCGCATCACCCTGCCCGCCTTCGCTGCGCCGCCGCAACGGCGATAATGATATTCTCCCGCGAAGCGCCCGCAGGGGATCAGCCAGATGGCGCCTCGTCCGGCCCGGCGCCCTCGCCATGCGGACCCACCCCCACCAATAAGAAGCCGTAGCATGAAAGGAGCGGAAAGCGTGTTTGCCCTCGGAGCGCCTCACGTACTGACCCGTCCGGCGCCGTGACCATCATCATCGTTGACGATCACGGGGACTGGCGCGACACCATTGCCGAGTACATCCACGATCTCGGCCTGGGCGAAGCCATCCTGACCGCCGGCTCGCTTTCCGAACTGGACCAACTGCTGCTCAGCGTCACCCCCGGCATCCTGGTGCTCGACGCCATGCTGCCCGACGGCGATGGCCTGGCGCGCGTGTCGCATCTACGTACCACCTATCCGTCGATGGGCATCATCATGCTCACCGGCCGCCTGCTCAGCGAAGACAAGGTCTCGGGCTTGAGCCTGGGCGCCGACCACTACCTGACCAAGCCCGTCAACCTGGCCGAGCTGGGCGCCACGCTGGTGTCGCTGTCGCGGCGCCTGCGCGTCGTGCCCGCCACCGATCCGCAAGCCCCCGCCGCCGAGACCTGGCGCTTCGATCCCGCCCGCCGCGTGCTGGTATCGCCCAAGCGCATCCAGGTCGACATCACCGATACCGAAAGCCGCCTGATCGGCGCGCTGATCCAGGCCGCGCCGCTGCCGCTGACGCGCGGCCGCCTGGTCGAAGCGCTGGGCGCCAGCGCCGAGGCCTACGACACCCATCGGCTCGACGCCCACATGCATCGTCTGCGCCGCAAGCTGCGCGCGCAGGCCGGCGGCGACATGGGTATCCGCACCGTCTACGGCGTGGGCTATGTATGCACCATGCCAGTGCAGATCGTCGGCAACAGCAAGCCCTGAACCTTCTTTCTTTTTTTCGCGCCATGTCCCTGCCTGCCCGCCCCCGCCGTTCCGTCCTCTACATGCCCGGCGCCAATGCGCGCGCGCTGGACAAGGCGCGCGGCCTGCCGGCCGATACGCTGATCCTGGACCTGGAAGACGCCGTGGCGCCCGATGCCAAGGCCATGGCGCGCGACCAGGTTGCCGCGGCGTTGCGGGCTGGCGGCTATGGCCACCGTGAATGCGTCGTGCGCGTCAATGCCCTGGACACCCCCTGGGGCCTGGACGACGTGCGCGTCATCGCCCAGGCCGGCGCCGATGCGGTGCTGCTGCCCAAGGTGCAATCGGCAGCGCAACTGGAAGCGTTGGCGCTAGCCCTGGATGCGGCCGGCGCCCCCGCCACGCTACCGCTGTGGGCCATGGCCGAAACCCCGCTGGGCTTTCTGCGGCTGGACGCCATTGCCGCCGGCCACCCGCGGCTGGCGGCCATCGTGGTGGGCACGTCCGACCTCGTCAAGGACCTGCACGCCCGCCACACACCCGACCGCCACGAGACGTTGCTGGCCCGTTCGATGGCGGTGCTGGCGGCGCGCGCCCACGGCCTGGCGGTGCTTGATGGCGTGCACCTGGACCTGGACGACGACGCGGGTCTTGCCGCCGCCTGCCGCCAGGGCCGCGACCAGGGCTTTGACGGCAAGACGCTGATCCACCCGAAGCAGATCGCTGCGGCCAACACCGCCTTTGCGCCCGCCGAAGCCGAGCTGGCCAGCGCCCGCAAGCGCCTGGACGCCTGGCGCGCGGCGCAAGCCGCCGGCCAGGGCGTGGCCGTGGTCGACGGCGCGCTGGTCGAAAACCTGCACGCCGCCGAGGCCGAACGCCTGCTGGCCCTGGCCGCCGCCATCGCCGCCGCCGACGCGTAAAGCGCGCGTTCGCACAGCCAGCTACAATACGGCCCACGATCGGACAGGCGCTGCCTCGTCCGCCTTTCGCGCGTGGCACGCGTGGCATCCGCCGCTCGATGGCAAGTACGGGGTCCTCCGTACGCCGCCAGCCCGTCCGGCCTGCGCCGCCCGCACGATTCCTTCCTGGTTCCTTTTTTTGCGCCGCGAGCTGTGGCGGGAGCCTTGTCGCGCGCCTGTCGCGCCACCCCCAGCCCCACGATTCATGATCCGCTTCCAACAAGTTTCACTCATGCGCGGCGTCAAGCCCTTGCTCGACAAGGTCGACCTGCTGCTGAACCCCGGTGACAAGATCGGCCTGATCGGCGCCAACGGCGCCGGCAAGTCCAGCCTGTTCGGCCTGTTGCGCGGCACGCTGCACGCCGACCAGGGCGACCTGGACTACCCCGCCAGCTGGCGCATGGCCTACGTGGCCCAGGAAACGCCCGCGCTGGACCGCCCGGCCATCGAATACGCCATCGACGGCGATGTCACGCTGCGCAAGCTGGAAGCCGAACTAGCCGCGCTGGAAGCCGAACCCGAAAGCACCGAGAACGGCCTGCGCATGGCCGACATCTACGCGGCCCTGGCCGACGCCGATGCCTACACGGTGCACTCGCGCGCCGAACAGCTGTTGACGGGCCTGGGCTTCACGCAGGCGCAGATGCACCTGCCGCTGACCAGTTTTTCGGGCGGCTGGCGCATGCGCCTGAATCTGGCGCAGGCGCTGATGTGCCCGTCCGACCTGCTGCTGCTGGACGAACCCACCAACCACTTGGACCTGGACGCCATCATCTGGCTGGAAGACTGGCTCAAGCGCTACCCGGGCACGCTGATCGTGATTTCGCACGATCGCGATTTCCTGGACGGCGTGGTCAACGTCATCGTGCACATCGACGAGCGCAAGCTCAAGCGCTACTCGGGCAACTACTCGTCGTTCGAACGCCAGCGCGCCGCGCAACTGGAACTGGCCCAGGGCATGATGGAAAAGCAGATGCGCCAGCGCTCGCACCTGCAATCGTTCATCGACCGCTTCAAGGCCCAGGCCAGCAAGGCGCGCCAGGCGCAGAGCCGCATCAAGGCGCTGGCCCGCATGGAAGAAGTGGCGCCGCTGCGCGCGGCCGCGGAATTCTCGTTCGAGTTCCGCGAACCGCTGCGCGCGCCCAATCCGCTGTTGACCATGGACAAGGTCAGCGCCGGCTACCGCAATACCGACGAAGACAGCGGCGCGGTATCCGACAAGATCATCGTGTCGGGCATCAATTTTTCGCTGCAGGCGGGCCAGCGCATCGGTCTGCTCGGGATCAACGGCGCGGGCAAGTCGACCTTCATCAAGACCATCGCGGGCGACCTCGAATCGCTGGCGGGCGACACGCAATTCAACAAGGGCCTGTCGATCGGCTACTTCGCCCAGCACCAGGTCGAGATGCTGCGCCACGATGAATCGCCGCTGTGGCACATGACCAAGATCGCGCCCACCGTGCGCGAACAGGAACTACGCAACTTCCTGGGCAGCTTCAACTTCAACGGCAACATGGCCACCAGCTCGATCGCGCCGTTCTCCGGCGGCGAAAAAGCGCGCCTGGCGTTGGCGCTGATCGTCTGGCAGCGCCCCAACCTGCTGCTGCTGGACGAGCCCACCAACCACCTGGACCTGGAAACCCGCGAAGCGCTGACCACCGCGCTGGCGCAGTTCGAAGGCACGCTGGTGCTGGTCTCGCACGATCGCCACCTGCTGCGCGCCACCACCGACCAGTTCATCATCGTGGCCGACGGCCGCGTCAGCCCGTTCGACGGCGATCTGGACGACTACAAGGAATGGCTCTACAAGACCAAGCTGGCGGCCAAGGCCGCGGCCTGATACGCCATGCCGATCGGGCGGTTCGAGGGGCCGCGCGGCCCCTGCCCGATGAGCGATCCATTCACGATTTAACGCGTTACAATCCCGCCGATTGCACGCGCGCGCGGTGATAGCTGCCGCACATTGCGCGCGACAACCTCCACCCACGTCCCGCTGTCCGCGGGACGCGTTTTTTAGCGCTCGTAGATGCCGATCAAAGACCAAATCTTCCTTGCCAGCCAGTATCTTGCGCCGCATCACCTGGTGTCGCGCTTCTTCGGCGTCGCCTCTGATTGCCGGGAACCCGCGGTCAAGAACTGGATGATCTCGCGCTTTGTCCGCAAGTACGGCGTGGACATGCGCGAGGCCGAACAGGAAGACGCGCTGGCCTACGACTGCTTCAATGACTTCTTCACCCGCGCGCTCAAGCCCGACGCTCGGCCGCTGGACGAAGAACCCGGCGGCGTGCTGTGCCCCGCGGACGGCGCCATCAGCCAGATGGGCGCCATCGAACAGGGCCGCATCTTCCAGGCCAAAGGCCACAGCTACGGCCTGGCCGACCTGCTGGGCGGGGACACCGATCGCGCTGCGCCGTTCCAGGGCGGAGAATTCGCCACCATCTACCTGTCGCCCAAGGACTATCACCGCGTGCACATGCCGGTGGCCGGCACGCTACGCGAAATGATCCACGTGCCGGGCCGGCTGTTCTCGGTCAACCCGCTCACTGCGCGCAACGTGCCGCGCCTGTTCGCGCGTAACGAACGCGTGGTCTGCATCTTCGACACCGAGCATGGCCCGATGGCCGTGGTGCTGGTCGGCGCCATGATCGTCGCCTCGATCGAAACCGTCTGGGCCGGGCTGGTCACGCCGTACAAGCGCCGCGTCAAGGCCGTGCGCTACGACGACGTGGCGCGTGCGCCCATCCACCTGGAAAAAGGCGCCGAGATGGGCCGCTTCAAGCTGGGCTCGACCGCCATCGTGCTGTTCGGCCCGGGCAAGGTGCGCTGGGCCGACACGCCGTCGGTGCGCGGCCCGGTGCGCATGGGTGAACTGCTGGCGCTGCCGGTGCAGCGTTAAGCCCACTACTTCAATAAAAGCGAAATAGATATTTCATATTTATTCGCTTTATACGATATAGGCGGGTCGGTAGATTGGTGGGTTTCAGCCGCCCCTTTGCCATGGCCACCCTGCCCGCCTCGTCCGATACGTCTGCCCGCCTTTCCCGCGCCCTGTCGCGCATGCTGTCGCTGGACGACTTCGAAGCCGCCGCGCGCCGTCGCCTGCCGCGCCCCATCTTCGGCTACGTGGCCGGCGCGGCCGAAGACAATCAGTCGCTGCACGCCAACCGGCACGACTTTGGCCGCTACGCCTTCCAGCCACGCGTGCTGGTGGACGTCTCGGGCCGCAGCCAGCACACCGAACTGTTCGGCCGCCGCTACGAATCGCCGTTCGGCATCGCCCCCATGGGCATCAGTGCGCTGTCGGCCTATCGCGGCGACATCGTGCAGGCCCGCGCCGCGCGTGAACAGGGCATTCCCGCCATTCTCAGCGGCACCGCGCTGATCGCGCTGGAAGACGTGATCCGCGAAGCGCCCGGCACCTGGTTCCAGGCCTACCTGCCCGGCGACCCCGCGCGCATCGACGCGCTGGTGGCGCGCGCGGCCCAGGCCGGCTACGACACGCTGGTGCTGACGGTGGACATCCCCGTGTCCGCCAACCGCGAGAACAACGTGCGCACCGGCTTTTCGACGCCACTCAAGCCCAGCCTGCGCCTGGCCTGGGACGGCCTGACGCATCCGCGCTGGCTGGCCGGCACGTTCCTGCGCACCCTGCTCAACCACGGCATGCCGCATTTCGAGAATTCGTTCGCCACGCGCGGCGCGCCCATCGTGTCGGCCTCGGTGCTGCGCGACTTCAGCGCGCGCGACCACCTGAACTGGGAACATGTGGCGCGCATCCGGCGCCAATGGCAGGGCGCGCTGGTCATCAAGGGCATCCTGCACCCCGCCGATGCGCGCCTGGCGCGGCAACACGGCGCCGACGGCATCATCGTGTCGAACCATGGCGGACGCCAGCTGGACGGCGCCATCTCGCCGCTGCGCGCGCTGCCCGGCGTGGTGGAGGCCGCGGGCGACATGCCCGTGATGATGGACAGCGGCGTGCGCCGCGGCGGCGACGTGCTCAAGGCGCTGGCGCTGGGCGCGCGGTGCGTGTTCGTGGGCCGCCCGTTCAACTATGCCGCCGCAGTCGGCGGCCAGGCGGGCGTGTCCCATGCCATCGGCCTCTTGCGCGCCGAGGTCGACCGCAACATGGCCATGCTGGGGGTGAACCGGCTGAGCGAGGTCGGGCCCGACCTGCTGGTGCCGGCATAGAATGGCAGTTCCTCCGCTATTCGCGGGCCGGCTGCCTGGCCGGCCCCCGCCCCGCCGCCCGTGTCCCTACGCCAATCGTCATTCTTCCTGCGCTTTCTGACCCTGGGCGCCCTTGCCCACGTGTATGTTGGCGCCCGCCTCATCCCCGATGCCGGATTCGCCGGTTCGGGCGCCGCCACCGCCATCCTGCTGCTGATCCTGTCGTGCATTCTGATCCCGCTGGGCATGCTGGGACGCTCGTCGGTGCATCCGCCTTGGGGCGACCGCATCGCCTGGGTCGGGCTGATCGCCATGGGACTGTTTTCGTCGCTATTCGTACTGACGGTGCTGCGCGACGTGCTGCTGCTGGCCGCCTGGCTGATCGACCTGGCTACCAGCGCCGCCCTGCCCTGGACCGACCTGCGCCGGATAAGCGCACTGGCAGTGGCCGCGCTGGCGCTGGCCGCCACGCTGCTGGGCTTCTACAACGCCCGCCGGCGCGCTCAGGTCGTGACGGTGGACGTGCCCATCGAAGGCCTGCCGGCCGACCTGGACGGCTTCACCATCGTGCAGATCAGCGATATCCACGTCGGCCCGACCATCAAGAAACGCTACGTGCAGGCCATCGTCGACGCGGTGAACGCCGAGACGCCCGACGTCATCGCCATCACGGGCGACGTGGTGGACGGCAGCGTCGAGCAACTGGCCGCGCAGGCCAGCCCGCTGGCGCAGCTGCGCGCCCCCTTCGGCGTGTACCTGGTGACCGGCAACCATGAATATTATTCAGGCGCCACGCCCTGGGTGGCGGAATTTCGCCGCATGGGCCTGCGGGTGCTGATGAACGAACACGCCGTGATCCACCCCGCCGGCCTGCCGGTGGTGGTGGCGGGCGTGACCGACTACAGCGCCGGCGCCTTCGACCCGCAGCAGCGCAGCAACCCCAAGGCCGCGCTGGCAGGCGCCCCGGCCGATGCCCTGCCCAAGATCCTGCTGGCGCACCAGCCGCGCAGCGCGGCCGCTGCCGAGCCGCTGGGCTACACGCTGCAGCTGTCCGGCCACACGCACGGCGGCCAGTTCTTTCCGTGGGGCTTTTTCGTGCGCTTCCAGCAGCCGTTCACGGCCGGCCTGCACCGCCAGGGCAGGATGTGGGTCTACACCAGCCGCGGCACCGGCTACTGGGGCCCGCCCAAGCGCCTGGGCGCGCCATCGGAAATCACGCGCCTGCGGCTGCGGCGGGCTCAGTCCGCGTCGTCCGGCAGCGGCCCCCGCTCAAGGTAGCTGGTCAGCGCGATGTCGCTGGTGGTGTTGGTGATGCCGTCGATCTGATGGATGCGCGCCAACAGCGCCTCAAGCGCCTGGGTGTCGCGCACCCGCACCTTCAGCAGCATCGCGCTTTTGCCCGTGATGGTGTGGATCTCTTCCACCTCGGTCAGCTCGGCCAGCCCCAGCACCTGCTGGGTGATGCTCCAGTTGTTGGTATCCACGTGCACAAACGCCAGCAGCGGGCGGCCGATGCGCGCGCCATCCAGCTTGGCGGCAATGCCCTTGATCAGGCCGTCGCGCTTCAAGCGCTTGACGCGCTCGTGCACGGCGGGGGCCGACAGGTTCAATTGCTTGCCCAGATCGGCATAGCTCGGCGAGGCGTCATCGGCCAGCAGCGTTAATAGTTTTCGGTCGCGGTCGTCGAGATCGGGCATTGGAATCGGGTTCTGCCTAACGGCATTCGAACTTTGATGAGATAAGGGAATATCGGTGTTAACCCTTATTTTATTCCAATAAAATTCCGCGGATGCAGAATCGCAACGCCCCCCGCAACACCCCTCGCAAGGCTCCCCTGCCCGCCGCCATTCCCGCCCTGATGTTCGCCGTCAGCGTGGTGGGTTCCAACGGCTTGGCGTTGAGCCCGATTTTGTCCGACGTGGCGCGCTCGTTCGGCAGCACGCCGCTGACGGTCAGCACCGCCATTTCGGCCTACGGCGCGGCCACGGCGGCCAGCGCCTTCCTGCTGGCCGCCCGCATCGACCGCTGGGGCATCCGCCGCGCGCTGCTGGGCGCCATGATCGCGCTGATCGCCGCCCTGCTGCTGTCGGCCTGCGCGCCCCACTGGATCGTGTTGACCGCGGCGCAGGCCCTGGCAGGCGCCGCAGCGGGCGTGATCCTGCCGGCCGCGTATGGTTCGGCCTCGCTGGTCGCCGCGCCCGGCCAGGAGACCCGCGCGCTGGGCCGCGTCATCTCGGGCTGGTCGGTATCGCTGGTGGCGGGCGTGCCGCTGTCGGCCTTGATTTCAGATGCCGTGGGCTGGCGCGCCACCTACGCGGTGCTGGCGTTGTGCGCCGCCGTGGCGTTGGCGGGCCTGTACAAACTGCCCGAACGCCGCAGCGCCCACCCTGCGCCGCTGCGCCTGATGCGTTTGCTGGCGCCGCTGTCGTACCGCGACGTGCCCGTGCTGCTGTTGGGCTGCCTGGCGTTCTCGTCCGCGTTCTACGGCGTCTACGCGTTCCTGGCGGACCACGTGCGCACCCTGCTGGGCCTGTCGGCGGGCCAGGTGGGCTTCATCGCCTTTGCCTACGGCGCGGGCTTTCTGTTCGCGGGCCTGGCCGGCGCGCCGCTGATCGAACGGCTGGGACCGCGCCGGGCCCTGCCGCTGGCGCTGGCCGCGATTGCGCTGGTGTACCTGGGCCTTCTGCCCGCCGCGCACGCGCTGGCCGCCGTGCTCGCCATCGCGGTGCTGTGGGGCGCCGCGTCGCAACTGAGCCTGAACCTGCTGGTGCTGCTGCTGTCGCGCGCGCGCCCCGACGAACGTGGCGCGGTGCTGGGCCTGAACACCTGCACGACCTACCTGGGCGCCAGCGTCGGCACCGCGGTGGCCGGCACGCTGTATACGCATGCGGGCTTTGACACCCTGGGCCTGGCGGCCGCCGGCGCCGTGGCCCTGGCCGCGCTGGCGCTGCATTGGCGCCTGAATGGCCGCCGCGCGGCGGGCAGCCGGGCCACGGCCTGATACCGCCGCGGAATCGTTGACGCCGCGTCGCCCCGTCAACGCTGGCCGGGCTGATCCGGCAGCACCACCGCGCAATCACGCCCGGCCCGCTTGGCCCGGTACATCGCCTGGTCGGCGCGTCGCAGCACGTCCGACATGCTGGCATCCGTGGCCAAAAAACGGGTGATCCCGCCGCTGGCCGACAGCACCACCGCATGCCCGTCGACACTGGCCGGATGCTGGCGCAGCCCGGCGCGCAAACGGTCGCACACCGCCAGCGCCACGTCCGCGTCGGCATCGGCCAGCAGCACCAGGAATTCCTCGCCCCCCAGCCGACCCACCGCGTCACCTTCGCGCAGGCAGCCTTGCAGCTGGCTGCAAAAATGGCGCAGTGCGGCGTCGCCGCCCAGGTGGCCATAGCGGTCGTTGACCTGCTTGAAATAGTCCAGATCCAGCATCAGCGCGGTGTGGCGCGCGCCTTGCCGCGCGGCTTCCAGCATGGCCTGCAGGCGCAGCAGGATCTCGGCGCGGGTCCAGCAGCCGGTCAGGTCGTCCACCTTGGCCAGGCGCGCCAGCGCGGCCTCGCTGCGGCGGTTCTCGGTCATGTCCATGCCGATGTTGACCACGCTGCCATCGGGTAATCGCACGTTGGACCACAGTACCGAGAGCCGCTCGCCGGTGCGCGCCAGCGGCTGCCATTCGCGGAACGATTGGTCGGGCGTGGGGCCCACGCTCTGCACCACGCGGGCACGGGTCTCGGGATCGGGATAGAACAGCGCCAGCGGTTCGGGGTAGCTGTTGATTTCGTCGCGGGTCCAGCCGAAGCGGTGCTCGCAGGCCGCATTCCACAGCACGCACTGGCCGCGCCCATCGAAGGCATTGATCAGCACGGGTGCGTTCTGGAACAGCGCCTCGTAGCGCGCCACCACTTCGCGCAGGCGCTGCAGTTCGGCAGCCTGGGCGTCATCCGCGTGCCGCGCCTGGGCATCGGCCGGCGGCGGGTCCGCAGCCTGCGGACGGCCTGCCTCCGCGCGCGGCTGCGGCGAAATCAAGACGTCATTCGATGAAACGAGTCGCATGGGTTCGCAGTCGGGAAAGGCGGCGCGCACTGGCCGCGTTGGCATCCCGCGCCGTCTCGGACGCAGGGCGGCAAAGCGCGGCAAGTATACGTTTCAATCTGCAACTCAAATGCCAAGAATCGTCAAGACGCGCCCTGCCCCTGCGGCCTGCCAAGCCTGCCTGCGCGGTCACGAACAGCGCTGCCGTCGACTTGCACGCCGGCACGCGCTGCCCGCCACCCCCTACCAGGGAAACGCGATCAAGTCGCCATACAGGCTGCGCAGCTTGGCCTTCACCTCGGCCGACTGCTGGTAGATGGCGATGAACTTCAACAGGCGCGGATCTTCTGCGCGGTCAGGACGGGCCACCCAGCGAATGGCGTAGCGGCGCACGTTGGCCGGGTCCTTGTTGTCGAACGCCAGGCCGTCCTTTTCGTCCAGGCCGGCCTGCTTGGCGAACGTGGTGTAGGTGACCGAGGCCGTCACGTCGTCGAACGTGCGTGCCGATTGCGAGCCTTCGATCTGCACGAATTTCAGGCGCTTGGGGTTGTCGGTCACGTCCTGCAGCGTGGCCTGGTGCGCCACGCCTGGCTTGAGCTTGATGAGGCCGATGGATTCCAGCAGCAGCAAGGCGCGGCCCGTATTCACCGGGTCGTTGGGCACCGCGATGGTGGCGCCGTCGGGCAGCGGTTCGCCTTTCTTGAGCTTCTTGGAAAACAGGCCGATGGTCGTCGAATAGCCGTACGCGATCGGCTTCAGGTTGGCGCCCCGGCGCGCGTTGAACAGCTCCAGGAAAGGCTCGTGCTGGAAGAAGTTGGCATCCACCGAGCCGTCGGCCACCGCAATGTTGGGCAGCACCCAGTCATTGAATTCCACCAGCTGCACCTCCAGGCCCGCGCGGCGCGCCTCGGCGATGGCCAGCTCGGTGGCGGCGTTGGCCACGCTGGCGATCACGCCGATGCGCAGCGGCTTGTCGGCGGCCTGGGCCGGCGTCAGGGTGGCCAGCCCGGCCAGGGCCAGCGCGGCCGCGGCGCGGCGCGCCAAAGTCAGGAACAGGGATTGCTGGAACATGAAAACGTCCGATAAAAGATCGGGCACCCGCCCGGGGATCGGCGCGGGTCTCGATGCGGGTCTCGGTGCTATTGTGCCGCAGCCTCGCCGCGCCATCGGCAAAAGCCCGGCCGCTGCCATGGCAATGCCGCCTTGCAGCGGCGCTACACTCGACGGCACCGCCGCCTGCCCTGGGCGCCCCTGACCCCAGCTTCACGGAGCCAGATCTTGCACAACACTCCCACCCTGCCCACCCACGTCACCCTCATCGGCGCGCCCACCGACATCGGCGCGGGCGCGCGCGGCGCCTCGATGGGCCCCGAAGCGCTGCGCGTGGCCGGCATCGGGCCGGTCATCGAGGCCCAGGGCTTTACCGTCACCGACCAGGGCAACCTGTACGGCCCGGCCAACCCCTGGCAACCGCCCGTGGACGGCTACCGCCACCTGGCCGAGGTCACCGCCTGGAACCAGGCCGTGCATGACGCCATGTACGCCGCGCTGGCCCAGGGCCACCTGCCCATCCTGCTGGGCGGCGACCACTGCCTGGGCATCGGCTCGATCAGCGCCGTGGCGCGCCACTGCCGCGCCGCCGGCAAGAAACTGCGCGTGCTGTGGCTGGACGCCCACACCGACTTCAACACCAACACGCTCACCCCCACCGGCAACATTCATGGCATGCCGGTGGCCTGCCTGTGCGGCCACGGCCCCGCGGAAATCACCGGCATGTCCGGCCAGACGCCGGACATCGATCCGTCGTGGGTGCGCCAGATCGGCATCCGCAGCGTCGACGACGGCGAAAAGCGCCTGGTGCACCAGGCCGGCCTGGAAGTGTTCGACATGCGCTACCTGGACGAAATGGGCATGCGCGCCACCATGCAGGCCGCGTTGGCCGGGCTGGACGACGACACCCACCTGCACGTGAGCTTCGACGTCGACTTCCTCGACCCGGAAATCGCGCCCGGCGTGGGCACCACCGTCATGGGCGGCCCGACCTACCGCGAAGCCCAGCTGTGCATGGAAATGATCGCGGACACGGGCCTGATGCGATCACTGGACGTGGTGGAACTGAACCCCGCCTTCGACGTGCGCAACAAGACCGCCGACCTGGCGGTGGACCTGATCGAAAGCCTGTTCGGCAAGTCGACGCTGGTGCGGCGCGGCAGCTGATCTTCCGTTCTCAAGGGCGGGCGGCACGGCCCGCCAGCCCTTGAAGACTGCCGTCGTGCACGTCTTCCGCCCGCCGCATCCGCCTTCCTTTCTTTGGCCTGCCGTGTTCGCGCCCGGCAAGCGGCCCGCGCACGCCCCCACCTAGGCAATCCACCCATTGACCTTTCACATATGAAAACTTAACTTCTTGCTCAGGAATTTTTATTCCTTAACAAGAAAACAATTTCAGCCGGCTGGAGCACCGGCCACCCCGCCTGCGCCTTCGTACTCGCGTCAATGCCAACAATGCAAACGCCGGTCCGCTAGACGGACCGTGGAGACAGACAGATGCGTATCAACCCCGTGTGGGCGGCCGCGGCCGCCTTGCTTGCCACCTGCGCCGCACAGGCCCAAAGCGATGTCGTCCGGCTGGGCGTATCCAACGACCGATCCGGCATCTATTCCGACCTGGGCGGCCTGGGCTCGGAAATGGCCGTGCGCATGGCGGTCGAAGACTTCGGCGGCAAGGCGGCCGGCAAGACCGTCGAGGTGATCGGCGCCGACAACCAGAACAAGGCGGACATCGCCTCGGCCCTGGTGCGGCGCTGGTTCGACACCCAGGGGCTGGTGGCGGTGGTCGACGGCGGCGCCAGTTCAGCCGGCCTGGCCGCGCAAGGCGTGGCGCGCGAAAAAGGCGGCACCGCCCTGATCAGCGGCGGCTTCGCCGGCGACTTCAGCGGCAAGCAATGCAGCAACCTCAGCACCCAGTGGGCGCCCGACACCTACGCGCTGGCCAACGCGGTGGTCAAAAGCGTCGTCGAAAGCGGCGGCAAGTCCTGGTACTTCATCACCACCGACTACGTCTTCGGCAAATCGCTCGAAGCCAACGCCAGCCGCTTCGTGCAGGCTGCCGGCGGCAAGGTCGTTGGCAGCACGCGCCACCCTTTGGGCGCCATGGACTTCGCCTCGTTCCTGGTACAGGCGCAATCCTCCAAGGCCGACGTCGTCGGCCTGGCCAGCGCGGGCGGCGACCTGGTCAACCTGATCAAGCAAGCCCAGGAATTCGGCCTGACCGGCGGCAAGCAGCGCCTGTTGACCTTCCTGACCTTCATCAACGACGTGCAGGCCATGGGCTTGCCGGTGGCGCAGGGCCTGACCTTTCCCACCGGCTTTTACTGGGATGCCGACGACGACACCCGCGAATGGACCCGCCGCTGGCAGCAGAAAATGGGTGTCACCCGCCCGCCCTCGATCGTGCAGGCCCTGAGCTACGTCGCCACCACCCACTACCTGCAGGCCGCGCAGGCCGCCGGCACGTTCGACGGCGCCGCCGTCAACCAGAAGATGCGCGAGTTGCCCATCACCACCAAACTGATCAAGAATGCCCGCATACGCCCCGAAGACGGACGCGTCATCATGGACCTGTATCTGGTCGAAGTGAAAAAGCCGGCCGACTCCAAATACCCCGGCGACTTCTACCGCATCCTGTCCACGGTGCCCGGCGAAAAGGTGTTCGTCTCGCTGGCCGACAGCGAGTGCCCCCTGGTCAAAAAATAAGCCCATCCCACGAGGAGACATCATGAAGTGCTATTGCGTCGTCAACTTCCGCGAGCCCCTGCAGGAAATGGACCCGCCCACCCCCGCGCCGCAAGGCACGCAGGTGCTGCTCAAGGTCCGCGCCGCGGGCGTCTGCCATAGCGATATCCACTTGTGGGAAGGCGGCTACGACCTCGGCCAGGGCCGCACCCTGTCGCTGAAAGACCGCGGCGTCACCCTGCCCTTGACCATGGGCCACGAAACCGTCGGCAGCATCGTCGCCGCCGGCCCCGACGCCCAAGGCGTGGCCCCTGGCGGCAACTACCTCGTCTACCCCTGGATCGGCTGCGGCGCCTGCCCCACCTGCCTCTCGGGCCAGGAAAACCACTGCACCGCCCCCGCCTGCCTGGGCGTGCACCGCGCCGGCGGCTACGCCGACCACATCCTGGTGCCGCACCCGCGCTACCTCATCGACATCGGCGACCTCGACCCCGCCCAGATCGCGCCCTACGCCTGCTCCGGCCTGACCACCTATTCCGCCCTGAAGAAAATCGGCGTAGAGGTCTATCGCGACCACCCCGTCGTCATCTTCGGCGCCGGCGGCCTGGGCCTGATGAGCCTGACCCTGATCAAGGCCCTGGGCGGCAAGGGTGCCATCGTCGTCGACATCGACCCCGCCAAGCGCCAGGCCGCCCTCGAAGCCGGCGCCCTCGCCGCCATCGACGGCGCCGCCCCCGACGCCGCCCAACAAATCCTCAAGGCCGCCGGCAGCAAACCCCTGCAAGCCGCCATCGACCTCGTCGGCGCCCCCGCCACCACCTCGCTCGCCTTCGACTTCCTCACCAAGGGCGGCAAACTCATCATCGTCGGCCTGTTCGGCGGCGCCTCGTCCTGGCCCATCGCCCTCATCCCCATGAAGGCCCTCTCCATCATCGGCAGCTACGTCGGCAACCTGGCCGAACTACGCGAACTGATGACCCTGGTCCGCACCGGCAAAGTCCCCCCCATGCCCGTCCACCGCCACCCCCTGCACGACGCCGACGCGGTCCTGGCCTCGCTACGCGCCGGCAAAGTGGTCGGCCGCGCAGTGCTCACGGTGGAGTAAACGACAACGGCGCGCCGCGGCCATTGCACCGCGGCCCGTCCCGCTCCTCCCGCAAGCACAACAACAACAACAACAACAACAACAACAACAACAACAACAACAGAAAGCAGAAAGCAGAAAGCAAACCCGCGATAAGTCACACGCCAAACACCACGCCTCAATCGAACACAGCACCGAGCGCACCAATTACCCGCTGCGCCACAAGCCCTCCCCCGCCACCCGCGCGCAGCGCTCACTGCCCCGACGCCCCACAACGCGTAAGTCTCGTAAGGCCGCCCGCGCGGCCGGCACGAGACGGGCCCCGCAAACCTCGCCCGCCCCCCTCGGTCTGGCATCCCCGCGCACCCAGACGCTCGTAGTCCGTCGCGCAGGGTGTGTCGGTGGCGGGCAACCTCGATGCGCCCGAGGGAATCTGAAGGCCGTCGCCAAAGGCGACAACGAAGATGACGACGGGGACGTCCGGAGCGAAGGCTCCGGACCGCAATCGTGGGCGCCCGCCACCGACACACCCTGCGCGACGGACGGCCTACGAAGCACTCTCTCGCAAGATTCCGCATATCATAGGCACCACAAACCCTTAGCCCCCAAAAGGAAAAAGCATGACAGACCGCCAGCTAACCATCCTAGCGGCCCTGAACCTGCTGGTAGCGGTAGGTGCCGGCGCATTCGGCGCCCATGGCCTGAAGCGCCTGGTCACCCCCGAACTGCTCTCCGTCTGGCAAACCGGCGTCCTGTATCACCTCATCCACGGCCTCGGCCTCTTCATCATCGCCCTGCTCGGCGCCCGCTACGGCTCCCCCCTGCTGTCCGCCGCCGGCATCGTCATGTTCATCGGCATCGTCCTGTTTTCAGGTAGCCTCTACACCTTGACCCTCACCGGCACCCACTGGCTCGGCGCCATCACCCCCCTGGGCGGCGCCGCCTTCCTAGCCGCCTGGGCCATGGTCGCCCTGGCCGCCTACCGCGCCCAAAGCTGATTCACCTGCCCCCGCATCACCCCAGGCGGTTGCAACACCGCCGGCCCCGCTGAACCCCCGATGTCTTCCACCACCGTCTTTCCCGCCACCCGCAATCACTCCGCCGCCGCCGGCATCGCCTGCGTCATCGGCGGCATCTTCTTTTTGACGCTCAGCGACGCCAACGCCAAATGGCTCGGCACGAGCTACAACCCGCTGCAGATCCTGTTCCTGCGCGCCCTCATTGCCCTGCCCTTCGTCACCGCGCTCGCCATCGGCCTGGGCGGACGCCGCGTGCTGCGTACCGCGCACCCCGGCCTGCACCTCACGCGGGGCGCCATCAACGTCGTCTCGGCCTGTTGCTTCTACCTGGGATTGCGCGCCCTGCCGCTGGCCGAGGCCACCGCCATCGCCTTTGCCGCGCCCCTGTTCGTCACCGCCCTGTCCGTGCTGATCTTGAAAGAGCGCGTCGACGGCAAGCGCTGGCTGGCCGTGCTGGCCGGCTTTGCCGGCGTGCTCATCATCGTGCGTCCCGGCACCGATGCCTTCCAGGCCGCCACCCTGCTGCCGCTGACCACCGCGCTGCTCTACGCCGTCATGATGATCACCGCGCGCGGCATCAGCCATGGCGAAGGCATGCTCACCACCACCTTCTATATCGTCGCGGGGCAATTGGTATGCAGCGCCGTCGGGCTGCCGTGGGTGTGGCACACGCCGGCCCTGGCCGACCTGCCGTACTTCGCCGCCGTGGCGCTCTTCAGCACGCTGGGCCTGGCGCTCATCACCCAGGGCTTTCGCATCGCACCCGCATCCGTCGTGGCGCCCTTCGACTACACCGGATTGATATGGGCCACGTTGCTGGGCTGGATCTTCTGGCGCGAAGCGCCCGACGCCTACGCCTACCTGGGCGCGTTGTTCATCGCCGGCAGCGGCGTGTACATCGCGCTGCGCGAAGCCCATGGCTCGCGCAAGCGCCGCGCCAAGGCGTAGCGCAACACAGCGCGATCAAGGGAATGCCGGCAGCGGCTCGAATCGCCGCTGCAGGCCGCGAGACGGCTACTCCGTCAGCGGCGGGAAATTGCGCTTGAGCACCCGCGCCACATTGGGCTCCAGCGCGGCCTGACGCGCCACCGCCGTCAGCGCGGGGCAGTTGGCCTCGAACCAGGCCAGGCCTGGTCGCCAATGCGTCATCACCGCGACATACAGATCCAGCGCCGAAAAGCGGCGGCCCAGCATGTGCGGCGTGCCCGCCTGGCGCTCCAGTTCCAGCCAGAGTTCAGCCCGGCGCGAATGCACGCGTTCGCGCAACAGGTCGGACGGCGCGCCCGGCGTGGTCCATTGCGGCGGATCGTCGCCGAACGTGAACGTGGGATAGATCGCCGCCACCAGCCGCAACAGCAGGTTCAAGAAATGCGCGCGTTCGGGCTTGTTGGCCTCGGGCGCCAAGCCGGCCTGCGGCGCCACGTCATGCAGGTGCAGCACCATTGCCGCGCTTTCCGTCATCACCTCGCCGTCGGGCGTGATCAGCGTAGGCACCTGGCCCAGCGGATTCAGGTGCAGCAACCGGTCGCGCTCGGCCCCCGGCTTCAGATAGGGCACGTCCGTCAGCGTGTGCGGCACATTGGCCAGCGCCAACGCCGCCTCGACCACCGCCGAACCGCAGCCCAGCGAACCGATCAATTCATAGGTCTTCATGGCGATCACCCTCCCGTAAGCGCCGGGGCCAACCGCAGCAGCTGGCCCGGCGACGCATCCGTCAACACATACACATAGCCGTCCGGCCCTTGCCGCACGTCGCGGATACGGGCCTTGCGGTCGACCAGCAACTGTTCTTCGGCCACCACCTTGTCGCCATCCAGCGTCAGGCGGATCAGGTTCTGGTTCGCCAGCGCGCCGATGAAGAGCGAATGGCGCCAGGCCGGAAAGCGGTCGGCGTTGTAGAACGCCATGCCGCTGATCGCCGGCGACTTGGCCCACCAGTACAGCGGCGGCTCCATGCCAGGCAGCGTCTCGCCCTTGGCCTCGGGGATCGGCTGGCCCGAATAGTTGATGCCGTAAGTCGCCAACGGCCAGCCGTAGTTCTTGCCCGGCTGCACCAGGTTGATTTCATCGCCGCCGCGCGGCCCGTGTTCGTTTTCCCACAGCGCGCCGGTCCAGGGATTGAGCGCCATGCCCTGCGGGTTGCGATGGCCGTACGACCAGATCTCGGGTCGCGCGCCGGCCTGGCCCACGAAGGGGTTGTCGGTCGGCACCGAGCCGTCCACCTTCAGCCGCACCACCTTGCCCTGCAGCTTGTCCAGGTCTTGCGCGGTCGGGCGCTGGTTGTTCTCGCCCAGCGAGATGAACAGATAACCCTTGCCGTCGAACACCAGGCGCGAGCCGAAATGCAGGCCCTCGGACAGCTTGGGGACTTGCCGGAACAGCACCTTGAAGTCCTGCAATCCGCTGCCATCGGCGGCGAGCTTGCCGCGGCCTACTGCGGTGCCGCTGCGCTTGCCGTCGGACTCGGCATACGACAGGTACACATAGCGGTCCTGCGCGAAATCCGGCGACAACGCCACGTCCAGCAGCCCACCCTGGCCTTGCGCGGCGACCTTGGGCACGCCCGTCAAGGGCTTGGACAGGCCGCCCGGCGTGCGCAGCAGCCGCAGGCTGCCGGAGCGTTCGGTGATCAGCATCCCGCCTTCAGGCAAAAAGGCCATCGACCAGGGATTGGACAAGCCGCCCACCACGACAGTGACCTGCGCGGCCACGGCGGGCGGTTGATCGGGACTCTTGACAGGCGTGGCCCAGGCGCTTGCCGCAAACCACGCGGAACTCGCCAGGGCAAAGGTGAAAGAGGACAAGGCGCGACGAGTCGCGGATAGGCGTTGCGGCATGGACGTCTCCGGCGGCTGTGTGGGGTGCGGCGGTACGCAACGGCGCGTGGCGGTGGCGTACCATAGGCGCAAAGAGCGGCGGCTTCCGCTCTTTCTCCAAGGAGTCAACCTTACATGAAACTGTACTACATGCCCGGCGCGTGCTCGCTCGCGTCCCACATCGTCCTGGAATGGATCGGCAAGCCCTACGACACCCACAAGCTCAGCCGCGATGAACTGAAGGGCCCCGAGTTCCTGAAGGTCAATCCGCTGGGCGCCGTGCCTGCGCTGGTCGATGGCGACTTCGCCCTGACCCAGAACATCGCCATTCTCGAATACCTGGCCGAACAAGCCCCGCAAAGCAAGCTGCTGGGCGATGGCTCGGCGCATTCGCGCGCCGACGTGCGCCGCTGGCTGGGCTTCATCAACTCGGACATCCACAAGACGTTCTCGATGATCTTCGGCGCGCAGCGCTACCTGAACGACGAGGGTCCCCAGCGCGAACTGGCCGCCTCGGCGTCCAAGCAACTGACGCGCCTGTTCGCCCTGCTCGACGCCCAGCTCGCCAAGAAGCCCTACCTGGCCGGCGCCGAGCCGTCGGTGGCCGATGCCTATCTGTACGTGGTGCTGCGCTGGGCGCACGCCAAGCAGGTCGACCTGTCGGGGCAAGACCACCTGGCCGCGTTCTTTGCGCGCATGCAGGAAAACAGCGGCGTCAAGGCTGCGCTCAAGGCGGAAGGCCTGGAGTAATCAGACCGGCGCGGCGGTTTCCAGGACCTTCTTCACCGCGGCCAGGAAACGCCGCGCCAGCAAAGGCGGCGCGCTCAGGTTCGAGTGCGTCGCCCACACCTCGACGCTGGCTGCCGGCGCAATCGGCCGCAGCACCATGTGCTCGGTCTGGTCCGGCGATACGCACCAGGCGTCCACCAGCGCCGGCCCCAACCCCTGCTGCACGAATGAACACGCCGTGACCGGCGAATGCACCTCGACCGCCGCCGCGCATGCCGGCCCGGCGCCGAAGAACGACTGCAACGCGCGCCCCAGCGGCGTATCGCGCGGATAGCCAATCCAGGCCGCCGACACGAAATCTTCGGGATGCACCACCTCGTGCCCGGCCAGCGGATGCCCCTTGGGCAGCGCACAGATCACCGGCACGGTGGCCAGCTTCACCGACGTCAGGTTGGGATGGTCGGGCGGCTGCATCGAAATGCCGATATCCGCCTGGCCCGACAGGAAATACGCCGCCAATTCATCGAACGTGACGCTGCGGTAGTCCACCCGCGCATCCGCATTGCGGTCGCGAAAGCGCCCCAGCGCCAGCGGCACCAGGCGCTGCCCGTAGCTGGCGCTGGCCACCACCTTGAGCATGCCCGCGCCGGATTGCCCCAGGCTGGCCGCCAGGTCGTTCACGCGTTCGATGCCGCCATACACCTGCTCGACCTCGGCATACAGCCGCCGCGCCTCGGCCGTCGGCGACAAGCGGCTTTTCACCCGCTCGAACAGCCGATAGCCCAGCCGGCTTTCGGTCAGCGCCAATACCCGGCTCACGGCCGGCTGCGACACGTGCAGCATGCGGCCCGCCCCGCTGATCGAGCCGGCCATCATGATGGCGCGAAACACTTCGATCTGGCGCAGGTTCAACGGCCGGCCGGCACTGGGCCCGACCTCGTCGACAAACGCGTCCACATCCATTTTTTCCCCTTGCACCGGTTCACTTGAAAGGGCCTCGAACGGGCCCTGGACATCACCACCATCGATAACGGCGGATTATAGGTTTTCGACATTTTTCGATGACGCACTGCGGCAAACCCGGTGCTAATCTGCCCGCCTCCACACAACAAAACAAG
The DNA here is from genome assembly GCF_058783235.1 of Achromobacter sp. FW305-C-28. Lineage (NCBI taxonomy): Bacteria > Pseudomonadati > Pseudomonadota > Betaproteobacteria > Burkholderiales > Alcaligenaceae > Achromobacter > Achromobacter sp. FW305-C-28. The sequence continues at coordinate 616,438 of NZ_JBYSYL010000002.1, read as the reverse complement.
GGGAATTTCCACCATGCAACGCTCTGTCTTTCGCAGCCTCGCCGCCTTGGCACTGACCGCCACCTTTGCCGGCAGCGCGCTGGCCGGCACCTATCCCGACCACCCGATCACCTTCATCGTGCCGTCCGCCGCCGGCGGATCGCCCGATGTGCTGTCGCGCCTGATCACCACCCAGCTGTCCAAGAACACCGGCGCCACCCTGGTCGTCGAAAACCGCCCCGGCGCCGCCGGCAACATCGGCATCGCCCTGGTCAAGCGCGCCGCCGCCGACGGCTACACGGTCGGCTACGGCAACATCAACACCCTGGCGGTCAACCGCTCGCTGTTCAAGCGCCTGCCCTACGACGTCGACCAGGACCTGGCCCCCGTCGCCCACATGTTCGACCTGTACAACGCCCTGATCGTGCCCGCCGACTCCCCCGTCAAAAGCGTGCAGGACCTGATCGACCGCGCCCGCAAAGAACCCGGTCGCCTCTCCTACGGCGCGTCCGGCGTCGGCACCACCGGCCACATGGGCGGCGAACTGTTCAAGAGCATGGCCAAAGTCGACGTCATGTTCATCCCCTACAACGGCGGCCCCGCCGCCATCCAGGACCTGCTGGGCGGCCGCCTGGACTACCTGTTCGTCAACACGTCCGAAGCCGCGCCGCTGGTCAAAAGCGGCAAGGTCCGCGCCATCGGCGTCAGCAGCCTGAAGCGTTTGTCGCTCATGCCCGACGTGCCCACCCTGGACGAAGCCGGCCTGAAGGGCTATGAAACCGTGGCCTGGGGCGGCGTCGTCGCCCCCAAGGGCACCCCGCCCGACGTCGTCGCCAAGCTCAACGCCGACATCCAGCAAGCCCTGCAAGCCCCCGAAGTGCGCACCGGCCTGGAAACCCTGGGCGCCGTGCCCGCCACCGGCTCGCCCGAAGAATTCAAGCAGCTGATCGACCGCGAAACCGCCAAGTGGAAGCAGATCATCGAGTCCGCCGGCATCGAGAAACTGGACTGAACCCCGCCCCACCGCCCATGACCGACACATCAATGACCGATCGCGCCCCCGCCGCGGCATCCCGCAAGGACCGTGAACCCTTGCAGGCCGATTTCATCGTGGCGGGCGCCACGCTCATCGACGGCACGGGCGGCCCCGCGCGCCAGGGCGACCTGGCGGTGCGGGACGGCCGCATCGTGGCCGTGGGCGCCTTCGAGCATCCGCCCGGCGCGCGCGTCATCGCTGCCGCCGGCATGGCGCTCGCGCCCGGCTTCATCGACTCGCACACCCACGACGACGGCTACCTGCTGGCGCACCCGGACATGCTGCCCAAGGTCTCGCAAGGCATCACCACCGTCGTCACCGGCAACTGCGGCATCAGCCTGGCGCCCCTGTCGCGCCAGAATATCCCCCAGCCGCTGGACCTGCTCGGCCCCACCGAGCTGTTCCATTACCCGACCTTCCGCGCCTGGATCGACGCCCTGGCCGACACCCCCGCCGCCGTCAACGTCATCCCGCTCGTCGGCCACACCACCTTGCGCGTCGCCGTCATGGACGACACCTCGCGCGCCGCCAACGACGCCGAACGCCAGGCCATGCGCGCCCTGCTGCAAGAAGCCCTGGACGCCGGCGCCTTCGGCGTCTCCACCGGCACCTTCTACCCGCCCGCCAGCGCCGCGCCCACCGACGAAATCATCGACGTCTGCCAGCCCCTGCGCGGCCGCGCCGGCGCCATCTACGCCACCCACCTGCGCGACGAAGCCGACCATATCGTGCCCGCCATGGAAGAGGCCCTGCTCATCGGCCGCGAACTCGACTGCCGCGTCGTCTTCTCGCACCACAAGCTGGCCGGCGAACGCAACCACGGCCGCAGCCGCGAAACCCTGGACCTCATCAGCCGCGCCGCCGCCGCCCAGCCCGTCTGCCTGGACTGCCACCCCTACCCGGCCACCTCCACCATGCTGCGGCTGGACCGCGCCCGCCTGGCCAGCCGCACCCTGATCACCTGGTCCAAGGGCTACCCCGCCGCCACCGGCCGCGACTTCAGCGACGTCATGGCCGAACTCGGCCTGGACGACGAAGCCGCCCTCGCCCGCCTGGCTCCCGCCGGCGCCATCTACTTCCTGATGGACCCGGCCGACGTCAACCGCATCTTCAGCCATCCGCTGACCATGGTCGGCTCCGACGGCCTGCCCTTCGACCCCCATCCGCACCCGCGCCAATGGGGCACCTTCACTAACGTGCTGCGCACCCTGGTGCGCGAACAACGCCTGCTCTCCCTCGAAGCCGCCATCCACAAAATGACCGGCCTGGCCGCCGCCCAATACGGCCTGGCCGGGCGCGGCCTGCTACGCGAGGGGTATCATGCTGACCTGGTGCTGTTCGATCCCGCCAACGTCACAGACACGGCCACTTTTTCAGCTCCCATTCAGGCAAGCCGCGGCATCCACCACGTGTGGGTCAACGGCAAACCCGTGTGGGACGGGGAACGAACCGGCACCGAACGCCCGGGCCAGGTTCTGTCGCCCGGGAATGCAATACCTTGGAGTCAACAAAGTGAATAGCTATTCCCAGGGCTGTTACCTGGGTGTTTTGGGCGGCATGGGCCCCATGGCCGGCGCCGCCTTCGCGCTCCGCCTCGCGGCGCTCACCCCCGCCGACGCGGACCAGCAACACATCCCCACCCTGCTGCGCAACGATCCCCGCATCCCCGATCGTTCCAGCGCCTACATGGCCGGCGGCGAAAACCCCCTGCCCTACATGGTAGAAGGCGTGCGCTTCCTCGAACGCGCCGGCGCCCAGCTCATCGCCATCCCCTGCAACACCGCCCACCTGTGGTACGACGAAATCGCCGCGTCCACCCAGCGCCCGGTCCTGCACATCATCCGCGCCGTCATCGACGACCTGCGCCGCCTCGGCCTGCCCAAAGGCCGCATCGGCCTCATGGGCACCGCCGCCACGCTCAAGCTCGGCCTGTACCAACGCCACCTCGAAGCCGAAGGCTACGAGTGCATCGTCCCCGACGACGACGAAGTCGAACGCACCTGCATGGCCTCGATCCGCGCCGTCAAAGGCAACCGCCTGGAAGCCGCCTACGCCCCCGCCGCCGAAGGCATCGCCCGCCTGAAAGCCCGCGGCGCCGACGCCGTCGTTCTGGGCTGCACCGAACTCCCCTTGGCCGTCCCCCACGCGCTGCGCCCCAGCCTGGGCATCACGCTGACCGACTCGATCGACGCCCTCGCTCGCGCCGCGATAGCGCACTACCTCGCCGACCAGCCCGAGCAACGCATCGCCGCCTGACGCAATCGCGCAGCGACCACCGCCCCGACGCCCAAAAAAGCGTATGCCGGGAGCCGGCCGCCCGCGCGGCCGGTCCCGGCGGGCCCCGCAAATCTCCTGCGCGCCCCTCGGTCCAGCAACGCCACAAACCTCGAAACCCGTAGCCCTGGGTGGCCGGCGTACCCCGATCGCGCGCCGTCGATGCGCCCGAGGGAATCTGAAGGCGCCGCCGAAGGCGGCAACGAAGATGACGAAGGGGCCGTCCGGAGCGAAGGCTCCGGACCGCAATCGTTGGCGCGCGATCGGGGTACGCCGGCCACCCAGGGCGACCTACGAAGAACAACAATCAACGCGACCAACAAAACAAACAACCAAAAAAAAGGCGCACTCTCACGAGATACGCCCAATTTCCCTTCGCGGGGAATAAACCAAACCGATCAGCCGCCCAGATAAGCCTTGCGCACCTGATCATTGACCAACAGATTCGCCCCGGTATCCTGCAGTACGACGCGCCCATTCTCCAACACGTACCCGCGATCCGCCACCTGCAACGCCTTATTGGCATTCTGCTCAACCAGGAACACCGTCACGCCCTGCTCGCGGATCTCGCGAATGATGTCGAAGATCTGCGCGATCACCAGCGGCGCCAAGCCCAGCGTAGGCTCATCCAGCAGCAACAACCGCGGCCGCGTCATCAACGCCCGCCCGATCGCCAGCATCTGCTGCTCGCCCCCCGACATCAGCCCCGCCCGCTGCGCCGCGCGCTCCTTCAGCCGCGGAAACAGCCCATACACGTGATCGATACCCGCCTGGATCTCGTCGCGCTTCAGGAAAAAGCCGCCCATCATCAGGTTCTCGGCCACCGTCAGATCCTTGAACACCCGCCGCCCTTCAGGCGAAATGGCAATGCCATTGCGCATGATGTGGTGAGTATCCCGGTTCGTAATGTCCTCGCCTTCGAACGTGATCTTGCCTTCCTTGGCGCGCGGATTGCCGCAGACCGTCATCAGCAACGTCGTCTTGCCGGCGCCGTTCGCGCCGATCAGCGTCACGATCTCGCCCTTGTTCACATCCACCGACACCCCGTTCAGCGCCTGGATCGCGCCGTAGAACGTGTGTATGTTTTCCAGCTTCAGCATCATTCCTCCCCCAGATACGCCTTGATGACGCGCTCGTCGTTGCGCACCTGCTCGGGGGTGCCGGTCGTAATCGGCTTGCCGTGCTCCATCACCAGAATGCGGTCCGAAATGCCCATGATCAGGCTCATATCGTGCTCGATCAGCAGCACCGCCACGCCGAACTCGCGGCGCAGCTGGTCGATCAGCGACTGCAGATCGCGCTTTTCCTGCGGGTTCAGGCCCGCCGCCGGCTCGTCCAGCATCAACAGGCGCGGCTTGGTGATCATGCAGCGCGCGATCTCCAGCCGGCGTTGGTGGCCGTAGGCCAGGTTGCCCGCCTCGCGGTTGGCATACTCGCGCAGCCCCATGAAATCCAGCCACTGCGCCGCGCGCGACAGCGCATCGGCCTCGGACTGGCGGTAGGACTTCAGCTTGAGCAGCCCCGGCAGCAGCCGCGACTCCACCTGCGTATGCTGCGCCACCAGCAGGTTTTCCAGCACCGTCAGCTGCTTGAACAGCCGCACGTTCTGGAACGTGCGCACCAGCCCGTGGCGCGCCACCTTGTGGCTGGGCAGACCCGTGATGGACTTGCCGTCCATCTCGATATCGCCTGCCGTCGGCGCGTAGAACCCGCCCACGCAGTTGAACACCGTGGTCTTGCCGGCCCCGTTCGGGCCGATGATGGCGAACACCTCGTCGGATTTGACTTCGAACGCCACGCTGTCCACGGCCAACAGGCCGCCAAAACGCATGGTCAGTCCGGATACCTTCAGCAATGCCTCGCTCATTTAGCCAGCTCCACGTGGGGACGCTTCATGGGCAACAACCCCTGCGGACGCCACATCATCATCAATACCATCACCAGACCGAACATCAGCATCCGGTACTCGGCGAACTCGCGCGCCAGCTCGGGCAGCACCGTCAGCAGGATGGCCGCGAGAATCACGCCCACCTGCGACCCCATGCCGCCCAGCACCACGATCGCCAGGATCAGCGCCGACTCGATGAAGGTGAAGGATTCCGGGTTCACCATGCCCTGGCGGGCCGCGAAGAACGCGCCGCCGAAACCGGCGAAGGTGGCGCCCAGCGTGAACGCGGACAGCTTGATGCGGGTCGGGTTCAGCCCCAGCGAACGGCAGGCGATCTCGTCCTCGCGCAGCGCTTCCCAGGCGCGGCCGACCGGCATGCGGATCAGGCGCGTCGAGACGAACAGCGTCACCAGCGCCAGCAATAGCGCCATCATGTACAGGTAGATCACCATGTGCTGGTTCTGGAACGTCAGGCCGAAGAAGTCATGGAACGTCGTGCCCCCTTCCGTGCTGGCGCGACGCGTCATTTCCAGGCCGAACACCGACGGCTTCGGAATGCCCGAGATGCCGTCCGGACCGCCCGTCAGCGTGTTCAGGTTGATCAGCAGCAAGCGGATCATTTCACCGAAGCCCAGCGTCACGATCGCCAGGTAGTCGCCGCGCAGGCGCAGCACCGGAAAGCCCAGCACGAAGCCGAACAGCGCGGCCATCGCGCCCGAGAACGGCAGCGCTTCCCAGAAGCTCCAGCCGCCCCAGTGGTACAGCAAGGCGTAGGTATAGGCGCCCACGGCATAAAAGCCCACGAAGCCCAGGTCCAGCAGCCCGGCAAAGCCCACCACGATGTTCAGGCCCAGGCCCAGCATCACGTAGATCAGCACCAGCGTGGCGATGTCCACCGAACTGCGGCCGGCAAAGAACGGCCAGGTGACCGCCACCGCCAGGATCAGGAACATCAGCAGCTTGTTGCTCTTGGCCGGCGCCGACGGCAGCGTCGGCAAGCCCGTCTTCAATTTCTGGAACGGCTTGGCGATCCAGGGACGCAGCAGCTGGAACACGAACACGACCGCGGCGGCCAGCGCCACCAGCGACCAGTGCGATTCCATCGACGTACGGGCGCCCTGGCGGATCAGTTGCAGGCCGAAGACGGGGGTGACGATGACAGCGGTCAGCACCGCCGCCATCGTGGCGTTTTTCAGGTTGTTGTTCGACATCAGACTTTTTCCACCTCAGGTTTGCCCAACAGCCCGGTGGGACGGAACAGCAGGATCAGGACCAGCAGCGAAAACGCCACGATGTCCTTGTACTGCGACGAGATATAGGCTGCCGCGAACGTTTCGGCCAGGCCCAGCAACACGCCACCCAGCATGGCGCCGGGGATGCTGCCGATGCCGCCCAGCACCGCCGCCGTGAAGGCCTTGATGCCGGCCAGGAAGCCGATGAAGGGATTGAGCTTGCCGATGGTGATGGCGATCAGCACGCCGCCCACCGCCGCCAGGATCGCACCCATCACGAACGTGAACGAGATCACGCGGTTGGTGTCGATGCCCAGCAGGTTCGCCATGTGCATGTCCTGCGAGCAGGCGCGAGAGGCACGGCCCATGCGGGAATACTTGATGAACAGCGTCAGGGCCACCATCAGCACCACGGTCACCACGATGATCATGATGCGCGAATACGGCACCGTCACATCGAAATCGGAACCCATGTGGAACTGCACGGCGCCGGACACCAGCGATGGCACTGCCATGTCGCGTGCGCCCTGGCCCAGGGCCACCCAGTTCTGCAGGAAGATCGACATGCCGATGGCCGAGATCAGCGCCACCAGCCGGGGGCTGCCTCGCACGGGGCGGTAAGCCACGCGTTCGACCGAGAAACCGTAGATGCCGGTAACGGTAATGGCCACGAGCAGCATGGCCGCGATGATGAACGGTACCGGCAGGCCGCTGCCTGTGCCGATGGCCGTCAAGGTGACCAGGCCGACATAGGCGCCGATCATGTAGATTTCGCCGTGAGCGAAGTTGATCATACCGATGATGCCGTAGACCATTGTGTAGCCGATGGCAATCAACGCGTAGATCGCGCCCAGAGACAATCCATTGAAGAATTGCTGGGTAAGTTGGGGTATGAGGTCGGACATTATTTCTCTTGCTCCAAATAGTTCCGGCTCCGGTAGAGAGACCCGGAGCCGGAAACCTGGGCGTATTTTATAAGGGCCTGTGGTCAGCGTCTGCCGGCCGCACAGCGCTTTTGGCGCATCGCTACGCGGATTACGGCACAACGACAACGACAGGCCCTTCACGCCGGCAACCGCGCCGGCGACAATCGCGGGAGTTTACAGCTGGGTCTTCTTGCCGTTCTTGTCCCATTTGTAAACGGCGAACTCGAAGTTCTTCAGATCGCCCTTGGCGTCGTACTCGACCTTGCCGATGCCGGTGTTGAACGTGGTCTTGTGCATGTAGTCGGCCACCTTGGCGGGGTCTTCGCCCACCGCGGTGATGCTGTCGGCCAGGATCTGGACGGCGGCATAGGCCGGCATCTGGAAGGCGCCGTCCGGATCGCGCTTGGCGTCCTTGAAGGCCTTGACGATGCTTTCGTTGCCCGGCAGCTTGGTGAAGTCAGCCGGCAGCGTGACCAGGAGGCCTTCGATGGCCGGACCGGCGATGGCCACCAGGTCCTGGTTGGCCGTGCCTTCCGGACCCATGAACTGGACCTTCAGGCCCTGTTCACGCGACTGGCGCAGCAAGAGGCCCAGTTCGGGGTGGTAGCCGCCGAAGTAGACCAGGTCGACGCCGGCCGACTTGAGCTTGGTGATGATGGCCGAGTAGTCGCTGTCGCCGACGTTGATGCCTTCGAACAGCGCGACGTTCACGCCTTCCTTGGTCAGGGTGTCCTTGACCTGCGTGGCCACGCCCGAACCGTAGGTCTGCTTGTCATGCAGCACGGCGACTTTCTTGGGCTTGAGGGTGTTGGCGATGTAGCGGGCAGCGTACGGACCTTGCTGGTCGTCGCGGCCGATGGTGCGGAAGAAGTAATGCGGCTTGATGGTGTCGGTGACCAGCGGCGACGTGGCGCCCGGGGTGATGCCGACGATGCCTTCCTGTTCGTAGACGTTCACGGCGGCCACGGTCACGCCCGAGCACGCATGGGCCACGGCGAACTTGGCGCCGGAGTTGACCACGCGGTTGGCGGCCGGCACGGCCTGCTTGGGTTCGCAGCCGTCGTCGATCAGGATGGGTTCGAGCTTTTTGCCCTTGACGCCGCCCTTGGCGTTGATGGTCTCGATGGCCGTCAGCGCGCCAGCCTGGATCTGGTCGCCGTACTGGGTGTTGGGACCCGTCATGGGTTGCGGGATGCCGATCTTGATCGTATCGGCGGCGTGCACGGAACCTGCCAGGGCAAGCGCCCCAAATGCCATAGCTACCGGGGTAAGGCGATGCAGAAACTTCATGCGGAGTTCTCCAGCAAGGTTGTGAGCGGCTCTGTTCGACCCGGCTTATCAGGTGGATACCCCGAAATCCGCATCGCCCGTCGCCGGCTTCTTGGGCAAAAACACAGTGTGGGCGGTATTCTGGAAGCAAGCAGACATACTGTCACTGCGTGTAATCCCCAATATTTCACGGCAAACTTTTAATCGTGACGCATTAGCGCGACAAGTGCGTGAAATCACAGGAGAAATCCGCTCGGCGCCTTGGAAAAGCACTGGCGCCGGCGAGCAAATCAAGCGGGATGATTTATATGAATAATCATTAATACGCCGTTTGATTTCGCGTTTTCATACAGTACTTACGCGAGCCTTACGGATAATGATTATCGCGTTAATAATTCAGCGCGGTTTTCGAAAATAAAGCGTCAGGCGTTGGCCGGCTTGGCCAGGTTCCACATCAACGCGCGAAACGGCGCCAGCATGCTGATGTTGACCGCCAGCTTGACCGCCAGGTCGCCCGCCATCCAGGTGACCCACGGCGCGCCGCTAGCGGCAAACGCCACGCTGAAGAACACGGCGGTATCCAGCACCGCGCCCAGCACGCCGGACACCAGCGGCGCGCGCCACCAGCGCTGGTCGCGCAGGCGGTCGAACACCTGGATGTCGACCAGTTGCGCGCAGATGTACGCCAGGCCCGAGGCCAGCGCGATGCGCGGCGAGGCCACCCACACGGACACCGCCAGCGCCGCGGCAAAGCCGAACCACGCCACGCGCCGGGCGGCGGCCGGGCCGAAGCGGCGGTTCAGCACGTCGGTCACCAGGAACGCCACCGGGTACGACAAGCCGCCCCAGGTCAGCCAGTTGTTCAGCGGCACCTGCACCAGGATGTTCGAGCCCACCACCACCAGCAGCATGCACAGCACGGCAATGCCGAACTGCGCCCGGCTCATGGGCGCGAAGCGCGAGACCGCCTGGTTCATTTGCCGAACTCCTCGGCCAGCTCGCGCGAACGGCGCGCAGCCGCGGCCATGGCGTCTTCGACGATGCCGACAAAGCCCGCGGCATTGAACGCGGCCAGCGCCGCGGCGGTGGTGCCGCCCTTGGACGTGACCCGTTCGCGCAGGACCGAAGGCGGATCGGACGACTCCGCCGCCAGTTTCGTGGCGCCGGCAAACGTGCCCAGCGCCAGCTGGCGAGCCTGCTCGGCGGTCAGGCCGACCTTCTGGCCACCCGCGATCAGGGCTTCGAGAAACAGGAACACATAGGCCGGGCCGCTGCCGGACAGCGCCGTCACGGCGTCCAGCGCGGCGTCGTCGGCCACCCAGACCACCTCGCCCACGCTGCCCAGCAACGTGGCGGCCAATTCGCGATCTTCCTGCCCCACCCCGTCCAGCGCGGCCAGGCCCGTGATGCCGGCGCCGACCAGCGCGGGCGTGTTGGGCATGCAGCGCACCAGGCGACGCCACGGCGCGCCCGGCTCACCCAGCCAACCGGCCAGCGTATCGGCGCGAATGCCGGCCGCCACGCTTACCACCAACGTGTCGTCGCGCAACCACTGACGCGTGGAAGCCACAACGTCTTTCATGTTCTGTGGCTTGACCGCGAACACCCAAACGCGGCAGGCCGCCAGGGCCTCGCCGGGGGCCGTCGCGGTGGTCATGCCGCGGGCCTGCCAGGCAGCGTGGGAATCCTGGTTAATGTCAATGACATGGATGCTGCTGGCGGGGCATACTTTGCCGGCCAGTCCGGATGCCAAAGCGGAGGCCATGTTGCCCCCGCCGATGAACGCAATCGAAAGTTCGTTTTTCATAGGATGCGATTGTAAACCGAGGGGCTGCCCCTGGAAAAAAAAGAAAATGTTCGTTCGCGCCTGAAACGCGCAATTTGACAGGCGTTTTAAGTGATGTGAAAGTCACGGTTTTGTCACAAACAATTCATAAGGTGACGTGTTTTCCGCGCCCGGACAACCCCGTGCGCGATACACGCCCAACTGGAGGAAACCTCTCATGCGATCCCACCGAATTGCCCTCACCTTTGCCGCCGTCATGGCGGCGTTTGCCGGCGCTTCCGCGCAGGCTGCTACCGAAATCACGTTCTGGCACTCGATGGAAGGCGCGCTGGGCGACCGCGTGAACGGCCTGGTCGAAGAGTTCAACAAGAAGAACCCCGACTACCAGGTCAAGGCCGTCTACAAGGGCAACTACGGCGAATCGATGAACGCCGGCATCGCCGCGTTCCGCGCCGGCAACGCCCCGGACATCCTCCAGGTCTTCGAAGTCGGCACCGCCACCATGATGTACGCCAAGGGCGCCATCAAGCCGGTGCAGCAGATGTCGGAAGAAGCCGGCAACCCGATCGATCCGAAGGAATTCATCGGCGCCGTGGCCGGCTACTACTCGTCGGCCGACGGCAAGCTGGTGTCGATGCCCTTCAACAGCTCGACCGTGGTGTTCTACTACAACAAGGACGCCTTCAAGAAGGCCGGCCTGGACGCCGACAAGCCGCCCAAGACCTGGGAAGAGCTGGCCGCCGCCGGCCAGAAGCTGAAGGCCGCGGGCCAGGAATGCGGCTACACCACGTCGTGGCCGTCGTGGGTCCAGCTGGAAACGTTCTCGGCCTGGCATAACGTGCCGTACGCCACCAAGGACAACGGTTTCGGTGGCCTGGACGCCCGCATCGCCATCAACACCCCGCTGCACGTGCGCCACCTGGAAAACCTGGCCAAGCTGGGCAAGGAAGGCATCTTCATGTACGGCGGCCGCGGCGACGAGCCGAACTCGCTGTTCATCAGCGGCAAGTGCGCCATGATCACCGGTTCGTCCGGCCTGCGCGCCAACATCGCCAAGAACGCCAAGTTCGAATTCGGCACCTCGACCGTGCCCTACTACGCCGACGTCCAGGGCGCGCCGCAGAACACCATCATCGGCGGCGCTTCGCTGTGGGTCTTCGCCAACAAGAAGCCGGAAACCTACAAGGGCGTGACCGCGTTCTTCAAGTTCCTGGCCAGCCCCGAAATCGCCGCCCGCTGGCACCAGCAGACCGGCTACGTGCCGGTCACCAAGGCCGCCTACGAGCTGACCAAGAAAGACGGTTTCTATGACAAGAACCCGGGCACCGAAGTCGGCGTCAAGCAGCTGAACGTCGAAACCACCGCGCAATCGCGTGGCCTGCGCCTGGGCTTCCTGCCGCAGATCCGTGAAATCGAAGACGCTGAAATCGAACGCATCGTGTCCGGCAAGGTTGCGGCCAAGGATGGCGCCGAGAACATCGTCAAGCGCGGCAACGAACTGCTGGAAAAGTTCGAGAAGAGTGTAAAGTAACGCCCTTTCCGGGGTCCGCACGCGCCCAGTTTCGCAATATTTTCCTTGCGCGACAGGGACTTGCATGATCCCCGGCTGCAGCGAACGAGGCTTAAAGCCCTGGTCAATTTGGGGCTTTAAGCCTATCGTGTTTTCATGAGTACCCATTAGGTCCCCCCTATGGAAAAACGTGTCGTCTTCGGGCATAAGACCTTGCCCTATCTGCTGCTCCTGCCGCAGATCATCATTACCGTGGTCTTCTTCTTCCTTCCCGCCGGACAAGCCATGTGGCAGTCCATGCGCCTGGAAGATGCTTTCGGCTTGTCCTCCGAGTTCGTCGGCTTCGACAACTTCATGGAACTGTTCTCGCAACAGGCCTATCTCGATTCCTTCCGCGTCACCGCCGTGTTCTCGATCCTGGTGGCGGTGGTCGGCCTGGGCGTGTCCTTGCTGCTGGCCGTCATGGCAGACCGCGTGATCCGCGGCGCCGGGCTGTACAAGACGCTGCTCATCTGGCCCTACGCCGTGGCGCCCGCCGTCGTCGGCGTGCTGTGGCTGTTCATGTTCTCGCCTTCCGTGGGCATCCTGGCCGTCGCGCTGCGCAAGTCCGGCGTGGACTGGAACCCGCGTCTTGATGGCAACCAGGCCATGATCCTGGTGCTGGTCGCCGCCGTCTGGAAGCAGGTCTCGTACAACTTCCTGTTCTTCCTGGCCGGCCTGCAATCGATTCCGCGCTCGCTCATCGAAGCCGCCGCGATCGACGGCGCCAGCCCTGCCCGACGCTTCTGGAGCATCGTCTTCCCGCTGCTGTCGCCCACCACGTTCTTCCTGCTGGTGGTCAACATCATCTATGCGTTCTTCGACACCTTCGCGGTGGTGGACACCACCACGCAGGGCGGTCCCGGCACGTCGACGTCCATCCTGGTCTACAAGGTGTACAGCGACGGCTTCCGTGGCCTGGACCTGGGTTCGTCCGCGGCGCAGTCCGTGGTGTTGATGTTCATTGTGGTTGCCTTGACGGTCGTACAGTTCCGCTACGTCGACCGCAAAGTGCAGTACTGATCTTGTTCGAGGCTGATAACAATGGTTGAACGCCGTCCCTGGCTGGATATTCTGGCCCACGTCATTCTGCTCTGCGGCGTGGCGATGGTGGCATTTCCGCTTTACGTCACTTTCGTCGCGTCTACCCAGACCGCCCAGGAAGTCGCGCAGGCGCCGATGTCGCTGATCCCCGGTCCGCATTTTGTCGATAACTACATGCAGGCGCTGTTCGGCGGCTCGTCGGGCGGTTCGTCCGGCGCGCCGGTGGGCCGCATGATGTACGTCAGCCTGATCATGGCGCTGGCGATTTCCATCGGCAAGATCTCGATCTCGCTGCTGTCGGCCTTTGCGGTGGTGTATTTCCGCTTCCCCGGCCGCATGTTCTTTTTCTGGATGATCTTCGTCACGCTGATGCTGCCGGTCGAAGTGCGGATCGCACCCACCTACAAGGTGGTGGCCGACCTGGGCCTGCTCAACAGCTACGCGGGCCTGACGCTGCCGCTGATCGCATCGGCCACGGCCACGTTCCTGTTCCGCCAGTTCTTCCTGACGGTGCCGGACGAGCTCATCGAAGCCGCGCGCATCGACGGCGCCGGCCCCGTGCGCTTTTTCCGCGACGTGCTGCTGCCGCTGTCCAAGACCAGCATCGCCGCGCTGTTCGTGATCCAGTTCATCTACGGCTGGAACCAATACCTGTGGCCGCTGCTGGTGACCACGCAGGAAGACATGTACCCCGTCGTCATCGGCATCAAGCGGATGATCAGCGGCGGCGACAGCGTCACCGAATGGAACATCACCATGGCCACCGCCATGCTGGCCATGATTCCGCCGGCGCTGGTCGTCATCCTGATGCAGAAATGGTTCGTCAAGGGTCTGGTCGACACTGAAAAGTGAAGATTGCCCGCTAAAGCCCACCCGACAACGACTCCGAATACGAATAACTCATGGCTACTCTCAGCTTTCGCAACGTAAAGAAAACCTACGCCGGCAACGTGCCGGTCATCCATGGCATCGACATGGATGTGAAAGACGGCGAATTCATCGTCATCGTCGGCCCGTCCGGCTGCGGCAAGTCCACGCTGATGCGCATGGTCGCCGGCCTGGAAACCGTGACCAGCGGCGAGATCGTGATCGACGACAAGGTCGTCAACACGCTTGAGCCCGCCGAACGCGACATCGCGATGGTGTTCCAGAACTACGCGCTCTACCCGCACATGACCGTGTTCGAGAACATGGCCTACGGCTTGAAGATCCGCAAGTTCTCCAAGGACGAAATCAAGAAGCGCGTCGACATCGCGGCGCAGATCCTGGAACTGGGCCACCTGCTGGACCGCCGGCCGCGCGCCCTGTCGGGCGGCCAGCGCCAGCGCGTGGCCATGGGCCGCGCCATCGTGCGCGAACCCAAGGTGTTCCTGTTCGACGAACCGCTGTCGAACCTGGACGCCAAGCTGCGCGTGGCGATGCGTCTTGAAATCATGAAGCTGCATCGCCGCCTGGGCACCACCAGCCTGTACGTCACGCACGACCAGGTCGAGGCCATGACGCTGGCGCACCGCATGATCGTCATGTACCAGGGCGTGCCCGAGCAGATCGGCACCCCCATGGAAGTGTTCGAGAAGCCGGCCTCCACCTTCGTGGCCGGCTTCATCGGTTCGCCGCCGATGAACCTGATGGAAGTGAACGTGGCCGGCGACGGCACGGTGCAGACCGCCGATGGCTCGGCGCTGGAAATCTCGCCGCTGCAAGTGCCTTCGCAGGTGCGCGGCCGCAAGGTCATCATGGGCATGCGCCCCGAGCACATGCTGCTGAACACGCAAGGCGTGCCGGCTGAAGTCGAAATGGTCGAAACGCTGGGTTCCGAACAGCTGGTGCACTGCCGTTGCGGCAAGACCACCCTGGTCGTACGCTGCACCACCCGCCAGTTGTCCGAGTCGTCGGCCAAGGTGGGTGATCGCGTCAACGTCGGCCCCGATGGCCGTCACCCGCTGCACTGGTTCGAGGCCGACACCGGCCGCCGCGTGCAAGGGCTGTAAATCCCGTCCGGCGGGGGCCGGCGGCTTCGCGCCGCCGGGCCCGCCCATCCCCTCCCCCGCTTCCCCGGGGCTGGCGCTTTCCCTTAGTAGGTGTAAGTCACCGCGGTGCCGACCGAGTACTGGTTGCGGTCCTTGACGATCGGGCTGTCGGCCGCATCGCCATACAGGCGGCGCGCTTCGGCCATGACCGACCACGACCATGCCTTGCTGAGCGGCAGCGCCCAGGTCGCGCCCAGGCCGACGCTTTCCAGGCCGCCCTTGGGGTTATAGCGACGATAGCCCGACTTTTCCGACTGGCGGTCGCTGACGCCGTACCAGGTGCGCATGTAATTGCCGTCGCCGAAATTGCCGGTCAATGCCAGCGACACCGAACCGGCCGAGCCTTCGTACACCGTGGTGCTGGCGCCCAGGTTGAACAGCGTGTAGGCGCTGCCCACATCGCGATCGTCGCCCTTCTTGAACGCGTGCGCCACGGTGGCCGACAGCGTCACCGGGCCGAGCGTGGTCTCGGCGTCCATGCCGATCTGCGCGCGGCTCTTGATGTCGCCCAGGCCGCGCAGTTTGTTCGAACCCTGGAAGCCGCTCTTGTGGTCCTTGCGCGAGGCGCTGGGCGCGACATAGAAACGGAAGGTACTGCTGAGCGCCTGCGTTTCCCAGCCCAGACCGTGGGCCGTGTCCAGGAAGAAGCCGCCCGGGCTGCGAATACCCAGGCCGAACACCGGTAGCGCCGAGCTTTCATCGCTGCCGCTGTAGCGCGGCGCATAGCCGACGCCCAGGGTGCCGTAGAACTTCCATTCGTCGGCCGCCTTGTCGGTGCCGGTGGGCACGTCGATGCCGCGCGAACTGGCGCCGCGCGAACTGTAGACCGAGTTGTCGGCAACGCGTTCACCGGCGGCGGACGACACCGCCGGCAGACAAGCCAGCAGGCACAAAGCGCCGGCACGGCGCGGCAACGAGGACAGAGCGGGATATCGCTTCATAAATACATCCAGGAAACGAGGTTGAGGGGGAAACTCGGGGTGCGCCGCGGGCCGCGACGCAGGGCTACTTCTGGACAGGTCCGTGCTTGGCCTGCCGCATCAGGTTCATGGCCAGGCTGGACACCGACGCCACCAGCGGTTCAGACGTGTCTGCGTTGCTCATCACCAGCACGGCCAGCTTTTCGCGCGGCGCCAGCAACCAGCGGGCATGGAAGGCTTCGGTGGCGCCGCTGTGTTCACGCAGCGAATCGCCGGCGATATAGTCCTGGTCACAGGGCGCGGCCAGCCAGGACAGCGCCAGGCGGCACTCCAGGTCCAGGCCATTGCCCACGGTTTCCAGGTTCAGCACGGCGTTGGCCGATGCGTCGTTCAGGACACGGCGGCCCTGGTAGATACCGCCCGCGAACAACATGCTGGAGAAACGCGCCATCTCGGCCGAGCTGGCCCACAGGCCCTCGGCGGCCTCGTTGGACTGCGGCGCTTCCCGCCACGGCACGCCGCGGCGATAACCGGCCGCGCGCAGCTCACGCGATTCGTCGTTTTCGATGGCCAGGCGAAAGCCCGTGCGGGGAATGTTCAGCGGCTGCAGCAGCGTGCGTCGCACATAGGTGTCAAACGGCTCGTCGGCAACGTGCGCCACCATGTCGCCCAGCAGCGCATAGCCCATGTCGGCGCGGGCCCGGCCCATGGTGTCTTCGAGCGTGTCCGGGCGCAGCGCCAGCAGGCGCCGGGCGGTGAACGGATAGGCGCCCATCCAGTGCATGGCGCTGCGGCGCGGTTCGAATTCCCACTGCGGCAGCGCCTGCCCGGCGGGCGTATCGAGCGACAGGCGGCCATCGTCGGCAGCGCGCAGCACGCCGGCGGCGGTCACGACCTTGGAGATGGCGCCGACCCGGTAGAGCGTGTCGCCGGTGGCGTTGCGGTGGCGGGCGGCATCGGCATAGCCGAAACCGCTCGCCCAGACGATGCGCTGATCGTCGACGATGGCGATCGACAGGCCTGGCACCCGCTGCGCGCCCATGTCGTGGGGGATGCGCTGCTTCAGGTACGCCACCACCGCCGGGTAGTCACCCTGGGCGATCGCTGGCGGCGCGGCCGGGGCCACGCCCTGGCAACCGCCCGCGGCGATCAGGAGCATGGCAACGGCGGCCAGGCGGGTGAGCGAAAACATGACGGGCGGCGATTCCTCTTTGGAGAACTGCCGTCATGCTAGTCAGGGTCGCCGCGCCGATCTTTCCCGCTTTGTAGGGAGTTTGTGAAGATTGCGGCGGCAGATTGTGAAGTTTGTTTACGTTACGCCGCCTTCCAGCTGACGATGAAGCGCGCCCCGCCCAGCGGGCTGTCGGCGGCTTCGGCGGTACCGTTGTGCCAGCGGGCCACGCGATTCAGGATCGCCAGGCCCAGGCCGGTGCCGCCGGTGACGCGGTCGCGGCTTTCGTCCAGGCGGATGAAAGGCTCGAAAATGCGTTCGCGGTCGGCCGGCGGGATGCCGGGGCCGTCATCGTCGACCATCAGCACGTATTCGCGCGGCGCGGGCGACACCAGGCTGACCTGCACCCGGCCGCCCGCGTAGCGGATGGCGTTCTGCAGCAGGTTCAGCAGCGCCCGCGTCATGTAGCGCGGGTGCAGGTGCACTTCGCCCACCTGGCACAGCACGACTTCCAGGCGAACGCCGGATTGCCCGGCCTCGAAGCCGGCATGCTGCACCACCGAATCCAGCCAGCCGCGCGCATCCTCTGCCTGCAACGCCACGCCGTCGCTCTTGTGTTCCAGGCGGGCGTACATCAGCAGTTCGGACGCCATGCTGTCCAGTTCGGCCACGTCGCTTTTCATGTCGTCGATCAGCCGTTTGCGCTCGGTGGCATCGTCGGTGCGGCCGATCATGTCCAGCTCGAACGTCAGGCGCGCGATGGGCGTGCGCAGCTCGTGCGAGACGGCATTGGTCAGTTCGCGCTGGTTGCCGATCAGGGCGCCGATGCGCTCGGACATCAGGTTGAAGGTGTCGCCCAGGTTGCCGATGCTGGAATGGCGCGACAGGCGCGCACGGGCCTGCAAGTCGCCCTGCCCCATGCGCAGCGCGGCCGTCTTCAGGGCTTCCAGGTCACGCCAGATGGGCAGCGCCCACACCAGCATGAACGCGCATAGCAGCAGGCCCAGGGCCGAGTAAACGGCCGCGATCACCCACGGGCCGAACGACGGCTCGGGCGGCAGCTTCACTTCCAGCCACTGGTTGCCCGGGCCGGGAATGGCGGCCACGAAAGTCTGCATCTTGTCGCGGATGAAGAAATCGCCACGGGCGGCGATGCGGCGTTCCTTGTCGCTGGCGTTGTAGTCCGAGGCGTTGAACACCCGCAGACCCAGGCCGTAGTACGGCGCCAGCTGTTGCTCGATGTAGGCCGCGCGGGCCCCGGGCTCGACCTTGGACAGTTCCAGCACCAGACTGTGGATCTGGCCGCGCACGGACTCGCGGGTGTAGGCGTCGCTGACCGGCTCGAACAGGTAGTTGGCGGATCGGTCCACGACTTCGTTGGAAATCACGAAGCCCACCGCCAGCACCACGAAGAGCCGCAGGACGAACTTAATCATCGCTGCCCTCGTGCGCCTTGGGCGAGAACAGATAGCCCTTGCCCCACACGGTCTTGATGCGCGCCGGATCGCGCGGGTCGTCGTCCAGCTTGCGGCGCAGCTTGCTGACGCAGACGTCGACGCTGCGGTCCAGGCCGTTGAATTCGATGCCGCGCACGGCATTGAGCAGGTCGTCGCGCGTCAGCACCTGGCCGGCCTGGCTGGCCAGTGCCCAGAGCATCTCGAATTCCATGGTCGTCAGGTCGACCTCGGCGCCGGCATGAACCACCGCCCGGGTGCGCCGGTCGATGACCAGCGGGCCGAATTCCAGGCGCTCCGGCGGTTCCTCGAGCTGGCTGTGACGGCGCAGCAGTGCCCGGATGCGGGCCAGCAGCACGCGCGGCTCGACCGGCTTGATGACGTAGTCGTCGGCGCCGGACTCCAGGCCCAGGATCTGGTCCAGGTCGTCCTCGCGGGCGGTCAGCATCAGGATGGGCGCCGAGGAAAAGGCGCGCAGGTCGCGGCAGACCTGCAGGCCGTCGCGTCCCGGCAGCATCAGGTCAAGAATGGTGATGGCCGGGTCGTGGCGGCGAAAAGCCTCTACTGCATGGTCGCCGCGGTAGGCCTGGGCGACATTGAACCCGTGTTGCTCCAGGAACTGCGCAATCAGGCGCGACAGCTTCGGATCGTCTTCGACTAGCAATGCCTTGGTCATGGTATCCGGACAAAAAGTGAGGGGTCGATTTCGCCGCATTCTACGCAAAACCGGCCAAGGGGCGTTCGACCCGCGGGATTTCGCGTCGGTTTCCCCCCGGGCGGCACGCACGGAAAAACCGGGCCGGAAGACAGCGCTTCCGGCCCGGTTCGGGGGGCTGGCATCGGGCGGGCGCCCCAGGGAACCCCCCTGGAACGCACCGCCAATTCCTTACTTGTAGACCGACTTGGAGCCGTCCTTGTGCCAGACGAAGACGTCGAACTGGAAGTTGGTCAGGTCGCCCTGCTTGTTCCAGGCCACCTTGCCGATCGGGGTGTCGAACGCGTTGGCGTGCAGGTACTTGGCGACCTTGGACGGGTCTTCGCTACCGGCGCCCTTGATGCCGTCGGCGATGACCTGGGTAGCCGTGTAGGCGGTCAGCTGGAACGCGCCGCTGGCATTGCGCTTCTTGGCGGTGAAGGCCTTGACGATGTCGGCGTTGGCGGCGTTCTGGGTGAAGTCGGCCGGCAGCGTCAGCAGCATGCCTTCGGCGGCGTCGCCGGCGATGGCGTTGATGTCGGGGTTGCCGACGCCTTCGGGGCCCATCCACTTGGCCTTCACGCCCTGCTCGGCCGCCTGGCGCAGCAGCAGGCCCATTTCAGGGTGGTAGCCGCCGTAGTAGACGAAGTCCACACCCTGGCTCTTGAGCTTGGTGATGACGGCGGAGTAGTCGCTGTCGCCGGCGTTGATACCTTCGAAGATCGCAACCGGCACGCCGCCCTTTTCCAGGTCGTTCTTGACCGAGGTGGCGATGCCCTGGCCGTACGACTGTTTGTCGTGCAGCACGGCGGCCTTCTTGGGCTTGAGCTTTTCCAGCACGAACTTGGCGGCGGCCGGGCCTTGCTGGTCGTCGCGGCCGATGGTGCGGAAGATGAACTCGTAGTTCTTGCCGTCGGTCAGGGCCGGCGAGGTGGCCGAGGGCGTGACCATGACCACGCCTTCGTTGTTGTAGATGTCGGCGGCGGCGATGGTGGCGCCCGAGCACACGTGGCCCACGACGAAACCGATCTTGCTGTTGACCACGCGGTTGGCGGCAACCGGACCCTGCTTGGGTTCGCAGCCGTCGTCGATGACCACGGTTTCAAGCTTCTTGCCGTTGACGCCGCCAGCGGCGTTGATGCGTTCCACCGCGGTGTCCACGCCTTCACGGACCATGTCGCCATATTGGGTGACCGCGCCGGTGGTGGGGCCTACCACGCCGATCTTGATGGTCTGCGCGTGCGCGGCAGCGCCGAACGTCAAACCGGCGGCGACGCCGAGCGCCGCGATGACCGGGGTCAGACGAAATACTTGCTTCATGAGTGGACTCCTCGAATGGCTTGTAGTCGTTGGTATGTAAGCCGGGCGGACAGCCGGAAAAGTGTTGGTCACGCCCCGTTACTTTGCATAAGCACGGCAAGCATACACTGAAAAATAGCCCCTTTTGGAGGGGTTACGGCCCGACTTAAGCGACGTTTCGTTATTGCAGTGCCGCATAGATTGACGGGGCGCGGGGCGCCCGGCCTTATGCCTGACACCGTATATGCAAAAGACAATTTATTCGTTTGCGTTACTAAGGCCGCGCGGCATCATGGCCGCCATGAGACTCCAACCGATCATCGTCCCCGGATGGAAAAACTCCGGACCCGAACACTGGCAATCGCGCTGGGCCGCCCTGCTGCCTCACGCGCAGCGGGTGCAGCAGCGCGACTGGGAAAACCCCGTCAGCGCGGAATGGATTTCCACCCTGGCCGCCCAAGTGGACAACGCCCGCAGCCCGGTGCTGCTGATCGCCCACAGCCTGGGCTGCCTGATCAGCGCGGCGCTGCCGGTGCCGCTGCGCGCCAAGGTCGCCGGCGCCCTCCTGGTGGCGCCCGCCGACGTCGAGCGGCCCGATGCGCCCGAATGCCTGCGCGGCTTTGCGCCGGTGCCGCGGCAGTCACTGCCCTTTCAGAGCGTGGTGGTGGCCAGCGACAACGATCCCTATTGTCGACTCGAACGCGCACGTCGTTTCGCCGAAGACTGGGGCAGCCGCGTCGTCGTGATTCCCGGCGCCGGCCACCTCAATGCCGACAGCGGCCTGCAAGACTGGCCGCAAGGGCTCAAGCTGTTCGGCGCGCTGCGCCGGCGCGCCTCGTGGCGCGTATCGCCACCGCCCGAACGCATCGCACCCATTCTTGACCGGCCCTTGTCGCATCAGGCCTGAGGGGCCGCCTTCCGTTCATTTCGCGCAACCCGCCCCCGTCCGCGATGCGGGCAACGGCGTATCGCCGCTCGTGTTCCCGGCATGCTGGCGGATCTTGTCCGCCAACTCGGCCGTGGGCTTCTCATACCCATAGCAGTACGGCGGCGTGGGCGCGGCCTCGGGGCGATAGTCCTGCAACACGGGTTTGGCATCCCCCAGGTACAGATTGTCTTTCAGGCGCAGGAATGCCTTGAAGTCCCGCGTGTAGCCGTGCTGGGCCTTGCGTTCCTGGTAGGCGCCCTCGTCCGATGCACCGTTGTCCAGCGCGCTGCGCTTGGCGGCCGTCGGAATGTAGCGGCAGTAGTTCACCTTCACGCCTTCCACCGTGGGAAAGAATTCCGGCTCCACGCATTGGCGCTTCGCGTCATTATTGAAGATGTTGCCTTCCACCAGCGCCTTGGCTTCCAGGCTGAAACTCATGCCGTAGAAATCCCAGTTCTCCAGCAGGTTGTTGAACAGGTGGAACGTGCCGAACTGCCCTCGCGGATTGCGCTGCACGGTGTTGAAGAAATAGTTGTGGTGCAGCGTCACGCGGGCGATGGAATCGCGTTCGTAATTGGCGAACAGGTCCTTGGACGTGATGTTGTTGAGCAGCATGACCTTGTTCGAATTATGGAACTTCGTCCACGAAATCGTGACGTCGGTGGACCCGTTCTTCACGTTGAGCAGCCGGTCTGACATGCGCGACAGATCCATGTGGTCCACCCACACGTCGCGGCTGTCGTTGGCGATGTTCACGGCCTGGGTCAGGCGGTTCAGGCGGCCATCGATGGTCAGGTGCGTCAGGATGACGTTCTTGCTGCCATAGACGCCCAGCCCGTCGTCGATCAGGGCCACGTGCTTGCCGCGGCCGTCGATCGTGGTGTTGGATGGCACGCGCAGCTGCGAATCCAGCACGATCGTCATGTCGGAAGCAAAACGGATCCAGGTGGGTCCCTTCTTGGCCTGCGCCAATGCGGCGCGCAGCGTGCCCGGACCGGAATCCTGGTCGGACGTGACCTCGATGAAGCGGCCGCCCAGGCCGCCCGTGGCGTTGGCGCCGTAGCCTTCGCGCTGCTGCAGCAGCGCCGAGACGAAAGCGCAGCGCGCATCCGGGCTGGCGCAGGATTCATTGGCGGCGGCCGCGCCGCCATAAAGCATGCCCAAGGCGGGCACCCAGCACAACACACGTAGCAGCCTGCGATAGATCGGCCCATTCGTTGCTGATTTCATGACATGCACTCCTTAACGCTGCGCGGACCGATCCGCGGACTGTACGTGGCGCCAGATGCCGCCGCTCAGGCGCAGGCTCTCCGGCGGACCGGCCAGATGCGCCCTGAGATGCTTGAAATATGCCGCTTGCCACCGGCGCCCATAGGTGTCGGCGTCTTCGCCCGGCTCGACCGCAGGCAGCATTTCCAGCGTGTAGGCCACGTGGCCGTCTTCCCAGCGCGGCACGTAGAACACCGATGGCACGCCCTGGCGATGCGCCAGATGGGCCGCGAAGCTGGAATAGGTCACCGACTGCCCTTCGAAGTCGGTGCGCGGCGCGGCGGGGTTGGCGGCGCCATCCACGGCCAGGCACAGCACATTGCCCGATCCCAGCGCGCGCATGCAGGCCTTGGCGACCTGCGCTTCGGTCTGGTCGGCGGTGGAAATCAGGGCGGCGGCATAGCTGCTCTGGGCGATGCTGGGCGCGGTCGCCAGCCAGCGCGACGGAATGCCCAGCAGTTCCAGCGCCATCAGGCCGGCATACATGGGGCCCACGTGCGCGGTAGCCACCACCACGCCCCGGCCGGCCGCCAACAGCGGTGCGAAGAAGCGCTCCCCGGTGTCCAGTTCGCCCAGCACCTGCATGGCTTGCTCGACACTGTCTTCGCGGCATTCGAGCCAATCGAACAGCAGGTGGTCCACCAGATGGCCCCAGCGTGCGCGCCGCTCCCATTGCACGCGGTCGGCCGTGGCGTCGCCGCGCAGCGACCAGGCCCAATCCAGCCGGGCCTGCGGGATCGGCGCCGAATCCAGCTTCTGGTCCAGTTCATCCAGGGCTTGCTGGAACGTGGGCGGCAGCTTCTGGCCGCGTTGCGCGACATAGCGCTCGAACAGGGCTTCGGCTTCCGGTTTGCGGCCCGCTTGCGACAGCGCGCCGATGGCGGCGCGTTGCCAGAGCGTCTTGTCGGGGGACTTCTCGACCAGGCGCAGCAGCTGGTCGGCGGCTTCCTGGTATTGCAGCGTGTAGCGCAGCGCCCGGGCGTACAGGCCCTGGGTCTGCTCCAGGTCCGGCGCCAGGTCGATGGCCTGGCGCAGCGGCGCCACGGCGTCCTTGTAGCGGCCGGCGCGCAGCAAGGTCTCGCCGTACAGCGTCAAGAGCCGCACATCGGCGGGCGCGGCCTGCAAGCCCGCCTCGAAGTGAGCCAGCGCATGCGTCTTGCGGTCGTCTTCGGTGGCCCGGCGCAGGTGCGCCAGGCCCAGCGAGGCGCGCAGCGCCGGGGCATCGTGACCGGCCGCCAGCGCCGCATTGCCCAGCAGAATCGCCGCCTCGGCCCGGTCGTCGTCCAGCAGCGCGCGCACGGCCACCGTGGCCACGCGCGCGTTCGGCAGGTCCTCGGCCTGCAAGGCCGCGGCAATGTCCGCAGCCGCCGCGGTGTCACTGTTGCGCGAATAGGCCAGCATCCACCAATGCGCATCGCCGGGGTCGGCCAGCGCCAAAGCGTGGGTCTGGCGCGCGACCTCGGCGGCCTGCGGAATCTGCCCGGCCTGCACGCGCAGCTGTATCCGCACCGCCTGCAGCGCCGCGGAGTCGGGCGCGATGGCGGCGGCGGCGTCCGCCTGGGCAATGGCGCGGTCCCATTGCTGGGTACGGCCCAGCAGGCTGGCGAGCATGCGGCGGTCGTCGGTGCGGGCGGGATAGGCCTGGACCAGCGTTTCCAGCACGGCGATCGCCCGTTCCAGGCGACCGGCCCGAACCAGCGGCGACACCAGCAGGCGGCGCGCGTCGCGCCAGCCGTCTTCGACCCGCGCCAGCGCCGGCCCAAGCGCGGCCAGGGCCGGCGCCGCGTCATCCGCCTGCAGGACCTGCTCGATGACCTCCCGCAGGTGGCCGGTGGCCTCGCCCGCGGCGGTGCGGGCTTTGGCAGCCGGCGCGGGGCGTTCTATCGTCGTATCAACCATGGCGCAATCCTCGTAGCAAGGCCATCGCCGCGCGCAGGACGAACATGAGCACGAAGCCCAGCGCCAGCGCCTGCAGCAGCAGCACCGATGTGCGCGGGCTGCTGGGCCGGTCGGTGGACACCGGCTGGGCGATGATGGACAGATAACGCTGCAAGCGCAGGGCGTCGGTCACGGCCTGCTGGTACGACTGCTGCGCCAGCGTCAGGTTCGA
The DNA here is from genome assembly GCF_058783235.1 of Achromobacter sp. FW305-C-28. Lineage (NCBI taxonomy): Bacteria > Pseudomonadati > Pseudomonadota > Betaproteobacteria > Burkholderiales > Alcaligenaceae > Achromobacter > Achromobacter sp. FW305-C-28. The sequence continues at coordinate 591,580 of NZ_JBYSYL010000002.1, read as the reverse complement.
ATCCGCGAAAGCCTGCGTATTGCGCAGCGCCTCGTACGATTTCAGCTGCTTGGCTTCCGTGTTGCCATCGCCGCTCAAGCGCTGGCGCACGCTGGCAAGCCGCTTCTTCAAGGCCACGACCTGCATTTCGGCAGGCTTGAGCATGAAGTGGTCTTTGTTGTCGAGCGCACGGATCTTGTCCAGGTTGATCTGGGCGCTGCTCAGTTCCCCTTCCAGCTGGCTGGACAGGTTCAGCAGCATGGCCACCGTGGCCGTCGGGTCGATATTGCCGTGCGTGGTCCGCCACGACGTCAAGGCTTCGCGGGCGCCCAGCGCCTTCTGTTCGGCCTGCCTGACCGATTCCTCGCTGACCTTCAGCTTGTCGGCCACGCCCTTCTCGTTCATGGTGCTGACGAACTCTTCCGCCAGGCCGATCAAGGCCTTGGACAGCGTTTCGGCGTCTTCGGGCGAATAGGCCCGCACGCGCAGCACGTCGATCTGCTCCAGCGCGTTGAACGACACCTGCACCGAGGCGCGGTAGGCGCGATAGAGATCGTCCTCGCTCGAATCCTCGGACAGATGGTTGGCCGGGTCCATGCCCGCGTTCAACAGGTAATGGCGCAGGCCGACCTTCTTGTCCAGCTGCCGCATGCAGTCGCGCGATTTCAGGAAATCACTGACCGCCCAGCCATCGACGAAGCCGCCGAGCATGCCGCCCGAATTGCCCGTGGTAAGCAGGCTGGCCGCCATGGCGCCACCGCCCTGCTGGCCCGACCCGGACTGCACGAAGAAGCGCGATTCCGCTTCATAGCGCGGCGTGGCGATCCACAACACGTAGGCCAGGGCCAGGGCCACCGGGGCGATGACGATGAAGACGTTGACCCAACGACGGCGGCGGCGCTCGGCCAGCGCCGCCTGCCGCTCGCGCCGCCGGCGTTCGATCTCGGAGCCGCTCTCAGAACCCGAGCTGTCCCTCATCGAAGCCGCCGAGGACGTCGTCGCCTGTTCCTGAGTCGCTTCGTGATCGTCGCGGAGGGAACTTCTGGATGCACTGGTCGAGGTCGTCTTCGATGCGGAGTGCGCTTCGTTCATAAATCAGGCCCTTGAGGCAATAGTCCGCCAACTGATTCTGGCGGTAACTGGAAAGAATGAGCGTCCTGCCGATCAGCCGTTCTTCGAACAGCGCCAGCCAGAGACGGGTGAAACGGCAGGGCTCGAAGGGAATGGCCCCTTCGATCACGTAGACGTCGAACGCCGGCGCCAGGGCCAGCGCAAACGAAAACTCCTGCCGCGCAAACAGCGGCCAATGCTCCATCGGCCGGGAGAGGACCTTGGGATCGGTGATCAGGTCCGCCACCAGTTCGTACGTGGCGTCGGCATCGAGCTCGTACATCTGGCTGACCAGTTCGATCATGCTCACGCCGCTGGCCTTGCCGCGGATGAAGCCCTGCCGCCCGATCGCCCAGGACACGTTGCCGTCGTGGTGGACGAAGCCCTGGCGCGGCGGCCGCAGGCCGCACAGCAGATCGATGATCTGCCGATGCAGCTCCGGCGCGGGCGACAGCAAGGCATAGCGGCCGACGGGAATGTCCAGATGCGCCTGGGCCAGCAGCGCCTGCCGGCTGCCGAAAGCCTTGGGATCGTCCGTCACGCCATTGAGATGAATCATCGTCGTTCCTCACATGGGCTGGATGTTCGGGCGGGCCAGCCGTTCTGCTGCCAGCGCCACCACCATCAGGAACACCAGGCTGGTCAGGAAGTAGCCCAGGCTGGCGTCCTGCGACGTATAGGCGTCGAAGTAGGCAGAACGCAGCAACTGCATGCCATGCGCGAACGGCAGCCACAGCATCCAGGGCCGCAGGTTCTCGGGCAACTGTTCCGACACGAAGAACACGCCCGAGAAAATCTGCAGGAAGCGCTCGATCACCGGCGCCAGCCGCAGGAAGAAGTGCCAGTAGGTCGCGATCGCGCCGAACAACAGGCCCATCGCCGCCGCGCAACATGCCATCAGCACCACGAACAGCAGGAAACCCGGCCAGCTCTTGGGCAGCGTGATGAGGTCCAGCGCATGGCCGGCGGTGATCAGCACGACGAACACCACCATGTATACCGACACATACAGCAGCGCCTGCACCAGCGCGCACATCAAGGGCGACACCCCCTGGAAGTTCAGGAGGCCGCGCGCCGAGACATAGGCCGTGCTGCTGCGAAAGATGATCTGCCGAAACATGATCCAGGTGGTCGCGCCCAGCAGCGAGAACGTCTGCACGTCCATCCCCAGGATGTAGTGCGTGCCCATCAGGATGTACAGCGACGAAATCAACGTCAGCAGCACCACCGGCCCCACCAGCGCCCACAGCAACGCGATCCGGCTTTCGCCGTGCATCACGTTCAGCTGGTAGACGAACAGCGCCAGCAGTGTGCGCCCGCCCGGCCAGCCGCGGCCGATGATGCGCGGATGATGGCCCGCATGCAGTCCGCGCAGGCGGTCCTGCAGGATCGCCAGGTCACCGGCCTCGCCCGGGGGCAGCTCCATTTCCAGCGCGATGTCGTTGCGCGAAGCATGACGCCGCGCATCGCGCGCCTCGTCCTGCTTGCGCCGCTGCTCGCGCCGCGCCTGGGCATCGGCCAGGCGCTGGTCTTCGGCCACCAGCCGGGCGGGCATGTAGCCGGGCGCGAACACCTCGATGCCCGCGCGGATGTCCTGTTCCAGCAGCCGCACGATGATGCGCAGGCGCCGCCGGGAAAAATCCGCCAGCGCCTCGTCGACTTTGCCGCGCTCGATCTCGGCGTCCAGCTCGGCCTGCACGGCCTCGTAGACCGCCCGCCGGGCGGCTACGGAGTCATGCGGCTCGCCCTGCAGGCGCGCCAGCAAGGGCTTGAGCAGGACAGCCGGCTCAGCCTTGGCCTCGAACAGCTTGGCGGGGTCCAGGCGCCAGGCATCGACGCCTGAACCCACCGCGTAGCTGCTGTCTTTCTTGCGCGCGCGCCATCCTTTGATCCGATCCTCGTTACTCATCGACGCACTACTGGCTGACGCCGGTCGAAGAGCCGCCGGAATTCGAATCGATGGCCCGGGTGGCGCTGAAGCCGGCGCTCATGGTCACGCGGAACGCGGACAGCACCTTCTGCACCTGCGTGAACGGAGCATCGGAAATATAGATAGCCTGCCCTTCCCGCACCGTGAATTCGCGGGCCAGCGCCACCTGTTCCGGACGCGTCAGGTCAAACTGGTACACCACCGGCAGCAGGTCCGGCTTGCCCTCCGCACCCGCTTGCGCGGGCGTGAACAGGAACACCGAACGCGGGTCCGCCGTCTGGTCGTCCAGGCCCTTGGAATCGGCCAGGGCGTCCAGCACGCTGTAATTGCGCTTGCTGATGGCCACGCGGCCCTGGTTGCCCGCCGCGCCCAGCACCGTCAGGAATTCGCGCGATTCGTACGCGGTGATGACGTCGCCCGAACGCAGCAGGATGTCGTTGTTCTGGTTGCGGTAGATGTCCGACAGGCGCACCGAGGCCACCTGGTTGTCGCGCCGCAGGCTGACGACAAGCTGCTCGGGATTGGTCTGCACCGGCGCGGCCTGCGCCAGCGCGCTGCTCAGCCGCTGCGACGTTTGCGTGATGGGATACATGCCCGGCTTGGTCAGGTTGCCCTGCACCGTCACCATCTGCCCGCGCGCGTCGGCCGCACGCGTCACGCTGACGTCGGCGCCGGCCACCAGCCGGCTCAGGCGGGCCACGATGGCGTCATGCAGCTGCCCCAGCGTCTTGCCGCCGGCCTGGAACTTGCCCAGGATGGGAAAGGACACATTGCCGTTGCGGTCCAGTTCCTGGTTGCCCAGGTCACTCACGCCGGACGGGTCCGCGGCGAACACGCCCAGTCCGCCGCGTTCCCAGACCTTGACGTTGATGCCGTCGCCCGGCACCAGGCTGTCGAAACCGGCCTCGGTCAGGTCGCGGTAGCGCACGGGAAAATCGGACACGTCCGGCACCCGGCTCTCGCGCGCAAGTTCGCGCGAGGCGGGCATCACGATGACGTCCTTGGCGTCATGCGCGCCGGTCATCTCGGCCAGCATGGGCCCGGAACGCGGCAATTGGCAGCCGCTCAGTGTCAGGATGGTAATCAGCAGCAAGGCCGGCGCCGCAAAGCGGCGCGGGCCCGCGACCGGGACGTTCATTTGCATAACTTCCTTTTTTTCAGAACGAGGGTCAACCGGGCGGCCGATCAGGGATCAGGCTTGCATCAGACGCATCGGCGGCAGTTCCATGCACTCGTCGTTGTCCGACACCGCCATGACCGGCATGCACAGGCTCAGGAACTTGGCCAGCATGGCCTCCAGCGAGAACAGGGTTTGCGCCCGGTGACGGCTTTGCGCTTTCAGGCTTTCGTCGGCGCGCACGCGGTCCACGATGGATACGACCTTGTCGCAGGCTTCGTGCAGGTCCGGATGCTCGACATCGCCCAGCAGGTGCCCCGTCTGGTCTTCCTCGAAGCACTCCCCTGCCCCGCCGGCCGGCGTCGAGACGACGGGCACGCCCAGCAATTGCGCCTCGATCAGCACGTTGGGCAGGCCCTCGTAGCGCGACAGCAGGACCTTGGCATCCATCTGCGAATACCAGTAGCCCACGTGGTTCGACAGGCCGACGAGCAGCAGCCGGTCCATCACGCACAGCTCTTCGGCCAGCGCCACGATGTTGTCGTGCAGCCGGCCATCGCCGACGATGACAAAGCGCGCCTGCGGCCGCTGTTTCAGGTAAAGCGCGGCCAGCTTGATCCACAGCTGCGGCCGTTTGTCCGGTTCCAGGCGGAACACACCGCCGATGGTTTCCGTGGCGTCGGCCGTGCTGGCCTGGAAGGCCTGCCACTTTTCCTGGTCCGTCGTCGCGGCATCGGTGGCCAGGTCCGGGACGCCGTTGTACAGCACGTGAAAGCGCACGATGGGAATGCCGAGCCATTCAGCGTAGGCTTCGGCGGCCTTGCGGCTGTTGCTGACGAAATGCACGCCGGGCACCTGGGCCAGGGCCTGGTACAGCTCGGGATACTCTTCGCGGAAGCGGTCCTTGCGGATGTTCGGCGGCAGGCCGCGGAACACCAGGTGGATGGTCGGCGCGCCGGCCAGCAGGGCCGCCAGGGCGCCGAACAGGCACGTGCCGTCCTGCCACAGGCTCACCACGTCGAAGGTGCTGGCGCGCAACACCGGTGCCAGCCGCGTCACGCCGTAGTGCACCGGCGGGGGCAATTGCTCCAGCAGGCGGGTGAGGCTGCCGTCCGGCACCGACTGGTGGGCCACCGAGATCGCGGGCAGCTTGTTGATTTCCGTGACCGGAATCTGCGCCTTGACCAGCACGGACAGGAAGAAATCCAGGCCTTGTTTCTTGGTCGAGCCGGCCGGCTCGGTGTGCTGCTTGACCAGCACTTCGACCTTCTCCGGCTTCATCGGCACATCGACGGGACGCGGGTTGGGCGCATCCGCCATGCGGGCCAGCTCGCCGGCCAGCCGTGTCAGCTGCCGCTCGGCGCCGCCCGGGCCCAGGCTGCCCGTCACCAGGGCCACCGACACCGGCTTGTCGGGCGAGTATTCCGGAATCTGCCGGTTGCGGAAATGCAGGATGGCGTGCTTCATCGACACGATCCGGATGTCCTTGCCGGCCAGGGCTGCCTCGGGCTCCAGGCGCTGGTAGAAGGCGTAGTCGCTGGCCAGGCCGTTGGCCAGTTCCGCGGCCTTGCTGCCCGGCGCCAGGTGCTTGGCCACGGGCGAGATGACGTCAAAGGCGTCTGCCAGCAGGCCCCGCTTGCGCAGGCGCTTGGCGAACTCGACCCGGATGTTGCGGTCCGTGTGCTGCAGGATCAGCCGGCGAAACAGGTCGTCCGACTGCTCGTACGCGCGGATGTCGTTCAGCAGCTTGGCGCGGGCGAACAGCCGGGCCGGGCTTTCGGCGGACGCGGGCAGGTGCCGGTCCACCAGGGCCAGCGCGTCCTCGACGTGGCGTTCCTTGACCAGGCGGGTCGCGCGGTAGCGCACGATTTCCAGGTCATCGGGGCATTCGCGCAGCAGCGTGGCCCACTGTTCGGACATGCCCTCGTTCAGGCCCCCCGCCTCTTTCAGCCGAAGCAGCAGGAAACGGACCTTGGGATCGGCCATGTGGCCGCGCGCCAGCGCTTGGGCGGCGGCCAGGTTGTCCTGCGCGACCTGGACCCGACCCGATGCCGCGACGATTTCTTCCAGCCGGGCCTGGACCTGCTGCAATTCGGAATCGGCGTTCTCGCGCTCGGAGATCAGTGGCGGATTCATGCGGCCTTCCTGCGGTTGGCCTTGTCGATCCACACCAGGCAGCGCTGGATGTAGTGATCGTACTGGGCCGGGTTGTCGGAACGTTCCTGCAGGGCGCGCCAGTAAGGCAGGGCCTGTTCGAAGCGGTGCAGGCGCATGGCGCCGACAGCGGCCAGGCGCAGGCCGATGGGATCGTCGGCCACCAACTGCAGGATCCGTTCACCCAACGCCAGGCGCTCGGTCGTGCTGGACGAATCCAGCCCGCGCGCTTCGGCATACATGACGGCCAGGATGCGGCGCTTTTCGTGGTCGACTTCCGCCATGCCCGGCCAAGACTGCGCTACGCGTTCCAGCAGGGTCCAGGCGGCCTTGGGATCGCCGGCCGACAGGATTTCCCGGGCGCCGCGGATGGCGCGGGGGCCGAGCCTGCCCAGCTGACGTTCGGCTTCTTCCTTGGCGCTCTGGTCGGCCGAGGCATGGGCCAGCACCATCTTGTAGGCGTCGATGGCCTCGCCGAACCAGCCGCCGTTGAACGCCACGCGGGCAAAGTGCAGCTGCGTGCTGAACGGCGCGGACTCGTTGGCGGCCGCCTGCTCCAGGTGCCGCATGGCGGTCTTCTTGTCGCCCAGCGCGTCGGCCGCGCGGCCCCGCATGGCGTGCAGTTCGGGGAAGTCGACCTGGGTATCGAGCGCGATGTCGGTCAGGTCGATCACTTCCTTGTGGTTGCCCGCCACCAGCGCGGCCCGCACGCCCAGGCGCATCGCACGCTCGAAGGCGCGCTGCGCCCGCACGCCGGACAGGGCATCGGGATTGAGCAGGCGATGCGCGCAGATGCGCTCGGCGGCATCGCGCAGGCGGCCTTCTTCCAGCGCCTGTGCGCCCTCTTCGGCCCAGGCCGCGGACTGCGCGGCCAGCCATGCCGAAATATCTTCCTGCTGGGCATCGGCCAGCTTGCACGACACGGCCAGCGCGGCGGCGGCCATGATGCAACCGCGCCACGTGGCTTCCTTGACCAGCTCCAGCGCCTCGACTTCCTTGAGCGCGGGCGACTCGAACGCCAAGGCGCGCAGCCCCGCGCGGTCGCCGGCGATCAGGCGGTCGCGCCACAGCGTGGCGAAACTGCGGCCGTGCGCGGGAATGGCCTCGCGCACTTCATGGACCCAGCGCAAGGTGGCGTCCATGTCGCTGCCGGCCTGCAGCAGCGACAGCACGGTGTCGGCCGCTTCCGTGGCGGTGGCGTCTTGCGGCGAAGAAATGCGGAACAGCTGCTTCCAGTTGCCCAGGGCTTCGTCCACGAAACCCAGGTGGCCGGCGGAAATGGCCGCGATGCGCACGATTTCCGGGGTCTCGATTTCGTCGCCCAGCAGGCCGGCGGCCAACGAGTGCGCCACGTCGTGGCGACCCATCTTGAAGTGGTTGCGCATCAGGATCTGCTCGGCCTTGCTGCCGGTGGCCAGCGTGCCGTCCGCGCTACCCAGCAGCGCCAGCGAGCCTTCGTAGTCGCCCAGTTCTTCCTGGATGCGTGCGAACAGCAGCGTGTGGTCGGGCAGGCCCGGGTGGCGGCGCAGCACGTCGCGCAGGCGGCGCGAGGCTTCGCGCAGGTCGCCCGAATCCCAGATCTTCTCGATGCGCTCGGCGCTTTCGTCGGCGCTCAGCTTGGGCACCGACGGCTGCGGCGTCGAGGCGCTCATGCGCGGACGCACGAAGGTCTTGTACCACTCGGTGTACAGGCGCTCGGCGAACAGCGGCGTGTAGTGCGTCAGGTCCAGCCCGCCATCTTCCATGGCGTCGGCCTGGCCGATCTTGTTCATCAGCGGCGTCGGGTCATAGCACGGCACGCCGATGCGCTGCGCGCTGGCCGTCACCGCGGATATCAGCTGCGCGCGCTGTTCGATCGGCACGTTGTCCGGCGTCATCGCATTGACGTGCGTGACGAACACGACCTTGTCGCGCCCCAGCAGGTCGACCAGCTCGTGCATCTGCTGTTCGATCTCTTCGTCCGTCTGCTCGCGCTTGACGATGCGGGCCAGCAGTTCGCGGTTGTCCGGCGACAGGTTCTTGAAGACGGGGTCCCGGTCCAGCCATTCGCGCCGCTCGGCCAGCCGTTCTTCGGTGGCCTGGGACCAGAACGCGCGGGTCCGCGTGCGGTCGGCGAAGAATTCGCTGAAAAAACGCACCAGGTAGTTGGACTGGATGGGGTGGGCGCCAATGGTCAACAGCTTGCGCGAGGACAGCTCGACCATGTACAGGTCGGCCGGCTTGTGCACGCCACGGCGGGCCTGCTCGCCATTGGACGGTCGGAAGATCAGGCGCTGCACGTCGGCGGGAATCTCGGTCTGGCCGAACATGAAGCGGGCTTGCTGCAGCGCCTCGGCGCTGGTGTGCACGAAACCGTAATTGCGCCCGAGTTGTTGCTTGATCGGGTAGCGTCCCACGGCATCGCGCAGCGGCGTGTGGATGCGGCAGGTGCCTATCGGAGCGATGGTAAAGGCGGTCATTCCGGGCCTCTCCTGTGTTGATGGGTTACGCAAAAGCTGGACTCAGAGCGTCCAGTACACGAGGCCGGGCTGAAGCCGGCGGCTGTCCAGCACAGATTTCAAGTCGCACACCATGCCGTCGGCCTTGACCAGCTGCGGCAGGTCTTCCCAGATGGTGTCCATGGTTTCGCGATGCGGCACCGCCAGGATCAGCACGTCCATGTCGCGGAACTGGTCGCGATCAACCAGGCTGATGCCGTATTCATGCTGCATCTGCTCGGCATCGACCATCGGGTCGCAGGCCACCGGCGTGATGCCGTAGTCGCCCAGGGCGCGATACAGGTCGACGACCTTCGAATTGCGGATGTCCGGCACGTTTTCCTTGAACGTCATGCCCAGGATGCCGACCCGGGTCGAGGCGTTCAGGCGGCCATTGCGGGCCAGCGTCTGCACCACGCGCGAGGCCACGTGGCTGGCCATGCCGTCGTTGATCCGGCGGCCCGACAGGATGACTTCGGGGTGGTAGCCCAGCTCCTGCGCCTTGGACGTCAGGTAGTACGGGTCCACGCCGATGCAGTGGCCACCGACCAGGCCGGGGGTGAACTTCAGGAAATTCCACTTGGTGCCGGCGGCGGCCAGCACTTCCGAGGTGCGGATGCCGACCAGCCCGCAGATCTTCGACATCTCGTTCATCAGCGCGATGTTGATGTCGCGCTGGGTGTTTTCCAGCACCTTGGCCGCTTCGGCCACCTTGATCGACGAGGCGCGATGCACGCCCGCGTCGATGATCTGCTCGTAGACGCCGGCAATGGTTTCCAGCGATTCCTCATCCTGGCCGGACACGATCTTGACGATCTTCTCCAGCGGATGCTCGCGGTCGCCCGGATTGATGCGTTCGGGGCTGTAACCCAGCTTGAAATCGACGCCACAGCGCAGGCCCGAGACTTTTTCGAGTTCCGGCCCGCAGATTTCCTCGGTGGCGCCGGGATGCACGGTGGACTCGAAGACCACGATGCAGCCAGGGCGCAGCACCGGGCCGATCGAACGGCAAGCGCGCACCAGCAGGGAAAAATCGGGATTGTTCTTCTCGTCGACGGGCGTCGGCACGGCAACGACGAAAAAGTCGCAGCCTTCCAGTTCGGAGACCTGATCCGTGAACTGCATGGGGGAAGCCAGCAATGCATCGCGTTCGATTTCGCCCGTCCAGTCCTCTCCCTGCTTCAGGCTGGTGATCCGCCGCTTGTCCACATCAAAGCCGACGACATCAAAACGCCTGGAAAATGCCACGGCCACGGGCAGGCCGACATATCCAAGACCGCACACTGCGATTCTCTTTACCACGGGGGACCTCACTGTTTTCGTCGTGTCGAGTACATAAAAAGACCGACCCCCAGGAACCGATTAATCGATATGGAATCGAATGACTATTCCCTGCCCGGGGTGGACGCGTTGCTCAGAATTAATTACATCTCGATACCCCGTTATACGTGTGGGGAACGAGCCAACGAATGGTAGGCCGGTCAGACAGCGAATTTCTTTCTAAAGGTTTTCATCGCTGTGGAAATAAATCGGAAATATTGCAATAAACCGGGGGAAATCCCTCAGACAATCGCTTTATCCGTACAAATTGAAATAGATTAGATCGTTTGTTTTGTTAGCAAATATATAAAGTCGTTTTCTTATCTTGATTTAATAAAACCGCAAGGAATGAGTATGAAACGCGGGGTTATCTGTGAATACCCAGGAGGCAAAGCCCATATTGCAACTTCAAGTCACCGATCGCGTCGGAATTACTGAAAAATATCGTCCCAGGGGTGTATCAGGAAAAATCCAGACCTATTGACCGTTTATCCCCGGCGCGGCAGGGTGAATGGCGCGCGCGAGGAACCGTCCCGGCGCGCCCATGAAAAAGCCCCCGGCACCTTGCGGCGCCGGGGGCTTTGTTCGTCGTCGGCGCCGGTCAGGGCGCCACTGGGATCACTGCAGCAGGCTGCGCAGCATCCAGGCGTTCTTTTCGTGCACGTCCAGGCGCTGCGTGAGCAGGTCGGCCGTGGGCTGGTCGTTGGCGGCATCGGCCTTCTCGAACGCCGAACGGGCGGTCTTAGCGACCGACTCGTTGGCGCTGACCAAGAGGCGCACCATTTCCAGGGCTTCCGGCACGGACTCCGGCTCGGCGATGGACGACAGCTTGGAATATTCGCGGTAGGTGCCCGGCGCGTAGTGGCCCAGGGCGCGGATACGTTCGGCGATGCTGTCCAGGGCGTTCCACTCTTCGGTGTACTGCGTCATGAACATCAGGTGCAGCGTGTTGAACATGGGGCCCGTGACGTTCCAGTGGAAGTTGTGCGTCATCAGGTACAGCGTGTACGAATCGGCCAGCAGCTTGGACAATTCGCCGGCCACCGCGGCCCGGTCCTTGTCCGAGATACCGATGTTGATGCGCGGTGCGCTGGTGGAGGTTTTCTTGGAGGTCTTTGCCATTGCTAGCTCCCTGAGGGGTGGGTGGACAAAACTAGGATAACACCGCGAAACCTGCGATTTCGCGGCAAAAACGCATGCCAATCAACGACTTGGCGATCGCTTGACCGAACGCAAACAACGCCCGGATCAATCCTGCACCGCCGCCGTTTCGTCGGACAGCATCCGCACGCCCGGCAGCTCGCATTCGTACACGGCCTGCGCCAGCGCCTCGATCGCCGCCAGGCGCGGAAAGCTGCGGCGCCAGGCCAGCACCACGCGGCGCTCGGGCACGTGGCCTTCGAACGGCAGATAGCGCAGCAGGCTGTTCGACGGCGGCGGCTGCGGTACGGCGGTCACGGGCAACACGGTCACGCCGATGCCGGCCGCCACCATGTGGCGGATGGTTTCGAGGGACGAGCCTTCGAAGGTGCGCTGGATGCCGTCGCTGGCCGCCGAAAAGCGCGACAGCTCGGGGCACACTTCCAGGACCTGGTCGCGAAAGCAATGGCCGCTGCCCAGCAGCAGCATGGTCTGCTGCTTGAGGTCCTGCGCGTCGATGGAGGTGCGTTGCGCCAGTTCGTGGTCTTGCGGCACGGCCACCACGAAGGGCTCGTCGTACAGGGGCTGCATCACCAGCCCGGCTTCCGGCAGCGGCAACGCCATGATGGCGCAATCGATCTCGCCCTGACGCAACAGCTCGACCAGTCGCACGGTGAAGTTTTCCTGCAGCAGCAGCGGCATCTGCGGCGTGCGGCCGATCTGCACTGGCACCAGGCGCGGCAGCAGGTAGGGTCCGATGGTGTGGATCACGCCCACCCGCAACGGCCCGGCCAGCGGATCATGCCCCTGGCGCGCGATTTCCTTGATGCTGGCGCTTTCTTCCAGCACTTTCTGGGCCTGGGCCACGATGCGCTGTCCGATGGGCGTCACGCCCACTTCCGCGCCGCCGCGTTCGAACAGCGTCACGCCCAGTTCGTCCTCGAGCTTGCGGATCGCCACCGACAGCGTGGGCTGGCTGACGAAACAGGCCTCGGCCGCCCGGCCGAAATGCCGCTCGCGGGCCACCGCAACGATGTATTTGAGTTCGGTCAGAGTCATGGTGGACTACGCCCCCAGGGGTTGGGCGCCGGCCCGGCGGGCGGCGCTGGAAAATGGGAAGGTCATGGTGGCTGCGGCCGTCATGTGCGCAGGAAGTCTTCCCTGCCCCGCATCCAGCGGGCCAGGTGCGCCTCGACAGCAGCGGGATGTTCGGCGCGCAGCCAGACCGCGGCATCGCGCGCGTCTTCGGCAATGGCGGCGTCGGTTTCCAGGTCGGCAAAGCGCAACAGCGCCATACCCGACTGGCGCGTGCCCAGGAATTCGCCGGGGCCGCGCTGCTCCAGGTCGCGACGCGCGATTTCAAAGCCGTCGGACGTCTCGAACATCGCGCGCAGGCGTTCGCGCGCCACCTGCGACAGCGGCGTCTGGTAGAGCAGCACGCAGACCGATTCGGCCGTGCCGCGCCCCACCCGCCCGCGCAGCTGATGCAGCTGCGCCAGGCCGAAACGTTCGGCGTGTTCGATGACCATCAGCGAGGCGTTGGGCACGTCGACCCCCACCTCGATTACGGTGGTGGCCACCAGCAGATCGACCTCGCCTTCGCGGAAGGCCTGCATCACCGCCGCCTTTTCGGCCTGCGGCAGGCGGCCGTGCACCAGGCCGATGCGCAGGTCAGGCAGGTCGACCCGCATGCCCTCGTAGGTGTCCACGGCGGTCTGCAGTTCAAGGGCCTCGCTTTCCTCGACCAGCGGGCAGACCCAATAGGCCTGCTGCCCGCCGCGCGCGGCCTGGGCGATGTGCGCGATGACTTCCTCGCGCCGCGCCTCGGACACCAGCTTGGTCAGCACCGGCGTGCGGCCCGGCGGCAGTTCATCGATGACCGACACGTCCAGGTCGGCGAAAAAGGTCATGGCCAGCGTGCGCGGAATGGGCGTGGCGCTCATGTTGAGCTGATGCGGCACGATGCGGCCGCGCACGGTTTCGCCCTTGCGGGTCAGCGCCAGGCGCTGGCCCACGCCAAAGCGGTGCTGCTCATCGACGATGGACAGCCCCAGGCGATGGAATTCGACATGGTCCTGGATCAGGGCCTGGGTGCCCACCACCAGCTGCACGCTGCCGTCGGCCGCGGCGGCCGCGGCCTCGCGGCGCGCCTTGGCGGTCAGGCTGCCGCTCAACCAGGCCACGTTCACGCCCAGCGGCTGCAGCCAAGACACCAGCTTGCGGAAATGCTGTTCGGCCAGGATTTCGGTGGGCGCCATCAGCGCCACCTGCGCGCCCCCGGCAATGGCCTGGGCCGCGGCAATGGCCGCCACCACCGTCTTGCCGCTGCCGACGTCGCCCTGCAACAGGCGGTGCATGGGGTAGGACTTGGCCAGGTCGGCGGAAATCTCGGCCACCACCCGCTGCTGCGCGCCGGTCAGCTTGAACGGCAGCGTCTGGTACAGCCGGTCGACCAGGCCGCCGGCCTCGTTGCGCACGGGCAGCGCCTCGGCCTCTTTGACGCGGCGTGCGGCGCGGGCCGCCGCCAGCGACAGCTGCTGGGCGAGCAATTCGTCGAACTTGATGCGGCGCCAGGCCGGATGCACGCGTTCGAGCAGCGCCGATTCGGACTCGCCCTGCGCTGGCGTGTGCAGGGCGCGGATCGCAGGCTCGAACGGCGGCAGGTCATAACGCGCCAACGCCTCGGGCGGCAGCGTGTCGGACAGGTCGGCGCGGTCCAGCGCCTGGGCGATGGCGCGCCTCAGCGTCAGTTGCGGCAGGCCTTCGGTGGTGGGATAGACGGGGGTCAGCGCCGTGGGCAGGGGCGCGTCGGCGTTGGTCATGCGCGGGTGCACCATCTGGCGCCCGAACAGGCCGCCGCGGACTTCGCCGCGCGCGCGCAGCCGCTTGCCCACGCTGACTTGCTTTTGCTGGCTGGGGTAGAAATTCAGCCAGCGCAATTGGAGTTCGCCGCTGTCGTCCACCAAGGTGGCGGTGAGCTGGCGCCGAGGCCGGTACAGGACCTCGGATTTGGTGATCTCGCCTTCGACCTGGCCGGGAAAGCCGGGCCGCAGGTCGCTGATCGGCACGATGCGGGTTTCGTCCTCGTAGCGCAGCGGCAGGTGCAGCACGAAGTCCTCGGGCAGCACCAGCCCCAGGTTACGCAGCTTGCGCTCCGTATCCGTCATGGCTTTGCCGGCGCCTTTGGGTTCGGCGCCGGATCGCCTGGTTGCCACGGCCGCGGCCGGCATATGGGATGAAACCCCTGGCAAATCGCGCGTGGTCTGGCCTTACAGGACCAGGATCGCTTCGACCTCGAACTGCGCGCCCTTGGGCAGGCTGGCCACGCCGACGGTCGAGCGCGCCGGGAACGGCTGCGGAATCAGCTCGGCCATGATGGCGTTGGCGGCGGTGAACTTGCCCAGGTCGGTCAGGAACAGGGTCAGCTTGACCACGTCGTTCAGCGTGCCGCCGGCAGCGGCCACCACGGCTTCCATGTTGGCGAACGCCTGGCGCACCTGGGCGTCGAAGTTCTCGGAGACCAGGTCGCCCGTGCCGGGCTCAAGGCCAATCTGGCCCGACAGGTACACAGTCTTGGTGCCGGTTGCGGCAACCGCTTGCGAGTAAGGGCCGACGGCGGCGGGCGCGGCGTCGGTATGGATGATTTGCTTGCTCATGGGCGGAATCCTTGGGTGACGGATAGAAGCTACAACTATCGGATTTTAATCGGCAATAGGGTTTTGCGAAACCCCGGAACCTTCCATCTTACCCAACCTTCGGTGCGCCGCCGATGTCCGCGCGACTGGCCCACAGCAAGTCATAGAGCGCCTGCGCGGCGAGCGGCAGGCTGCGACCCTGGCGCCACACCAGATAAAGCGGACGCAACAGCGCCTTGCCCGCGAGCGGCACGACAGAGAGGTCTGCGCCGCCGAAATGGAACAGGGTCATCGCCGGCACCACCGCCACGCCCAGGCCGGCTCGCACCAGCCCCGTGACGGTGGCCAGGTGCTCGACCTCGAACACCGGCGGCGGTGCGTCCGCACCGAAGGCGGCGTCCAGGTGCTTGCGCACGCTGCTGCCGCGCGCCAGCTGGATCACCGGATGTTTGGCAATATCGCGCAGCCGCACCCGGGCCGCCCCGGCCAGCGGGTGATCGGCGCGGCACACCAGGAAGTAGCGGTCGGCGTGCAGGAATTCGCTGTCCAGGTCGCTCATGTCCGGGCGTCGCGAGGCCACCGCGAAATCCACCTGGCCGTCGCGCACCATGTCCAGGCACGGGTCGAGCAAGGCATCGCGCAGGTCCACGGCAATGCCGGGATGCTGCGCCCGAAACTGCGCCAGCAGTTGCGGCAGCCAGCCCGCCGCCAGCGACGGCAAGGCGGCCAGCGCCACGCGACCGCGGCGCCGAGCGGCGTGGTCGCGCAGGTCTTCCATGACCAGGTCCATGTCGGCCAGCAGGCGCCGCGCCGACGCGTCCAGCACCCGCCCTTCTGCCGTCAGTTCCACGTTGCGGGTGTTGCGGTCGAACAGGCGCAAGCCGGCGCTGTCTTCCAGCTGCCGGATCAGGGCGCTGAAGGCCGGCTGGGTCAGGTGGCAGCGCTGGGCGGCGCGGGTGAAGTGCTTTTCGTCGGCCAGGGCCACGAACGCGCGCAATTGGCGGGCAGACAGATTCATGGCTTTTATTTATGAATTGATCCGATATTTCTATTTTACTGATGATCGAGCGCTGCCTATAGTGGGGTCCGGTTTTCCCTGCACGTCGAGCTTGCCTGCCCGCCGCGCCTTGCCTGGACCCAATATGCCTTCCAATCCCCTGCTCATCGGCTGCGCTTCGGGCTTTTCCGGCGACCGCAGCGACGGCGCCGCCGCCGTGGTGCGCACGCTGGCCGCCCGGGGCGGCGGCACGCTGATCTTCGAAACGCTGGCCGAGCGCACGCTGGCGCTGGCCCAACTGGCCCGCAACCAGGACCCGCAGCGCGGCTACGAGCCGCTGCTGGACGACCTGGTCGCCCCCGTGCTGGCCGACTGCCTGCGCCATGACATCAACATCGTCAGCAACTTCGGGGCTGCCAATCCCGTGGCCGCCGCACGCCGCATCGCCGAACTGGCCGCCCGCCAAGGCCTGCCCGCCCCGCGTATCGCCGTGATCCACGGCGACGCCCTGGAATCGCCCGCGCAGCGCGACCTGCTGCGCCAGCGGCTGGGTGCTGCGCTGGACGGCGTCGACGTGGTCAGCGCCACCGCCTATCTGGGCGCCACCGAGATCGCCCAGGCCCTGGCCGCGGGCGCGCAGATTGTCGTGGCCGGCCGGGTAGCCGACCC
This sequence comes from Achromobacter sp. FW305-C-28, assembly GCF_058783235.1. Classification (NCBI taxonomy): domain Bacteria; kingdom Pseudomonadati; phylum Pseudomonadota; class Betaproteobacteria; order Burkholderiales; family Alcaligenaceae; genus Achromobacter; species Achromobacter sp. FW305-C-28. The sequence continues at coordinate 575,052 of NZ_JBYSYL010000002.1, read as the reverse complement.
GTCCTTGACGCTGGGCCCGGCGTTGGCCCACTTCGGTTGGGACCTGGCCGACTGGCCGCGCCTGGGCCGTGCCACCATGGCCGGCCACATGCTGGAATGCGGCCTGCAGGTCACCGGCGGCTACTTCTGCGTGCCGGGCTTAAAGGAGGTGCCCGACGTGCACGCGGCGGGCTTTCCCATCGCCGAGATCCAGGCCGACGGCGAATTCGTCATCGGCAAGGCGGACGCCACCGGCGGCGCGGTGGATGCGCGCACGGTCAAGGAACAGCTGCTGTACGAAGTGCATGACCCGGCCCGCTACCTGACGCCCGACGTCGTGGCCGACCTGTCCCAGGCCCAGGTGCAGGACCTGGGCGGCAACCGCGTGGCCGTGCGTGGCATCACCGGCCATGCGCGGCCCGACGAATTGAAGGTCAACGTCTGCTATCACGGCGGCTGGCTGGCCGAGGCCGAGATTTCCTATGCAGGCGTGCAGGCCGAAGCGCGCGCCCGGCTGGCCGCCGACATCGTGCAAAAGCGCCTGGGATCGGCCCTGCGTCTGCGCGCCGACCTGATCGGCGCCATCAGCATCCTGGACGATGACGCCGGCGCGTTGCGCGGCGCGCAAGCCGACGGCCATGGCCGCGACGTGCGCCTGCGCATGGCCGGCGAACATGCCGACCGCGCGGTGGCCGAACGCGTGCTGCGCGAAGTGACCGCGCTGTACACCTGCGGCCCGGCCGGCGGCGGCGGCGTGCGCACCGCGCTGCGCCCGCGCCTGAACATGGTGTCCTGCACCATCCCCCGCGACGCCGTGCACAGCGGCTGGCGCTTCCTGGAAGAAATCGCGCAATGAACCCTGCCACCGCATCCGGGGCGGCCGCGCCCCAAGCCGAATCCCCCGTGGCCGTACCCCTGTACCGCCTGGGCCACAGCCGCTCCGGCGACAAAGGCGACATCTCCAATCTGAGCCTCATCGCCTGGGACCCCGAGGGCTACGCCGTGCTGGCCGAGCAGGTGACCGAGGCCCGCGTGGCCGCCTGGTTTGCCTACCGCCACCCGGTGCGCGTCACCCGTTACCTCTTGCCCACCCTGCACGCGATGAACTTCGTGCTGGAAGGCGTGCTGGACGGCGGCGTCAACGACGCCCTGAACCTGGACGCCCACGGCAAGAGCCTGTCTTTCCGCTTGCTGGACATGACGGTCCTGGTCAGCCCCGCGCTGGCCGACCTGCTGCCCGACATCCCGGGCGACCGCCCAGCCCCCGCCTGACCCTTACGCCCCACCCCATAAAAAAACACACCCAGGAGACAACACCATGCGCATTCCCCTCAAGAGCCGACTGGCCCTGCTGCTGGCAGCCCTGCCGCTGACCGCCCTGGCCCAGAATTTTCCGGCCAAGCCCATCACCTTCATCGTGCCGTTTGCCGCCGGCAGCGCCACCGACCAGATCGGCCGCGCCATCGGCCAGGGCGTCACCGAGCAGACCGGCCAGGCGGTGGTCATCGAGAACAAGCCCGGCGCCAGCGCCATGATCGGCGCGGCCACCGCGGCCCGCGCCGCGCCCGACGGCTACACGGTGCTGATCACCACCAACACCACACACGCCGCCAACGAGCATCTGTACAAGACGCTGACCTATCACCCCGTCAAGGACTACGCCCCGATCTCGCTATTGGGCAAGGGCGGCCAGATCATGGTGGTCAACCCCGGCTCGCCCGCCCAGACGGTGGGCGACTTCCTGGCGCAGGCGCGCCAATCGCCGGGCAAGCTGAGTTTCGGCAGCGGCAGTTCCAGCAGCCGCATCGCGGGCGAACTGCTGCAACAGATGGCGGGCGTGCAACTGCTGCACGTGCCCTACAAGAGCAACCCGCTGGCCGTGACCGACCTGCTGGGTGGGCAGATCGACATGATGATCACCGACACCGCCACCGGCCTGCCGCAGGTCAAGTCGGGCAAGCTGCGGGCGCTGGGCGTCACGGGCCTGACGCGTTCGCCGCTGGCCCCGGACGTGCCCACCATCGCTGAATCCGGCGTGCCGGGCTACGAAATGGGCTACTGGTTCGCCGCCTACGCGCCGGCCGGCACGCCGCCCGAGGTGGTCAAGCAGCTGAACGAGCTGCTGGTCAAGGCCACCCAAAGCGCGCCGGCCAAGCAGTTCTATGCCCAGACCGGCACCGATCCGGCCTCGTCCACCCCGGACGAACTGGCGCAGTTCCAGTTGGCCGAATCGAAGAAGTGGGGCGACATCATCAAGAAGGCCGGCATCCAGCCGGAATAAGCGCGTCAGGCCGCCGCCTGCGCCTTCAGCCATTCCAGCACGGCGCGCGCGCCTTGCGACAATACTCGCTCGGCGCTGATGGCAACGTGATACGTGTGCCCGTCGATGCTCGGCCCGAAGGGCTGATGGAGCTGGCCCGCCGCCAATTCCTGGGCGACCAGCGCCTGGCTGACCAAGGCGATGCCTTCTCCCGCGACGGCCGCTTGAATGGCATGCCCTTCATCCGAGAACCGCAACTCGCCCGCGGGCGATGCCTCGGGCCGCCCGGCTTCGGCAAACCAGCGCCCCCAGGTGGGATTGAGCGGATGCTGCCGCCGCCATTCGAAGTAGATCAGCGGCCACCGAGCCAGGTCTTGGACAGTGCGCACGCCCAGCCGCGGGTTGGCAACGGGGGCAAAGCGGTCTGTGAATAGCGGCTCGACGGTCAGGCCGGGATACGGCCCGCGGCCGTAGCGGATGGCGATGTCGACTGCCGTCGAACGCAGGTCGACGATCTCGTCCGAGGCCTGGACTTGCAGGTCGATACCCGCCAGGTCGCGGCGAAACGCCCCCATCCTCGGCAAGAGCCATTTCGCCGTGAACGCGTTGGTCGCCGAAATGACCACCTGGGGCCGGTGCCGGGCTTCGGTCAGCCGTTCCAGCGCGGCCTGGAAGGCGTCGAAGCCATCGCGCAGCACCGGGTACAGGCGCGTGCCCGCATCGGTGAGCGCGACGCGCCGGACCTGCCGGGTAAAGAGGGCTGCGCCGACCTGTTGTTCAAGCCCTCGAATCTGATGGCTGACGGCCGTGGGCGTGACCGCGAGCTCTTCGGCGGCCGCCTTGAAACTGCCCAGGCGGGCCGCGGCCTCGAACGCGCGAAGCGCTGAAAGGGGCAGGAATCGTCGGTGCATGCGGCGGGGTCCGGTGGTTATATGAGTGAAATTATCTCATCTGACACTTGATAAATGAACCTTTGTCGGGCGGATTCCACACCTTTATCTTCTCTCTACCCGCCATTGTCGGTGGACCTCATAAATGAGAGAAACTAATCATGATCGAACGCGTCATCACCCAGCCCGACCCCTACGAACCCTTCCTGCTGTCGCAAGGCATCAAGGCCAATGGCTGGCTGTTCATCTCGGGCCAGGCCGGCGCGGGCGAGAACGGCAAGATCGTCCAGGGCGGCTTCCTGGCACAGGGGCGGCAGGCCTTTGCGAACCTGCGCCGGGCGCTACAAGCCGGCGGCGCCAGCCTGAAGGATGTGGTCAAGGTCACCATTTTCGTGACCGACATGGGCCACTTCGATGATGTCGTGACGCTGCGTCGCGAATTCTTCGCGGCGCCCTACCCGGCCGACACCATCGCCGAGATTCGCGCGCTTTACACGCCCGATGCGATGATCGAAATCGAAGCGATCGCAGTCGCGCCCAACGCCGAGGGCCGTTGAGATGGCCACATCGACGCTTTACGACCCGGTTGCGATCGGTGCGCTGCGGCTGGCGAACCGCCTGGCCGTCGCACCGATGACGCGGGTCAGCGCCTTGGCCGACGGCCGGGCCACCGGCCGGATGGCGGAGTACTACGGTGATTTCGCCGCCGGCGGGTTCGGCCTGGTCATCACCGAGGGCATCTACACCGACCAGGCCTACGCCCAGGGCTATCTCTTCCAGCCCGGCCTGGCCGACGATGCGCAGCGCGATGCATGGCGCCCCGTCGTGGATCGCGTGCAGGCGAACGGCGGCCGCGTCATTGCCCAACTCATGCATGCCGGCGCCATCTCGCAAGGCAATCCCCATCGACCGAACGCCAAAGGCCCGTCAGCGGTGCAGCCCAAAGGCATGCAGATGAGCTTCTATCGTGGGGCAGGCGCCTACCGGCTGCCTGAAGCGCTGTCGCTGGCGGAAGTGAACGACGCGGTGGCCGCCTTTGCCCGCGCGGCGCTCAGGGCAAAGGCGGCCGGCTTCGATGGCGTGGAACTGCACGGCGCGAACGGCTACCTGCTCGACCAGTTCCTGACGGACTACACCAACCAACGCAACGATGCCTACGGCGGCGGGCTCGCGCACCGCCTGCGCCTGGGCGTCCAGACGATCCAGGCCGTGCGTCACGCCGTCGGCCCCGATTTCACGGTGGGCTATCGCGTTTCGCAAGGCAAGGTCAACGACTTCGCCCACAAATGGGCAGGCGGCGAGCCCGAGGCGGCAGTCATCTTCAAGACGCTGTCGGCCGCAGGCATCGACTACCTGCATACGACGGAATTCGAAGCCTGGCAGCCGGCCTTTGGCGCGGGCCCCAGCCTTGCCGCGCTGGCCCGGCGACACGGCACCGTGCCGGTGATCGCCAACGGCGCCTTGCACACCCCCAGCGAAGCCGTGGGGATGGTCGAACGCGGCGAGGCCGACCTGGTGTCGCTGGGCCGCGGGGCACTAGCCCATGCCGACTGGCCGCATCGCCTTCGCAACGGCCTGGTCCTGGAAGCGTTCGATCGCGCCCTGCTCTCGCCCATTGCCGACCTGGCCAATGCTGAAAGATGGCGTAGCGGCCCGCGCACCCCGGCGTGACGCCAGTTGGGTGGGCGGCGTCGCTGAAATGCAAAAGGCGCAGCCCGGGCTGCGCCTTTTCATTGCCACGGCAAACGCCGCCGCGGCTTACTTTTCGACGAAGGCGCGTTCGACCACGTAGTCGCCCGGCTGGCCCACGCCCGGGGACACCACGAAACCGCGCTTGTCCAGCATGGCGCTGATGTCGGCCAGCATATGCGGGCTACCGCAGATCATGGCGCGATCAGTTTCGGGGTTGATCTGGGGAATGCCGATGTCGGCGCACAGCTTGCCGTTTTCCATCAGCTCGGTGATGCGGCCCTGGTTGCGGAACGGCTCGCGCGTGACGGTCGGGTAGTAGACCAGCTTGTCGCGCACCACGTCGCCGAAGAACTCGTTGTTGGGCAGTTCTTTTTCGATGAAGTCGGCGTAGGCCAGCTCGCTGACCCAGCGCACCCCGTGCACCAGGATGACCTTGTCGAAGCGTTCGTAGACGTCGGGGTCTTTGATGATGCTCATGAAAGGCGCCAGGCCCGTACCCGTGCCAAACAGGAACAGGTGCTTGCCCGGCTTGAGGTCGTCGACCACCAGGGTGCCCACCGGCTTGCGGCTGACCAGGATGGTGTCGCCTTCCTTCAGGTGCTGCAGGCGCGAGGTCAGCGGACCGTTCTGCACCTTGATGCTGAGGAATTCGAGGTTTTCTTCGTAGTTGGCGCTGGCGATGCTGTAGGCCCGCAGCAGGGGCTTGCCTTCGACTTCCAGGCCGATCATGACGAAGTGGCCGTTGTGGAACCGCAAGGCCGCGTCACGCGTGGTGGTAAAGGAAAACAGGGTGTCGTTCCAGTGGTGCACGCTAAGCACGCGCTCGGTGTTGAAAGCAGCCATGTCGTATCTATTAGGAGCGGAACAAGGAGCAGGCCATCGAACCCGACTTGCACCGCGTGGTCAGACCGCGCCGCACAAAAGACGCGGCCGGTATTAGGGTTGACCCTATTCTACAGGGTCTCGATGATAATTGCTCTCATTATTCCGTAATACCCTTATGCCGTATTGATGGGGATCAAGGGCCGGAATGCAAGGCTTACGAATAGTTGAACGCCTTAAAACTTCCTGTTATTGTCCGGTTCTCACTTGATAATAATTTTCGTTAGCAGACCGTTTTGAGCAGCGGCCTGGCCCGGTCCGCCCAGGCTTTGACCGCTGCAGCCCTTGCCGGAGTTCCTTTCATGTCTATGCGTCCCCAATTGAAAACGCTGCTGCGCACCCTGGCCCTGGCCGGCGCCGCCGCGTTCGCCGTCCCGGCCCACGCCGCCGAGGAAGTCAGCCTGTACACCACGCGTGAACCCAAGCTGATCCAACCGCTGCTGGACGCCTTCACCAAGGAAAGCGGCATCAAGGTCAACACCGTCTTCGTGAAAGACGGCCTGCTCGAGCGCGTGAAGGCCGAAGGCGCCAAGTCGCCCGCCGACGTGCTGATGACCGTGGACATCGGCAACCTGCTCGATCTGGTGGACGGGGGCGTGACCCAATCGGTCAAGTCGCAGACGCTGGAATCGGTCATTCCCGCCAACCTGCGCGGCGCTGACGGCAAGTGGTTCGCCCTGTCGCTGCGCGACCGCGTGCTGTATGTCGAAAAAGACCTGAAGCTGGAAAGCTTCCGCTACGAAGACCTGGCCGATCCCAAATGGAAGGGCAAGGTCTGCATCCGCTCGGGCCAGCATCCCTACAACACCGCCATGGTGGCCTCGATGATCGCCCATGATGGCGCCGAAGCCACCGAAAAATGGCTGCGCGGCGTCAAGGCTAATCTGGCCCGCAAGGCCGCTGGCGGCGACCGCGACGTGGCCCGCGACATCCTGGGCGGCATCTGCGACATCGGCCTGGCCAACGCCTACTACGTCGGTCACATGAAGAACGCCGAAGCCGGCACCGACGCCCGCAAGTGGGGCGACGCCATCAAGGTGATCCGCCCGACGTTCGCCAACAGCAAGAGCGGCGGTACCCACGTGAACGTCAGCGGCGCCGCCGTGGCGGTCAATGCGCCCAACAAGGCCAACGCGGTCAAGCTGCTGGACTTCCTGGTGTCCGAACCCGCGCAGGCGCTGTACGCCCAGGCCAACTATGAATACCCGGTGCGCAAGGGCGTCAAGCTCGACCCCGTCATCGCCAGCTTCGGCGAACTGAAGGTCGATCCCCTGCCCCTGACCGAGATCGCCAAGCACCGCAAGCAAGCCAGCGAACTGGTGGACAAGGTCGGTTTCGACAACTAAGACACGGCACGGCGGCGCCTCGGCGCCGCCTTTCTGCCTTCAGGCCTGCCCTCGCCCAAACCCGGATTCGCGCCGGATTGGGCGGCGGCAGGCCTTGACGCTACAGGCGCCGCCCCGCGCGGCGTCCTGTCCGCAGCATTCTTGAAGCAGCACCCTTTCTGAAGCATGCATACCGATTCCCTGCCCCGGCCGCTGCGATTGCGCTGGGCTGAACGCGGCGCCGGCTGGTTGGCTGGCGCGGTCCTGATCGCCCTGGCCGTGCTGGCGCCCGTGCTGACGCTGGTGTGGTGGGCGCTGGGCGGCGACCTGTCGCACTGGCAACACCTGGCCAACTATGTGCTGCCCCAGGCCCTGGCCAACACGGCCATGCTGCTGGCCGGCGTGGGCGTGCTGGTGACCCTGCTGGGCACGGGCTCCGCCTGGCTGGTGACCGCCTACGAATTCCCGACGCGGCGCGCGCTGACCTGGGCGCTGTTACTGCCGCTGGCGGTGCCGACCTACATCATCGCCTTCGCCTACCTGGACCTGCTGCACCCGATCGGCCCGATCCAGACCGCCATCCGCGCCCTGCTGGGCTACGACAGCCCGCGCCAGTTCCGGCTGCCGGACCTGCGCTCGATCTACGGCGCGATCTTCGTGCTGGGCTTCGTGCTGTATCCCTACGTGTATCTCAGCACCCGCGTCATGTTCATGACGCAGGCGGCCAGCCTGCTGGAGGCCGCCCGTACGCTCGGCGCCGGCCGCTACGGCGTGTTCTTCCGGGTGGCGCTGCCGCTGGCGCGGCCGGCCATCGTGGTGGGCGTCAGCCTGGCGCTGCTGGAAACGCTGAACGACATCGGCGCCTCGGAATTCCTGGGCGTGCAGACGCTGACCGTGTCGGTCTACACCACCTGGGTCACGCGGTCCGACCTGGCGGGCGCCGCGCAGATCGCGCTGACCATGCTGGCCATCGTGATCGGCCTGATCCTGCTGGAACGCCATGGCCGCAAACGCCAGCGCTACGCCAATACGCAACGCATGCGGCCCATGCAGCCGCGCCGGCTGCGCGGACCGGCCGCGGCCCTGGCCGCCGTGCTGGGCTGGATTCCGGTGCTGATCGGCTTTGTCGCGCCGGCCCTGTACCTGGTGGTGGAAACCTACAAGCGCCTGCACCTGGTGGGCGGCGTCTCGAACCAGTTGCTCAACGGCTTGAGCAACACCCTCATCGTCGCCTTCAGCGCCACGATCGTCACGCTGGTCTGCGGCCTGATCGTGGCCTGGGCCGGCCGCACGCTGCGCGAAAGCGCCAGCTTCAACCCTGGCCGCGCCTGCGCCCGCATTGCCAGCCTGGGTTACGCGGTGCCGGGCACCGTACTGGCCATCGGCCTGCTCACGCCTTTCGTCTGGATCGACACCGCGGTGGCCAAGGTCTTCGGCGGCACGGGCCTGTTCCTGATGGGGTCGATGGCCGCGCTGGTATGCGCCTACGCCATCCGCTTCCTGGCCATTTCCACCGGCGCGCTGGAAGCGGGCCTGGCCCGCGTGCCGCCGTCGCTGGAACAAGCCTCGCGGTTGCTGGGCGAGACCTCGGCCGGCACGCTGCGCCGGGTTCACCTGCCGCTGCTGCGCCCGGCCCTGGCCGCCAGCGCGCTGCTGGTGTTCGTGGACGCCATGAAAGAACTGCCGGCCACGTTGCTCTTGCGGCCCATGAATTTCGACACACTCGCCACCTGGCTCTATGCCGAAGCGGCCCGCGGCACGTACGAAGAAGGCGCCGTCGCGGCGCTGGCCATCGTGCTGGCCGGCCTGCTACCCGTGATCCTGCTGGCGCGCACCAATCTGAAAATGGGACATTGACCACCGTGCCCGATCTGCTTGAACTCGACCATCTCTCGCTGGCCTACGACACCCCCAAGGGCCTGCGCCCCGTGGTGCAGGACCTGACCCTGGGCCTGCCCGCCGGCCACATCGGCTGCCTGCTGGGGGAATCCGGCTGCGGCAAGACCACGGTGCTGCGCGCCATCGCCGGCTTCGAGCCGGTGCGCGCCGGCCGCATCCTGCTGGACGGCACGGTCATCTCGTCGCCCACCGAACAGGTCGCCCCGGAAAAGCGCCGCGTCGGCATGATGTTCCAGGACTACGCGCTGTTTCCCCACCTGTCGGTGGCCGAGAACGTGGCCTTCGGCCTGCGCCGCCTGGAACGCACCGAACGCACCCGCCGCGTCGAGGAAATGCTGACGCTGGTCGGCCTGGCGCACGCGGCCAACAGCTATCCGCACGAGATCTCCGGCGGCCAACAGCAACGCGTGGCGCTGGCGCGGGCCCTGGCGCCCTCGCCCGACCTGCTGCTGCTGGACGAACCGTTTTCCAACCTGGACGTGGACACGCGCGAACGCCTGGCGTTCGAAGTGCGCGAAATCCTGAAAACCACGGGCCACACGGCCATCCTGGTGACACACAACCAGGCCGAGGCCTTCGCCATCGCCGACCGCATCGGCGTGATGGCGGCCGGGCGCATCGCGCAGTGGGATACGCCCTACAACCTGCACCACCACCCGACCGACGACTTCGTGCGCGATTTCATCCGCCGCGAAACGCTGGCCGAACAGCGCGAACAGGTGTTCGCGCGGGGCCGCTAGCCGGTCCGCACGTGACCGGCCATGTGGGCGGCGACGCGCGCCGCCCACCGCCCTGCCGCTGCATCAATCAGCCGACAGCTTCACCTTTTGCGACAAGGCCTTGAAGGCCTCGTACTGGCTGCGCGTCAGGCGTTCGACTTCCTCGGGCGTCGAACCGTACGGCATGAAGCCGGCCTGTTCCAGCTTGTCCTTCACATCCGGCATCGCCAGCGCTTCGCGGAACGCGGCGCTGAGCGCCGCCGTCACGTCTGCCGGCATCCTGGCCGGGCCATACACCGCGAACCATGGGTCCACCACGGCCGCGCCGTAGCCCAGTTCGGCCAGCGTCGGCACATCGGGCAGCGCGGGCGCACGCTTGCTGCCGGTCACCGCCAGGGCGTGGACCTTGCCCGCCTTGATGTGCGGCAAGGACGCCGGCAGGTTGTCGAACATTACCGGCAGATGGCCGCCCAACAGGTCGTTCAGGCCCTGCGCGCTGCCTTTGTACGGAATGTGCTGCATGCCGGCGCCCGTCAGCTGATCGAACATCACGCCCGCCAGGTGCATGGACGTGCCGGTGCCCGGCGTGCCGAACGCGGTGCCCGGATGCTGCTTGGCATAGGCCACCAGGTCCTTGACGCTGTCGACCTTCAAGGCCGGACCGGTTTCCAGCACGACCGTGGACGCGCCCAGCATGCTGACGCCGGTGAAGTCCTTGGTGGGGTCGAACGGCATCGACGGATAGACGAAGGGGTTGAGCGCGTTGGTCGAGATGGCGCCGAAGCCGATCGTGTAGCCATCGGGCGCGGCCTTGGCCACGGCGTCCATGCCGATGTTGCCGCCCGCGCCGGGGCGGTTTTCGACGATGACGGGCTGGCCGAGTTTCTCGGCCACCTTCTGGCCCGCGGTGCGCGCCACCAGGTCGGTGGTGCCGCCCGCCGTGTAGGGCACGATGAAGGTGATGGGCTTGGCCGGATAGCCGGCCGCCTGCGCGGCGGCGGCGCCATGGACCAGCGCCAGCGCGGCCACGGTACGCAGGACGTTCAGGGTAATGCGTTGCATGATGTCTCCATCCCTATTGTTATCAAGTCAGGGATGCGCATCATACTGCCGCGCGCTTGGCACGACTGTGGCGCAATTCATACGCCTGCAGCCAGATTGACGGCGCTTTGCCCATGCTGATGCGTCACCTCGCGGCAATCGATGATAGAGTGGCGCTCTCTTGGGGCCCGCGCCCTCACACTACCGAACTGCACAGGAGGAAAAAAATCATGCAAAACACGATGCAACAACAAACTTCCCACGCTGCAGGCCGCGTCTAGTCCGTTCGAATTCTTCTTGCTGTCGCCACTGCATGCCACCCGCGCATGCAGCCCCGCCCGTCAATCCGACAGGCAACTTTCGCATAGCAATCCATTCGCATTGCCTTGGCCCGGACCTGCCACACAGGGTCTCCCATACGCCTCGCCCCCGCACGGCCATCGCCTGCCCGAGCGCGGTATCCGCACGCCTGCGCTTTGCAGGACGCGCGGCCCAGGGAGCCCCGGATGATCTGATCTGGAAATACCATGGGCAATTGCATTCAAACCTTGTCCGAGCGCGTCACGTTGATCGCCTCGGACGAGACCTGGATCGAAGGCAACGCGATCCAACAACTACACACCACCGCTGAACTTGCCGGCATGCGCCGCGTGGCAGGCATGCCTGACCTGCATCCCGGCCGGGGCTACCCGGTGGGCGCGGCATTCTTTTCCATTGGCCGCCTGTACCCCGCCCTGATCGGCGGCGACATCGGCTGCGGCATGGCGCTGTGGTCGACCGACGTCGACGCCCGGAAAGCCGCGCCCGACAGGCTGGAAAGAAAGCTGGGCAACCTGGATGCCCCGCTGGACGACCGCTGGCAAGCGCTCGCGTCCGAACTGGCGCCCGCTGACGTGGGCTATCGGCAGGCGCTGGGCACCATCGGCGGCGGCAATCACTTTGCCGAACTGCAACGCATCGACGAGATCCACGACCCCGAGGCCGTCGCGGCCTTGCAGCTGGACGCCAAACGGCTGGTACTGCTGGTGCACAGCGGCTCGCGTGGATTGGGCGGCGCCATTCTGCAAGACCACATCCATCGGCATGGGCATGCCGGCCTGGCGCAAGGCAGCGCAGACTGCACGGCCTACCTGGCCCGGCACGACGGCGCATTGCGCTACGCCGAAGCCAACCGGCAACTGATCGCGCGCCGCATGCTGGACCGCCTGGGTGCCAAGGGCGAACAGGTGCTGGACGTGCACCACAACCTGGTGACGCCGTCGGTGATCCAGGGCGAATCCGGCTGGCTGCATCGCAAAGGCGCCACGCCATCGGATGCCGGGCTGGTCGTCATTCCGGGGTCGCGCGGCGACTTCAGCTACCTGGTGGCGCCGATTCCCGGCGAAGCCAGCCTGTATTCGCTGGCGCACGGCGCCGGCCGCAAGTGGATGCGCAGCGAGTGCAAGGACCGCCTGTTCAAGCGCTACACCCCGGCGCAACTGGGCCGCACCAAGCTGGGCAGCCACGTCATCTGCCAGGACAGGCAGCTGATCTACGAAGAAGCGCCCGAGGCCTACAAGCCCGTGGACAGCATCATCGACAGCCTGCAACGAGCGGGCCTGGTGACGGTGCTGGCCAGGTTGCGTCCCGTACTGACCTACAAGACGCGCGGAGGATGCTGCTGATGGAACTGCTGCAACTTTCCGCGGCCCACGGGCCTGACGAATGCTGCCTGGCGGTCGCCCGTGCGCTGGCCTGCCTGCTGCGCGAAGCGCGTGGCCGAGGCATCGATGTTGACGTGCTGGAATCCGAAGCCGGCGCCAGGGCGGGCACGTACCGCTCGGTGCTGCTGAGCCTGGACGGCGCGGGCGCGGACGGACTGGCGGCCGATTGGGAAGGTTCGATCCAATGGATCTGCGCCAGCCCCTACCGCCCCGGCCACGCCCGCAAGAACTGGTTCATCGGCGCCTGGCGCTGCGAGATGCCGACAAGTCAGCTATCCAGCGAGATCCGCTTCGAAACCACGCGTTCGTCCGGGCCGGGCGGCCAGCACGTCAACAAGACCGAGTCGGCCGTGCGCGCCACCCATGTCGCCACGGGCATCACCGTCAAGGTGCAGACCGAACGCAGCCAGCATGCCAATAAACGCATTGCCACGTTGTTGATCGCCCACCGGCTGGCGAACCACGCCGAGGCCCTGCAAGCGGCCCGGCGGGCCGAACGCCGCCAGTTTCACCACCAGGTGGAACGCGGCGGCCCCCGGCGTGTCTTCAAAGGAGAAAACTTCGTGTTGATGAAAACGCGCCCGGCACAGGCGTAGAACGAAACGGGCCTGCATCCGCCAGTCACGCTGGGGATGCAGGCCCGTTTGCCGTCCGTGCCAACCGGCGGCGACATCACCGCCGTGAACGCACCGTCGGCGAGCGTTGGCATCACGCGCGCGGCGCGGGCAGCGGAATGAACTCGGTCTCGTCGCCCGGCACCGTCTGGCCAAAGCGGTTGCGCTGCCATTCCTCTTTGGCCTGTTCGATGCGGTCTTTGCTGCTGGACACGAAGTTCCACCAGATGAAGCGCGGCCCCTCCAGCGGCTCGCCGCCCAGGACGGCAAAGCGCGCGTCGGTACGGGCGCGGATCTGCACCGGACGGCCCGGCGCAAAGACGATCAGGCGACCGCTTTCGAACACCTGCCCGTCGACTTCCACGGAACCCGTGGCCAGGTAGGCCGCGCGTTCTTCATGTTCGGCCGGCAGCACGGTCACGGCGCCGGCCTGCAATTGCAGGTCGCCATAGAACAGCGGCGAATGCGTCTTGACCGACGAGGTCTTGCCAAACAGCGAGCCCGCCACGACCTGGGCGCGCACGCCCTCGCCTTCGATCACGGGCTGGGCATCCAGGCCGTAATGAGTAAAGCCGGGATCGGTCTCTTCGTGTTCTTGGGGCAGGCCGACCCAGATCTGCAGGCCACAGAGGCGCTGCGCGGCCTGGCGGCTTTCAGGCGAGGAACGTTCAGAATGCACGATGCCCCGGCCGGCGGTCATCCAGTTCACTTCGCCGGGCAAAATGGTCTGCGTATTGCCGGCGCCATCGCGGTGCACCATGGACCCTTCATACAGATAGGTGACGGTGGACAGGCCGATGTGCGGATGCGGCCGCACGTCGATGCCGGACCCGGCGTTGAATTCCACGGGCCCCATATGGTCCAGGAAAACAAAGGGGCCGACGGTGCGGCGCTGCGCCGAGGGCAGCGCGCGGCGGACTTCGAAGCCGCCCAGGTCGCTGGTGCGCGGCACCACCACGGTTTCGATCTGGCTTTCGCCGGGTTGGGACAAGGTGGACATGGAATACGCTCCTGTAGGGTGGCCCTTGGGGCCATCTTAAGCCCGGCCGGTTCTTTGCTGAACCACCGGCGCGGCATTGCGAAAACAAGGCCGGGCGGATCTCGGCAATCCGCCCGACCGCCGGCTTTACGCCAAGTCGAACACAAGCACTTCGGCATCCTTGCCGCCGGACAGCGCGACACGGGTTTCATCGGTAATGGCGACGGCATCGCCAGCCGCCAGCTCGATGCCGTTGGCAACGACGCTGCCACGAGCCACATGAACCCAGGCACGGCGGCCCGGAGCCAGGTCGAGCGTGGCGGACTCATCGCCATCGAACAGACCGGCGTACAGGCGCACGTTCTGATGGATCTTCATCGATCCATCGATGCCATCGCCCGACACCAGGGCTTGCAGGCGACCGCGCTTTTGCTCGTCGGAAAAAGCCTTTTCTTCATATTCCGGCGCAATGCCGGTGACGTCAGGCTCGATCCAGATCTGCAGCAGATGGGTTTCCTGGTCGGCACGCGGGTTGAATTCCGAGTGCATGACTCCCCGGCCGGCGCTCATGCGCTGGACGTTGCCGGGCTGGATGGTGGAGCCGCTGCCCATGCTGTCCTTGTGGGCGATGGCGCCATCCAGCACGTAGGTGATGATTTCCATGTCGCGATGGCCATGCGTCCCGAAACCGCGGCCGGCGGCGATGCGATCGTCGTTGATGACACGCAGCGCGCCAAAGCCCATGTGGCTGGGGTCGTAGTAGTTGGCGAAGGAAAAAGTATGGAACGAATCGAGCCACCCGTGGTTGGCATGGCCTCGCTCGGCGCTGCGGCGAATGGTAAGCATCGTGGACTCCCTGTTGCAATTAAGTGAATGGTCTTGCAGCCGCTGGCATCGATCTGTCGTTGCATCTGGCTTGGCTGCTGAACCGGCATGAATAGAATTGTGCCTGTACCTACCCGGGTAGTTGACGCTATGATTTGACGGAACCATTCAATTTATTTGAACGATTAGCCGGAGCCCCCTGATGCAAGCGATTACCCCCGAACTCCTGGTGCTGGTGGACGCGATCGCTCGCCACGGCAGTTTCGCGAAGGCGGCGCGCGAGCTGGGCAAGGTGCCGTCGGCGGTGACCTATTCGATCCGCAAGCTGGAAGACGGGCTGGACGTCCTGCTGTTCGACCGCTCGGGCCACCGGGCGCTGCTGACGCCGGCCGGCGAAACGCTGCTGAAGGACGGCCGCCACGTGCTGCAATCGCTGGACGACCTGGCCTGCCGGGTCAAACGTATCGCCACAGGTTGGGAGGTGGAGCTGCGCATCGCGGTGAGCGCGGTGCTGCCCTGGCGCCCGCTGTACGACCTGATCGAGGAATTCCAGGCGCTGGAGACGGCAACGACGCTGCGCTTTTCAACAGAAGTGCTGAGCGGCAACTGGGACGCACTGACGTCAGGCCGCGCAGACCTGGTGATCGGGGCCGGCGCGGCGGGCGAACCGACCGGCCCGTATCGATCCCAAGCAATGGGCCAGGCCCAGTTCGCGTTCTGCGTGGCGGCGCACCACCCGCTGGCCTCGGCCCCGCAACCGCTGAGCCGCGCGGACATCACGCGCTACTGCGCGGTCGTCGTCGCCGACACGTCACGCAATCTGCCGCCACAGTCGCGCGGCATCCTGGCGGAACAACCGACGCTGGTGATGCCGACGATGCAGGCAAAGATCGACGCGCAGATTCGCGGGCTGGGGTGCGGGTATCTTCCCCTGACGCTCGCGGCGCCTTACCTGTCACAAGGGGTGCTGGTGGTGTGCGAAACGGACGAAGGCATGTCGCTGACGGAACACGTGGCGTATGCATGGCGGGCCGAGGCGCCTGGCGAGGCGTTGAAGTGGTGGCTGCAGAAGATGAAGTCGCCGCGGCTGTGTGAGGGGTTGTTGGGGTTGGGGTAGATGGCTCTTGGCTGGCTTCGAGGTTCGTTCTTGGGCCGCTCGGGGCGCAGGGCATGTGTGGGGCGGGCGCCCACGATTGCGGTCCGGAGCCTTCGCTCCGGACTGCCCCGTCGTCATCGTCGTCCGCCTTCGGCTCCCTTCCGATTCCCTCGGGCGCATCGAGGTTGCCCGCCCCACACATGCCCTGCGCCCCGAGCTACATATCGGCGGGTTTGAGGCGCTGCTACGGTGGCTTAATGCGGCGAGACTTGCGGGGCCCGTCAGTTGGGGCCGCGCGGGCGGCCCCGCCTGACTTACGCGGTGGTTGGGCGTCGTGACAATGACGCTGCGCGCTGGCCAAGAAAAGTGCTCTTGCCAGTGGTGGTGGCGAGCAAACGCCGCGACTCGTCTTTCTCTCTTCTCCACAAGCGCGCAGCGTCCCTGCCACACTTTCCAACGCCGCAATGCCAAACGTGACCGCCCGCGCGGCCGCGGCTTGGCGGCCCTGTGGATCTCATACCCTGACCACGGGTCTAGCAGCGCGACAAACCAAGACGCACGTAGCCCCTCGCGGCGGAGGCATGCGGGGCGGGCAACCTCGATGCGCCCGAGGGAATCCGTAGATACCGTCTTGGCCGTCAAGTAGAAAAAGCGTAATCAGGCCTATAAGGTTGCCGCGTCTTGAGCACGCCGAAGCACAGATGAACCACCTTGCGCATGCCGCCGCCGCGAGGGGCGACCTACGAAGAGATAACGCCACGATTCACGATGACCCGCGACAAATCATCACCGAGTGGGCCGCAACTTCAACGCCACCCAGATGCCCGCCAAGCACGCCACACCGAAGATCCAACCTGACAGCGCACCCGCCATCACCCCCGACAGCAATGTCCCGACCGTACACCCCAATGCTGTCATGCCGCCCCACCCCATCAAGACGCCACCGGTAAAGTTACGCGCCACCTCTCGCCAACCAGGCAACTTCGGCCGAAATGCGCCGGCCGCCAACGCGGATGCCCATGCACCGATGATCAGAGCCAATACGAATGCGCCGTTGTTTGATAGCAGGGCTTGCTTAATTGCCGTGGCGCAACCGGCGAAGGTATCCAGGCCTTCGAGCCGGGAAGGCAGCCAACCGGCGGCGGATGCCGTGGTGCGCGCCACGCTGCCAAGTTCCGCTGTCACGCCTAGCGGTGCGATGCGCAGGTAGGCAATCACGCCGATGAAGGCCACCAGCAGGCCGCCCGTGACGGGAGACCAGCGTTGTTCCAGCACGCTGCGCCATAGTGGAGCAGACGCATTATTTGCGGGGACGGCCGGGGGCGAGCCGCTGCCGATAGCCGAACTTGCACCTCGGTTCCCCAGCTGGCTCAACATCAACGCCACTATCGCCAGCGCCGCGCATTGCAGCAGCGCCGTGCCGCCGTATCCCAGATGGCGGGGCAGCCAGATGACCGGCGCTTCCTGGATCATCGCCAGGTACAGCGTGTTCCAGGTGGCGAAACCCAGCATGAAGCCCACGGCTGCGCCCAGCAGCGCGAATGGTGATGCCAGTGCGCCCTCGCCCAGGCGATAGAAATGGGCGCTGATGCACGAGCCTGAGATTCGCATGCCGATGCCGAACGTGAAGGC
Organism: Achromobacter sp. FW305-C-28; assembly: GCF_058783235.1. Lineage (NCBI taxonomy): Bacteria > Pseudomonadati > Pseudomonadota > Betaproteobacteria > Burkholderiales > Alcaligenaceae > Achromobacter > Achromobacter sp. FW305-C-28. Next base: position 557,516 of record NZ_JBYSYL010000002.1, on the reverse strand, counting down.
GCCGGCGACCAGCGCCAGACTGATCGGACCGATGTGGGCGCCGGGCGGCAGACGCCCGGGGCCCGGCAGCGGCAGGAACGCGCCGAATACGGCGTGGTAGCCCAGCGTGCCGACCGCCAGCGCGATCAGTACCGCGTAGGCGCCGCGTGGGTCGCGGCGTTCGATGGCGTCGCGGGCGATGCAGTAGAAGCAGAAGCGCGAGCGTTGCAGGACGATGCCGAACGCTGCGCCCAGCAGGAGCGACAAGGACAGGTTGCGGCCACCATCGGGCAGCGGTGCGAGTTGCCAGGCGGCGAGAAACACCGCCGCCAACAGCGTGGCGGCGGCCGTGTAGCGCAGGGCTGCATGGGTCGAGGGCACGGCATCATGCGGCGCCGCCGTCTCCAGCGGCGCGGAGTATCCCGGAACGCTCACCTTACGTCTTGCCCCATACCGTGCCGGACGGATTGCTGATCGGCGAGCCGACGCTGTTGCCGTATTCCGTCCACGAGCCGTCGTAGTTGCGTACGTCGTAGCCCAGCAGCTTGCGCAGCGCGAACCAGGAATGGCTGGAGCGTTCGCCGATGCGGCAGTAGGTGATGATGGGCTTGCTGCCGTCCACCCCCACGGCCTGGTAGATGGCGCGCAGTTCGTCGGCGGACTTGAAGGTGCCGTCTTCGGCGACCAGCTTGCTCCAGGTGACGTTCACGGCGCCAGGCACGTGGCCGGCGCGTACCGCCAGTTCGGGCACGCCGTTGGGCGCGAAGATCTTGCCGTTGTATTCGTCAGCCGAGCGGATGTCCACCAGCACACCCTGCTTGTCCTTGCGGGCCACGGCCAGCACGTCCTGCAAGTGGGCGCGCAGCGCGGGGTTGGCGTCCTTGATGCGGACGTTGCCGGCGGCCTGGGTCTTGGCGCTGGTCGAGAGCGGGCGGCCTTCGGCTTCCCACTTCTTGCGGCCGCCGTCCAGGATCTTGACGTTGTCGATGCCGTAGATGTCGAAGATCCAGGCGCCCCAGGCGGCGAACCAGTTGTTGTTGTCGCCGTACAGCACGGTGGTCGTGTCGGTGTTGATGCCGGTGCGTTCCAGCAGCCCCTGGAACTGCTTGGGCGGGGCGATATCGCGGTTGACGGTGTCGACCAGGTCGGTGTGCCAGTTCACGTTGCTGGCGCCGGGAATGTGGCCGCGCTCGAACAGGCCGGGGTTGACGCTGACTTCGACCACGCGCACCTTGGGGTCGTTCAGGTTCTTTTCCAGCCACTCGGTGGTGACCAGGAACTTGGCGTGCTGCGCCGTGGCGGGAAACGCCAGCAGGCTGGCCAGCGCGGCGAAGGCGCCCGCCAGCAGTTTGGATAGGGACATCATGTTCTCCGGAAGCAGGCGCGAACAGGCCTGGGAATCCGGAGAATATGTGTTCAGCTTACAGTCAGGAACAACTTTGTAGGCATAACCTGATTACTGGGATGCAATCAGCCGGATGTCTGCGCTGCCGTCGCGTTCCAGTTGCGCCACCAGGCCCAGTTCCCAGTCCAGGTAATCGCGAAAGCCCTGGTCGCGCGCCGACAGGTCGTCGAACAGGTAGGGGCTGATGCTCTGGTCGTCGTCCCCCGTCAGCACGCCGTCGGCGCCCTTGCCCAGCGCCAGGCCCTGGGCCTGCCAGGCGCGGGTGCCGCCCAGCAGGTAACGCACCGGCCGGCCGGTGCGCCAGGCGAGGTCGGCCGCGACCACGCTGGCCAGCACGCCATCGGGCGACGTCAGCACGATGGCGCGCTGCGTGTCGGTCGGCAGGAATTCCTGCAGGCGGTCGGGTGTGGCGTAGCGGGCGCCGGGCACGTGGCCGCGTTCGTAGGCCAGGCGCGATTCGACGTCGAAGACGTCGACCTCGCCCGCATCGAGCGCGGCTTGCAGCGCCTGGGCGCGCAGGGCCGGCGCGTCGGGCCGGTGGCGCAGCACGCGGCGCGGTTCCGCACCGCGTTCCAATGCAGCCAGGGCCGGCGGCTGGTACAGGTAGACCTCGACCGCGCCCAGTTGCGCCAGCCAGGCGCCGGTGGTCTGCGCCCGCACGCCGTCCCAGTCCACCAGCACCACGCGCGCACGGCGCGTGGCCAGGTATTCGTCGGTGGCCTGCACCAGCTGGCCGCCGGGCGCCCAGCGCCAGCCCGGCAGGTGGCCCGTTTCATACTCTTCGCGCGTGCGCACGTCGAACTTGTACAGCGTGCGCGACGCTTGTTCGGCCTCGAAGGCTTGCAGCGTGGCCGCGTCGATGTAGCCGATGCCGGCACGCTGCGCCACGTCGCGGGCCTGCTCGCGGGCGGCGGCGATGCTGTCGGCCGACGGTTCCGGCAACGCCGCCTGGCGGCCATAGGCCAGCTCGCGGCCGGACAGCAGCCATTCCATGGTGCCGTTGCGCAGCGAGGCCACGCGGTTGGGAATGCCGGCGTCGATCAGCGTCTGCGCGCCGACGATGCTGCGCGTGCGGCCGGCACAGTTCACCACCACGAAGGTCTTGGGGTCCGGCGCCAGTTCGCGGATGCGATACACCAGTTCGGCGCCCGGCAGGCTGTGCGAGAACGGCAGCGTGAAGTTGTGGAATTCCTCGGGCGTGCGGCTGTCGACCACCACGATGTCGTCGCCGCGGGCCACGCGTTCATGCAGTTCATCGACGTCGATCCACGGCGTGTGCTTCTCGTGTTCGATGACTTCGCCGAACGCCTTGCTGGGCACGTTGGTGCCCGAGAACAGTTCGCGCCCTTCTTTTTCCCAGGCATCGGTGCCGCCGGCCAGCACCGAGATGTCGGTCCAGCCCAGCCGCGTCAGCTTGGCGGCGGCCTGGTGCGCCAGGGTTTCGTCGTCGTCGACCAGCACGACGCGGGTGTCGCGGCGCGGCACCAGACGATCGGCCAGCACTTCCAGGCGCCACAACGGCGCAGGCACGGCGTACAGCAGGTGGCGGCGGGCGTAGCGGCCGGCCTCGCGCACGTCCAGCACCGCGATTTCGGCTTCGCCGCGCAGTTCGGCCTGCAGGCCCGCCGCCGACAGGCGTGCATGGTAGATGGCGGCCGGCGGCGAAAACGTGCGGTACGCGCCGCCCGCGGTGCTCTCGAACACCACGCGGCCGTGCAGGCGGTCCAGCGCCAGGCCATAGAAGTGCAGGTGCGCGCCGGGCGCGTCGTCGACCAGCTCGATGGTGTGCACGTCGTTCGGGCCCAGCACGATGGAATTGCCAGGGCCCACGTCCACGCGGCGCACGTGGGTCAGCACGTCGCGGCCCGGTTCGGTGCCGGCGCTGCGGGCATAGACCTCGTTGCGTTCGTTGCCGGATACGCCGGCGATGATGGCCCAGGTGGTGTGGTCGTGCGGCGGCTGGGCCTTGCCCGCTTCGCCCAGCGACAGGTACAGCGCATAGCCGCCGTCCACGTCTTCGGCGAGCCGGTAGATCGACGTGGGACGGCCCGGCACCACGGCGAAGGCGTCGGCGGGAAACAGTTCGCGGCGGCGGCCCAGGGCTTCGAGCAACGTGGCGACACGGGCCAATTGGTCGGGCGTGGCCTGGCGCGGGTCCGGCGCCACGGCCTTGACCTGGGCGATGAAGTCGCGCACGGCCTGGGCGCGCGCGCTGTCTTGGGACGTCGAGGTGGCGGCAGTGGCCGCGTGCAAAGAAGTGCTCATGGGATGGCCCGGAATTCCTAGGTTGAAGAACCGGACCAGCCTACGTCCGCGCCCCGGCGCGGACAACGTAGAAATGCGTCTATGGATATGCGGGCAGCGCACAGCCTTCCCGCTCAGCCCTCGCCTTTGAGCGCCTGGTCCACCACCGCGCGCGTCAGCGTCGGCACGAACATCTCGATGAAATGGAACGCGTAGCCGCGCAGCCAGGCGCCGCGGCGGATGGCCAGCCGGGTCAGGTTGATCTCGAACAGGTGGCGCGCATCGATGGCGCACAGACGCGTATCGCGCTCGGCGTCCCAGGCCACGGCGGCCACGATGCCCACGCCCAGTTCCAGTTCGACGTAGGTCTTGATCACGTCCGCGTCCATCGCGGTCATGACGATGTCCGGGGTGATGCCGGCGCGCGCGAAGGCCTCGTCGATGTGCGCCCGCCCCGTATAGCCGCGCCCATAGGTGATGATGGGGTAACGCGACAGCTGCGACAGGCTGATGCCGCCTTCGTGCGCGCTGAGCGGATGGCCCTTGGGCACGATGATGCTGTGGCTCCAGCGGTAGCACGGCAGGTTCAGCAGGCCCGGATAATCGGCCACCGCCTCGGTCGCCACGCCGATGTCGGCCTCGCCTTCCAGCAGCATTTCCGATACCTGCTTGGGCGAACCCTGGTGCAGGTGCAGCACCACCTCGGGGTAGCGCTGGCGAAATTCCTTGATGACCGGCGGCAAGGCGTAGCGGGCCTGGGAATGGGTCGCGGCAATCGACAGCACGCCCGTGCGGCTGTCAGCGTATTCGGCGCCCGCGTGGCGGATGTTGTCGGCGCACTGCAAGATCTGCTCGACCAGCGGCAGGATCAGTTCGCCGGGCGGGGTCAGGCCGATCAGGCGCTTGCCCGAACGCACGAAGATGTCCACGCCCACCTCTTCTTCCAGTTCGCGGATCTGGCGGCTGACGCCGGGCTGCGAGGTGTGCAGGCTTTCCGACACGTCGGTCAGATTGAAATCACGGCGCACCGTTTCGCGCACGGAACGCAATTGCTGGAAGTTCATGGATTCGCTGGGGCCTGGAAGGGTCCGGATTGAACCGGAAAAAGCCTTGCCCGGCCCTAGCCGAGAAAGGCCAGTTGGTTGCCGGAGGGGTCTTTGACGTACATGACGCGCTGGCCGGCGTCAGGCAGCGAACAGACGGGGTGATAGCCCGCATTGCGCAGGCGCAGCAGAATATCGTCGTAGGCGCGGGTCTTGATGGCCAGGTAGTCGGGCTTGACCTCGCGGCTGACCTCGGCCACCGGCGACAGCGACAGGGTCGCATCGCCCAGGGCGAACAGCAGCTGGCCGCCCGGGGCGGGCACTTCGTCCAGCCCGATGGCGCCGCGGTAGAACTCGCGTACCGCGTCCAGCCGCCGCGCCACAAAGGAAAGCTGTACCGAACCGATGGATGAAATAGTAGACATGCCCTGCCGCCAACCGTGGAACAAGGCAAATTCTAGTACCCGGGGGTACAACCGGACAAAGAGGTTGTAATTGCTTCTACATAATCAGAAACCCTTAAGACACGGAGTCATTTGCATATGCGTCAGGCGCTGCGGCGCAGGCTCTCGCGCACCACGCCAAAGGCCCGGTCCAGGTCGCCCACCAGGTCCAGCGGATGTTCCAGGCCGATGTGCAGACGCACCACTTCGCCCGTCCCTTCCCAGAAGCTGTGCTCGGCCAGGCGTTCGGGCGTGGCTTGCAGCGCCAGGCTTTCATAGCCGCCCCACGAGGCGCCGATCGAAAAGTAGCGCAGCGCATCGATGAAGCGCGCCGCCGCGCCCGGCTGCCCTGCCGGGAATGCGAAAGACACCAGGCCGCTGGCGCCGCTGAAATCGCGTTGCCACAGCGCGTGGCCGGGGTCGCCCGGCAGCGCCGGGTAGAACACCCGCGCCACGTCGGCATGGCGCGACAGGTATTCGGCCACGCTCAGCGCATTCTGGTGGTGGCGCGCCAGGCGCACGTCCAGCGTGCGGATGCCGCGCAGCGTCAGGTAGGCATCGTCCGCACCCACCGCCAGGCCCAGCGCGTCGTAAGTGGCGCCGATGCGCTGCGCCAGTTCGGCGCTGTCGACCGTCACCACGCCCATCATCACGTCTGAATGGCCGGCCAGGTATTTGGTGGCGGCCTGGATGGAGATGTGCGCGCCCAGCGCCAGCGGCTGGTAGTACAGGCCGCCGCTCCAGGTGTTGTCGGTGGCCACCAGCACGCCATGGCGGCGCGCGGTGGCGGCCAGGGCCGGCAGGTCCAGCACTTCGTACAGCAGCGAACTGGGCGATTCCAGGTAAAGGAGGCGCGTGGTGGGGCGAATCAGCGTTTCCAGGTCGTCACGGCCCGGCGAGAAATACTGCACCTCGATGCCATAACGCTGCAGCAGCGCCTTGTCGACCCGACGCAGCGGCGAATAGACGCTGTCCGACACCAACGCGTGTTCGCCCGGCGCCAGCGTTGCCAGCAGCACCAGCACGATGGCCGACAGGCCCGACGGCGCCAGGATGCTGCGATAGCCGCCTTCCAGCGACGCCACCGCGGCTTCCAGGGCCTGGTGCGTATCCAGGCCATGGCGGCCATAGGTGGCGACACGCTCGCCGGCCGCGCGCTGGCCGTTCAGCGCGGCATGCGTGGCGGTATCGGCAAAACGCACGGTGCTGGTGCGCACCACCGGCACGTTCACCGGCCCGGCGCCGCCAGTCAGGTCGGGGCTGCCGGCGTGCACCAGGCGGGTCTGCACGTGGGCTTGGTCCAGGCCGCTCATGCACGCTGCTCCTGGCCGGGCTTCATCTGAGTAGCGTTGTAGTTCACGATCTCGCCGGTGGCCAGGTCGATGCCGATGCGGCCCGACAAGGTTTCCAGCGGCTGGCCATACAGGTGAAAGTGCAGCGTCGGTTCGTCGCCGGTCACGTGGATGCTGTGGATGTCGTCCGGCAGGAACGACACCGGCTGGCCCGGCTGCACCACCACTTCACGCACCTGTTCCAGCGTGGCGCGGCCGGCCTGCGAGCCATCGTCGCTGCGGCGATAGACGCGGTTCAGTTCCTGCCCCGACAGCGCCACGATGGCCGCCCAGGTGGTGTGGTTGTGCGGCAAGGTGGTCTTGCCGGGGTTGATCGAATTCAGGTACAACGCCGGTTCGCCCGCGCCGTCGTCCGGATTCAGGCGGTAGCGGGTGGATGCGCCCACGCCCTGCCCCGGCGCTGGCGGCGGAAAGTCGGCCGAGGGAAACAGCGCCCGTTGCTCGGCCAACTGCTCCAGGCGTTCGGTCACGCGGGCCAGCAGGTCACGGGTCAGCGGCGCGGCGGCCAGCAAGCCGCGGATGTCTGCCAGGGCATCCTGCACCTGGCGGCGGCGTTCTTGGGAAACGGAAGTCTCGGTCGTCATGGCGGTTCTCCGGAAGGTCGGAAAAAAGGTCACACTGCAAGACGCAGCGGATCAAAGGTCAGGTAATCGTCGATCGGGTCGGGCTGCCCGCGCCTTGCCGGCGGTTCGGCCGACGCGCGTTGCAGGAATGCGCGGGTGCGTTCGCTGTCGGGATGGCTGAAGATGCGGGCCGGCGGGCCGTATTCCACGATGCGGCCGGCCTCGGTGAAGTACACCGTATCGCTGACTTCCTGCGCAAAGCGCATTTCGTGCGTCACCAGCACGCAGGTCAGGCCGTCGTTGACCAGGTCGCGGATGACGGTCAGCACTTCGCCCACCATCTCCGGGTCCAGCGCCGAGGTCACCTCGTCGAACAGGATCAGCTCGGGCCGCAGCGCCAGCGCCCGGGCGATCGCCACGCGCTGCTGCTGGCCACCCGACAGTTCACCGGGATAGGCGTTTTCCTTGTGATCCATGCGCACCTTGGCCAGCAGTTCGCGCGCCAGCGCCTGCGCCTGGGCGCGTGGCTGGCCGTTGACCTTGATGGGTGAGATCACCAGGTTTTCCAGCACGCTCAGGTGCGGAAACAGGTTGTACTGCTGGAATACGAAGCCGACCCGCTTGCGCAGCGCAATCAACTCGCTTTCGGATTTCAGGGCATCCACCCGGACGCCACCGACCTCGATTTCGCCGCGTTGCGGCCGCAACAGGCCGGTGATGCAGCGCAGGATGGTGGACTTGCCCGAGCCCGACGGCCCGATGATGGAAACGGCGTTGCCCGCCCGCACCTCGACGTCGATGCCCTTCAGGACCTCGGCCTGGCCAAAGGCCAGGTGCACGTCCCGCAAGCGGACCAGCGGGGTGTCGGCGGCGGCGCGCGCGCCGGTGTCAGTGGTGCGCATAGCGTCGCTCCAGGTAGCGCGTCCAGCGCGAGATGGGATAGCAATAGGCGAAAAACAGCGCCAATAGCGTGAAATAGACCAGCACGGTGAAGTCGCTGCGCGCCACCGTATTGCTGGCCACCGTGGCCGTATCGACCAGGTCGTGCACCCCCACCAGCGAGGCCAGCGAGGTGCTCATGGTGATGCTGGCGTACAGGTTCATCCACGACGGCAGCATGCGCCGCACGCACTGGGGCAGCACGATCATGCGCAGCACCTGGGTGCGGCGAAACGCCAGCGACTGCGCCGCTTCCCATTGCGCCTCGGGAATCGACTGGATCGCGCCGCGAAAGATCTCGGCCACGTTGGCGCTGGCCGGCAGGCCCAGTCCGATGACGACCTTGATCCAATCGGGAAACGGCAGGTTCCAGCGCCCCAGGTTCAGCTCGAACGGGAACACGTAGGTGGTGAAATACACCAGCACCAGGATCGGCGCGTTGCGAAACGCCAGCACATAGGCGCGCGTCAGACGCCGCAGCAGCGCCGACGGCGACAAGGACAGCGCGCCGATCACCAGGCCCAGCGCAGTGCCCAGCGCCATCGCCAGCACGCTGATCTGCACGTTCATGCCCAGCCCGCGCAGCAGCGCCGGCGACCATTGCCACAAAAAGCGCACCGCCGCGGGCGTGGTGTCCGTCAGCGCCCACCCGGCGCCCAGCGCAACCAGCGCCAGGAGCAGCACGAACCACGGATCGCGCAGCAGCGCGCCCGGCCCGAAACCACCTGTGCGGCGGGACGCCTGCGCATTCAATGCCAGATCATTGGCCATAACCGGGCATCCTCAAACGGGTTTCCAGCCAGCGCCCGCCCACGCTCACCAGCCAGGTGAGCAGGCCGAAATACAGCAGGATCAAGAGCAGCAGTTCCAGCACGTTGTCGCGGTGCGACCAGATCATGATCGACTCGTACGTCACGTCGCCCACCGCGATGGCCGATGCAATCGCGGTCATCTTCACCAGGTCGACCAGGTTGTTGACCAGCGCCGGCAAGGCAAAGCGCAGCGCCAGCGGCAGCTGCACCTGCGCCAGGATCTGGCGCCGCGAGAACGCCAGCGACCGCGCGGCCTCCAGCGTCACGGACGGCACGGCTTCGATCCCCGCGCGCAGGGCCTCGGCGTGGAACACGCCTTTGTGCAGCGCCACCACGATCACCACCCACATGAACGGGGTGATCGGACTGCCGCCGCCCAGCTTCTGCGTGATCAGCATGTTCAGCACCAGGAAGGCGCAGTACAGCTGCACCAGCGTGGGCGTGTTGCGGGTCAGTTCCACAAACGCCTGCAAGGGCCGCGCCAGCCAGCCCCGGCCACTGGTCAGCCCGGCGGCGATCAGCACGCCGAACGCGAGGCTGACGGGAATGGTCCAGAGGCACAGCTGCACCGTCACCAGCAGGCCATGGCCGAACGCGGCCAGTTCGCCGGGGTCCAGCACGAAGCTGTAGTTCAGGCCCAGGGGCTTGAAGAAATGCACCCAGGCCTGCAGCACCTGTTCGATCATGCAGCGGCCTCCAGCGTCTTGGCCGGCCGCAGCGCCGCGACCGCGCGGCCGATGCGCACCACCGCTTCCTGCAGCTTGGCATCCGACGCCGCGAACGACAGCCGCAGGTACGGCGACAGGCCGTAGGCCGCGCCGCGCACCACCGCCACGCCTTCGGCGTCGAGCAGCCAGTCGACCACGTCGCCGTCATCGGCGATGACACGGCCATCCGGACGCGCCAGGCCGATCAGCCCGGCCACGCCGATCCACGCAAAGAACGAGCCTTGCGGCACGGCCACGCGCAGCCCCGGCACGGCGCCCAGGCCATCCACCACCACGCGGGCGCGGCGCGCATAGGCCTGCCGCGCCGTCTCGACGAAATCGTCCGCCACGCCCTGCAAGGCGGCCAGCGCCGCGGCCTGGCCCAGCGAACTGGGGCCGGACGACACCTGCGACTGCACCGCTTCCAGCACGCCGATCAGCGCCGCCGGGCCCACGCCCCAGCCGATGCGCCAGCCGGTCATGGCGTAGGCCTTGGACACGCCGTTGACCGCCAGCGTGCGCCCGGCCAGGTCGGGCGCCGCACGCAACAGATGCGTCGGCGGCTCGCCAAACCAGATTTCCTCGTACATCTCGTCCCACAGCACCAGCACCGACGGATGCTCGCGCAGCACGGCGGCCAGCGCCGCCAGTTCGTCGTGGCGATAGACGGCACCCGACGGATTGCCGGGCGAATTCAGGATCAGCCACTTGGTGCGCGGCGTCAGCGCCTGGCGCAGGCCGTCGGGGGTGAGCTTGAATCCATCGGCCTGGTCGGTGGGCGCCAGCACCGGCGTGCCGCCGTTGACCCGCACCGAATCCAGGAAGGTCGGCCAGTACGGCGTCGGCACGACCACTTCGTCGCCTTCGTCCAGCGTGGCGGCCAGGGCCAGGTAGATCACCTGCTTGCCGCCGTTGGAAATGATGACGTGGCCGGCCTGCACGTCCAGGCCGTGACGCTGGCGATAATCGTCGGCCACCGCGCGGCGCAGCGCCGCGGTGCCGGCGGTGGGCGTGTATTTGGTCTGGCCCTGGGCCAGCGCCGCCGCGGCGGCGTCCTTGATGGCCTGGGGCGTATCGAAATCAGGCTCGCCCGACGTCAGCACGACAATCGAGCGGCCCTCGGCCGCCAGCCGCGCGGCGCGTGCGCCGGCAGCCGCGATGGGCGACAGTTCCACGCCGCGAGCGCGGCGCGAGAAAACGCCGGGAAACAGGGATTCAGTCATGACAGGACCTTTCCGGGATTCATCAGGTTCAGGGGGTCTAGCGCTTGCTTGACGCGACGCATCAGCGCCAGTTCCAGCGGGCTCTTGAAATGGGGTAAGGCGTCGCGCTTGACCTGGCCGATGCCGTGTTCGGCGCTGATCGAGCCGCCTTGGGCATGGGCCTGGGCGTGCACCAGGTCGTGGATGCGGGCTTCCTGCTCGAACAGGCGCCCCACCGGGCCGGCCTGGTCGTGCGAGACGTTGTAGTGCAGGTTGCCGTCGCCCAGATGGCCGAACGCCATCGGCCGCAGGCCTGGGTCCAGCGCGTGCAGCGCCTGCGCCGCGCCTTGCAGAAATGCCGGCACCCGCGACACGGGCACCGAGATGTCGTGCTTGACGTTGCCGCCGTCGCGCGCCTGCGCCAGGCCAATGGCTTCGTCGCGCAGCCGCCAGAACGCGGCGGCCTGCTGCAGGCTGTGCGCAATCGCCGCGTCTTCCAGTACGCCTTCGTGCAGCGCGGCTTGCGCCAGGCGCAGCAAGGCGTCGGCGGCGCCGGCCTCGTTGGCCGACACTTCCAGCAGCGCATACCAGGGTTGCGCCAGCGCCGGCAGCGGCTGCGGCTGCTCGGGCACGTGCCGCGCCACCAGGTCCAGCACCGGCCGGCCGATCAGTTCGAACGCCGTCAGTTGCGCGCCCAGCCGCCGCCGCGCCAGCGACAGCAACGCCAGCGCAGCTTCGATCGACGGCAGGCCCGCCAGCGCGCTGCCTTGCTCGACCGGCTTGGGAAACAGCTTCAGCGTGGCCGCGGTGATCACGCCCAGCGTGCCTTCGCTGCCGATGTACAGGTCGCGTAGCGAATAGCCGGTGTTGTCCTTGCGCAGTCCGCGCAGTCCATTCCAGATCTCGCCTTCGGCCGTCACCACTTCCAGCCCCAGCGTCAGGTCGCGCGCATTGCCGTAGCGCAGCACCTGCGTGCCGCCGGCATTGGTCGACAGATTGCCGCCGATGGTGCAGCTGCCCTCGGACCCCAGGCTCAGCGGAAACAGCCGGCCGGCCTGGCTGGCAGCCTCCTGCACCTGCGCCAGCACACAGCCCGCCTGCACCGTGATGGTGTCGTTGTCCGTGTCGATGGCCAGCACTTGGTTCAGGCGTCCCAGCGACAGCACCACGGCCCGGCCGCTGGCATCCGGCGTAGCACCGCCCATCAGGCCGGTATTGCCGCCCTGCGGCACCACCGGCACGCCGGCCGCCCGGCACAGCCGCAGCACGGCGGCCACGTCGTCCGCATGGGCCGGCCGCGCCACCGCCAGCGCCTGGCCGTGCAGTACGCGCCGATGATCGGTCAGGAACGGCGCGGCGTCCGATCCGGTTACCACCCAGTCCTGGCCCAGCCGCGCGCGCAGCGCGGCCAGCAATGGGGCGTGCGCCGTCATGGCTTGGCCTGCGCCTCCGGCGGCGCGCTGTCGAACTTGCCGGCCTGGGCGTCGGCCTGGGCCTGTTTCAGGTAGTCGGCGGGCACGCCGAATTTCTCGGCCTCTCGCACCAGCAAGCCCGACTTATGCCAATCGCGGATCACGCCGTCGACGAAAGCGCGCGTATCGGCTTCGTTGCGGCGCGTCCAGATCACCGTCGGCGACGGAATCAGCTGGTCGGACGTGGCCAGTTCGAAGCCGTCCCACTCCTTGCCATTGGGGCCATGCAGCGTCTCGTACAGCGCCGGCTGGATGTGCACCGACGCATCGCAACTGCCGCCCTTGAGCGCCAGGAGCGATTCCGGAATGTTGCGCAGGCCCTTCACCACCGCGCCGTAGGTATCCTGCAGCGGCTTGGCAAAATTGCTGCCTTGCGACACGCAGGCCACCTTGCCTTTCAGGTCTTCCCAGCGCTTGATGCCGCTGCGCTTGGACACCATCGCCGCGCCGCCCACCAGGTTGTAGGGCGTGGGCGCATAGCTCAGGATCTCGCTGCGTTCCTGGGTCCACTGGATGTTGGCAATCAGCAGGTCCACCTTGCCCGCTTGCAGAAACTGCACGCGGGTCGCCGCGGTCACGGGCACCGTTTCCAGCGCCACGCCCAGGCGCTGGGCGATGTCGCGGCCCAGTTCGGTCTGAAAGCCCCCGACTTTGCCGGTGGCCGGGTCCAGCACGCCGAACGGCGGGCTGGCGCCGTCCACGCCCACCACCAGTCTGCCGCGCTGCTTGACGCGATCCAGCGTCGCGTCGGCATGCGCCGCCGTCGTCGCCAGGGCCGCCAGCGCCAAGGCGGCGGCCCACTTCATTGCTTGCTTGGTCATCGTCTTATCCAACACGTGCTTGCCATTCACCGGGCTCAGCTGCCCTGCTTGTACTTGTCATGCAGCTCTTGCAGCAGCGGCTGCGCCGGCTCGATGTCCAGGCGCTTTTCCGTGGCGATCAGCCAGCCGGTGCGGTGCCAGCCCTGGATCACCTTGTCGACGGCGGCGATGGTGTCGGCCTCGCCCTTGCGGGTCCAGACCACCGAGTTGGCCGGCAACACCTCGCTGCCGATGGGCGCGTGGTAGGCCGCCCATTCGGGGTTGCTGCGCAACAAGGGGTGGATCAGCGTCGAATCGTGCACCGCCGCCACGCACTGGCCGCCGCGCAGCGCCAGCAGCGAATCCGACGAGCTCTTGTAGCCCTTGACCACCGCGCCGTAGTCGGCCTGCAAGGGGCGCGCGAAGCTGCTGCCCTGCGACACGCAGACGGGCTTGCCGCGCAGGTCTTCCCACTTGGTGATGCCGCTGTCGCGACGGGTCGCGGCCGCGCCGCCTACCCGGAAGAACGGCGTGGGCGCGTAGCCCAGGATCTCGGCGCGTTCGGGGTTCAGTTCCATCGACGCGATCAGCAGGTCGACCTTGCCCGAGATCAGGAATTGCGTGCGGGTGGCGGTCTGCACCTGCACCAGCTCGGCCTTCACACCCAGGCCCTTGGCCAGTTCACGCGCCAGGTCCGGGTTCCAGCCGACCAGTTCCTGCGTCTTCGGGTCGATCGAGCCGAACACGCCGCCATTGGCCAGCACGCCGATGGTGACGGTGCCGCGTTCCTTGATTTTGTCCAGCGTGGCATCCGCGTGGGCGGCGCCCACGCCGGCCGCCAGGGCCAGGGCGACAGCCGTGCGCAGGAACAGGCCGGGGGTATTGCGAGTTTTCATGTTGTCGTGCCGTATGCATTGAACGGAGTTCTATGCTGCGTGGCCGCGGCGCTCAACACAAAGAAGACTTTCAGATATGGATATGAAACCGCTGGCGCGCCGGGGGCGTGCTCCCGGCGCGCGCGCTCGGGGCGTGCTGCCGAACTTCGCGCCCGCCCCTCGCTCAATCGAGCTTGACGTCCGCCGTGGCGATCACGCGGCGGTAGGTCGCGATATCGTCCCGCACCGTCTGGTCGACCGCCTCGGGCGTGCTCGCCGCAATCGAAAACCCCAGGTTTTCCAGCAAGGCGGCCGTCTCCGGCTCGCGCAGCACCGCCACCACATCGCGATGAATGCGATCCACCAGCGGCTTGGGCGTGGAGGCCGGCACCACGAAACCCTGCCAGCTTTCCACCGCGTAATCCGCCAGGCCCGATTCCTGGATGGTCGGCACCTCTGGCAGCGCCTTGGACCGATATGGCGTGGTGACCGCCAGCGCCACCAGCTTGCCCGACCGCACGTTCTCGGTGGCGGCGGCGAGCGTGATCAGCATCGCATCCACGTGCCCGCCCAGCACGTCCAGCATGGCCGGGCCACCTCCCGGATAGGGAATCTGGTTGGTCCTGGCGCCGATGCGCTCGTTCAGCAGTTCCACCGCCAGGTGTTGCAGGCTGCCGTTGCCACCGGGCAGCGCCAGCGAAATCTCGCCGGGCCGCTGGCGCACCAGCGCCACGAATTCCTGGAAGGTCGTCACGCCCAGCCCAGGCCGCACCACCAGCAGTTGCGGGTTGATGACGGCCTTGGTCACGCCTTGCAGATCACGTACAGGGTCGTAGTGCTGCTTGCCGGGCTGCAGCGCATTCAGCGACAGGGCGTCGCCGCCCAGCAGCAGCGTGTAGCCGTCGCCGCGTGCGTGGGCCACGGCCGCGTTGCCGATCGCGCTGCTGGCGCCCGGCTGGTTCTCGACCACCACGCTTTGGCCCCACTTCTCGCCGAGCTTCTGCGCCACGGTGCGCGCCAGCTTGTCGGCGCTGCCGCCTGCGGCAATCGGCACAATCAGCTTTACCGGCCGGGTCGGATAGCGGCTCGCGTCGTCGCCGACCGCCGGCGCCGCGCCCGTCATGTTGCTCAATAGCCCCGCCCCCACCACCACGCCTGCCGCCAGGCCAAGTGCGGCCTTGAGGACGGATCTGCGTTGACTGCCCATCGAAAGACTCCTGGATTGCTTCACGAAAACCAGGATAGGGGCGCGCCAGGCGGCCACCAAATACCGATAGGCAATGTGGAAATGCCGCGCCGCCGTGGGTGAGATATGTGCGGCGGGCGTTGGGTGCCCTACGCCAGAAACGCCAGCATGCGCCGCGCCAGCTCGCGCGGCTGCTCTTCGGGCAGATAGTGGCCGCAGTCCGCCAGCACCCCGCCTTGCAGGTCGCGCGCCAGCGGCTGCAAGGCCTGGTACAGGTCGGGCGCGCTGCCCTGGTCGCCGCCCAGCGCCAGCACCGGCAGCGTCAGCGGCGTCTCGCGCAGCGCCCGGTTCTGGATGGCGTCCTGGTGCGCCGCGCGGTAATAGCCCAGCATCCCGCGCAGGCCGCCCAGCGTCTGGTACACGCGTTCGTATTCGTCGATGTCCTCGCGGCTGAACACGCCCGGCTTGTTCGCCGTCTTGCGGCTGAAGAACCATTCGATCAGCACCCGCTCGCGCCCGGCCAAGAGCGCTTCGGGGAGGTCGGGTACCGTGTTGAACAGGAAATGCCAGCTCTTCCAGTTGTCCGGCCCCAACTCGATGGCCGGCTTGAGCGTCACGCCCGGAATGTTCGCGTCCAGCAGCACCAGGCGTTCGACCTCGTGCGCATGGCGCGCCGCGTACGGGTAGGCGATCCACGCGCCGATGTCGTGGCCGGCCAGCGCATAGCGCGTCAGGCCCAGCGTATGGAACAGCGCCCGCAGGCGCTCGCCCGCCGTGTGGGTGTCGTAGCCGTCCAGTGGCTTGTCCGAATCGCCCTGGCCCGGCAGGTCCACCGCGTACAGGCGAAAGTGCGGCGCCAGCAGCGGCATCACGCGGCGCCAGGCATACCAGCTCTGCGGAAAGCCCGCCAGCAGGATCAGCGCCGGCCCCGCCCCGCCTTCCACCACGTGGTAGCCCAGGCCGTCCACCCGCACGCGGCGATGCCGAAACGGCACGCCATCCAGCGCGAACATATCGGCGTCATTGAACGTATCCATCTCTGTCACCCCGCTCAATGCAGCGCGCCGCCGCCGGCCTTGATGTCGGCCGTTACCGCCAGCGTCGTCGCCGCCATGATCTTGACCGCTTCGATCAGCGTGTCCAGCGCCAGGCTGGGCTGGCCGGGATGGTGCGCCGCCATTTCCGGCAAGTAAGGCACGTGCACGAAGCCGCCGCGCAGCGCCGGTTGCTCGGTGGCGATGTAGTGCGCCAGGCCGTAGAAAATCGTGTTGCAGTTATAGGTGCCTGCCGTCGACGACACCGACGCCGGCACGCCCGCGGCCCGCAGGTCGCGCACGATAGCCTTGATGGGCAGGGTCGAGAAATACGCCGCCGGGCCGCCTTCGACCACCGGCTCGTCGATCGGCTGACGCCCTTCGTTGTCGGGAATGCGCGCGTCCACCACGTTGATCGCCACGCGTTCGATCGACACATCGCTGCGGCCACCGGCCTGGCCCAGGCAGATGACCACGTCCGGCCGGGTCTCGGCAATGGCCTGGCGCAGCACGCCCACGACCTTGCCGATCACGCACGGCAACTGCCGCGCAACCAGCGTAGCGCCGGCCACCTGCGCGCCATCCAGCCGCCGCACGGCCTCCCACGAGGGGTTCAGCGTTTCGCCATCAAAGGGTTCGATTCCGGTAATCAATACAGTGGGCATTGCCGCATCCTTGCGTCTGAGTTCTGACAGCCATCGTAGGCGCGCGGCATGGAATTGTTGAAATCGATAATTGATATTCGTACTATTGATTGTATGAATCTATCCGCCGTCGACCTGAACCTGCTGGTCGCCTTCGAAGCCCTCTACGACACCCGTAACGTCACCCTGGCCGGCCAGCGCATCAACCGTGCGCAGCCGTCGGTCAGCAGCGCGCTGGGGCGCCTGCGCCTGCTGTTCCAGGACGAACTGTTCCTGCGCACCGCCGACGGCATGCAGCCCACGCCCAAGGCCACGGCGCTGATGCCGGCGGTGACGGCCGCGCTGGAGCACATTCGCGCCGCCCTGACGCAGGGCGCGGGTTTCGAGCCGCGCACGGCATCCGGGCGGCGCTTCACCCTGGCCGCCAGCGACTACGCCGACGTCGTCATCGTGCCCCACATCGTCGCCGCCCTGCGGCATGAAGCGCCGGGCATCGATCTGCGCGTGGCGCGGCTGGACCGCGCCGCCCTCTACGAACAGCTGGACAACGGCACGGTGGATCTCGCCATCGGCGGCCATCTGGCGCCGCCCAAGCGCATGCTGCAGGAAACGCTCTACACGGAAGATTTCGTCTGCATCGCCGACAAGCGCCACCCCACCTTGCGCAGCCGCAAGCTGGACCTGGCGCGTTACCTGGCCCTGCCCCATGCGCTCTTCACGCCCAGCGACGACGGCTCGGCCCGCGGCGTGGTCGACGCCGGCCTGGCGCGGCTGGGCCACCGCCGCCGGGTGGCCTGCACCTTTGCCCACATCGTCGCCCTGCCCCGCGCCGTGCAGGGCACGGACCTGATCGCCACCCTGGCGCGGCGCGCCGCGCAGCGGCTGGCGGGCGACGGCCTGACCCTGCGGCCCTTGCCGCCCGAGGTGGACCCGGGCCCGTTCAACATCGACATGGTATGCAGCCGGCGCGCGCCGGGGGATGCGGCGCTGGGGTGGTTGCAGGGGGTGGTTCGGCAGGCGGCCGCACGGCTGAATGAATAAAAGCCGGACCCAGTTTCCTGGATCCGGCTTGTCGGTCCGGCTACGCTTGCGAGGTCAGCGCCTCAATTGGGCTTTTCCTCGAAGCCCGCATACCCGTCGATGTATGCCCGCCCCGAGCAACGCACCATTGCCACGCAGTTCGGCGCGCCGGTCTTG
Organism: Achromobacter sp. FW305-C-28; assembly: GCF_058783235.1. Classification (NCBI taxonomy): domain Bacteria; kingdom Pseudomonadati; phylum Pseudomonadota; class Betaproteobacteria; order Burkholderiales; family Alcaligenaceae; genus Achromobacter; species Achromobacter sp. FW305-C-28. Next base: position 539,619 of record NZ_JBYSYL010000002.1, on the reverse strand, counting down.
CTGCTGCAGACGTCCCGGGCCGCATCGCGCGCCGCCTTGGGATCGGGGTTCAACGCCGTGAAGCCGGTGCCGCGGCCCTTGCTGCCCTTGGCCCAGGCCAGGCCCACGCAGCTATCCGTGTAGGTCAGCACCTTGGTGCAGCCCTCGCAGTCTTCCCACTCCAGCAACTTGTTGATGGCGTCCTTTTCGTTGGGATAGCCATCGGCATACGACAGGCCGCCCGTGTTCGTTTCGGCAATGGCGCCCCAATACTCGCGGTCGTTCAGCTTGGCCGACAGCGCTTCCAGCTGGGCGGGCGTGGCGGTCTTGGGGGCTTGCAGGTCTTGTGCGCTGTAGCCCGGGCCCACGCACAGCGGCATCGTGGCCAGGCGGCACTTGCCATCCGGGCTGCCGGCCGTGCAGCGACGCATCGCCTTCTTGGCCGCCAATTCGGGCGACACGCTGTTGCCGGGAAACAGGTCGTTGGACGTGAGGTTGCGCGCATACACCATGCAGCTGTCCGAGAACCAGCTCAGCGACTTGCAGTCTTTGCCGCCGGCGCGCCGGCATTCGGCCACCCCGGCCGCTTCCGCTTCCTTGCCCGTGTCTTCGGGCAGCGCCCAATAGATCTTGGCGTGCTTGCCGTCCGTGGCGATGCCGCCATACAGCGTGTCTGCATGCGCGGCCGGGGCAAATACCCCCGCCATCAACGCAAACGCGGCAATGGCCGAGCGAATCATCGGAACAAATCGGGCAAGCATCATCGTCGTTATCCGGATCGAGTGGATTTGGCGGCCACGATCTTAGCAAGCGGGTTACGCCTTCCGTCCCCCTGGGAATCCGCGCCCAGGCATATTGAGTAACAAATTTCACAGCAATCTGAAAGAAGCTGACCCCGATTTCCGGTAAAAATGGCGGACTTTTCTTAAGCAGGCAGTCAGCCTGCGGCCATCCTCCCGGCTTTACCGTGCTGACGGCCGCGCCCCCGCTTGTCACGAAGAGAAACAAACACGTTGCGCGCCCTGGCTCCGGCCAACCGCCGCGCCCGTCCGACCGCAACGGAGCATCGCCCGCACACCATGACGTCGCCCTTGAATGCCTTTCCCCGCCGGCCGTTCCGGCTTGCCGCAGGCCTGATCGCCGCCGCCAGCCTGGCCGGCTGCGCCCCGATGCCCACCGGGGGCAGTTCAGCCCTGCCGTCGCTGGGCAAGGTCTTCAGCGAAGGCCTGTCGTTCTCGCCCAGCGTCAACGTGGCTCGCAACATGGAAGGCCGTTCGATCAACGACGCCATCGCCGCCCTGGGTGAGCCGTCCAGGAAGCGCGCCGTCGGCAATACGATGGAATTGGAATGGTCGGACTACCAGACGGCGCCCTACCAGGAATGGGTGGTCACCGGCACCAGCCAGCAGGTGGTGGGCATGATTCCCGCCAGCAACACCACGGCCGCCACGCCGGTTTTCCAGCAAAGCAGCACCGGCTACATGCAGAACCGCTCGCGCGTCTATGAATGCAAGGTGCTGATGCGCATGAAAGACAGCGTCATTGTCGGTTCCACCGTCGATGGCAATGTCTGCCCGGAATTCATCGCGGCGCTGCGTAAATGGGCCGGTGAAAACGAAGCGCGCAATTATGTCGTGAAATAGGCGCGGCATAATGCCGCGCATTAACCGCGGGCGTGCGGGCTTTATTTTGATCGTCCGAAGCATTCAGCTTCAAGACAGCAAATAGCGGCCCCCGACAACCATTTGTCGACATTATTTCGTAGCCAATGACCTGCCGCCACGCCATCAATGAAAAACCCCACAATCAATCCCCCGACCCATTAATTTTCCGCGGCGCCTGCCGTTAGTCATTCTGAATATCCCCGGCCAGTCATCAGTGGGCAGTTGTTGCCCGCCAGGAATAACGCAGACATGACTATGATCTCCGCTTCACTGCCACCGCTCGTCATCGCGCCCACGGCGCCCGCGAGCGGGGCCTCCCGCGTTACCAACGTCAACCGCAGCGCCGAGCCGCCGGCGTCCACCTCGGTCACGCTGGGCCAGCAATCAACTGCCCCCCTGACCTATTCGCCGAACACGATTTCCGCCAACCCGGTGCAGGCGCCCGACACGCTGTCGCCGCTGATGTCCGACAACGTGCGCTCGTCGTCGCTGACCGGCCAGTTCAAGGGCCTGGCCGCCGCGCTGCTGTCGCGCTTCCAGACGGACGGCGGCAACTATGCGCAAACGGTCGCCTCGCCGCGCGCCGCGGCCGTGGACGGGCTGGAAGGCCCCGAAGCGAAAGCCCAGGCGGACAACACTGTCGCGCTGCGCATCACCACCGCCAGCGGCGCCAAGGTCAACATCACGCTCGACAGCACCGACAAGGGCCTGTCGGTGCAGATCGACGTAGGCGACGCCACGCTCACCGAAGAAGAACGCAACGCCATCGCCGGCCTGTCCAAGTCGTTCCAGGACGCCGTTGACGGCCTGGCGTCGGTGCCGCCCAAGCTGGCCCTGGGCGCGCTGTCCAAGATCAATTCCAATGTCTTGTCGTCGGTCACGCTGGAAGCCACGGTCGGCGCCGAAGGCCCCGACCGCGTCAGCTTCAATTTCAAGGCAGACGCCGGCCAGCGCTCGCTGACCATCAAGACCCTGGCCGGCTCGGCCCAGATCAATGTGGACGCCAGCCAACCCAGCCAGTTCGGCAGCGCCAAGCAGCAATCGGCCGCGATCGACAGCTACCTGACCAAATTCGACAGCGCCCAGAAGCGCGGCGAAGGCGACGCCGCCCTGATGTCGTATTTCAAGGCCGGTTTCTCGGACCTGCATCACAGCTACGGCGCGTGGTCTCCCCAGGGCGCCACCACCAGCCGCCTGGGCGTGCCCGCCGAGGTGCATCGCACGATGCTGTCCGGCCTGGCCGACTTCTCGGCGTCGATCAGCCAGGCCTCCGTCGCGTCCAATCCTGCCCAGCCACGCGAACTGGACAGCTTCTCGTACCAGACCTCGCAAACCACCAGCAGCAGCGGCCGTGCGCAGTTCGACCTGGCCGTCACGCAGCAACAGCAGTCGTCGTTGAACGCCAGTTTCCACCGCGCGCTGACGCCCGACCAGACGCTGAACCTGACCTCGGACCCGGAATCGCAGAACTACGCCTACTACCAGATCCGCGACAACTACGAGAACAAAACCCAGATCGGCTACGACGCCGGTAAACTGGCCCTGGCCTCGTTCACCGAGACCAGCACCCTGTCGACCACGGTGTCCAAGTTCATCAAGGGCAAGCTGGTTGACCAGAGTGCCATTCCGTCCACCGAGACCCGCACGCGCGACCTGATGGAACTGCTGCGCGCCGCGGACCTGGACGCGCCGCTCAAAGACACCAACACGCCGCGCGACCAGATCGAGGCCGCCTTGATCCGCAAGCAGGAAGACCTGGCGCAAGCCGTGGCCCGCGCCCGCGGTTGAACGGCTGCCGCCTTCCGGCACAGACAGGGCGCCCCGATTGGGGCGCCCTGTTTTTTGGCCGGATCTTGACCCGATCTCGGCCGTGTCTGACTGGCCTGCTACGCGCCTTCGGGCAGCTTCGCGATCACCTTGAGCTCGAAGTCAAAGCCGTACAGCCACGTCACGCCCACCGCCGTCAACGTCGGGTGCGGCGCCTGGCCCCAGTAGTCCGGCACGACTTGCCAGATGGTTTCGAATTTGGATGCCGGGTCCACCATGAACACGGTCACGTCGACCACGTCTTCGAACGTGGCGCCCGCGGCCTTCAAGATGGCGTTCAGGTTGTCGAACGCCCGGCGCACCTGGGCCTCCAGGTCCGGCTCGGGCGAACCGTCTTCGCGGCTGCCCACCTGGCCCGACACGAACAGAAATCCGTTGGACCGGATGGCCGGCGAATACCGGTTGCGTTCATACAGCGCCTGGCGCCCAGCCGGAAAAACCACATCACGTGTTGCCATTCAATTGCTCCCCGGGGCGTGTGCCCGCATTGATCATGCAGGCACTTTACGGACCCCTGGCCGTGCGATAAACGCGCAACCCTGCCCATCACTGTTTGTAAAATGCAAACAATCCCCCAGACCCCGGAGTGGCAATGGACCGTTTCGATGCCATGCAGGCATTCGCCCGCGTCGTGGAAACCGGCAGCTTCACCAAGGCGGCCGACACCCTGCACATGAGCAAGACCAGCGTCACGCAGCTGGTGCAGCAACTGGAAGCGCGCTTGCGCGTGCGGCTGTTGAACCGCACCACCCGCAAGGTCAATGTCACGGCGGACGGCGCGGTGTACTACGAACGCGTGCTGCGCCTCCTGGCCGACATGGACGACGCCGAAACCAGCCTGTCCAGCGCCGCCGCCGTGCCGCGCGGCCGGCTGCGGGTCGACGTGCCCAGCCCGCTTGCCCGCATGATTCTGGCGCCCGCCCTGCCCGCCTTCCATGCGCGCTACCCGGACATCCAGCTGGACATGGGTGTCAGCGATCGAATGGTGGACATCATCGGCGAGAACGTCGATTGCGTCGTGCGCGGCGGCGAGCTCACCGACCAATCGCTGATCGCCCGCCGCGTCGGCGATCTGCAGCTACGCGTGTACGCCGCGCCCAGCTACCTGCAACACGCCGGCAAGCCGGTGCATCCGGCCGACCTGGAAGATTCCCATCACCGCATCGTCGGCTTTCTGTGGTCACGCACCGGCAAACCCCTGCCCTACGCCATGCGCCGCGGCGACGAAAGCGTGCATGCCCAGGGCCGCTACATCGTGGCCATGGATGACGGCAATGCCTACCTGGCAGCCGGCCTGGCGGGCATGGGCATCCTGTGGCTGCCCGACTACATGGCCCTGGAACACTCGGCCCGAGGCGAATTGGTGCCCGTGTTCGAAGACTGGCGGCTGGACCCCATGCCCCTGTACATCGCCTATCCGCCCAACCGGCATGTCAGCGCCAAGCTGCGGGTATTCATCGAGTGGGTGGCGGAATTGATGGCGGAACACGCGCCACTGATGCGGCCCGGCGCCTAGCCGAACCACGGTACTGCATCGATGGCGGGCATGATGTCGCCCGCCCCCGCCGGCTCGATGACCCGTTCCGCTGCGGGGTCCCGATCGTCTTCGTCGACATGGGCGTGCAATTCGAACGGGGCAAACGCGCTGGCGAAATTTGAAACATCGACAAACGTTGTGTTTATCAATCCTCCGATAGCCGCGTCTGAATTTGGTTAGCATTCACCCGCAAAATGCGAAAAAAATACCCATCGGCGGCAAGCATTCCAACCGCCGGACGAATGCCCCTGTTCCTGCACCAAGGCCTCCCATGAACCCCATCGACCGCCTGCGCCTGCCCGACGATGACCCCACCTTCGGCGGCAACCGCATTTTCGACCTGTTCCAGTATTCGCCTGCCGTCACGGCCAACGGCATGGTGTTCATTGCGGGGCAGATCGGCCTGCGGGCCGACGGCACGATTCCCGAATCGGCCGCGGACCAGGCTGACCTGGCGTTCCAGCGCATTCAGGCCGTTCTTGCGCACCTGAGCCTGGACTTCACCGATCTCGTCGAGCTGGTGACCTATCACGTGGACGTAGGCGCGCAGCTGGCCGACTTTCGCGCCGTGAAGGAAAAGTACATCCGTTCGGATTTTCCGGCCTGGACGATCCTGGGCGTTGCGGCCCTGGCCCGGCCCGAACTGGTGATTGAAATCAAGGCGGTTGCCGCCACCCGACCTGCCGCCCCCCACAAAAAGGACTGAATTCCATGCCATTGACTTCCCTGCTTGCCCGCGCCTGCTTGCTTGCATTGTTCGCCCACGCAGCGGCATCGGCACATCCGACGGGTCAACCGGAACCGGTGGCCTCGGACGCGTCCTGGAACGAGCAGATGGACCAGCGCCGCGCCGGCATCGACGCCCTGCTGGGCAAGGCGCGGCAGGACGGCATGGCGCTGCTGGTGATTCCCACCCTGAACCTGGATGCCCAGGGCAAGCGCGATTTCCACGACCCGGCCACGCGGATGCGGTTCATGCAACAAAGCAGCACCATGATGCATTGGAATCACAAGGCCGACGACGGCTACGCGATCTCGGTCGGCCATGCCGAGCACAAGGCCGACATTCCCGACCTGGGGCCGCTGTTCCAGACCCCGCGCGGCAAGCTGACGTACCAGGTGATTCCGGTCTGGCCGGGCGAATACCGCTTGAATCGCATTGCCTACCACCAGATGGACGCCACCCCACCCAAGGCCGTCAGAAGCATTCCGTCGGCCGACATGCTGGCCAAGGTCGGCATTGCCGAACTCACTCCGACCACCGACCGGGACTTCAAGAAGACCGCCCCCTGGTCCAACTCGGCCGAACAAGGGGACGACGGCCTGGGCAATGGCTGCAGCCTGGTGCTGCGCCTGGGCGGCGGCTGCGACGAACTGGCCCGCGTGTTCCGCTGGGACGCAAGCGCGCGCATCGCGCTGCAACAACGCCAGGCCGAGGCCGTCCAGGTGCCCGGGATCGACGTGCTGCTCAGTTTTTCGCCCATCGCCGACATCACCCTGCACAAGGGCGAAGCCGTGCTGACCGATGGCTTCGTGCTGCTGGACGACCAGCCCGTGCTGGCCAAGAACCTGTGCGAGACATCGCTGGATTTCGTGCGCTGCGCGGTGCAGTCGATCACCGTGCAACGCCTGCCCGCCAGCCTGGAAGATTTTCGCCAGGCGCCGGGGGCCGACACCTTCAACTTGCCCCAGACGCATGCGGCCCTGCGCGACCTGGTCTACCGCGCGCCGACCGTGCATGCCAGGCCGGTGGCGGGCGGGTCACCGAATCTGCTGCGGGCGCAGTGACACTGCGCGCCTGAACGCGGGCGCCGTTTACAGGCGCCCGTCGTCCCGCAGCACGGCGTCACCCGTACGCGGATTCGTCAGCGTGACATTTTCCAGGGCCTTGATGCGCCACTCGCTGCCCTGCCGCGTCAGTACGGCCAGAATCAGCGTGTCGACCGAGTGCGCGCCGGCAGGATGCGCTGCGCCGGCGGTCAGGCGGCTCCAGAAATGCATGACCACCGCGTCCTGGCCGATGGGAACCACGTCGATCAGTTCGTTCTCCAGCGTGGAATCGCGATAGATCGTGGCGTGGATGGGCCCATGCAGCTCGATGATCTCATCGACGCCGCGCACGTAGTGGCCAAACCGGTTCACAAAGGTCGCATCGGCCTGGAACAGCGCGCCGAACGCCTGCATGTCGTGGCGATTCCAGGCGGCCTGGAAGGCGTGGGGGATGTCTTCGGGTTGCTTCAACGGGGTCATGGGCTTGCTCCGGCAGATGCAACCCTTTTATCGCAGATGGCGATCTGCCGGCAAACCCGCGCCATGCCTCCGCCCTCTACTTGTCCAACCCCGCCATCAACACGTATTTCACCTCGACGTATTCCTCGATCCCGTAATAGCTGCCCTCGCGCCCGTAGCCGGAATGCTTGACCCCGCCAAACGGCACCGACGCCGTTCCCACCGAACCGGAATTGAGCACCACCATGCCCGACTCGATGTTGCGTGACAGCCGAAAGGCCCTGGCCAGGTCGCGGGTGTAGGCATAGGCCACCAGGCCGTATTCCGACGCATTGGCGCGCTGCACGACCTCGTCTTCGGTGTGAAAGCGGTAGATCGGGAACACCGGCCCGAAGATTTCGGTGTGTGCGATGCGCATGCTGTCGTCCAGGCCGGCCAGCACCGTGGGCGAATAGAACAAGCCACCCTTGGCGTGCGGTTCGCCGCCCAGCACCACCTGCGCCCCGGCGGTCCTGGCGTCGTCGACCAGCGCGGCGACCTTGTCGATGCCAGCCTGGTTGATCATCGGCCCCACCACGAAGTCTTCCTGCAAGCCCTGGTCGACCCGGATGCGCGCGACTTTTTCGGCCACCGCGGCCACGAAACGGTCGTGGATGGCGTCCTGCACGTAGATGCGGTTGGGCGAGATGCAGACCTGGCCCGAGTTGCGCAGCTTGGCTGCCACCAAGGCAGTGGCAGCGTCTTCCAGGCTGGCGTCATCGAACACGATGAAGGGCGCATTGCCGCCCAGTTCCAGCGTCATTTTCTTCAGGTCACGGGCGCAGGCCGCGGCCAGCAGCTTGCCCACGGCGGTTGACCCGGTGAACGAGAGCTTGCGGATGCGCGGGTCGCCCGTGAACTGCTCGCCGATTTCCTTGGGGTTGCCGGTCACCATCTCGAACACGCCCTCGGGAATGCCGGCGCGGCGGGCGTATTCCAGCATCTTGTAGGCCGTCAGCGGGGTCAGTTCGGACGGCTTGATGATCATGGTGCAGCCGGCGGCCAGGGCCGTCGCGATCTTGCGCGCGATCATCATGAAAGGGAAATTCCACGGCGTGATGGCGGCCGTGGGCCCCGCCGCTTCCTTCACGACCAGCACCTGCGCATGGTCGGCATGGGACGGGATGGTGTCGCCATACACCCGCTTGGCTTCTTCGGCATACCACTCGATGAAGCCCAGGCCGTAGTCGATTTCGCCCAGGGCCTCGACCCGGCATTTGCCGTTTTCCTTGACCAGAATGTCGGCGAACGCCGCCCTGTCGGCGCGGATCAGTTCAAACCAGCGGCGCAGCAGGTCGCCGCGTTCACGGGCCAGCTTGCGCGACCAGGCGGGAAATGCGGCGCAGGTACGGTCGATGGCGGCCTTGACCTCGGCCGTGCTCAGGTCGGGTGCGGTGCCCACCAGGGAACCATCGGCGGGATTCAATACGTTGATCATGAGGTTTGCAGTCCTATCGGGGTGAAAAAGCATGGATGAAATGATAGGATTGCCAACATCAATGATCGATGGCCTGTAGTCTCGTTTTATTGCCTAAAACTATTGTGTTGAATATTTTTACCTGACACCCCAGCCCACGCGCGGTGCGCCCCCGATGCCCGACCACCTCACTCCGGATTCCGCAGCCCTGCCTGCGCAACGCCAGCGCATGGCCACCCTGCTGCAAGTCCTGGCGCCACAAGAGGGCTACAACCTGACCGTGCTGCCGGACGTACGCTTCCTGCGCTCGAACCGCCCCTTGACCTCGGTGCCGGTGCTGTACGACCCCGGCATCGTCATCGTGTGCCAGGGCCGCAAGCGCGGCTACTTCGGCGGACAGACCTATGTCTACGACGAACGGCAATGCCTGGTGGTGTCCGTGCCGGTGCCCTTCACGATGGAAACCGACGCCAGCCAAGAGGAACCACTGCTGGCCATCTACATGCACCTGGATTTCAAGCTGGCCGCCGACCTGATGCTGCAGATCGACCAGGCCGGCGGCTTCCAGGCGGCTGAACCGAAAGGCATGCTGTCCAGCCCCATGGACGCGCCGCTCAGCGCCTCGGTGCTGCGCTTCCTGGAGGCCATGGGCTCGCCGATGCAGGCGCAGATCCTGGGTCCGTCGCTGGTGCGCGAGATCTATTTCCACATTCTCACGGGCGACCAGGGGCCGTCGATGCGCGCGGCGCTGACGATGCAGGGGCAGTTCGGCAAGGTGGTGCGGGCGCTGCGCCGCATCCACGCCTCGTTCAAGGAAGCGCTGGGCGTGGACCAACTGGCCCGCGAGGCGGGCATGAGCGTGCCCGCCTTCCATGTGCACTTCAAGGCTGTCACCGGCACGTCGCCGATGCAGTACCTGAAGTCCACCCGGCTGCATCAGGCACGGTTGCTGATGGTGCGCAACGCCATCACCGCGGCCGCCGCCAGCGCCGATGTCGGCTACGACAGCCCGTCGCAGTTCAGCCGCGAATTCAAGCGCCTGTTCGGGCGCAGCCCCGTGGAAGAGGTCAAGCGCATGCGCGCCGAATTCGCCGTGCCGCCGGCATTTGCGGCCTCGGCGTATGTGTCATCGCACTAATGACGAACATGACAATTTGCCGACAGTTTTATCGCGCTGGCGATAAATCACTGCAAGCTGGCGTTCAGGCCACGTCACTACAATCGGAAGCGTCCAGGTCGTTGATTTGCGCAGGAAAATCGCCCTGGCTGCCGTGCTGAAATAGTTGTTCACGCCAGCTTGCAGCTTGATGGGAACTCTGCCCGGCCTGCACTGATCCATACTGATTCCTGCCGCTTTTCGATTCGTATTTCATGCCGTCTTCCCCGCAGTCGCCGAATCAGCCTCACCCAGGCGGGATTCGCATCGAAGTCTCCGATTCACGCCAGGCCGCCGCTGCGCTGGACGCGGCAGAGCAGTTGCTTTCCGAGCTGGGCTTGCGCGCCGCCGCCCACTGCGACCTGTTGACCGGCCACGTGCCCGGCGTGCATGCCGCATTGAACGCGGGCTTCGCCGCCATCTACCTGCCCGACCACGACACCACCGGCGTTGCCCGCGCGCTCAGCCTGCGCACCGATGCCAGCACGGCGGATCTGGATCGCGAGATCGTGCTGACCATGCTGGCCAGCCCGGTCGCCTTCGCCTTCCCCAGCGTGGCCGAGCTTGAATCCGCGGTGCGCATCCGCCGCTATATCGTGCAGGCCGCGAGCAAGACGGCGCTGGCCTTCGACACCGAACACGCCGAGCGGCCCGACGACTACTTCACCTATGACGACGCACGCGGTTTCACGGTGCTGCCGGGGCGCTCGCTGATCGACGGCCTGCGCAAGGCGACGCAGCCCGAGGCCTCGGGCCAACTGTATTCGTTCTCGTGCTACCGGGCGACGGAATACGTCACCGTGCTGGGCATTGCGCAGGAACTGCACAGCGCCAACCCCGACCTGGCGCGGCGCCTGCAACGCCAATGGGAAACGCGCGCCGTCATGTCCGGCAGTTTCCACGAGACCTTCCTGCACGAATACGGCTCGCTGGCAGAACCGCTGCCGCAACGCTTCTACGTGCCGGGCGACCGCCTGTGGTTCCGCAATCCCGACGCCGAATCGTCGGACGTCGAGGGCTACGAAGGGTCCTGGGTGTTCTACCTGGGCGGCGGCCAGTTCAACAATTTCTGGGAACGCGGCGTGCCCTATACGCTGACGTCCAAGTGCGTCGAGATCTTCCATTGGCGCGACGGCCTGCGCACCGACGCGGACGGCAAGCGCTATATGGACGAAGACGTCGTCAAGGCTCGCGTGCACGACACCTTGGCCGATCCCAAGGCCACCGCCGCGATTCTGGAACGCATGATGCGCATCCGCGATCCGCAGGGCGTCTACGACCAGGGCGGCTGCATCGATGCCACCCGCGAACGGGTCCGGTGGGTGCGGCCCGGCCACAGCGATATTGCGCTACCGGATTTTCCGGGGTCGGCGCGCCCGCTGTCCATCGCGGCCTGATCCGGTACGTCGTGCAGTGACCGCAGCGTGATTCGCTGCGGTCATTTTTCATTGTCGACGGCCAGAGCGCCCTGCCGGCAGGCCATCCCGTCACTTGACGTGCCGCTTATCACGCAACATCATATGTTATATGATATGCGCCTGCCGTCATGGCTCACGCGCCCTACCCCCGGAGTCCCCATGTCCTTTTCCAATTCGCCTGGCGCCTCGGAAGACTACGCAGAACGCGTCGCCCGCCACGTGCCCGGCCTGCGCGACTTGCACCGCATGGTAGGCCTGCTGATGGCGGAACAGGTGGCGGGCGACGGTCGTATCCTGGTACTGGGCGCCGGCGGGGGGCTGGAATTGAAAGCCCTCGCCGACACACGGCCGGGCTGGCAACTGGACGGCGTGGACCCATCGGCCGAGATGCTGCGCCAGGCGACGGACACGCTGGGCGCCCAGGCGCCGCGCGCCACCCTGCACCTAGGCTATATCGACGATGCGCCCGACGGGCCGTTCGACGGCGCCACCTGCCTTTTGACGCTGCATTTCCTGCCGCATGAAGAGCGGCTGAGAACCGTGCGGGAAGTGGCCCGGCGGCTCAAGCCCGGCGCCCCCTTCATCGTGGCCCATCACAGCTTTCCACTGGACCGGCAGGACGCCTGGCTGGCCCGCAACGCAGCCTTCGTGGTGGCGGCCGGCGTGCCGGCCGAGCAGGCGCAGAACAGTATCAGGACGATGAAAGAGAAACTGCCGGTGCTGGCCCCCGCTACCGACGAAGCCGTGCTGCATGCCGCGGGATTTACCGATATTGAACTGTTCTACGCGGCGTTTACGTTCAAAGGCTGGGTTTGCCGCAAGGCCGGCATATAAGGGGTATAGCCAAGCCGTCCGAAAATACTCGCACCTTTATTACAAACGCGATAAGTCCGTGGTAATGTCCGCAGATAACCTTCCCATAATCCTGTCGACAGGCCATGGCTTATATCGGCCCAGGCGATGTCGATGCTCTTGACCGGCAACGATAGCCTGCGGCGTTGCGATCCCATGCTGCCAACTCTGCTGTTTTCCCGATCGGCCCGGTGCACCACGCCATGACGCTCCCGGCGCAGTGCCCCATTGTCGGGGTGGGGGCCTCTGCCGGCGGCATCGAGGCGCTTGAGGGGTTTTTCCGCGGGCTGCCGCCGTCTCCCGGCCTGGCGCTCGTGGTGATCACCCACCTGAGCCCGTCCCGAGAAAGCCATCTGCCCGAAGTCCTGGCGCGATTCACCGCGCTGCCGGTGCTGCCTGCCGTGGACAATCTGCAGATCGAGGTCAACTGCGTCTACGTGCTGCCCCAGGACGCACTCATGTCCATCAGCCACGGCCGTCTGCGGGTGCTCAAGCGGCCCGCCGATCTGCCCGGCCGCCGCCCCATAGACCTGTTCTTTTCGGCCCTGGCGCGTGATTGCGGCGATTTTGCGGCAGGCGTGATCCTTTCCGGCAGCAATTCCGACGGCACCCTGGGTATCAAGGCCATCAAGGAACACGGCGGTTTGACGTTGGCGCAGGCTTCCAATGAATACGGCCCGCACAACCCCGAAATGCCCGACAGCGCCATCGCCAGCGGCCTGGTCGATTTCGTCCTTCCGGCCGACCAGATGGGCCCCCGGTTGGTGCAATTCGCCCGGCACACCCCCCCGCCCGAACCGCAGACCAGCGGCCCGGTACGCCTGGACGCCGCCGGCCTCGAAATCAGCAATTTGCTGCGCAGCCGCATCGGCCACGATTTCAGCGGCTACAAGAACAAGACCTTCATGCGAAGGGTGCAGCGCCGCATGCAAGTGAATCAGGTCGACAACATCGATACCTATATCGAACTCTTGAAGCAAGCCCCGCAGGAAGCGGGCGCCTTGTTTCGCGACCTGTTGATCAGCGTGACCAACTTCTTTCGCGACGCGGACGCGTTCGATTCGTTGCAGCGCCTTGTCATTCCCAAGCTGCTGGAAGGCCGTAGCGCGGCCGAATCCGTACGCATCTGGGTGCCGGGCTGCGCGACGGGCGAAGAGGTCTATTCCCTGGCCATCCTGCTGCGCGAGCACATGGACGGCACGCCGTCTGCGCCCCAGGTCCAACTGTTTGCCACCGACATCGACGACCGGGCGCTGGCAGTGGCCCGGGCGGCGCGCTACCCCGGCCAATTGCTCGAAGGCATGTCGCAAGAGCGGCGTGAACGCCATTTCTTTGCCGACGGCGACGGCTACGTGGTCAATAAACAGGTGCGCGAACTCTGCATCTTCTCGCCACACAGCGTGCTGCGTGACCCGCCCTTTTCCCGCATCGACCTGATTTCCTGTCGCAATCTGCTGATCTATCTGGGTGGTGAAGTCCAGAAGCAGGTCATTCCGACATTCCATTATTCCTTGCGTCCCGGCGGCTATCTGTTCCTGGGCATGTCCGAAAACGTCAGCCAGTTCGGCGAGCTGTTCAGCCCCATCGAGAAAAAGCACCGCATTTTCCAGCGACGCACCGATGTCGCCGCGCCACCTCGGCCTGCGCTGCCGCTGGCGTCCCTGCAAACGCGGGACCAGCCTCGCAGCGGCGTTGCACGCGCCCCCACCGGCACCGCCGCACTGCGCCAGGCGATCGATGCCCAGGTGCTATCGCAACATGCGCCGGCGCACGTGCTGGTCAATCGCGACGGCGACGTCGTCTATTACTCGAACCGCACGGGCAAGTACCTGGAAGCGGCGGCCGGCGTGCCGACCCGCCAGGTCCTGACATTGGCCCGCAAGGGCCTGCGGCTGGACTTGCGCACCCTGCTGCACGAAGCCGTCGAAACCGGCCAGGCCGCCGTACGCAAGGATGTCGCCGTGGAAGACGACGAAGGCCGCGTGCAACGGGTATCGCTGACCGTCGAACCGCTGGCGGCCCGCCACGAAGGCGAACCGCTCTACCTCATCCTGTTCGACGACCAGGGCCCCGTCCTGCCCCGCGACGAGGCCCAGGGCCAGGCCCCGCGCCACGACGCGGCCCACCACATGGAAACCGAGCTGCGCGACACCCGTGAACGCCTGCAATCCATGATCGAGGAATACGAGACGGCCCTTGAAGAACTGAAGTCATCGAACGAAGAACTGCTGTCCGTCAACGAAGAGCTGCAATCCACCAACGAGGAACTCGAAGCCTCGAAAGAAGAACTGGTGTCGCTCAATGAAGAACTGCACACCGTCAATGCCGAACTGCACGGCAAGGTCGACGAACTGGACCGCAGCAACAGCGACCTGCACAACCTGTTCGAAAGCACGGCCATCGCCACGCTTTTCCTGGACCAGGACCTGATCATCCGCAGCTTCACCCCCGCGGTCAGCGACGTGTTCAACATCCTGCCCAGCGATTGCGGCCGCCCCATCACCGACTTGGCCAGCCGCTTTGACCTGCCGTCGTTCGCCAACGACATCCAACAGGTCTACAACCGCTACCAACCCATCGAACGCCGCATCGCCGGCACCCTGGATGGCAAGCACTACCTGCTGCGGCTGGTGCCTTACCGTGGCAGCGATAGCCAGGTGGACGGCGTGGTCGTGACGTTCATCGACGTCACCCAGATCACCCGGGCCGAGCGGCGTCACCGCATCCTGATCTCGGAATTGCAGCACCGCACCCGCAACCTGCTGGCCTTGGTGAAGAACGTGGCCAGGCGCACGCTGGGCGAAGGCGAACCCTTCCAGCAGCTCGACACGCGCCTGACCGCGCTGGATCGGGTGCAAGGCCTGCTTGGTGAAAGCGGCAACGAAAAAATCGAATTCGGCGGCATGCTGCGCCGCGAACTGGAGCCCGTGGGCAACGACAGCCAGATCACGCTGACGGGGCCGCAGGTACAGGTCATGCCTGAACGCATCCAGACCCTGGCGCTGGCCATACACGAGCTGGCCACCAACGCGGTCAAATACGGCGCCCTGAGCCATGCAGCCGGCCAGCTGGACATCACCTGGCGGGCGCAACCCCAGGACGGCAAAGACCATCTGGTCATCGACTGGACGGAAACCGGCCTGCCCACGCCGCCCGACGCAACCCACCGCGGCTATGGCCGCGAACTGATCGAGCACGCACTGGCTTTTACACTGCGTGCCAGGACGACGCTGGAATTCACGCAGGACGGCATGGTTTGCCGTATCGATGTGCCGCTGGAAAACGAGGACGGCGCGGCGGCGGGCGAAGCTGACTGATCCGTTGCTGACGAAGCGGCCCAGGTCAGATCCGACGATCCCGCAGGCGAGATCGCATCCTGGCCCCTTCTGCCGACATGGCCTGGACCACCCGATAGCCTTACCGCCGGTAATCCACCGCAGGCAAGGCAACGGGTTTCGGATTGCGCGCCACCCATTGCACCGCCATTTCGCACAACCGCGCGGGCTCACCCGTTTTTTGCTTGACGGCTTTGGCGGTGACCGCGGCCGCGTCCAGCAGTTCCGCGGGCAACGAGGCGCCTGAACCCAGATGCCCCAGCAGCGCATCGACCATGCGACGAAAGTCCGCGTCCCAGTTAACGCCGCCGTTGCCGTCGAGTTCGTTGGCGATGCGGCCTGAAAGACGGATCACTTCGCCCTGCACGGTGGCGGCGGGTCCGTTTGAAGGAACCAGCAAGTCCCATAGCGCTTCGTGCTGGTCTTGCCAGGCGCCCGCCTTGACGGCGATGGGCGAACGGCCGTCATGCATGGCGCGCCGCGGGACCGGGGCCACGGCGAACAGGCTGTACAGCCGATCGAGCGCGGCGCTGTACTCGTCCACAGAATCACGATTGAAGTTAGCGCGATGGAATTCGAACTGGGTGCCGATCCGCGTGATGAATGCTTCCATGCGCGGCGTCTGGCGTGCGCCGGCAGCCAGCATGGCGGGCGCCACGTTGGCGATGCCGACAATGCCGGTATTGCTGCAGCGCTGCAGCGCCCATTCCAGGGGCGTGAGGCCGTCGGCCGTCAATGCATCAGGGTTGGCGCCACGCTGCAATAGCAGGCGAACGTTGTCCGCATGGCCGACGCCGCAGGCTTTGTGCAGTGCCGTGCCACGCCCCCCTTCGCCGCTGTGGACGTCGGCGCCCAGGTCCAGCAGGATATCCAGCCGACCCTGCCAATGCCCGGCGCGCGACTGCAAGGGCGTGTCGCCGTCGCTATCTGCCGCGGAAACATCCGCACCCTGCTCCACCAGCCAGCGGCAGAGTTCGTCCGGAAATTCATTGAACGCCAAGGCTGTCTGCTTGGAATACCCGCCACGGGCATCCACGCTGCACGTCGCGAATACCGCCTTCAAGGCATCGACATCGCCTTCAGCCAGCAAATCATCAAAGTTCTTGGGCAGCAGTTTCTTCAGTTTCATGGTGTGGTTGGCGTGGTAGCGGGACGGCTTGATCGAAGCCGGGAGTCAGACCTTGGCCAGGAACGCGTCCGCGTCGCCGGCTTCGCACTTCCATTCTGCAAACACGCCCACCAGGTTGCAGTCGACGCAGCGGCAGCCGATGTAGTACCAGCGTACGTCGTTGCTGTCGGCATAGAGCGCCACGCCGGACATCAATTCGAAGGTGTCTTCGTCGCACACGCAGACATGGCCGCCCAGGTCGGCCTCGTCGGCGAATTCGGCGCTGTCTCCCATGAAATGGACGATCCCGCACTCGGCGCAGGTGCGTTGGGCAACGCCAGCTTCCTCGTCGGATTCCAGGTTGAACGTGCGGTTGCCGCAAGCGCAGACCGATTGCGCGTAGCGGGTGGCGGGATATTCATCGTGGCTGAACTTGGCGATCTCGGTCTTGATGTCTTCGGGCGAGGTGCCGTACCAGTAGTCGCCTTTTTTCTTCAGTGTCATAGCGTTCCAGGAAAATTGATGGATCCCAAGATCCGATGTGAGAAATGGCCTGACCGTTCCTAGCGCTTGCCGAAATCCTTCTGCTTGAAATCGGTTTCGCCGCGGTAGCCGTACATCTGCGAGACTTTCTGGAAGTCGTCGGGCGAAAAGCCCGTCCAGGAATAGTTGCGGACGTTGCGTTGGGTTTGAGCATCGCGCACGTAGAACGACAGGGACGCCTTTTTTTCAGGCAGGTTCATGGCCTTGTGCAGCGACGGCACGAATTCGTATTGCGCGGTGGAATAGGTTTTCTTCACGCCCAGCAAGGTGCTGACCGAGATTTCCGCATCGCTGAAGGCGTAGCGGTTCACGAACACATAGTCTTTGCGGATGATCAGAAAGGTAATCAGGCCCAGCACGATGGTGACGACGTAGAACGTCGGGGTATTGATGTGGCGGTCAACCGTGTAGCGATAGGCATAGTTGAAGACCAGCGACAACAGGCCGACGGCAATGACCAATTGGCCCAATTGCGAAAACAGCCACTTGGGTTTGTTCTGGATAGTGACGATCATCTTTACCTCTCTCGGGCATTTCGGTGATGGAGGCCGGAAGACTTGCCGGAAAATGGGCTTGCCGGCATTCAGCCCGGCCGTAGTGTGCCCCAACGCCGCTTGCGATGGATCGTCAAAAAACGGTTTGTTACCCCTTGGCCAAGGCCTCGGCCAGGGCCAGGGCATGTGCCAGGAACGGCGACCCGTCGTCCTTGCGGTAGCTGGCGATGACCGGCGAAACAAACGCGTCGGCGTCAATGCGCACGTGGGCCACGTCGCGCCGCTGCAGGCGTTCGACTGACGCCGGCACCACGGTCACGCCCAGCCCGGCAGCCACCAGGCCGATGGCGGTCTGCAATTCGTTGGCCTCTTGCACCACCTGCGGCGCATGGCCGGCGGCGCGGAACAGGCCCAGCACGTGGTCGGCAAAATTGGGCCGCGGGCGGGCCGGGTACAGCACAAAGGGTTCCTGGGCCAGGCGGTCGACCGAGACGCTGGCGCTGCCGGCCAGCGCGTGGTGCAGCGGCACGGCGGCCATCAAGGGTTCGGTCATCAGCACGCGCCGTTCAATCGCCGGGTCGTCCAGCAGGATGCGGCCGATGCCCAGGTCGATGCGGCCGGCCTTCAGGGCTTCCAGTTGCGGCAGCGTGGTCATCTCGGCCAGGCCGACTTCCACCAGCGGGTCAGCGCTGCGCAGTTGGCGAATCAGTTCGGGCACGAAGCCATACAGGGTGGACGGCACGAAGCCGATGCCGAACCAGCGGCGCTGGGTCTGACCCAGCCGGCGGGTGCCTTCGAGCACTTCGTCCAGCCGCGCGGTCAACAGGCGCGATTGTTCGAGCAGGAAGCGGCCGGCCTCGGTCAGGCGCAGCGCCCGGGTGGTGCGTTCGAACAGCGCCACGCCCAGTTCTTCCTCGAACTGGCGGATCTGGCGGCTGAGCGGCGGCTGGGCCATGTGCAGCCTGTCGGCGGCGCGGGTGAAGCTGCCCTCTTCTGCCACCGCCTGGAAGTACCGAAGTTGCCTGAGTTGCATGGCTTATTCAGACCTTAAAGGTATCAATAGAGACCGATATAGTCTTGGACTTTGCTTCAGCGCGCAAGCGATACTGCGGCCTGTTGTTCAAACTGGCTGTAAAAAGTATGAATCCGGTAAGCATAGTCTCGGTCGAAGCGGTCTTGGTGGACCTGCCGACCATCCGCGCCCACCAACTGGCCATGGCGGTGATGCAGCGCCAGACGCTGGTGATCGTGCGGCTGCGCTGCAGCGACGGCATCGAGGGCATCGGCGAAGCCACGACCATCGGCGGCCTGTCGTACGGCGAAGAAAGCCCTGAAGGCATCAAGCTGGCGATCGATACCTACCTGGCACCCGCCCTGGCAGGCCTGGACGCGGCCAACATCCACGGCGCGATGCGGCGCCTGGAAACCGTGGCGCGCGGCAACCGCTTTGCCAAGTCGGCGCTGGAAAGCGCCCTGCTGGATGCCCAGGGCAAGCGCCTGGGCGTGCCGGTGTCGACGCTGCTGGGCGGCGCCGTACGCACCCGCCTGCCGGTACTGTGGACGCTGGCCAGCGGCGATACCGCACGCGACATCGAAGAAGCCGAATCGCTGCTCGCCAGCCGCCGCCACAATACGTTCAAGCTGAAGGTCGGACGCCGTGCGGTGGCCGACGACGTGGCGCACGTGTCGCGCATCAAGCAGGCGCTGGGCGACCGCGCCCGGGTGACCGTGGACGTGAACCAGGCCTGGAACGAAGCCGACGCCGCCGGCGCGATCGCGCGCCTGGAAGCGGCCGGCGTGGACCTGATCGAGCAGCCGATTCCGCGCGCCAACCTGGCCGGCATGGCCCGGCTGGCCGCGCGCTTCGTGGTGCCGATCATGGCCGACGAAGCCATCAACGGCCCCGAAGACGCGCTGGACATCGCGCGACTGGGCGCGGCCGACGTGCTGGCGCTGAAGATCGCCAAATCGGGCGGCATCCATGAAATGCTGCGCACCGCCGCGGTGGGCGACGCGGCCGGCATGTCGCTGTATGGCGGCACGATGCTGGAAGGCTCGGTAGGGTCGATCGCCTCGGCCCACGGCTTTGCCTGCCTGCCGCGCCTGTCGTGGGGCACCGAACTGTTCGGGCCGCTGCTGCTCAAGGACGACATCGTCGCCAACCCGCCGCGCTACACGGATTTCGAGATGGAGATTCCCAGCGGCCCCGGCCTGGGGCTGGAACTGGACGAAGACAAACTGACTTTCTATCGCAGGGGCAACTGACCGCCCCCTGCCCGATCACCCCCGCGCGCACAGCCTCACGGCCGATGCGCCGGCAACAATAATTCAAGCACCACGGAGACAGCATGCCATTTCGCCACGCCTTCAAACACCTTGCCCGGGCCTGCATGGGCCTGGCCCTGCTGGGGGCCGCCAGCGGCGCCTGCGCAGACGGCTACCCGGACCGTCCGGTCAAATGGATCGTGCCGTTCCCGCCGGGCGGCGCGATGGACAGCATCGCCCGCACGCTGGGCGAATCGATGGGCAAGCAGCTCAATACTTCGTTCATCGTCGAAAACCGCGCGGGCGCGGGCGGCAACATCGGCGCGGCCAGCGTGGCGCGGTCCAAGCCGGACGGCTACACGATCCTGATCGTGGCCAACGGCATGGCCGTGAACCCGGCGCTGTACGCCGACCTGAACTACGACCCGATCAAGGATTTCGCGCCGATCTCGCTGCTGGCGGTGGTGCCGAACGTGCTGGTGACCAACCCCGCGCGCAATGACGTCAAGAGCGTGGACGACGTGATCGCCAAGGCGAAGGCGCAGCCCAACCACTACACCTTTGCGTCGGCCGGCGTGGGCACGTCGATTCACCTGGCGGGCGAGCTGTTCGTGTCGATGGCCAAGATCGACATGCTGCACGTGCCCTACAAGGGCAGCGGCCCGGCCATCGCGGACCTGCTGGGCGGACAGGTCGACTACATGTTCGACAGCATCACGTCGGCCAAGCCGCACATCGAAGCCGGCAAGCTGCGCGCGCTGGCGGTGACCACCAGCAAGCGTTCGGCGGCGCTGCCCAACGTGCCCACGGTGGCCGAAAGCGGCCTGCCCGGCTACGAACTGATGCCCTGGTTCGCCGCCTTTGCGCCGGCCGGCACGCCGCCGGAAGTGGTGGCCAAGCTGAACGCCGCCATGCGCCAGGCGCTGAACGAGCCCAAGGTGAAGGCCACGCTCGATTCGATCGGCGCGGAATCCATCGGCGGTTCGCCCGACGAACTGCGCGACCACCTGGCCAAGGAGACGGCGCAGTGGAAGGTGCTGGTCAAGGAACGCAACATCAAGATCAATTGAGCCGCTTGCGGACTTGAACCTAAACCGCTTGTGGACTTGAGCGGCGGCCTTCGGGCTGCCGCAGATGCGCCGGCCGGACTTTGTCCCGGCCGGCGCTGTCGCATTGGATTTGGCCATCGCGCCGGTTGTCGTGACGCCGCGCCCGCGTTGACGTGTGACGATTCCGTGCGGCGATTCCGTGCCGGCCGCTAGGCCGGCGCCGTCGCATCCAGCAGATGATCGACGATGACCAGGATCTGGTCGGCCGCCTGGGCGATGTGGTGTTCCAAGGCGGCCTCGGCCTTGTCGGCCTGGCCTTGGCGGCTGAGCGCGATGAGTTCGGAATGTTCGTCGTGGGCCTGCTGGCGGATGGGCGCGTTGACGATCTGGAAGCGGAAATAGCGCTCGGATTTTTCGTGCAGCGCGCGCACCATCGCCAGGGCGGCAGGCCGCTGCGCGGCGCGGTACAGAAGCTCATGCAATTGCCAGTTCAACCGGCCCCACTGCTCGGGTTCGGCGCTGTCCATCTGCGTCACCACCTGCGCGGCGCGGTCCAGATCGCCGACGTCGTGCTGCTGCACGGCCAGGCGGAACAGCCACGGTTCCAGCCGTAGCCGGACATCGAAGAATTCCTGCACTTCAGCGCGCGACAGCATCGACACATAGGCGCCGCGGTGCGCGATCATGTCGACCAGCCCTTCGGCGCTGAGCTGGCGGATGGCTTCGCGCACCGGCAGGCGGCTCACCCCCAGTTCATCGGCCAGCAATTCCTGGCGCAGCGCGGAGCCGGGCGGAATCGCCCCCGACAGGATACGGTCGCGCAGTTCGTCGACCACCAGATCGACAGCGGTCTTGCGCACGAGGCGGCCAGCTGGGCCGGACGAGGAAGAAGGGGAAGCAGCGGTGGAATTCCGGGTCACGTGATACCTGATGCATGAAGCCGCCCGGCAGGCGCCGCGCGGCAAGAGAGGCTGGCAAAAAAACTGCCGCGGCCGCCATGCCCAGGAAAACCCCGAGAGACAGCGGGTGCCGGCAGCCCGTTTAATGCGAAGTATATTGGATCCATGATCCAGTTGAAACCGACAGCCCCGGCCGTCGGGCAGCACAGGCCAAGCGCCTGTTTTTTCTAGGCTTTTTATTTTGGATCCAATATCCAATAACAATGATCCGACGGGAGCGGCCCGGCGGACCTCGCAACAGGAGCAGCAGCATGAGCATTCAATGGCAAGGCGTATTCCCCGCCGTCACCACCAAGCTGAAACCCGATTTCTCGTTGGACCTGGACGCCATCCGCCAGGGCCTGGAACGGCTGATCGCCAACGGCGTGGGCGGTGTGGTGATGATGGGCATGGTGGGCGAAAACGCCCAGCTGGCCGCCGATGAAAAGCTGGCGGTGCTGCGCACGGCGGTCGAGACGGTGCGTGGCCGCGTGCCGGTGGTGTCGGGCGTGGCCGAAACCGGCACCGCCCGCGCGGCGGCCTTCGCCCAGGAAGCGGCCCGGATCGGCGTGGACGGCCTCATGGTGTTTCCCGGGCTGACGTACAAGTCGGACGACCGCGAGACGATCGCGTTCTACCGCAGCGTGGCGCAGGCCAGCCCGCTGCCGATCCTGCTGTACAACAATCCGCGCGGCTACGGCGTGGACCTGACGCCGGAGGTGGTCGCCCAGCTGCTGCAGGAACCCACCATTGTCGCCATCAAGGAAGAGTCGTACGACACGACCCGCGTCACTGACCTGATCACGCGCTTCGGCGACCGCCTGGCGGTGGTCTGCGGGGTCGACGACCTGGTGCTGGAAAGCGCCGCGCTGGGCGTCACGGCCTGGGTGTCCGGCATGGCCAACGCGGTGCCCAAGGCGTCGGTGGACCTGCTGCGACTGGCGGCCGAAGGCGATTTCGTGCGCGCCCGCAAGCTGTACGCCGCGCTGACGCCGCTGTTCCACCTGGATACGGTGGTCAAGCTGGTGCAGCACATCAAGCTGGCCGAGCACCTGATCACCGGCAGCGCCGAAACCGTCAAGCCGCCGCGCCTGGACCTGGCCGGCGCCGAACGCGAACGCACCCTCGCCATCACCCGCCAGACGCTGGCGGACCTGGCTGCCCTGGGCTACTGATACTGGAACCGCCATGACACCCTTACGCCTGCCCGCGCTGGCCTTCAGCGCCCTGACCTGCCTGTCCGCCCTGGCGCCCGCGGCCGCCGCCGACTACCCGACCCGTTCGATAGAACTGGTGGTGGCCTACCAGCCCGGCGGCGGCAGCGACAATACGGCGCGCGCCATCGCCGAAGCCGTGCGCCCGCCCTTGCTGGCGCAGCCCACGGTCGTGATCAACAAGCCTGGCGCCAGCGGCTCGATCGGCTGGGCGTATGTCGCCAATGCGCAGCCCGACGGCTACAAGCTGGTGTTGATGACGCCCGAAATGCTGGTGGTGCCGCTGATGGGCATCGGCAAGACCACGGTGAAGGATTTCCAGCCCATCGCCCGCTTCACCGACGACCCGTCGTCAGTGACCGTGCGCGCCGATGCGCCCTGGAAGACGGTGGAGGAATTCCTGGAATACGCCAGGAAGAACCCTGAGCGCGTGGCGGTATCCAACGCCGGCATCGGCACGGTGCCGCACATGGCCGCGGCCGCGTTGGGCGAACAGACCGGCGTGAAGTTCGTGCATGTGCCCTACCAGGGCTCGGCGCCGGCCATCATGGGCCTGCTGTCGGGCGACGTGCAGGCCACCACGGTGGCCTACGCCGAATTGCAGCAGCACGTGGACACCGGCAAGCTGCGCACGCTGGCGGTCATGGCGCCCAAGCGGCTGGACACCCTGCCGGATGTGCCGACCATGAAGGAGCGCGGCGCCGATTTGCAGTTCAGCGTGTGGCGCGGCATCGGCCTGCCGAAGGCCGCGCCTGCCGACGTGGCCGAAAAGTGGCGCGCCGCCGCCCGCCAGGTGGCGCAATCGCAGGACCTCCAGGCCTTGATGCGCAAGCAGAACCTGACGCCATCGTATGCCGACCAACCGCAGTTTGCCGCGGACGTGGCCCGGCAGGAGCAGGCGTTCAATGCGTTGGTGCCAAAGTTGAATTTGAAGCCTTGAGGGCGTGCCGGATAGTGCCCCGGCTCAAGGCCGGGGCTGAAAACTCCTTTACGCATTCAAGCCAGAAGATTCAAGCAGACGCCGCGCCGCATTCAATTCTTTCTGGAGCAATTCGGCATCTGGCAACACGGTGCGGTAGTTGGCCGCCATGACTTGGGTCGGCAGGCCATCCAGCGCATGGCGCCCTTGGCGAGCATGCTGGATTTGTCTTTCGACAACGCCGTCCGCTCGTAGAACTGGCTGCCGATCTGCCGATCGAGCTGGCGTACGCTCCAGCCTCCGCGGAGGGCCTCTGCTTCGTAGAATTGGCGCGCGTGGACATCCTGGACTGACAAAAGACGCACATAGGCCGACCACGGCAGCACGAAAGCTTGTGCCAGGTCGGACAAGCAAGAAATCCCGGACGGTGTCTGGGAATTCCCGACGGCGATATCCTTTCCCAAATTCCCAGACGGTGTCTGGGAAATCTTGGCAAGCGGATAAATCGGTGAATCGGTCTGCTTCGTCGACGTCTACAACGCCCAGGCGGTTCAGCCCCCCCTCTTCTACTCCACCGTCGCCCCCGACTGCTTCACCACTTGCGCCCAACGCGGAATCTCGGTGGCCATCAGGGCGCGCAGTTCGTCGGGCGTGCTGCCGACCAGTTCCATGCCCATGGTCTTGCCCAGCTTTTCCTGCACGTCGGGTTCTTTCAGGATGACGGCGATCTCGGCGGCGAGCTTGTCCAGGATGGGCTTGGGCGTGCCCTTGGGCGCGTAGACGGCCTGCCACGAAGCCATCTGGAAGCCGGGCACGCCGGCCTCCTGCATGGTGGGCACGTCGGGCGCGAGCGAGATGCGGTCTTTCGTGGTGACGGCCAGCAGCTTGAGCTTGCCGGTCTGCAACAGCGGCAGCGCGGCAGTCATCTGGTCGAACATGAAGGTGACCGCGCCCGAGGACACATCCACCATGGCGGGCGGCGTGCCCTTGTAGGGCACATGCGTGAGCGGCACGCCGATCATGCTGGCGAACAGCTCGCCGGCCAGGTGCGTGGACGTGCCGGCGCCGGACGAGGCGAAGGTGCGCCTGGACGGGTCGCGCTTGAGCAGCGCGATCAGGTCGGCCACGGAATTGACGCCCAGGTTGGGGTCCACCAGCAGCACGTTGGGCAGGTAGGCGATCAGCGAGACGGGCTCGAAGTCCTTGACCGGGTCGTACTTCAGGTTCTTGTACAGGCTGGCGTTGATGGCGTGGGTGCTGATGGTGCCGCCGAACAGCGTGTAGCCGTCGGGCGCGGCCTTGGCCACGTAGGTGGCGCCGATGCCGCCGGCCGCGCCGGGCTTGTTCTCGACGATGACGTTCTGGTGCAGCCGGTCGCCCAGCTTCTGCGCCAGCACGCGGCCGACCACGTCGGTGGACCCGCCCACGGTGAACGGCACCACATAAGAGATCGGCTTTTGCGCGGGCCACTCGGCGGCGAAGGCCGGCAGCGCCAGCGCGCCCAGCAGCGGTCCTGCCAGCAGCGCGGCCAGCGCGCTGCGACGTTGCGTGTTCATGGTTTGTCTCCTGCCTTGTCTATGTGCGGGCGCAGGCACCGCCGGCGGGATTGCCGGCATGTGCATGGCCCGTTTTCAGCGCCGCCCGGCCAAGGCTCGACGGCCTTGTTGGGGATGCCAGGCGGCGAATGCGGCGTGACGCCTCAGCGGCCGTGCTGCTGGCGCCAGGCGGCGAATTTGTCCTTGGTGCCGGGGTCGGTGGGCGGGTATAGGCCCAGGATGGACGCGCCGTCCTGCACCTGGCTGGTGACGAAGTCTTCGAAGGCGGTCATTTCCACCGCTTCGACGGCGATCTCGTCGGCCAGGTGCGCCGGAATGATCACGACACCCTCGCGATCGCCCACCACGATGTCGCCGGGGAACACGGCCACGTCGCCGCAGCCGATGGGCGCGTTGAGGTCCAGCGCCTGGTGCAGCGTCAGGTTGGTCGGCGCCGACGGGCGGTTGTGATAGGCCGGATAGCCGAGTTCGGCGATTTCGGGCGAATCGCGAAAGCCGCCGTCGGTGACCACGCCGGCCACGCCGCGCTTCATCAGGCGGGTCACCAGGATCGAGCCGGCCGAGGCCGCGCGCGGATCCTTGCGGCTGTCCATGACCAGCACCGCGCCCGCCGGGCAGGTCTCGACCGCGACGCGCTGGGGGTGGGCGCGGTCTTCGAACACCTTGATGGTGTTCAGGTCTTCGCGGGCGGGGATGTAGCGCAGCGTGAAGGCGGGGCCGACCATATTGGGCAGCGTGGCGTTCAGCGGACGCACGTCCTGGATGAACTGGTTGCGCAGGCCGCGCTTGAACAAGGCGGTGCACAGCGTGGCGGTGCTGATGCCAGCCAGGCGGGCGCGGGTTTCGGGATTCATGTCGGACACGTCGGAAGCTCCAGGGATCGGATGCGAAAACAGGTTCAGAAGATTTCGGGTTCGGGTACGGGCGCGCCGAAGCTGGTTTCCAGGAAGTCGAAATCGCAGCCTTCGTTGGCCTGCAGGATGTGTTGCGAATACATCCAGCCGTAGCCGCGCTCGTAGCGCTTGGGCGGCGGCGTCCAGGCGGCGCGGCGCGCGGCCAGTTCTTCGTCGCTGATGTTCAGGTGGATGCTGCGGGCCGGTACGTCGACGGTGATGAGGTCGCCGGTCTTGACCAGCGCCAGCGGGCCGCCGATATAGGCTTCGGGCGCGGCGTGCAGGATGCAGGCGCCGTAGCTGGTGCCGCTCATGCGGGCATCGGACAGGCGCAGCATGTCGCGCACGCCCTGTTTCACCAGCTTGGTGGGAATGGGCAGCATGCCCCATTCGGGCATGCCCGGCCCGCCTTGCGGCCCGGCATTGCGCAGGATCATGATGTGGTCGGCGGTGACGTCCAGGTTCTCGTCGTCGACCGCGGCCTTCATGCTGGGGTAGTCGTCGAACACCAGCGCCGGACCGGTGTGCTGCAGGTATTGCGGCGCGCAGGCGCTGGGCTTGATGACGCAACCGTCGGGCGCGATATTGCCGCGCAGCACGGCCAGCGCGCCTTCGTCGTAGATGGCGGTGTCCAGCTTGCGGATGACATCGTCGTTGTAGACCTCGGCGCCGGCGATGTTCTCGCCCAGCGTCTTGCCGGTGACGGTCAGGGCGGACGGATCCAGGTGGTCTTGAAGGCGCGACATCAGCGCCGGCAGGCCGCCGGCGTAGTAGAAGTCTTCCATCAGGTATGTGTCGCCGCTAGGCCGGATATTGGCGATGACGGGCACCTTGCGGCTGGCGGCGTCGAAGTCGTCCAGCCCCACGGGGTGGCCGGCGCGGCGCGACATGGCCACCAGGTGCACGATGGCATTGGTGGAGCAGCCCATGGCCATGGCCACGTTGATGGCGTTCTTGAACGAGGCCAGCGTCAGGATGCGCTGCGGGGTCAGGTCTTCCCAGACCATGTCGACCACGCGGCGGCCGCATTCGGCCGACATGCGCATGTGGCCGACGTCGGCCGCGGGAATGGACGAGGCGCCCGGCAAGGTCATGCCGATGGCTTCGGCGATGGCGGTCATGGTGCTGGCTGTGCCCATCGTCATGCAGGTGCCGTAGCTGCGGGCGATGCCGCCTTCGACTTCGGTCCATTGTTCCTGGGTGATCTTGCCGGCGCGGCGCTCGTCCCAGAGTTTCCAGGCGTCGGAGCCGGACCCCAGGATCTTGCCCTTCCAGTTGCCGCGCAGCATGGGGCCGGCGGGCACGTAGACACAGGGCAGCCCGGCGCTGATGGCGCCCATGAGCAGGCCCGGGGTGGTCTTGTCGCAACCGCCCATGAGCACGGCGCCATCGACCGGATGGCTGCGCAGCAGCTCTTCGGTTTCCATGGCCAGCATGTTGCGGTAGAGCATGGTGGTGGGCTTGACGAACGATTCCGACACCGAGATGGCCGGCAGTTCCACCGGAAAGCCGCCCGCCTGGAACACGCCGCGCTTGACGTCTTCGACCCGCTGCTTGAAGTGGCTGTGGCAGGGGTTGAGGTCGGACCAGGTGTTGATGATGGCGATGATGGGCCGGTTGACCCAGTCTTCGGGGGCATAGCCCATTTGCATCATGCGGGAGCGGTGACCGAACGAGCGCAGATCGTCTTTGGCCATCCAGGCGGCGCTGCGCAGGCTTTCGTAGGAGCGTTTCATAGGCGGGGGCAAGGGGAAAAGGGACGGGGCGGAATCGTAGACAGGCCATTTAAACACTAATACATTAGTGCGTCAGCTAGGGAGAAACCCGCTACACTCCCGTTCCACACGCCTTCACTTGATTTCGCCTGATGCACAGCCAAAAGCTCAGACTGGACCGCTCGCGACACGCCGCGCCGCAGGTCTTCGAACATCTTCGCGAACAGATCGTCTCGCTGGAGCTGGCGCCAGGCGCCCCGCTGTCGCGCGTGACGCTGGCCGAGGCCTATGGCCTGAGCCAGACGCCGATCCGCGACGCGCTCATGAAGCTGGCCGAGGAAGCGCTGGTCGAGATCTATCCGCAGCACACCACGGTGGTCAGCCGCATCGACATCGCCGCGGCGCGCCAGGCGCATTTCCTGCGCCGCTCACTGGAACTGGAAATCGCCCACATTCTGGCGCAGCGGCCCGATCCGCTGTTGATCCAGCGCCTGCAGGCCAGCATCGAGCGCCAGCGGGTCAGCCACGCGAGCGGCCAGTCGCAGCAGTTCATGGACGCCGACCAGGCGTTTCACCGCGACATGCACGAGGCCGCCGGCATGATCGGGCTGTGGCACATGGCCCAGCGCTACAGCGGCCACCTGGACCGCCTGCGGCGCCTGCACCTGCCCGAAGCCGGCAAGGCCGAACGCATCATGGACGACCACCAGCGGGTGCTGGACGCAATCGCCGCCCAGGACGCGCCCCGGGCGCAACAGGCGCTGCGCGAACATCTGTCGGGCACGCTCAGCCAGGTGGCCGAGATCTGCAAGCGCTATCCGGATTACGTGCTGGCCGAGTAAGGCAAGCGCGGCGTAGCAATCCCGCCAACCCGCTGCACGCCGCGGGTCAAGCGTGCGTGTCGCGGGATGGCATCCGGTTCAAGGTGCGCGACCCGCGTCGTCCAGCGCGTAGCGCAGAATGACGGTCTTGCCGCCCTGCTCGGCATGCACCAGCAGCCCCTGCCCCGCCGCGTCCAGCCCGAGCAGGCCGCGTTCCTGGTCGGGCGACAGCTGGAACGGGCGCCAGGTGCGGCCCTGGTCGCCGGTGTAGAAATAGGTGCGGGTGTCGTCGCCGAACGAGAGCAGGTGCCTGGCGTAGGTCTTGACCACCCAGCCATTGCGGCCGAACCAGGCCTGGCCGATCCGGGTGCGAGCGCCGCGGACGGTGGGCGTGGCGGCCATGGCGTGCCAGGTCTTGTCGGCGGGGTCGAGCCGATAGACGCGGTTGCCCGCGGTCTCGAAAATGGGCAGGCCCAGTTGCACCTGGGCCTCGGGGTCCTGCGCCGGCACGGGTGGCGGCACCGGCGCGATACGGAAGGCCGGCGAGGCGCCATCCTGCAAGCGCACCTCGAAACGGCGAGTCTCGATGCGTTCAGAGCCGGCGGGGCCGACACGTTCGCGCCAACTCCAGCCCACCGCCAGGTCGGACGCCAGCGGATACAGCGACCAGCCGTAAGCCAGGGTGTTGTCTTCGTCGCGAAGGCGGGCGGCCTGCTCGCGAAAGGCCTTGTCGTAGCGGGCCGCGTCGGGCCAGACCTGTTCGCGCAGCGAGATGGCCCACCAGGTGCGCGCGCCGTCTTCGCTATGCAGCAGGCGTTCGCCGTCGGGGCCGTCCTGCAGCGCCACGGCGCGGGCCGGGGTCAGGAATGCGGTGTGGCGTTGCGGCGGCCCCAGGGCCACATCAGGTTCGTAGCGCCAGCTGGCGCCCTGGTCATCGGAACGCAGCGTGTCGGACACCGCGCCCGGCGCCCCCAGGCGGGCATCGCGCGACGGGCCAGCCACCAGATACAGCGTCTGGCCTTGCGGGTCGGCAATCAAGCTGACGCCGGTGTCGCCGCCGATGGAACCCAGCAATGCATAGCGGCCGTTGTCGCGGCCCCCATAGACCAGGTTGCGGACCTCTCGGGCAGCGGCGGCGTTGCGCAGCGGGC
Source organism: Achromobacter sp. FW305-C-28 (assembly GCF_058783235.1). Lineage (NCBI taxonomy): Bacteria > Pseudomonadati > Pseudomonadota > Betaproteobacteria > Burkholderiales > Alcaligenaceae > Achromobacter > Achromobacter sp. FW305-C-28. The sequence goes on along the minus strand of NZ_JBYSYL010000002.1, from coordinate 509,500 downwards.
TGTCCGCGTGCGTGGGCAGCAAGGCGTCCAGCACAGGGGCTTGTTGCAGCGGTTCGATGTCGCGAGGGCCGGCGATCAGCTGGCCGGTCAGGAACTGCTGGGCGCCGAAGCGGTAAAGGCGCGTGCGGGAATAACCGGCCAGCGGCGGGCCATCGAGCTCGCCGATGACCTCGCTGCGGGCCAGCGGCTGGCCCGGCGGGATCTGTTGATACAAGCCGTAGGCCAGCACCCCGGTCACGGCGATGGCGGCCGCGCCGGCCAGCACCCTGATATTCATCGCTATCGCCTCATCTCCCGACATTCAGGCGGCCTGAACACACGCCTGCAACGGAACGAGACTATACAGGGATGACAAGCCCCGGGGGGTAAGCCCCGGGGGGTAAGCCCCGGGGGGTAAGCCCCCACGCTGCGCACTGCGCGCTTGCTGCCCCCCACGGGGGCTGCCCGGCCTTCGGGCGGCCGGGCGGCCGGGCGGGCGGGCGGGCGGGCGGGCCACTCTATACTTGGATGTTGACGATATCGATGTCTCACACGGAACGCCCCATGACAGCACGGCATGCGCATCTCACCCTGGTCCTGGCATTGCTGGCGGGGCCGGCCTGGGCCCAGGCGACGGCCGAGCCGGCTGACGTCTGCAAGGCGGTGACGGTGCGCGAGGGCGATCCGATTCCGGACAACGCCTGCGCGGTGAACATCGTGCCGCGCACGCCCGGCGTCGAAGGCATCGTGTTCGGCACCCCGCCGGCCTGGCAGCCCGTGGATTCGCAGGCCATGCCGGGCGTGTTCTACGACAGCGAGTCGATCGCGGCGCTGTCCGAGCGGCCGCTCGTGATGCGGGTGACGGTGGCCTGGTTCTATGCCCAGCCGCGGGTCTCGGAAGCCAACGGCCAGCCCTACGGATCGGTGACGCAGCCCGTCACGCTGAACTGCGGCAACAACACCTATACGGTCACCGAGACCCAGCACTACGCCGGCCCCAATGCCAATGGCGGGCTGGTGGAATCGATCCCCGTTGCCGGCATCGTCAATGCGCCGGTGGCGCGCGACCCGGTGCAGCGCAAGCTGCGCGGGGTGGTCTGCCCGGCAGGCGGCAAGAGCGCACGCAAATAAAAAACGGGCGCTGCGGGCGCCCGTGCATCGCGATGGCGGGCGGCAACGCGCCCACAGACAGACCCGCGCGGCGCCCCGCCCTACCCTCGCCAGTACCGATACAGCCCGCGCGCGGCCGCATCCAGCAAGAAGCCCAGCACGCCGATCAACAGCACCATGGCCATCAGTTCCGAATAGGCCAGGCGGTCGCGCGTGTCCAGGATGAAATAACCCATGCCGGCCGACACGCCCAGCATTTCGCAGGGCACCAGCACGATCCACAGGATGCCGATGGCCAGCCGCACGCCGGTCAGGATGTGGCCCAGCACGCCCGGCAGGATCACGTGGCACAGCGTTTCCCAACGCGTCGCGGCCACGCTTTGCGCCAGTTGCAGCCAGCGTGCGTCCAGCTGCTGCACGCCGGCGGCGGTGTTGAGCACGATGGGCCAGACCGCGGCGAAGGTCAGCAGGAAATAGACCGGGTCGTCGCCCACGCCGAACACCATGACGGCAATCGGCATCCACGACAGCGGCGAGATCATGCGCAGGAACTGCATGGCGGGCGACACGGCCGCCTCCAGCCGCCGGTAGCTGCCGATCGCCAGGCCCAGCGGCACGCCGATGGCCAGCGCCAGCCCCAGGCCCACCGCGATGCGGCGCAGGCTGACCCACACGTGCATGGGCAGATCGGACCCGGTCAGGAGCTCGCCCAGGCTGACGAAGGTGGGCCCCGGTGCGAAGCGGCGCGCCATGCCGCCGGCCGGCGCCAGCACGTCGGTGCCCAGCCACCACAGCGCCAGCAGCGCCGCCAGGCCGGCCAGGCCCAGGCCGCAGCGCGCGGCCAGGCGCGGCCGACGCGGCAGGGTTGCCCCGGAAGCCGCCGTCACGCCTGCACCGTCTCGGTCCGGCGGTACGAATCCGGGAAGCCGAAACGCTGCAAACCGCCCGCGGATTCGATGGCGCGCTTGACGAAGCGATCGTCGACCAGCTCGGCCGCGGCGCGGGCCGGGTCCAGGCTGGCCAGGAAGCCGCGATCGGCCTCGATCAGCGTGTCGCGCAGGCGGCGCACCAGTTCTTCGGTGTAGCTGGGGAACGGGTACGGCTGGAAGTCGATGCGGCGCTCGTCCCAGTCGGCATGGCGGATGGCGCCGCTGGCCAGGTACTGCTCGCGGTCCGACGGCGGCGGCGCCAGCACCTTGCTCAGCGCCGGCAAGGCGTGCGGCGTGTAGCGGTTGATGCCTTCCTTGGACAGCAGCTTGGCGGTCTCTTCGCGGTTGTCGCGAATCCAGAGCTGGGCCTGGACGATGGCGTCCACCACTTTCTGCGACCACTCGGGGCGCTGTTGCAGGTCGCGCTCGTGCATGAAGACGACGCAGCAGGCGTGGTTGCGCCAGATGTCGCCCGTGAAGCGCAGCACCTTGCCCACGCCCAGCGTCTCGGCGACGGCGTTGAAGGGTTCGGCCACGATGTAGCCGGCGATGCGGTTCTGCGCCAGCGCGGGCGGCATGTCGGACGGCGCCATCACCACCAGATTGACCTCGTTGGCCGCCACGGCGGCATCCTTGCGCGACACGGGCGTCAAGCCGTTTTCACGCAGCAGGTATTGCAGCATGACGTTGTGGATGGAATACCAGAACGGAATCGCGACCGTCTTGCCGCCCAGTTCCTTGACGCTGTTGATGGCCGGGGCCACCGTCAGGCCAGAGCCGCCTACATGGTTCCAGGCCACTACCTTTGCGGGCACCTGGCTGCCAAAACGCGCCCAGACCGTCATGGGCGACAAGAGATGCACCACGTTCACCTGGCCGGAAATGAAGGCTTCGATCACCTGCGCCCAGCTGCGCAGCAGCGTGGGCTTTTCGGCCTTGACGCCCGCCTTGTCGAAAAGACCATTGTTGTGTGCCACCAGCAGCGGGGCCGCATCGGTGATGGGCAGATAGCCGATGCGCACGGGCGCGTCGGGCTCGCTTTGCGCCCGCGCATTGAAGGCCGACAGCAGCGGCGCGGCGCCGCCCACGGTCAGCAGGGCCGAGAGTTTCAACCAGTCGCGACGCGACATGTGTTCAAGGCACATCCATAGTCTCCTTGGCGCTTTCAGTGTTGATCGGCCCCAGGCCGCGTACATCCCGCAGCGCGGCGCGCAGGCGGGTCAGGATTTCCAGGCGCAATGCGCCCATTTCAGACAACAGGTCGACGCGCGGCTGCGGCAGGTCCACCGGCCACACCCCCAGGATGCGGCCGGGCGCGCCGCCCAGCAGCACGATGCGGTCGGCCAGCAGCAGCGCTTCGTCGATATCGTGGGTGATCAGGACCACCGCGGTATGGAAGTCGGCCACCACCTTGCACAGCAGCGCCTGCATTTCGCCACGGGTGACTTCGTCCAGCGCGCCGAAGGGTTCGTCCATCAGCAGCACCGACGGCTGGCGCGCCAGGCAGCGGGCCAGCGCGGCGCGCTGGGCCATGCCGCCGGACAACTGCGACGGGCGCAACTGCCGGGCATGCGACAGGCCGACTTCGTCGATGGCCTGGTCGACGCGCAGGCGGCGTTCGGCGGCGCTCAGGGCGGGCTGATGCTTGAAGTCCAGGCCAAAGGCCACATTGCGTTCCAGCGACAGCCAGGGCAGCAGGCTGGGGTCCTGGAAGGCCACGGCCACGCGCGGATGCACGCCGGTCAACGGCGCGCCTTCCATCAACAGGGAACCCGTGCTGGCCGCTTGCAGGCCCGCCAGCACGCGCAGCAGGCTGGATTTTCCCGCGCCGCTGGCGCCCAGCACCGCCACCACTTCGCCGCGGTCCAGCGCCAGGTCCACGCCCTGGAACACGTCGGCGGGCGCGCCGGCATAGCGCAGCGACAGCCCGCTGGCTTGCAGCACGGGACGCGGCGGCGTCGTCATCGGGCGGCCTCGGACGTGGCGCCGCGCGATGCCGCGCCCGCCGATGCGCTGCCTTCGGCCGCCAGCCGCGCCTGGCGCTTGGCCAGTTCGGTCTTCAATTGCACCAGGCTGGGCGTGACGATGGGCAGGAACGCGGCCTCGCGCCAGCGCCGCGCAAAACCGTTGCCCGCGGGTTTCAGGTAGGCCGCTCCGCCGCTGGCCTGCAGTTCGAGCTGCACCGCCTGGCTGGCGACGTCGGCCAGGCCGATGCGCAATTCGAACAGGCACCACGGCTCGGCCACGAAACGTTCGCTGCGCACGCCGTCGATGAGGCGTGCGGTCAGGTCATCGAGTTGGGCGGCCAGCGCTTGCAGCGGTTCGCCCAGGATGCCGCGCGAGGCCTGGCCCTGCCCCGCTTCCTGCGCCGCGCGCAGCGCGCGCCGGGCCAGGCCGATGGACAGGCCGCATTGCAGGCCCGCAAAGGCCGGCCGCGCCTGCGGCAGGTATTGTCGCGCGTCCGGGTGGATCAGCCATTCGGGGCCGATGCGCACGCCGCGTACGTCCAGCGCCGCGGTATTGCTCGATTGCAGCGCCAGCAGGTCGAGGTCGGCGCTGCGTGCCAGGCCGTCGATATCGTGCGGCAAGGCCACGACAGCAGGCGTGCCGTCCGGCGCCGACACCGCGGCGGCCACCAGGAAGCCCTGCTTGCGCAGATTGGTGACCCAGGGCAAGCGGCCGTCCAGCAGCCATTGCCCGCCGTCCTGGCGAGCGCTGATCTGCAGCGATTCGATGCCGCTCAGGAATTTCATGGCGTTGGACAGCGCGGTGGCGCCGGCCTGCTCGCCCGCCAGCAGCGGCGCCAGCCAGGTCTGCGCCAGCAGCGTGTTGGGACTGCGCAGCAGGTATTCGATGAAGACCCGCTGACCCCACGCGACAAAGGCGCTGGCCACGGAATGCTCGGCGACCTGCGACACGGCTTCGATGGCGTCGCCGATGTCGGTGCCCGGCAGGCCGCCCAGGGCCTCGGGCACGCCTTGGCGGAACAGGCCGGCGGCGGCCAGGCGCGGCAGCACGCTGGCCGGGTCCTGGGTGCCATCGTCCAGCGCGCCGGCGTGCTGGTCCAGCCAGGCGGCGAGTGCCGGCGTCAACCGATCGGGCTGGCGCGCCGTCATCGGTCGCCGCTCCAGGCGTAGGCGCTCAGTTGCTCGTTCAGCGGCGTCTGCGCCAGGTTGTTGCCGAAATTGCAGATCGTGGCCAGGCCCACGCCGACGATGACTTCCAGGGCATTGCCATCGGTGTAGCCGGCGTCGCGCAGCGCGTGCAGGGCCTCGTCGCTGACGCGGCCGCGGGTCTGGATGACGGCTTCGGTGAAGGCGGCCAGCGCTTGCAGGCGGGCGTCGGGCAAGATGCCCTGGGCGCGCAGCGCGTCCACCACGTCGGGCGACAGCTTGGCCTTGTTGCGGGCCAGCGCCGTGTGGCCGGCCACGCAGAAGGTGCAGCCGTGGCGCGTGCCAGCCACCAGTTGCACCACCTCGCGTTCCTGCAGCGTCAGCCCGGCGCGGGCGTTGATCTGCGACAGGGTCTGGTAGGCTTCGAGCGCCACGGGCGCATTGGCCAGCACCCCCAGCAAATTGGACAGGTAGCCGGCGCCCTGCTCGGCCGCGGCCAGGGCAGCGCGGGTGGGTTCGGGCGCACTTTGCGCGGTGTGGACGGTCAAACGGGCCATGAGAGTCTCCTGGAAGACGTTCGATGAAAACACGATTGTGCGGCCGCACCGCGAAGCGCGACAATGCACGGGGATCGCAAGCTGATGCTCGATCTTATCGACTTTCAGCAATGCCCATATAACCATGCCATCTACTGCCTCCCCGAACACCGACCAAGCCGCCGTCGACGCCCTGCTGCTGTCCAGCCTGGAAGTGCAATCCAGCTTGTATCACCTGGGCCAGTATTGCGGCAATTGGACGGCCAGCACCAGCGGCCGGGCGCGCGCCAGCTTTCACCTGATCCTGCACGGACGCTGCCGGGTCGACCTGGGCGGCGAGCAGGCGCCGCTGACCCTGTCGGCGGGCGACGGCGTGTTCTTCCTGCGCGACGTGCCGCACGCGCTGACCCCGCTGGACCCGCCCGATCCCGGCGCGCCCGCCTGCCGCGCGATGCAGCCGCTGGCCCCGGCCCAGCCCGATGGCACCGGCCTGGCCTGCGGCTTTTTCCAGTTTCGACCCGGCCTGGCCGACCTGCTGGCCGACACCCTGCCCGACGTCCTCTTGCTGCGCGCGGGGGACGAGCGCTATGCCGGCGCGCGCGGCGTGTTCGACCTGATCCTGGGCGAAACCGCGCGCGAAGGCGGCGCGTCGGCCGTGGTGCTGGAACGCCTGACGGACATGCTGATCTTCTTCATGCTGCGGCATCTGGCCATCCACGACCGCCACGCCTACGGCCTGTTCGTGCTGGCGCGCGACCCGGCCATGGCGGGCTTGCTCCAGGCCATCCTGGCGCGGCCCGAAGACGACTGGAACCTGGACGACATGGCGCGCCACGTGCATATGTCCAAAGCGACGTTTCACCGCCGCTTCACGTTGCACAGCGGCACCACGCCCGCGCAATTGCTGCAATTGCTGCGCATGCGCGTGGCGCGGCGCTTGCTGTCGCAAGGCGTGGGCATCCAGGATGCCGCCGAACGCGTGGGCTACCGCTCGCAGGCGGCGTTCAGCCGGGTGTTCCTGCGCACCGAGGGCGTGGCGCCCTCGGCCTGGAGGAAAGGCCTGAAGCCCGGGGCTTAAGACAGCCCCAGCAGCAGATCGGCCAACAGCGCCGGATGCGTGATGTGCGCCTCATGGGGCGCCGCGATGTCGACCCAGTTCCAGCCCGGTTGCGACTTCACCAGCCTGCGCGATTCCTCCAGCACCGGCAGTTCAGGCTGGGTGCAGTGGATGTAGGTGCGCGGGCGGCCGTTGCCGATGGGATGCTTGAGCGTCAGCGGCGTGGTGTAGCTGGCCAGCGGATGCGCGGTCAGGCGCCGCTTGACCCAGGCTTCGTCGGCGCTGCCCGGCTTGAAGCCCCAGGCCGCGGGCAGCGGATCGGGAATCGGCACGGCCAGGCCGTTGGTGGCCTTGGACGCCGCCGCGATGCGGGCATCGGCATCCGCCTTGGGGTACACCGAAAACGCGTTCTGGCCGCTTTGCAGCACGATCGAGTCGAAGTACACCAGGTGCGCCAGCCGCTCGGGGATGCGGTCCGCCACGCCCGAGATCGGAATGCCGCCAAAGCTGTGGCCCACCAGGATGACGTCGTTCAGTTCTTCGGACTGGATCACCTGCACCAGGTCTTCGACGAAGGTGTCGATGGTGATGGCCGGGTTCAGCAGATGCGCGCGGTCGCCCATGCCGGTGAAGCTGGGCGCAAAGACGCGGTGACCGGCGGCCTGCAGCCGGTCGGCCACCGGCCGCCAGCACCAGCCGCCATGCCACGAGCCGTGCGCCAGCACGTAGGTCTTGGCGCGGGCGGCTTGCGGCTGGGCTGCGATGGCCGGGGCCGCCGCCAGCGCGGGCAGGCCCGCAGCCAGTTTCAACAGGTTCCTGCGGTGAATCATCGTCATGCCGTTCACACCTTGCCCAGGGCCTGGTCCAGATCGGCCAGCAGGTCGTCGATGTGCTCGATGCCGATGGACAGGCGCACGGTTTCTTCGCGCACGCCGGCCTTTTGCAGCTCTTCAGGGTTCAACTGGCGGTGGGTGGTGGACGCCGGGTGGGTCGCCAGCGACTTGGCGTCGCCGATGTTCACCAGGCGCGTGAACAGCTGCAGCGCGTCCTGGAAGCGCGCGCCGGCTTCGCGGCCGCCCTTCACGCCAAACGTGAACAGGCCCGGCGCCTTGCCGCCCAGGTACTTCTGCACCAGCGCGTGGTCGGGGTGGTCCGGCAGGCCGGCGTAATTGACCCATTCGACCTTGGCGTGTTCGCGCAGGTAGCGCGCCACCTTGACGGCGTTTTCCACGATGCGGTCCACGCGCAGCGCCAGCGTTTCGATGCCTTGCAGGATCTGGAACGAGTTGAACGGCGAGATCGCCGCACCCGTGTTGCGCAGCGGCACCACGCGGGCGCGGCCGATGTAGGCGGCCGGGCCGAAGGCTTCGGTGTAGACCACGCCGTGGTAGCTGACGTCGGGTTCGTTCAGGCGCTTGAAGCGGGCCTTGTGCTCGGCCCAGGGGAACTTGCCCGAGTCGATGATGGCGCCGCCCAGGCTGGTGCCGTGGCCGCCCAGGTACTTGGTCAGCGACTGCACCACGATGTCGGCGCCGTGCTCGATGGGGCGCAGCAGGTACGGCGACGGCACGGTGTTGTCGACGATCAGCGGCAGGCCATGGCGGTGGGCCAGTTCGGCCAGCGCGGCGATGTCGGTGATGTTGCCCAGCGGGTTGCCGACGGACTCGGCGAAGATGGCCTTGGTGCGGTCATCGATCTGCGCTTCGAAGGCAGCCAGGTCGCTGGGGTTGGCAAAGCGCGTGGTGATGCCGTACTGCGGCAGCGTGTGCGCGAACAGGTTGTAGGTGCCGCCGTACAGCGTGCTGGACGAGACGATGTTGTCGCCGGCTTCGGCGATGGTCAGGATGGCGTAGGTGACCGCGGCCTGGCCCGAGGCCAGCGCCAGCGCGGCGATGCCGCCTTCCAGGGCCGCCACGCGCTGCTCCAGCACGTCGGTCGTCGGGTTCATGATGCGGGTGTAGATGTTGCCCGCGACCTTCAGGTCGAACAGGTCCGCGCCGTGTTGCGTGTCGTCGAACGCGTAGGCCACGGTCTGGTAGATCGGCACGGCCACGGCGCGCGTGGTCGGGTCGGGACGGTAACCGCCATGCACGGCAATGGTTTCCAGCCGCCAGTCGGGCTTTTTCGCTTCAGTCATGTGTCTCTCCTTGAGATGCGTGATGGTGAGGGGATCAGGCGGCGAACCCGCGCGCGGCGCGCAGGATGCGTTCGATGTCCCCGTGATTGTTGTAGGCGCCGACGGACAGGCGCAGGTAACCATACTCGACAATGCTCGCCACCACACCCTCGCGGGCCAGGTGCGCCAGCGCGGCGGCCGGATCGGCCACGCGTACGGCCGTGGTGGTGCTGCGCAAGGCGTCGTCGGCCGGGGATACTACCTGCAGCCCCAGTGCGCGTAAACCATCGCTCAATGCCGTGGACAGCTCCATCACCCACGGTTCGATGCGTTCAGGCTGCGCCCATTCAATGAGATCCAGCGCGCCGGCCAGGCCGGCGATGCCGGGATAGTTCAGGTTGCCCGATTCCAGGCGGCGGGCATCGCCCGCGTCCGACACGGCCACTTGCCATTGCAGGCCGGCCTTGCCCAGCGTGGTCACTTCGGATGGGCCGATGTAGAGCGGGTCCAGCGCGTCCAGCAGCCTGGGCGACACGTGCAGGAAGCCCACGCCCAAGGGGCCCAGCAGGCCCTTGTGCGCGCCGCTGGCAAAGGCATCCACGCCCCAGGCATCGACCTCGGCGCGCAAAAGGCCCGCGCCCTGCACGCCATCGACCACCAGCCAGATGTCGCGTTCGGCGCAGCGCCGGCCGAGCTCGGCGATGTCGGTGCGCAGGCCCGTGCCGTACTGCACCCATGACACCGCGATGAGCCGTGTGCGGGCATCGACGTGCTGCCACAGGTCGTCAACCGTATAGCGGCCGGCGCGCGACGGCGGCACGCGCACCTGCACGCCGTGGCGGCGCAGATTGAGCCACGGCAAGGCGTTGGTGGGGTGTTCCTGGTCGTCGACGATGAGGTTGTCGCCCTCTTGCCAGGCCAGGCCTTGTGCGACGGTGTTCAGGCCTTCGGTGGTGTTCTTGGTAAAGGCCACGCGGCGCGCGTCGCCGCCGATCAGGCGGGCCAGGCGCGGGCGCAAGGCTGCCGCGTCGCGCAGCCATTGCGGCTTGTCGCTGCGGGCATGCGTGATGCCGTCAAAGAAGTCCGCCACCGCAGCGGCCACCTTGGGCGCCAAGGGGCTGGTGTAGGCGATGTTGGCGTAGGCCTTGTCGCGTGTGATGGGAAACAACTGCCTGAATTCGTCCTGCCAGCTCATGCGCGACCTTCTTCGTCTATGCAACTTGGTATGGACGGATTCTAGGTATATGACGCGAATCTGGATAAGGCTAAGTTCTCATAACCATATGACCATATAGTCGCTCGCCGCACGGGTGCGCCACCCTAGAATTCATGCCTTTCTTGCATATAACGAATACGGGAACGGCATGCGGTTGATCTCTCTTCTCAAGACCGCCGGTGTGGCGGCGGCGCTGGCTTATGCCGGCGCGTCCACGGCAGGCGTCACGGTCGACGCCATCAAGAAACGCGGCGAACTGGTGTGCGGCGTGAGCCAGGGCTCGGCGGGCCTGTCCATTGCCGACAAGCAGGGCCGCTGGACGGGCCTGGATGCCGACCTGTGCCGCGCGCTGGCCGCCGCCGTGCTGGGCGATGCCGAGAAGACCCGCTTCGTGCCGCTCAGTTCGCAGCAGCGCTTTCCCGCGCTGCAAGGCGGCGAGATCGACGTGCTGAACCGCAACACCACCATCACCTCGGGCCGCGATGCGGGCCTGGGCATCGTGTCCGCCGGCATCGTGTTCTACGACGGCCAGGGCTTCCTGGTGCCGCGCAAGCTGGGCGTGAAAAGCGCTGCCGAGCTGGATGGCGCGCAGGTCTGCGTACAGCCGGGCACCGTCAACGAACAGAACCTGGTCGACTACTTCAAGAAGAACAAGCTCACCTATCGCCCCGTGGTGATCGAGAACCTGGTGGAGCTGGAACAGGCCTTCTACGCCGGCCGCTGCGACGTCTATCTGTCGGATGCGTCCACGCTGGCCGCCAGCCGCGCCGCGCGCGCCGCCAATCCGGACGACTTCATCATCCTGCCCGAACGCATCAACAAGTCGCCGCTGGGCCCCTTCGTGCGCCAGGACGATCCGAACTGGACCGCGATCGTGCGCTGGACGGTGAACGCGCTGGTGGCCGCCGAAGAACTGGGCATCACGTCCAAAAACGTCGACAGCCAGGCGCAGAGCACCGATGCCCAGGTGCGCCGCCTGCTGGGCCTGGACCCGGGCATCGGCAAGAGCTTCGGCCTGGACGAAGGCTGGGCCCGCAACGTCATCAAGGCGGTGGGCAATTACGGCGAAGTGTGGGACCGCAACCTGGGCGCGGCCACGCCGCTCAAGCTGGAGCGCGGCCTGAATGCGCAGTGGAACAAGGGCGGCCTGCTGTATTCGCCGCCGTTCCAATGACATGATCGCCACCCTTGCCCTGCCCGCGAGCCCCGCCCTGAGGCGCTGGCTGCCCGCCCTGGCCTGGACCCTGGCGCTGGGGGGCATGGCCGCCGTGCTGATCCTGCACATCGAATCCGTGCAGGCGGCGCGCGGCATCCGCGGCGGCTTCGGCTTCCTGTTCCAGCCAGCGGGCTTTCGCATTTCGGAAAGCCTGCTGCCGGTCACGCCCGAAGATCCGTACTGGATGTCGCTTGCCGCGGGGCTGGTCAATACGCTGACGGTGGCGTTGGTGGCCATCCCCGTGGCGACGCTATTGGGCATCGGGCTGGGGCTGCTGCGCCTGTCGTCGCAGGCGCTGGCCGCGCGCACCGCCGCGGCCATCATCGCGCCGCTGCGCAACACGCCGGTGCTGCTGCAACTGTTCGTCTGGTATGGCCTGCTGCTGCGCCTGCCGGATGCGCGGCAGGCCTGGCAGCCGCTGCCATCGGTGCTGCTGTCCAACCGCGGGCTGGCGCTGCCCGCCCTGCACGGGTGGCTGCCGTATGCGCTGGCGGCGCTGGGCGCGTTGCTGGCCGGCTGGCTGGCGCACAGGCGGTGGGGCCGCGAGATCGGTTCTCGCTCAGGTCGGCTCGCCCAAGGCGCCACGTGGCTGCTGCCACTGGCGCTGGCCCTGCTGGCCTGGACGTTGCTGCCACCGGTGCAGGTCGATTTGCCCGTCCGGCGCGGCCTGGGCCTGCAAGGGGGCTGGCAGCCCAGCATCGAATTCGCCGCGCTGGCCATCGGCCTGATCGTGTTCCACGCCGCCTACATCGCCGACATCGTGCGCGCCTCGGTGCGCGCGGTGCCGGTCGGCCTGGTGGAAGCGGGCCAGGCCATGGCGTTGACCCCGGCCAGCGTCTTGCGCCGGGTCATCGCGCCCTACGCCGCGCGCGTCGCCCTGCCGCCGTACGCCAACCAGTGCCTGGCGCTGGTCAAGAACAGCACGCTGGCGATTGCCATCGGCTACCAGGAACTGATGGCCGTGATCAACACCGCCATCACGCAGACCGGCCTGGCGCTGGAAGGCATTGCCCTGGCCGTCGCCGTGTACCTGGGCCTGGCGCTGGCGCTGGGCGGCGCCCTGTCCACCTGGAACGCGCGCCATGCGCGTCATGGCCCCGGCGACAGCCACGGCGCCCGCCTGGGCGACCGGCCGGGCTTGCCGCTCCTGGGCGGGGACGCGCGCCGAGCACCCCCCTGGCGCCGTTGGCTGGGATCGGCCGTGGTGGCCGTGCTGCTGGCCACCGCTGCCTGGTCTGTACTGGATTGGGCCGTGCTGCGCGCGGTGTGGCACGGCGCGCCGGCCGAGTGCGCCGCGGCCGCCGGCGCCTGCTGGGCCGCGGTGACCGACAACGTGCCGCTGCTGCTGTTCGGCGCCATGGCGCCAGAGGACCGGCCCCAGGCCCTGGTCGCTTGCGCCGCGCTGCTGGCCGGCGTGACGGTGGCCTTGGGCGCCGGCCGCCTGCCGGCGCGCGTGCGCCTGGCGCTGATTGCGCTGGCGCTGGCCGTGACGCTCGGCGCGCTGTCCGGAATGCCCTGGGGCACGGCCATCGGCCCGTTGCGCTGGGGCGGCCTGCTGGTGACGCTGATCCTGGCGATCTCGGCGCTGGTGGCGGCGGTGCCGCTGGCGTTCGGGTTGGCGCTGCTGCGCCGTTCGGGCAGCCGTGGCGGGTCGCTGGCCGCCGCTGCCTTGATCGAGGCCGTGCGCGGCGTGCCGCTGGTCACGCAATTGCTGTTTGCCTCGTTCGTGCTGCCGCTGCTGTTGGGCGGCGGCGTATCCAAGTTCAGCATGGCGCTGGCCGCGCTGACGCTGCACACCGCATGCCTGCTGGCCGAGGTGCTGCGCGGCGCCTTGCAGGCCATCCCCGCGGGCCAGATGATGGCAGCGCGGGCGCTGGGCATGCGCCCCGCCGTGGCGTATTGGACGGTGATCTGGCCGCAGGCGCGCCGCATCGCCGCGCCCGCCGCGCTGGGGGTGTTCGTCGGCGCGGTGAAAGACACGTCGCTGGTCAGCATCATCGGCGTGTTCGACGTGCTGGGCGCGGCCAAGTCGGTGGTCGCGGGCACCGACTGGCGGCCCTATCACGTCGAGGTCTACCTGGCCGTGGCGTTGCTGTATTTCGCGGCCAGCCTGGCGCTGTCGCGCGTGGCGCGGGCCATGGAAGGCCGGCGGGGTTGAACTGGCCTGGCTAGGGCACCGCCGCCAGCCGTTCCAGCCAGGCGGGACGAGGCGCGGCGTCCAGCCAGTTCTTCACGATCAGCCCCAGTTCGGTGTCACCCGAAATGCGCAGCCGGCGCTGGAAGAACAGCGTGTCGGCATCGGTCTCGGCGCGCATCAGCGCCAGCAGGTCGGCCAGCCGCGCGCCCAGTTCCAGCTCGCAGGGCGACGCGTCCCAGCGCGGGCGGAAGGCGCCGCCCCGCACCGCGAAGCCGCTGCGCAAGCCCAGGTCTTCGATGGTGATGGCAAAGCTGCGGCCGTCCAGTTCCGGCGGCGGCGCCAGCCATTTCAGGCGCCGCGCCAGTTCCAGTCCGGCCGCGAAATGCAGCGAGGCCAGCGGCGCCGGCACGCGGCGCCCCAGGCGTGCCACCAAGGACGGCAAGGTGAAGGCGGCGTGGTTCATGCGCGCTCCTGCCAGGCGATGCCCGACTGGCCATGGAAATAGCCGTTGCAGCGGCCGATGCCGGCAGGCGGCGCCACCTCGTTCTGCACCCGGCCTTGGCGCACGGCGTCCAACGCGGCGATGGCATCCAGCGTGCCGCTCGATTGCGGGCTGACGCGCAGCACCTGCGCGCCCAGGTCCGCCAGGTACGCTGCCTGGTCCAGCAGATCCAGGCATGCGGCCGACTGCACCTGGATGCCGTTGATCGCCAGGAATTCGTGCGATTCGCGGGTCCGCATGTCCAGGCCGTCGGGATGCTCGATGCAGCGAAAGCCGCAGTCGTCCTTCTTCAGGCGGAAATGGCGCGCGGTAAAGCAGCGGGCCGAAAATGCCAGCGCCATGCGGCCCCACACCATGACTTCGGCCTGCAAGCCCGCCGGCCGCTCGGCCAGCAGCCGGGCCAGCGCGTTCACATGCATTTCCAGCGGCGCCACGAAGCGCGCCGCGCCTCGCGCGGCCAGCCATTCCAGCGTACCGCCGTGGTAGGCGTTCATGTGTGGGCCGGCCACGAACGGCCGCCCGCCCAGGTGGCGCAACGCGCCGACCTCGCCGGCTTCCACCATGAAGTCGCCCTGTTCGCACAGGCGCCGCAACGCCGCAGCCTCGGCGCCGGTTTCGATCAGCGTGCGGGCCGACAGCACCACGTCCTTGCCGGCGGCGCGCAGGTCGCGCGCCAGGTCCAGCCAGTCGTCGGCGCGCAGCTCGTGGCGTCGGCTACAGACGGTTTCGCCCACGTAGACGATGTCGACGGGGCTGTCGGCCAGCGCCGCATAGCATTCCAGCGTGCGCGCACGCGGCCAGTAATACAGCAGCGGACCCGCCGAAATGCGGAAAGCCTTGGGTGTCATTTCCATGGACGTTCGAATGCGCCTTGCGTGACTTGGGAACCCTCGGCATGGCGCGCCAGCATGGCGTTCCAGTCGGGGCGTGGGGAATAGCGGTTGGGGTCGGCATGGGCGCTGTCCAGCGCCGCGCGCAGCGTGGACACCACTTGCGTGACGTAGGCCGGGCTGCGCTGGCGCCCTTCTATCTTCACGGCCGACACGCCCATTTCGGCCAGCTTGGGCAACAGGCCGATGGCGTTCAGGCTGGTCGGTTCTTCCAGCGCGTGGTCGGCGTGGCCGTCGACCTCGAAGCGGCCCTTGCACAGCGTGGGGTACGCGGCCGGCTCGCCGGGTTCGTAGCGGTCGATCAGGATGCCGTTCAGGCGCGCGTCCAGGCGGCCGTCCTGCTCGACCCAGCGCACCGCGCCGGCCGGCGAACAGACGCCCTTGTTGTTGGGCGAATCGCCGGTGACATATGAAGACAGCAGGCAACGTCCTTCGGCCATGACGCACAGGCTGCCGAAGCCGAACACCTCG
Source organism: Achromobacter sp. FW305-C-28 (assembly GCF_058783235.1). Classification (NCBI taxonomy): domain Bacteria; kingdom Pseudomonadati; phylum Pseudomonadota; class Betaproteobacteria; order Burkholderiales; family Alcaligenaceae; genus Achromobacter; species Achromobacter sp. FW305-C-28. The sequence goes on along the minus strand of NZ_JBYSYL010000002.1, from coordinate 494,228 downwards.
ACCTCGACGCTGACGTTGGCGCAGATGCGTGCAATTTCGGCCAGGGTCAGCACGCGCGGCAGCACCACGCGGCGGATGCCGAACTGCGCTTTCATCAGCTCGATGGCGTCGGCGTGGGTGGCCGAGCCTTGCACCGACAGATGCAGCCGCAGGTCGGGATAGCGATCGCGGGCATAGCCCAGCAGGCCGGCATCGGCCATGATGACGGCGTCGGCGCCCAGCGCGCAGGCGGCATCGACCGCCTCGCGCCATTCGTGGCCGCGGCCGGGCTGCACAAAGGTATTGATGGCGAACAGCACCTGGCGGCCCTTGGCATGGGCCAGGGCAACGCCCTCGCGGATATCGCTTTCGGTGAAATTGAGCCCGGCGAAATTGCGGGCGTTGGTGGCGTTCTTCAGGCCCAGATAGACGGTGTCGGCGCCTGCCTCGATCGCCGCCTTCAGCGCGGCCAGGCTGCCGGCGGGCGCCACGAGTTCCAACGGAGAGGTTCGGGTATGCATGCCGGCCAGTCTAGGGGCCGGCCGGCGGCAAAGCCTTGTCGAAGATCAAATGCCCTGGCAACGAGCTAGGTCAAGCGTCACGCGGCGGCCGGTTCAGGCCGCGTCGTCGCCATGCAGGCCGTGCTCGACCGCGTACACGGCCACTTGCACCCGGCTGGTCAGGTTGAGCTTTTTCAGTACGTTCTGCACATGGATCTTGACCGTGCTTTCGCTGACATCGAGTTCGCGTGCGATGACCTTGTTGCTGGCGCCGCGCGCCAGGCACTGCACGATCTGGCGTTCGCGCGCGGTCAGGCGATGGCGTTCGGCCTGCCCCGGCGGCGCCTGGGCGGCCAGGTTGGCCTGGCCGCGGAATTGTTCGACCAGCTTGGCCGTCATGCTTTCGGCAATGACGGGTTCGCCGCCCGCCGCGCGGCGGATGGCCGAGGTCAGCACGTCGGCATCGATGTTCTTGAGCAGGTAGCCGCGGGCGCCGTCGCGCAGCGCCTGGCCCAGCTCGTCGGCTTCTTCGGACACGGTCAGGATGATGACCGCGCTGCCCGGCACGTCCTGCGTCAGCAGTTGCAGCGTTTCCAGGCCAGACAGGCCCGGCATGTTCAAGTCCAGCAGCACCACGTCGGGCTTGAGTTCCTTGGCGCGCTTGACGCCTTCGACCCCGTCGCCGGCTTCGGCCACGATTTCGAAATCGGGCTGGCGTTGCAACAGCAGGCGCATCCCCGAGCGGAACAGGGTGTGATCGTCGACGAGCAGGATACGGATGGGCATGGTCTTGATGGGCTCAGGCGGCCTGGCGTTCGGCGCCGGGCAGCAGCAGCGCGATGTGCGTGCCGTGGCCGGGACGGGATTGCATTTTAATCGTGGCTTGCATGCGCGCGGCGCGTTCGCGCATGATGTGCAGGCCGACGTGGGCCTCGCCGCGGCGCGCCACTTCGGCCGGGTCGTAGCCCTGGCCGTTGTCGATGATGTCCAGGCTGAAATCGCGCGCGTTGTGCACGCGGATCTCGACCCGATCGGCCTCGGAATGCTTGCGCACGTTGGACAGCGCTTCCTGCAGGATGAACAGCACCTGCAATTGCTGCTCGGGCGGCAGCGGCGCGCCCTCGCCCTGCTGGAACGCCAGCGTGACGGACAGGCCGGTCTGGCGGCGAAAGCGTTCCACCGTGTCCTGCATGGCGTCGCGCAGATCGCCCTGGCCCAGCTTGCTGCGGAAGTTGGTCAACAGCTCGCGCACGTCCTGGTAGCTTTCGTCCACGCCAGTGCGCAGCAGCGGCAGGATCTCGTCGATCTCGGCCTGGTCGCCGCGCTTGACCGCCGCGTCCAGCAATTGCAGTTGCAGGTTCAGGAAGTTCAGCCCCTGCGCCAGGCTGTCGTGCAGGCCCTGGGCTACCAGCCCGCGCTCTTGCACCACGGCCAGCTGGCGCGCCTGGGCGGAAAGGCGGCGGTTGTCCAGCGCCACGCCCAGGTGCTGCCCCAGGGTTTCCAGCAGCTGCGATTCGGACGGCGCCAGTTGCCGCGGGTTGCGGAAATGCAGCGAATACGAGCCCAGCACCTCGTCGCGGGTCACGATGCGAAACACGGCCACGCTGGCAAAGCCGTCGCGCTGGCAGTTCAGGTCTTGCGGCGCCGGCGCCTGGCGCAGGTCCTGAATGACGATCACGCCGGCCTGGCGCGTGGCCACGCCGCAGTAGCAGTCGTCCACCCGCATGCAGTGTTCGGATTCGACCAGGTCTTCGGACAGGCCCACCGACACCACCAGGTTGAGCGTGTCGTTGTCCGGGTCCAGCGCGCGGATGCTGCCGCCTTCGGCATCGAATTGCAGCATCACCCGGCGCAGGAAGCCCTGGCACATGGCCTCGATCTCGTTGGGCTGGTTCAGGAAGGCGGCCATGTCGTACAGCGCGCCGATGTCGCGGTTCTGCGCGGCCAGCTGGGCGGTCTTTTCGCCTACCCGCTGCTCCAGTCCCGTGTACAGGCCCTGCAATTCGTCGGCCATGCGGTTGAAGCCACGCGCCAGCACGCCGAATTCGTCGCGGCTTTCGACTGGCAGGCGGGTGCTGAATTCGCGCGCCGCCATGCGCTGCAGGCCGTCGCGCAGCCGCAGCACGGGCGAGATGATCCACAGGTACAGCAGGTAGATCATGGCCAGGGTGCCGGCGCTGGCAATCGCCGCCAGCACGCCCTGCGACAGCCGCAGCGACGTGGTCTTGCCGGCATTGTCCTGCTCGATCATGCGCACCAGGGCGTCCGCGCGGGCCACGAAATCGGGCAGCGTTTCCAGGTAGTCGGCGGCGTCTTCGCGTTCGATGGCACGCGCCGCCGCCGGCCGCATGATGCTGCGCCAGTAATCGGCCACGCCCAGCCATTGCTCGCGGATGGCCGGATCGTTGGGAATGAACAGCGGCCGCGCCGGGTTGCCGCGCGCCAGCCGGGCGATGGTGTCGTCCATCAGGCGCAGCTGTTCGTCGGTGCGGACCTGCCGGCCAGCCTGCGGCCGCATCAGTTCCACCGCCACCCGGTTGGCGCGCATGCGCAAGCTGCCGGTATCGTTGATGGCCGCCCCCGCGCCTTCCAGCTGCCACGACAGCCACAGCGTCCAGCTGACCATGCTGAGCACCACGATCAGCGCCACCAGCGAACTGGCGATGATGCGGGTGGACAGGCGATGTCGCGACGACGGCAGGCCGTCGGCATCGGCGGGGGTGGAAGACAGGGGCATGGAAGCGGGACTTGCAGGGACTTTCGAGGAAAATCGCAGACGATCAGTGTAGTTCAGTCCCGCCCGACCGTGCGCCGGATGAACGCGGCCACCGCCGCTGGATCGTTCAGGGGCAGGCACGGCAAGGCCGTGTCCAGCGCGGCGTCGGTCACCACCGCCAGGAAGCCGGGGTCGTCCCCGTGCAGCGGCGGCTTGCCCAGCGCCGGCCGGTAGACCTCGATGCGCGGAATGTCGGCCGCCTTGAAGCCTTCGACCAGCACCAGGTCGGCCGGCGCCAGCCGGGCCACCTGCTCTGCCAGCGACGGTTCCGGCGCATCGCGCAGTTCATGCACGATGGCGTAGCGAAAAGGCGAGGCCACCATCACTTCGCGCGCCCCGGCCAGGCGAAAGCGCGCGCTGTCTTTTCCGGGCGGCTCCATCTGGAAATCGTGGTGGCTGTGCTTGATGACGCTGACCGCCAGCCCGGCCGCGCCCAAGAGCGGCAGCATGGCCTCGATCAGGGTGGTCTTGCCGCTGCCGGAGCGGCCGGCGATGCCGAATACGGGGGTCATGCTGGCTCCGTGAACAAAGGACACACGATGGGCAGAAACGCGTCCGCCCGCGCCGAGTATGCCAGCAAAGCCCCCGCCACCAGGTCGAAATACCAGCCGTGCAGGGTCAGGTCGCCCGCCGCCACCCGCCGCCCCACGCAGGGCAAGGCTTCCAGGTTGCGCAGCGAAATCAGGATGGACGCCTGCTCGCAGGCCCGCCGCCGCTCGGCGCGGGACGCCTCGGGCATCTGGCTCAGCACGCGCTGGCGGGCCGGTTCGGCGATGTCCATCCAGCGGTTCAGGTAGTCGGGGTCGCCGTCGCTGCGGGCGGGCCGGTCCATCAGCGCGCGGATGCCGCCGCATTGCGCGTGGCCCAGCACGATGATCCGGCTGACCGCCAGTTGTTCGACGGCGAACTGGATCGCGGCCAGCACGCCGTGGTGGCCCTGGTCGCGGTCGGCCGGCGGCACCAGGTTGGCCACGTTGCGCACGGTGAAGATGTCGCCGGGGTCGCAGCCCAGCAGCATGGCCGGGTCGACCCGCGAATCGCAGCAGCCCACCAGCAAGGTACTGGGATGCTGGCCGTCGCGCAGGTTGCGGTACAGCGACGGGGTGGCTTCATAGTATTGGTGCTGGAAGCGCTGGAAGCCGTCGACCAGCCGTTCGATGTCACCCATGCGTTGGCCCATGCCTTACCCTCCCGTCTGCGACATGAAGCGCACGATGCGCTCGGGCCGGGCGTTGAATTCGTGCCTTTCCGGCTTGGCGGCGATACCGGCCCGGATCGCCGCTTGCAGCTCGGCATCGCTGGCCCCGCCGCGCAGCAGGCGGCCCAGCGGCATCTGGTCTTCCTGGCCCAGGCACAGGTACAGCGTGCCGTCCACGCCCAGGCGGACGCGGTTGCAGGTCGCGCAGAAGTGCCGCGACAGGGGCGTGATGACGCCCAGGGCCGGCGCCCCGGCGCCCGCCGTCCAGTAGCGCGCCGGGCCAGCGCCCTGCCCGGCCAGCGCCGGCACCAGGCCATGCTCGGCCGCCAGCCGCGCGCCCAGGGCGCCCAGGTCGGCATGGGTGTAGCGGCGGCCGCTGTCACCGATGGGCATGGGTTCGATCAGGCGCAGGATGAAGCCCTGCGCCAGCGCGTAGCCCAGCAGCCGGCGCACGTCGGCTTCGGGCGTGGCGGCGTGCACCACGCTGTTGAGCTTGATGGGGGCAAAGCCGGCGTCGCGGGCCGCCATCAGGCCGGACAGCACCGCGTCCAGGCAGTCGCGGCCGGTGATGCGGGAGAATTCGGCGGCGTCCAGCGTGTCCAGGCTGATGTTGAGCCGGCTGACCCCGACCGCGCGCAGCGCCCCGGCATGTCGAGCCAGCTGGGTGCCGTTGGTGGACACCGACAGGTCGGCTACGCCGGGCAGCGCCGCGATGGCGCCCGCCAGGTCCGCCACGCCGCGACGCAGCAAGGGTTCGCCGCCGGTCAGGCGCACCTTGCTCACGCCCAGCCCGGCGAACAGGCCCACCAGCCGCGCCATTTCGTCATGGCGCAGCCAGTTGGCGGGCGTCTCGAATCCCTTGAAGCCCTTGGGCATGCAGTAGCCGCAGCGCAGGTCGCAGCGGTCGGTGACCGATACCCGCAGGTAGTCGATGCGGCGGCCATGGCCGTCAACCAGCCCCTGCGGCGCCGGCGCGGCGCCCAACGAATCGCTTGCCGGTCGCGGGTTCATGACGGACTCCCGAAGACCCGGTCGTCCTCTGCCCCGCCCAGGTCGATGCCGCGCACGTCGGCGCGCTCGACCAAGAGCTTCACGTACTGGCGCCAGGCAGTGTCGCGGCTGAGCGCCGACAAGGCCGCGGCGATCTGCTCGCGCACCTCGTCAAAGCGCAGCCGCCGCCCCTCCACCCGCCGCGTCACCCGCACGATATGCAGGCCATGGCGGGTTTGCAGCACCTGCGGCAACAGGCCGCCGGCCGGCAAGGCGAACACCGCCTTTTCGAATTCAGGCACCGTGTCGCCGCGCCCCAGCTGCCCCAGGTTGCCGCCCAGCGCGGCCGAGGGGCAATTGGACTGCTGCCGCGCCACCTCGGCAAAGCGCGACGGATCGGCCAGCAGGTCCGCCAGCACCGCGTCGGCATGGGCGCGCAGCATGTCCAGGTTCACGCCCGGCGTGACCTGGAACAGGATGTGGTCGGCCTCGATCAGTTCGCCCACCACGAAGCGCTGCGGGTGGGACTGGTAATAGCGCAGGCAGGCGTCCTCGTCGGCCTCGGGCGTCGGGGCCTGGCGGTCCAGCAAGGCGCCGATGATCTCGTCCTCGCGGGCCAGATCCGGGGTGACGTCCAAACCCGGGGCGGCGCCCGGATCTGCACGGCGGTCGGCTCCCGAGCGCACGCCCTGCCCTTGATCCACGCCCTGCCGCGCCGCCTCGTCCAGCAGCACGCGCCGCAGCACCAGCGCCGTGATGGCGGCGCGCATGGGGTTGGCGGCATCCGCGTGCCGCGGCAGTTCTTGTTCCAGCTCGGCGTCGTTCAGTTCGACGCCATTGACGATCACAGGCATGTCCGGCTCCTTGGAAAACACGCCTCAGCGCGGGCGCACTAGTTGCCAAGCGCGGCCCAGGTAGCCCAGCGACGCAAAGCCGCTCCAGACATGCACCAGCCGGGTGAAGGGAAAGATCACGAACAGCGTCAGGCCCATGAACAGGTGCGCCTTGAACAGCAGCGGCACGTCGGCGATGTGGCTGGCGGCGTCGCCGCGCAGGGTCACGATGTGCTGCGCCCAGGTCATCAGGCGCACCATCATCTCGCCGTCCATGTGGCCGGCCGACAGCGCAATGGTCGACAGGCCCAGCAGCAGGGTCACCAGAATCCACAGCAACAGCAGCTTGTCGCCAGGGCGGGTGGTCTTGCGGATGCGCGGGTCGCTCAGGCGGCGGTGGATCAGGATCAACAGGCCGATCAGACACAGCCCGCCCATGACGCCGCCGGCCACCATGGCCACCGTCTGCTTGAGCGTGTGCGACACGCCCAGCCAGTCCCACACCGCCACGGGTGTCAACAGGCCCGCCAGGTGGCCGAAGAACAGCCCCAGGATGCCGATGTGGAAAAGGATATTGCCCAGCCGCAGCTGGCCGCGGTGCAGCAGCTGCGAGCTGTCCGTCTTCCAGGTGTATTGCTCGCGCTCGAAGCGCGCCAGGCTGCCGAGCAGGAACACCGTCAGCGCGATGTAGGGGTAGATGCCGAAGAGGAACTGATTCAGGGAATTCATGATGCTTGGGTCCTGAAAAGACGGGGATTCAATGGGCGGCTGGCGCGCGCGGATAGAACCGCACCGCCTGCGCGCCATCGCCCGAGAACGGCCGCAAGAGCGGCTCGACGCCATCGGGGCCGGCGCCGAAGGTTTCCATCGCCTCGTCCATGTCGCGCACCGGCGGCGCGGTCTGTTCGCGCGGCGTCACCCGCGACAGGCCGCGCAGCACGGCAAACACGCTGGCATAGGGGCTTTCGCTGCGGGCCAGGCGCGCGCCCACCGCCGCCAGCACGTGGATGGCCTCGTCCAGCAGGTCCTGCGCCACGGCCGGGTCGATCACGCCCAGGAATTCCAGGAACAGCGGTACGTGGTCCGGCAGTTCGGACACCACCGGCTCGAAGCCATGGCCGCGGTAGGTATCCAGCAGGTCTACCATGGCCTGGCCGCGGTCGCGGCTTTCGCCGTGCACGTGTTCGAACAGGTGCAGGGAGTGCGCCCGGTTGCGGTCGAAGGTGGCGACGTAGGTTTCCTGCAGGGCAATCAGGTCGTGGCTGGCCAGATGGGCAACCAGCGGTTGCAGGGTTTCCTCGGCGTCCGGGTGGGCGGCCAGCCGTTCTTCGAGTTCGGGTAGCGCATCCACCAGGTCCTGTTCGGGGTAGCAGAGCAGCGCGGAAAGCAGTTGATAGAGTTTCATGGCGTTTCTCCTGGGTCAGGCCGTGGCGGCCTTCTTGCGCGACTTAGGCATGTCGATGAAGATCTCGCTGCCCTGCGGCTTGCGGCCGAACAGCGTGCCTTCCGACACCCCGCCCGAGCAGCCGTTGCCGAAGGTGAAGCCGCAACTGCCCTTTTCGTTGAAGCTGTCTTCGACGATTTCCTTGTGGCTGCTGGGCACCACGAAGCGGTCTTCGTAGTTGGCGATCGCCATGATGCGGTACATGTCCTGCACGGTGGCATCCGTCAGGCCCACCTGTTCCAGCAACGCGGTGTCGCGTTCGCCATGCACGGTTTCCGACCGTTTGTAGGCGCGCATGGCCAGCATGCGTTCCAGCGCCTGCAAGACCGGCGCTTCCTTGCCGGCGGTCAGCAGGTTGGCCAGGTAGCGCACCGGAATGCGCAGGCTGGCCACGTCGGGAATCATGGCGCTCTTGCCCAGCGTGCGCTGCGGCATCTGGCCGGCTTCGGCCGCCGTCTGGATGGGCGACAGCGGCGGGATGTACCAGACCATCGGCAAGGTGCGGTATTCGGGGTGCAGCGGGAAGGCGACGCGCCACTGCACGGCCATCTTGTAGACCGGCGACTGGCGCGCGGCCTCCAGCCACGATTCGGGGATGCCCTGTTCGCGCGCGGCGGCGATCACCTCGGGCGAATGCGGGTCCAGGAACAGGCCCAGTTGCGATTCGTACAGGTCCTGCTCGTCGCCCACGGCGGCGGCGCGTTCGATCTGGTCGGCGTCATACAGCAGCACGCCCAGGTAGCGGATGCGGCCCACGCAGGTTTCCGAGCACACCGTGGGCTGGCCGGCTTCGATGCGCGGATAGCAGAAGGTGCACTTCTCGGCCTTGCCGCTGTGCCAGTTGTAGTAGATCTTCTTGTACGGGCAGCCCGAGATGCACATGCGCCAGCCGCGGCATTTGTCCTGGTCGACCAGCACGATGCCGTCGTCTTCGCGCTTGTAGATCGAACCCGACGGGCAGCTGGCGACACAGGCCGGGTTCAGGCAGTGTTCGCACAGGCGCGGCAGGTACATCATGAAGGTGTTCTCGAAGGTCGAGTACATCTCTTTCTGCACGCCTTCGAACAGCGCGTCGCGGCTGCGCGCGGCGAATTCGCCGCCCAGGTCGTCTTCCCAGTTCGGGCCCCAGACGATCTTGTCCATCTTCTTGCCGGTCAGCACCGACACCGGGCGCGCGGTGGGCGGCGTCTGCGACAGGGGCGCGTTCTTCAGGTGTTCGTAGTCGAAGGTAAAGGGTTCGTAGTAGTCGTCGATCTGCGGCAGGTTGGGGTTGGCGAACAGGTTCGCCAGGATGCGCAGCTTGCCGCCCTGGCGCGGTTCCAGCTTGCCGGCCGCGGTGCGCTTCCAGCCGCCCTGCCACTTTTTCTGGTTTTCCCATTCCTTGGGATAGCCGATGCCGGGTTTCGTTTCGACGTTGTTGAACCAGGCGTATTCGACGCCGTCGCGGCTGGTCCAGACGTTCTTGCAGGTGACCGAGCAAGTGTGGCAGCCGATGCACTTGTCCAGGTTCAGCACCATGCCGATTTGGGCGCGTATCCTCATGATTGCTTCTCTTCCAGTTGCGTTGCGGCGGCGGGGTCTTCCACCAGCGGGCCTTCCATCCAGTCCACTTTCTTCATCTTGCGCAGCACCACGAATTCGTCGCGGTTGGCGCCCACGGTGCCGTAGTAATTGAAGCCGTAGGCCTGCTGCGCGTAGCCGCCGATCATGTGCGTGGGCTTGAGCACCGTGCGCGTGACCGAGTTATGGATGCCGCCGCGCTTGCCGCTGGTTTCCGCGCCCGGCACGTTCACGATCTTTTCCTGGGCGTGGTACATCAGGCACATGCCCACCGGCACGCGCTGGCTGACCACCACGCGGGCGGTCAGCGTGCCGTTGACGTTGAAGACCTCGACCCAGTCGTTGTCGACCAGCCCGGCTTGCTTGGCCTCGGTCTCGGACACCCACACATGGGGGCCGCCGCGGCTGAGCGTCAGCATGCGCAGGTTGTCGGAATAGGTGCTGTGGATGCCCCATTTCTGGTGCGGCGTCAGCCAGTTCAGCACCAGTTCCTTTTCGCCATTGGGGTAGCGGCCCAGCATCGGCGCGATGGTCTTGGTGTCGATGGCGGGCTTGTACACGCACAGGCCTTCGCCGAAATCCAGCATCCAGCGGTGATCCTGGTAGAACTGCTGGCGGCCGGTGAGGGTGCGCCATGGAATCAGCTCGTGCACGTTGGTGTAGCCGGCGTTGTAGCTGACCTCTTCGCTTTCCAGGCCCGACCAGGTGGGCGCCGAAATGATCTTGCGCGGCTGCGCCTGGATGTCGCGAAAGCGGATCTTGTCGTGCTCGCGGCCCACGGCCAGGTGGGTGTGGTCACGCCCGGTGATCTTGCCCAGCGCTTCCCAGGCCTTGACCGACACGTGGCCGTTGGTCTCGGGTGCAAAGGTCAGGATCATCTCGGCCGCGTCGATGGCGGTGTCCAGCCGCGGCCGGCCCTGGCTTACGCCCGCCTCGGCCACGTTGTCATTGATGCCGCCCAGTTCGTGCACTTCGTGCTCGGTGTTCCAGTTGATGCCCTTGCCGCCGTTGCCCAGCTTGTCCAGCAGCGGGCCCACCGACGTGAACTTGCGGTAGATGTCGTTGTAGTCGCGTTCCACCACCGTCATGTTGGGCGCCGTCTTGCCCGGCACCAGGTCGCACTGGCCCTGCTTCCAGTCTTTCGGCTCGAAGGCCTGGCCCAGCTCTCCCGGGGTGTCGTGCATCAGCGGGGTCAGCACCAGGTCGCGGCGCTTGCCCAGGTAGGGGCCGCCGATGTCGCTGAACTTCCTGGCAAGCAGCTTGTAGATTTCCCAGTCGGTCTTGCTTTCCCACAGCGGCTGCACCGCTTCGCTCAAGGGGTGGATGAACGGGTGCATGTCCGACGTGTTCAGGTCGTCTTTCTCGTACCAGGTGGCGGTGGGCAGCACGATGTCGCCGTACAGGCAGGTGGTGCTCATGCGGAAGTCCAGCACCGTCAACAGGTCCAGCTTGCCTTCGGCCGCGTCTTCTTCATAGGTGACTTCGGTCGGCCGGATCGCGTCGCCCTCGTCGCCGAAGACGGCGTTCTGCGTGCCCAGCAGGTACTTCAGGAAGTACTCGTGGCCCTTGCCGCTGGAACCCAGGATGTTCGAGCGCCACACGAACATGTTGCGCGGGAAGTTGGCGGGGTCGTCGGGGTTTTCGCACGACATTTTCAGCGCGCCGGACTTGAGCTGTTCCGCGGCGAAGGCCACCGGGTCCTTGCCGGCGGCCGCGGCCTGGTCGGTCAGGTCCAGCGGATTGGTGCGCAGCTGCGGCGCCGACGGCAGCCAGCCCATGCGCTCGGCGCGGGCGTTCAGGTCGATCATGCTCAGGTCGCCATAGCGGCCGCGGTCGGCGGTGGGGCCCAGCACTTCCTGCACGTGCAGCTTTTCGTGGCGCCATTGGCTGGTGTGGGCGTAGAAGAACGAGGTGCCGTTCATCTGGCGCGGCGGGCGCACCCAGTCGGACGCAAACGCCAGCGGCGCCCAGCCGAACTGCGGCCGCAGCTTTTCCTGGCCCACGTAGTGCGCCCAGCCGCCGCCGCTCTTGCCCACGCAACCGCACATCATCAGCATGTTGATGATGCCGCGGTAGATCATGTCCATGTGGTACCAGTGGTTCAGGCCGGCGCCCACGATCACCATCGACTTGCCTTCGGTGTCGTGCGCGTTCTGCGCGAACTCGCGCGCCACCTGAATCACCTGCGCGCGCGGCACGCCGGTGTGCTTTTCCTGCCAGGCCGGGGTGTAGGGCACGTCATCGTCATACGACGTGGCCACATTGCCGCCGCCCAGACCGCGGTCCAGGCCGTAGTTCGCCATCTGCAGGTCATAGACGCTGGCCACCAGGGCCTCGCTGCCGTCCGCCAGGCGGATGCGGCGGGCCGGCACGTTGCGCACCATCAGGTCGTCGTGTTCGGCGCCGAAGTACGGAAAGCCCACGCCCACCACGGCATCGGCCCGGTCGATCAGGCTGAGCACCGGCTCGATCTCGCGGCCGCTGCCGCCGTCGCGCGATTCCAGGTTCCAGCGGCCGACCTTCTCGCCGCCGTTGACCGCGCCCTCGCCCCAGCGGAAACCGATGCTGCCGTTGGGCGCCACCAGATCACCGCTGGCGGCATCGATGACCAGCGTCTTCCAGTCGGGGTTGTTCTGTTCGCCCAGCGCGCCGTCCAGGTGCGAGGCGCGCAGGAAATGGTCGGGCGCGTAGAAGCCGTCGCGTTCCCGCAGCAGCACGAGCATGGGCATGTCGGTGTAGCGGCGCACGTAGTCGCGGAAATAGGCCGAGGCGCCCGACAGGTGGAATTCCTTCAGGATGACGTGGCCCATGGCCATGGCCAGCGCGGCGTCGGTGCCCTGCTTGGGCGCCAGCCAGATGTCGCCGAACTTGACCATTTCGCCGAAGTCGCTGGATACCGCCACCGTCTTGGTGCCCTTGTAGCGGACCTCGGTGTAGAAGTGGGCGTCGGGGGTGCGCGTCTGCGGCACGTTCGAGCCCCACACCATCAGGTAGGTCGAGTTGTACCAATCGGCCGATTCCGGCACGTCGGTCTGCTCGCCCCAGACCTGCGGGCTGGCCGGCGGCAGGTCGCAGTACCAGTCGTAGAAGCTCAGACAGGCGCCGCCCAACAGGCTCAGGTAGCGGGCGCCGGCGGCGTAGCTGACCATCGACATGGCGGGAATCGGCGAAAAGCCGATCAGGCGGTCAGGGCCGAATTGCTTGATGGTGTAGGCGTTGGCGGCGGCGATCATTTCCATCGCCGTGTCCCAGTCGGTGCGCACGAAGCCGCCCAGGCCGCGAACCGACTTGTAGCGCTTGGCGCGCACCGGGTCCTGGCTGATCCATTCCCAGGCCACGATGGGGTCCATGGTCTTGCGGGCCTCGCGCCACATTTCCATCAGGCGGCCGCGCATCATCGGGTACTTCACGCGCTGGGCGGAATAGACGTACCAGCTGTAGGACGCGCCCCGCGGACAGCCGCGCGGCTCGTGGTTGGGCAGGTCGGGCCGCGTGCGCGGGTAGTCGGTCTGCTGGGTTTCCCAGGTGATCAGGCCATTCTTGACGTACACCTTCCACGAGCAAGAGCCCGTGCAGTTCACGCCGTGGGTCGAGCGCACCACCTTGTCGTGTTGCCAGCGGGCGCGATAGGCGTTTTCCCACTTGCGGTCTTCATTGACCAGCTCACCGTGACCGTCCGCGAAGGTGGATTTCACCCGCGACATGAACTTCAACCGGTCCAGAAAATGACTCATTATGGTTCTCCAAGGGCGCCGGGTTTGCCGGCGCGTACTGCCATCAGTGCTGTCCAGACCACTTTAGGCGCGGGCCCGGCGGGCGACCATTCGCCAGTGGCATAGGCCGGGCGCGGCAGAGTGACTAGTCACCCCGGCCAGCCCGGCGCTTCAGCAGGGCACCGGCGCATTACGGCGCGCGTAGTACCACCAGGTGATCACCATGCACGTGGCGTAAAAGCCGATGAAGCACAGCAGCGCGGCCTGCGCGCCGCCCGTCAGGTCCAGCGACGTGCCGAAGCTGCGCGGGATGAAAAAGCCGCCATAGGCGCCGATCGCGCCGGAAAAGCCCAGCACTGCCGCGGATTCACGGGCCGCGTCCGTCAGCGCCTGCTTTTCCGCCTTGGCGCCCTTGCCTTGCGCGGCCTGGGTGCGTTCGCGCAGGAAAATCACGGGAATCATGCGGAAGGTGGACCCGTTGCCCACGCCGGTCAGCGCGAACAGCACGATGAACATGGCCAGAAAGCCGTTGAAGTCACCGCCCTGCCCGTGCACCGGCAGGAACGCCATCACGCCCAGCACGGCGGCGATCATGCCGGCGAAGGTAAACAAGGTGACCCGCGCGCCGCCCAGTTTGTCGGACACCCAACCGCCCACCGGCCGGGTCAGCGAGCCGACCAGCGGCCCCAGGAAGGCATAGGTCATGGGGTCCACCTGCGGGAACAAGGTCTTGGTGAGCATGGCGAAGCCCGCCGAAAACCCGATGAACGAGCCGAAGGTGCCCACGTACAACCAGCACATCAGCCAGTTGTGCTTGCGCTTGAAGATCACGGCCTGGTCGGCAAACGACGCGCGCGCATCGGCGATGTCGTTCATGCCGAACCAGGCGGCCAGTGAGGCCAGCGCAATGGGCAAGACCCAGATGAAGCCGGCGTTCTGCAGCCACAGGCTGCGCGGCGCGTCGCCCGCCACCGTCTGCGGATCGCCGCCCAGGGCGCCGAACATGCCCACCGAGATCACCACCGGCACCACGAACTGCGCCAGCGACACACCCAGGTTGCCGATGCCGGCGTTCAGCCCCGTCGCCAGGCCCTTCTTTTCCTTGGGAAAGAAAAAGCTGATGTTGGCCATGCTGGAACTGAAATTGCCGCCGCCCAGGCCGCACAGCAGCGCCAGGATCAGCAAGGTGGGAAACGAGGTGGTCGGATCACGCAGCGCAAACCCCATGCCCAGCGCCGGAATCAGCAGCGAGGCGGTGGAGATCGCCGTCCACTTGCGGCCGCCGAACACCGGCACCAGGAACGAATAGAAGATGCGCAGCGTGGCGCCCGACAAGGCGGGAAGCGCGGTCAGCCAGAACAGCTGGTTCTTGGACAGCATGAAGCCGGCGCGGTCCAGGTTGACGACCACCACGCTCCAGAGCATCCAGATGCTGAACGCCAGCATCAGCGCGGGAATCGAGATCCACAGGTTGCGATTGGCGATGCGCGCGCCGGTCTGTTTCCAGAAGCCGGGGTTTTCCGGCTCCCAGCGCGCCAGGACATGGGTAGACATAGGGTTCTCCGATCAGGGACGGGGTCAGGCGGCTTGCCGCCGGGCAATGGCGGCGCTTTCGGGCCGGAAACTGAAATGCATGAAGATGAGCGAGACGCAGACCGTGCCGTACAGCAGCATGAAGGCGCTGGAGCGCACACCGGTCAGGTCCAGCAGCACGCCGAACAGGATCGGCAGCACGAAGCCGCCCAGGCCGCCGGCCAGGCCGACGATGCCGGACACAGCGCCGATGTTGTCGCTGAACTCATCCGAGATGAACTTGAAGACCGAGGCCTTGCCGATCGCCATCGCGATGCCCACCACGAACAGCAGTACGGTGAAGCTGGTGGGGCCCAGGGCGATGTCGAACTGGCGCGGGCCGCCGGTGGTCAGCACAGTGAAATGGGTCTGCGGATAGCTCAGGATGAAGAACGCCACCCAGCACACCCACATCACCCACCAGGTGGTCTTGTAGGCGCCGTAGCGGTCAGAGATCCAGCCGCCCAGGGCGCGCAGCACGCCGCCCGGCAGGGAAAAGCAGGCTGCCAGCAGCGCCGCCAGCTTCATGTCGAAGCCGTATTCGCCGATGTAGTACTTGGTCATCCACAGCGCCAGCGCCACGTAGCCGCCGAACACCACCGAGTAGTACTGGCAGTAGCGCCACACCCGCGGGTCCTTGAGCATGGCGAACTGGGCCGACAGGCTGGCCCCGCCCGCCACGCGGTGCGAGGGGTCCGATGCCGAGAACAGCCAGAACAGGATCGCCGTCACCAGCAGCGCCACGGCATATACCTGCGGCACGATCACCCAGGCGCCGCCCGCGGCCGCGATCAGCGCAGGCGCCACGAACTTGGTGATGGCCGAACCCGAATTGCCGGCGCCGAACACGCCCATGGCCAGGCCCTGCTTGCTGCGGGGAAACCAGCGCGCCACATAGGGCGTACCGACCGAGAACGACCCGCCGGTCAGGCCCACGAACAGCGCCAGCACCAGGAACTGCCAGTACTGCGTGGCATAGGACAGCAGCCAGATCGGCACCACCGCCAGCAGCATCAGCACGAAGAACACGGGCCGGCCGCCGTAGCGGTCGGTCCAGATGCCCAGCGGCACGCGCACCAGTGAACCGGTCAGCACCGGCATGGCGGCCAGCAGGCCGAATTCGGTTTCAGACAGGCCCAGCTGGGCCTTGATGGGAATGCCCAGCACCGCAAAGATCATCCACACCGCAAAACAGATGGTGAAGGCGAAGGTGCTGGATACCAGGACCCGCATGGGCGCGCTGGCCGAGGGGTGAGTTGATGCCATGGTGATTCTCGCTAGTTGTGCACTCGGATACGACTGCACCCAGCGTAGGCATGCCGGGCGCGGCCCACCATTGCCCACCCGACCAAACACCCCCTGCCGTTGTGACTAGTCACCCCCGGGAAGCGGCCGTGTTTGCGCTGGATCA
Organism: Achromobacter sp. FW305-C-28; assembly: GCF_058783235.1. Taxonomy (NCBI): domain Bacteria; kingdom Pseudomonadati; phylum Pseudomonadota; class Betaproteobacteria; order Burkholderiales; family Alcaligenaceae; genus Achromobacter; species Achromobacter sp. FW305-C-28. The sequence continues at coordinate 478,252 of NZ_JBYSYL010000002.1, read as the reverse complement.
ACCCGCCGCGCTGGCCGCCGGCCGTTCAACGGTATTAATATGTATTTGAAATGAATGTTTATCGCCGCCATGGCGGCCACGACGGGCAAAGACCCCATGAACACCCTGCTGACCCTGGAAGAACCCGCTGCGCCCCGCGATCAGAATCGCCCGCCGGCGCCCGACTGGCGCGCCTTCACGGAAATGGGCTTTCGCCCGCTGTACCTGGCCGGCTGCGCCTGGGCGCTGGTTTCCGTGCTGCTCTGGGTGTTCGCGCCCGCCCGGCTGACGGGCGTGTTGACCGCCATGCCTTGGCACGCCCACGAGATGCTGTGGGGCTTTGTCGCCACCATCGCGGTGGGCTTTCTGCTGACGGCGGGCGCCAACTGGACCGGCAGGAATCCCCTGCGCGGCCTGCCGCTGGCGCTGCTGTGCGGGGCCTGGCTGGTGGCGCGCGCAGCCTACCTGGCGCCGGGCACGGCGGCGCTCTACGTCGCCGCGGGTGCCGACCTGCTGTTCTTCCTGTGGGGCGCCGCGGCGCTGGGCCGTTCGGTCTGGGTCACGCGCAACCGCCGCAATTACGGCGTGCCGCTGCTGTTGGTGGCGCTGGCCGCCGCCCACGTGCTGTATGTGCGCGCGGTGCTGGCCGGCGACTACCTGGCGCTGATGCGCTACTTCAATGCGGGCTTGCTGAGCATGGCGGTGCTGACCCTGCTGATCGCGCGGCGCGTCATCCCCTTCTTTGCCAAGCGTGCGGTCGCCGGCCTGGAGATTGCCCCGCATACCCGCAGCGGCCATTGGCAGCTGGCCACGGGCGTGCTGGCCATCGCCTGCCTGCTGGCCGGCGTGCCGCGCGCGGCCGCACTGTTGCTGGCGGCCACGGGCCTGATTGCGCTGGCGCAATGGCTGGCCTGGAAGCCCTGGGCCGCGCGCCGCGTGCCCTTGCTGTGGATTCTGTACGCGGGTTATGCCGGCCTGGGCATCGGCCTGCTGGTAGGCGCGGCGCAACTGGCCGGCTATGTGGGACGGCCCGCCTGGCCCGCGCACGTCATTGGCGTGGCCGGCTTTTCCGTGCTGATCCTGGGCATGGCCACGCGCACCGCGCTGGGCCACCTGGGGCGGCCGCTACGCACCGACCGCAGCATGGTGCTGAGCTATGCGTTGGTGATCCTGGCGGCGCTGCTGCGCCTGGCGGCATTGCTGCCCACCGCGGGTGCACTGAGCCTGCTGCACGCGTCGGCTGGTGCCTGGGCGCTGGCGTTCGGGCTGTATCTGTGGCGCTTTACGCCGTGGATGATCCGGCCGCGCTTTGACGCGCCGGCCAAGGGCGCGGCGCCGATGATGCGCATCGTGCCGGCGGGGCCGCGGCAGGCGCCCTGAGCGTCTTGAGCGCCTTGGTCCGCAAAGGCCTCGACCGGATTACGCGCGGTCGTCGCGCCGCTTATTCGCGTCCAGCTGCTTCTTCATGGCCTTCAGCCAGGCCTTGACCTGCTGCATGTCCACGAACTGCGTCAGCTCGAATTCCAGTTCGCCGATGTATTCCTCGGCGTCTTCGATCTCGGCGGCCAGGTCTTCCATCAGCTCGGCCGGGTCGATGTCCTGATCCGGATCGAAGTGAAAGCGGGCCGCGAAGTGCTCTTCGACCGCCAGCAGTTCACGCCGCACCGCGGCCAGTTGCGCCGCCAGGTCCGGGCCCGGATCGGGTTCAGCCGGCACCGCCAGCGCCAGGGTCACCGCATGGGCCTGGATTTGCGCCAGTTCGTCGGCCACCTCGGCATCGAAGTCCGACCCGCTGTGCTTCAAGTACACGGCCTTGAGCCGGTCCACGTCGCAGTCGGCCGGCGTGCCGTCCAGCACGATGGCCGCCAGCGTCTCTTGCCCCAGCTGCTGCACCAGTTCCGAGGCCAATTCGCGTTCGGCGCGGGTCAGCTCTTTCTGCTTGCAGGCATGGTCAAAGCACAGCACCAGCTTGGCCTTCAGTTCCAGCGCGGCTGATTCCAGGGGCGCCAGCACGTCTTCGAACTGCTTCTGGTAGGCGGGTTCCACCTCGCGCCACAGGCGCAGCTTGGCGCGCGCGGCGTCCAGTTCGAGCGCGAGCGCTTCGGGAGATTGTTCTGGCATGGCTGAAACCTGTTCGATGAATGCGGCGCACCGCGCGCCACGGCATGATTGGACGGCATTTTATCCCTGCGGGCGCACGCTTGCCGATTCCAGCCCCTGTCCCCACCCTGCGGCCATGGCCCGCACCTGCTGCACCGGGTCGGCCGCCAGGACCTGCTGGTTGCGGGTCCGGCACACGTCGGGTTCCGTGACGAACAGGGCCTGCGCAAACCCGCGCGCCTGTTGCGTCAACTGCGCGGTCTTGGGCCCCCGAATTCGAGTGAAACGCTGCAACGCGGCGTCCAGGGTGGCGCCGGCCTCTTCCAGGCAACGCGCCAGGTGCCAGGCATCTTCCAACGCCTGGCAGGCGCCTTGCCCCGACGTGGGCAACGGCGCATGCGCCGCATCGCCCACCAGCAGCACGTTGGCCCGGCTCCAGACGGGTAGCGGCTCCAGGTCGTGCACGGCAATCAGCCGCAAGGCCGCCGTGGGCGTGGCCTGGATGATCCGGGGAATCGGCCCCGCCCACTGGCCAAAAAGGCGTTGCACGTCGGCGCGCAGATCCGTCGCCCCGGCCTCGGCAAGACCTGGTGCATTGGGCCGCGCCTGGGCCGCGGCCCAATACACCAGGTCTTGCCGGACCGGCACCAGGCCGAAGCGCTCGCCCACGCCCCAGTAGTCCTGGATGGCCATATCGTCCACCAATGCGCCGGCGTCCGACGCCACGCCTATCCAGTTCACGAAGCCCTGGTAGACCGGCGCGTTGTCGCCCGCCACGAAGCGGCGCGCGACCGAACCCATGCGGCCATCGGCGCCGATGAGCAGGTCGGGCCGAATGCGCACACCGTTCTCGAACGTGGCCACGGCCCTGCCGCCATCGTCCAGGTCGATCGCCATGGCGCGGTGGCCATACAGGACGTCGATCCCGGCCCTGGCAGCGTGGTCCAACAGCACGGCCAGCAAATCGCGCCGCAGGATCGTATGGGTGGGATACCCCATCAACCGGTCCAGCAGCCCGATATCCATGCCTCCCAGCGACTGGCCCGCCGAGTCCAGGCGGCGCATCGCCACCGGCCGCCCCCCGACCCGGGCGACGTCGCGCAACAACCCCAGCTCGTCCAGCACCAGGCCGGCATTGGGCCACAGCGTGACGCCGGCCCCCATGGTGGCCGGCCCGTCGCCGCGCTCGTAGACCGTGGGCCGGTGCCCCAGCCGATGCAGGGAAAGCGCGACGCTCAAGCCCGCCACGCCGCCGCCCACGATGCCGATGTCCATGTTGAAGACTCCTTGGTATGTTGCCGTCCACCGCCTGCGGGGACCAGATTTGAAACGAGACGGCATCGTAGATTGCGCCAGATGCGATAACCAGCATGCAAAAATAGGATCGTTTCTTACCCTATTCGGGATAATCATGCGACAGGCCATGGATCTGAATGCCGTGCGCGTCTACGCCGCCGTCGTCGACGAACAGAGTTTCGCGGGGGCCGCGCGCCGGCTGGCGATGCCGTCGTCCAACGTCAGCCGGCACGTGGCCACGCTGGAAAAAAGACTGGGCGCCCGATTGCTGGAACGCAGCACCCGCCACCTGCGCATGACCGAGGCCGGCCAATTGCTGTACCAGCGCGCCAAGCCCCTGCTCGATGCGTTGGCCAGCACGGAAGAGGAACTGGGCGCCGTGCGGCGCGAACTGCGCGGCCCGCTGAAGATGTGCATGCCCGGCGAGGCGCCGCGGCTGCTCGCCCCCATCCTCGCCGAGTTCTGCGATCTGCATCCCGCCATCGAGCTGGAATGCGATACCCGTCTGACGGGCATCGACGCGCTGCGCGAAGACGTGGACCTGTCCATCGTGTTCCACCGCGGCCGCCTGGAAGACAGCGCGCTCATCACCCGCGACCTGGTCACGCTGCCCAGCCTCGTGGTCGCGGCCCCGGCCCTGCTCGCCAAGACTGGCACGCCCCGCCACGTGCGCCAACTGAAAGCCTTGCCCTGCATCACCACGCTCAGCGCGCTCAAGGGCCAACCCTGGCAGTTCGACGACGGTGCAGGCGGCATCGTGAAAGTGCCGGTGCGCAGCCGCTACCGGGTCAACAGCGGGGAATTGGCGTTGGCCGGCGCCCGCCAGGGCATCGGCTTTGCCATCCTGGCAGCAATGTCATGCCAGGACGACCTGGCGGCAGGCCGCTTGCAGGAGGTGCCGCTGGACCTGCGGCCCGCCCCGCTGCAACTGCTGGGCGTGTACACCCATCGCCACTCGGTGACCGCGCGCGTGCGCGCCTTGCTGGAATTCATGCAATCGCGCCTTTCCCCTTGAAACCTGACAATTTGCTGATGCCAAAACGCTAATAATTATTATTCAGATAGAATCACGAACTGTCCCCAACCCCTGACCCTGGCAGTACCGATGTCCCTGCCCCTGCCCGCGGGCCCCGTTTCCCCCCGTCTCCCCCCGCCTGAAAAACGCCGCGCCAAGGCGCTGGCAGCCGCCCTGATCGCGGTCGCGCTGGCCGCCTGGGGCGTGTGGCGCTATCTGTCGCCCGGCCCAGGCGCCCCCGCCATCCCCAACTACGACCAGCAGCCCGTGGCCGTCAGCGTCGCCGCCGCGCGCAGCGGGCCGCTACCGCTGGACCTGCACGCCCTGGGCACCATCACCCCGCTGGCGCAAGTGGTCTTGCGCAGCCAGGTCGACGGCCAGTTGCAACGGCTGCACTACACCGAAGGCCAGGCGGTGCAGCGCGGCCAGCTGCTGGCCGAGATCGACCCGCGCCCCTACCAGGCCGCCCTGGCCGCGGCCGAAGGTGAATTGGCCCATACCGATGCGCTGCTGCACAACGCCCGCATCGACCTGGACCGCTACCGCACCCTGGCCCGCCAGGAGGCCGTGGCGGGCCAGCAGTTGGACACCGCCGAGGCCCAGGCGCGCAGCTATGCCGCCCAGCGCCAGCGCCTGGCCGCCCGCGTGGCCGACGCGCGCCGCCTGCTGGACCAGACCCGTATCACCGCGCCGCAGGACGGCCGCATCGGCCTGCGCCGCGTCGACGCCGGCAACCACGTGCGCGCCACCGATGCCAATGGCCTGACCACGTTGGTGCAGATGCGGCCGATCTCGGCGCTGTTCGCCATTTCGGAAACCCGGCTGGACCTGCTGCGGCAAGCGCAGGCCCAGGCGCGCGCCGACAGCGCGGTGCTGCGGGTACAAGCCTGGGATGCCGACGACCGGCGCCTGCTTGCCGAAGGCACGCTGCAAGCGCTGGACAACCGCGTCCACGCCGCCAGCGGCACCGTCAAACTGCGCGCCCTGTTCGAGAACGCCGACGAATCGCTGTTCCCCAACCAGTTCGTCAACATCCGGCTGGCCCTGGCGCAGCACGAAGACGTGCTGTCCATTCCCACGGCCGCGGTGCAATACGGCACCGAAGGCGCCTTTGTCTACGTCATCGACGACGCCCTGAAGGCCACGCGCCGCGAACTGACGCTGGGCCGCGCCAACGCCGGCCGCATCACCGTCGTGTCGGGCCTGGCGCCCGCCGAGCGCGTGGTGGTCGAAGGCGTGGACCGCCTGCACGATGGCCGCGGCGTGCAGGTCGTGGACACCCGGAACTAGGGCCTGTTAATACGAGCCGCCCCCACCATGAGCCTGTCCCGCCCCTTCATCCTGCGCCCGGTCGCCACGTCGTTCCTGATGATCGCGCTGCTGCTGTCGGGCATTCTGGCCTGGCACCTGCTGCCCGTGGCGGCCTTGCCGCAGGTGGACTACCCCATCATCCAGGTCACCACGCCCTACCCTGGCGCCAGCCCCGACGTAACGGCCCGCGCCGTCACCGCGCCGCTGGAACGCCGCTTTGGCCAGATTCCCGGTTTGAAGCAGATGTCGTCGTCCAGCGGCAGCGGCATCTCGGTGATCACGCTGCAATTCTCGCTGGACGTGTCGCTGGGCGTGGCCGAACAGGAAGTGCAGGCCGCCATCAGCGCCAGCGGCTCGCTGCTGCCCAACGACCTGCCCACTCCGCCCGTGTACCGCAAGGTCAACCCGGCGGACGTGCCCATCCTGACGCTGGCCGTCACGTCCGATTCGGTGCCGCTGCCGCAGGTGTACGACCTGGTCGACACCCGCATGACCCAGCGCCTGGCGCAGCTGTCCGGCGTGGGCATGGTCAGCCTGGCCGGCGGCCAGCGGCCCGCGGTCAGGGTGCAGGCCAACCCGATGGCGCTGGCCGCGCGCGGGCTGCAACTGTCGGACCTGCGCGACACGATCGCGAAGGCCAACTCCAACCAACCCAAAGGCAGCTTCGACGGCCCGGTGCGCTCGGTCATCATGGACGCCAACGATCAATTGCAAAGCGCCCAGGAGTACCGCGACCTGATCGTGGCCTGGCGCAACGGCGCCCCGGTGCGGCTGGGCGACGTGGCCACGGTGGAAGACGGCGCCGAAGACCGCTACCTGGCCGCCTGGGTCGACCGCCAGCCCGCCGTACTGGTGAACATCCAGCGCCAGCCGGGCGCCAACGTCATCGCCGTGGCCGACCAGGTCAAGGCCCTGCTGCCGCAACTGACCGCCAGCCTGCCCGCCGCCGTGCAGGTGCGCATCCTGACCGACCGCACCGAGAGCATCCGCGCATCCGTACGGGGGGTTCAATGGGAACTGGCCTTTGCCGTGGGCCTGGTGGTGCTGGTCACCTTCCTGTTCCTGCGCAACCTGCCGGCCACGCTGATCCCCAGCCTGGCCGTGCCGCTGTCGCTGATCGGCACGTTCGGCTTCATGCACCTGGCGGGGTTTTCCACCAACAACCTGACGCTGATGGCGCTGACCATCGGCGCCGGCTTCGTGGTGGACGACGCCATTGTCATGCTCGAGAACATCGCCCGCTATCGTGAACAGGGCCACAGCCCGATGTCGGCTGCGCTCAAGGGCGCCGGGCAGATCGGCTTCACCCTGGTGTCCCTGACCCTGTCGCTGATCGCCGTGCTGATTCCGCTGCTGTTCATGGAAGACGTGGTCGGCCGCCTGTTCCGCGAGTTCGCCATCACGCTGGCCGTGGCCATCCTGATATCGCTGGCCGTGTCCCTGACGCTGACGCCGATGATGTGCGCGCGCCTCTTGCCCGCGCACACCGAACGCCCGCCCGGCCTGCTGGACCGCCTGCAGGAACGCTATGCCGGCTGGCTCGACGCCACCCTGCGCCACCAGCGCCTGACCCTGCTGGCGATGCTGGCCACGGTCGTGCTGACGGGGCTGTTGTACCTGGCCGTGCCCAAGGGCTTTTTCCCGGTGCAGGACGGCGGCGTACTGCAAGGGGTGACCCAGTCCGCGCAAAGCACCTCGTTCGAGGCCATGTCGCGGCGTCAGCAGGCGCTGGCGCAAAGCCTGCTGGGCGATCCCGACGTGGCCAGCCTGTCGTCCTTCATCGGCATCGACGGCATGAACCCCACGCTGAACACCGGCCGCCTGCTGGTCAACCTGAAACCCTGGAGCGAGCGCAGCGCGCCGCTGGCCGACATCATGGCGCGGCTGGACGCGCGGGCCCGCCAGGTGCAGGGCATTTCCCTGTTCCTGCAACCGGTGCAGGAACTGAACATCGAAGACCGCGTCAGCCGCGGTCAGTACCAGTTCACGCTGACCTCGCCCGACAGCGCATTGCTGGCCCGCTGGAGCGCAGCGCTGACCCAGCGCCTGGCTGCCGCGCCGCAATTGGCCGACATCTCGTCCGACCTGCAGGGCGATGGCCGCCAGGCCTACCTGGACGTGTCGCGCGACGCCGCCGCCCGCCTGGGCGTGACGCTGGACGACGTGGCGCAGGCGCTGTACAGCGCCTTCGGCCAGCGCCAGGTCGCCACGCTGTTCACGCAGTCGAACCAGTACCGCGTGGTGCTGGAAGTGGACCGCCGCCTGGCCGCCAGCCCCGACGCGCTCGAACGCATCCACCTGCAAAGCAAGGACGGCCAGGCCATTGCGCTGTCAGCCCTGACCAGCGTCAGCGAACGCGCGGTGCCGCTGGCGGTGAACCACCTGTCGCAGTTTCCGGCCGTCAACCTGTCGTTCAACCTGCCGCCGGGCGGTTCCCTGGGCGAGGCCATCGCCGCCATCGAGGCCGCGCGGCAGGACATCGCCATGCCGCCCAGCGTCGAACTGCGGCTGCAAGGCGCGGCATCGGCCTTCCAGGCCTCGCTGTCCAACACCTTGTGGCTGATGCTGGCCGCCGTGGTCACCATGTACCTGGTGCTGGGCATGCTGTATGAAAGCGCCATCCACCCGATCACCATCCTGTCGACCCTGCCGTCCGCCACCGTGGGCGCGCTGCTGGCGCTGCTGTTGACCGGCCGGCCGCTGGACCTGATCGCCGTCATCGGCATCATCCTGCTGATCGGCCTGGTCAAGAAGAACGGCATCATGATGGTGGACTTCGCGCTGGAAGCCGAACGCAGCCGCGGCCTGGCGCCGCAGGCCGCCATCCGCGAAGCCGCGCTGCTGCGCCTGCGGCCGATTCTGATGACCACGCTGGCCGCGCTGTTCGGCGCCCTGCCGCTGATGCTGGCCACCGGGTCGGGCGCGGAATTGCGCCAGCCGCTGGGCTGGGTGATGGTGGGCGGCCTCTTGGTCAGCCAGGTGCTGACGCTGTTCACCACGCCCGCCGTCTATCTGTTCTTCCACCGCCTGGGCCAGCGCCGCCGCGCTGCCGCCCCGGCCGCCGCCGACCGGCCGGCGCCATGATCCGCGCGCTGCTGCACCGCCCCATCGCCTGCATTTTCCTGGCGGTGGCGCTGACGCTGCTGGGCGCGGTGGCCTGGCGCCTCTTGCCCGTCGCGCCGCTGCCGCAGGTGGACTTTCCCACCATCGAGGTGCGCGCCGAGCTGCCCGGCGCCAGCCCCGAAAGCATGGCCAGCACCGTGGCCGCGCCGCTGGAACGGGCGCTGGGCGCCATTGCCGGCGTCAGCGCCATGAGCTCGTCCAGCAACCAGGGCGCCACCCGCGTGCTGTTGCAATTCGCGCTGGACCGCGACATCAACGAAGCCGCGCGCGACGTGCAGGCCGCCATCAACGCTGCCCGCGCCGAGCTGCCGTCGGGCATGCCCGGCAACCCCACCTACCGCAAGATCAACCCGTCGCAAGCCCCCATCATGGCCCTGGCGCTCAGCTCGCCCACCCGGCCCGCGGGACAGCTGTATGACCTGGGCGCCACCGTGCTGGCGCAGAAGATCTCGCAGGTCGTCGGCGTGGGCGAAGTGACGCTGGGTGGCAGCTCGCTACCGGCCGTGCGGGTGCAGGTCAACCCCAACGCGCTGGCCCACTACGGCATTGCCCTGGACGACCTGCGCCAGGCCATCGCCAACGCCGCCCCCATGGGCCCGCAGGGCCAGCTGGACTCGCCCGGCCAGCGCTGGGAAGTCGGCACGCCCGGCCAGCCGCGCACCGCCCACGACTACAACGGCCTGATCGTGCGCCACCAGGACGGCGCCACCACCCGCCTGGCGCAGGTCGCCAAGGTCAGTGATTCGGTCGAGAACCGCTACAGCAGCGGCTTTCACAACCAGAACCCGTCGGTCGTCCTGACCATCAGCCGCCAGCCCGGCGCCAACATCATCGAGACCATCGCCGCCATCAACCAGGCCCTGCCCGGCCTGCGCGCGCTGATGCCGGCCGACGTCGACCTGACCGTGGTGCTGGACCGTTCTCCCGGCATCCACGCCACCCTGCGCGAGGCCCACATCACCCTGGCCCTGGCCGTGGGCCTGGTGATCCTGGTGGTGTGGCTGTTCCTGGGCAGCGCGCGCGCCGCCGCCATTCCCAGCGTCGCGATTCCCGTGTGCCTGGTATCCACCTTCGCCGTCATGTACCTGTGGGGCTTCTCGCTGAACAACCTGTCGCTGATGGCGCTGATCGTGGCGGCCGGCCTGGTGGTCGACGACGCCATCGTGGTGCTGGAAAACATCACCCGCCACCTGGAACGTGGCCTGGCCCCGCGCCAGGCCGCGCTGCGCGGCGTGCGCGAAGTCGGCTTCACCCTGGTCGCCATGACGCTGGCGCTGTCCGTGGTGTTCGTGTCGATCCTGTTCATGGGCGGCCTGGTGGAACGCCTGTTCCGCGAGTTCTCGATCACGCTGGTCGCGGCCATCGTCATCTCGCTAGTGGTGTCGGTCGCCATCATTCCCAGCCTGTGCGCGCGCTGGCTGCGGCCGGCGGCCCCCGTGGCCCACGCCGCCCGCCCCTCCCGCCTGCGCGCCGTCTTCGGCCGCCTGCACCATTGGTATGGCGTGTCGCTGACGCGCGTGCTGGGCCACGCCCGCCTGACCTTGCTGCTGCTGGCCGGCGTCGTGGCCCTGAACGTCTACCTGTACGCCCAGGCGCCCAAGGGCTTCCTGCCGCAGCAGGACACCGGCCAGCTCGTGGGCTTCGTGCGCGGTGACGATGGCTTCTCGTTCCAGGTCATGCAGCCCAAGATCGACGTCTACCGCCAACTGGTGCTGCGGCATCCGGCCGTGCAGGACGTCATCGGCTACAACGGCGGCAGCCTGGGCATCAGCAACTCGCTGTTTCTCATCCGCCTCAAACCCGCCGCCGAGCGCGGCGAATCGTCGGCCCAGGTGATCAACTGGCTGCGCGCCAACGCCCCGCCCGTGCCGGGCGGCATGTTCTTTTTGAACGTAGACCAGGACCTGCGCATGCCCGGCGGCTTCGGCAATTCGGGCGACCACGAACTGGCCATCATGGCCAGCGACGTGCCCGCCCTGCGGCAATGGTCGCGCCGCATTTCCCGCGCCATGCAGGACATTCCCGAACTGCGGGACGTCGACGCCGTCGGCGACGCCGCCACCCAGCAGGTGGTCATCAACATCGACCGCGGCGCCGCCCAGCGCCTGGGCGTGGACATGCAGACGATCAGCAGCGTGCTCAGCAATTCGTTCAGCCAGCGCCAGGTCGCCACCCTGTACGACCCCATGAACCAGTATCGTGTGGTGCTGGAGCTGGACCCGCGCTACACCGAAGACCCCGAGGTGCTGGAACGCGTGCAGGTCGTGGCCGCCGACGGCAGCCGCGTGCCGCTCACGGCCTTCGCCACCTATGAACATGGCCTGGTCAACGACCGCGTCTTTCACGACGGCCTCTTTGCCGCCGTGGGCGTGGGCTTTTCGCTGGCCGAAGGCGTATCGCTGCAGCAAGGCCTGGCCGCCATTGACGCCGCCATGGCCAAGCTGATGGTGCCCGCCCACATCCAGACCCGCCTGGGCGGCAACGCCCGCAGCTTCCAGCAAAGCCTGCAGGACCAGCCGTGGCTGATCCTGGGCGTGCTGGTGGCCATCTACCTGGTGCTGGGCATCCTGTACGAAAGCCCGCTGCACCCGCTGACCATCCTGTCGACCCTGCCGTCGGCCGGCGTCGGCGCGCTGCTCGCGCTGCGGCTGGCCAACATCGAGTTCACGCTGATCGCGCTGCTGGGGCTGTTCCTGCTGGTGGGCGTGGTGATGAAGAACGCCATCCTGATGATCGACTTCGCGCTCAGCCTGGAGCGCCGCGAAGGCCTCACCCCCGAACAAGCCATCCACCGCGCCGCCATGCTGCGCCTGCGCCCCATCGTCATGACCAACCTGGCGGGTCTGTTGGGCGCGCTGCCGCTGGTCTTGGGCATGGGCGAAGGCTCGGAACTGCGCCGCCCGCTGGGGGTCGCGATCGTGGGCGGCTTGATGATCAGCCAGTTCCTGACGCTGTACACGACGCCGATCGTTTATCTGGCGTTGGAAAGGATGCGGCTGCGGGTGGCGGGGTGGCGCGGGCGTACATCAGCGGGTTGAAGACTCACATTGAGATGCTTCGTTCTCAATTTGCGTCTCTTGGAGCAAGTCAATCCCAGCACACCGTGTACACGTGGAACCCCGCGCCAGGCTCGGGCGCTGCCGCGTGCTTGCCATAGGGCCAGCCGACGATAAGGCCGTCCGCCTCCAGCCCTTCGAGCCATTGCTCGGCCGTTTCCTGCGGGGCCGACGAAATCACGTGGATGTTTTCGGCGGCGGGCCAATCGTCGCACTCCAGCGCCATGCCCCAATCCTGATGCAGTCCGACATAGACGCCCTGCACGTCAGGCCGTTGCGCGATGGCCTGGAAGTGCGCATGGATCTCGCGGATCGGCGGGCGTCCGTACTCCCACTGGTTCGGCGCGATGGATTCTTCCTGATCATTGCCGGTGAAGTATTCATCCAGCGTCACCACCGGAAAATGCGCATCGTCCAGCGCATCCAGCGCTTCGAGTTTTTCCAGCAGTTGCTTGCGGGGGTCCATGGGGTCTCCTGTAAAATCATGCGCAGCCGACACATTCAAGTTGCCGGCGCACAATCAACAACAATAAAAAAAATCAACAACAATAAAAAATGCATAACAAAAAGAATACCGACACCAGCAAGTTTCTCAGCTATATCCTGCGCCACGCGCCCGAATCCATCGGCCTGGCACTCGACCAGGAAGGCTGGGCCGACATCGATCAACTCATTGCCGCGGCAGCCCAACACGGCCGCCGCCTGGACCGCGATCTGATCGCGGACGTCGTGCGCGACAACGACAAAAAGCGCTTTTCGATCTCGCCGGACGACGCCCGCATACGCGCCGTCCAGGGGCACACCAGCGACAGCGTCGACATCCAGCACATCGAAAAAGAACCGCCGCCGTTCCTGTATCACGGCACCGCCACGCGCTTTCTTGAATCGATCCAGCAACAAGGCCTGATCCCCGGCCGCCGCCATCACGTCCACCTGTCGCAAGACATCACCACCGCCGTGTCGGTGGGGCGGCGCTATGGCAAACCCGTCGTGTTGAAGGTCGCTGCAGACCGGATGCGGCAGGCGGGACACGTGTTTTTCCAGGCGGACAACGGCGTATGGCTGACGGCGCATGTGCCGGTGGGGTTCTTTGATGTGGATGTGGCAGCAGGCTGAGCTCGCTGCCTCAAGCCGACGAAGACTGGCGCCGATCGTAGCGATCGCCATAAACGGACGCCTGTCCCTCACGAGCCTCTACAGAAACCGGATATCCAATCTATCGATCTTCCACGAGACCACTCTGCCTTCCAGGAAACCAAAATCCGAAAGGAGAACCTCATCTTGAAATTCAAGACCGCAACTACGCAGGCAGTCGTCTGCCAGTTCGCCAATGATGCGATAGGCATATGCATTTCCCGTGCGAATGATGGCAGGCACTTGATCGGCGACTTCTTCCACCGAGTAGTCTTCAAACACCATGCAAGACAATTCCACCGGATAGACCTTACCTGCCTCGAGCAGGTACGGAGCGCAGTTCGCAAAGCAGGTCAATCGCTGCCCAGCGATCACGACAGTAACCTCTTCTTCGATCACTGAGCCGAAGGATTCCACAAGCGCCGGATATATCATCGATCAAGTCGCTTCATTTGCCAGGGTCCTGCCGCCGATGCAACTGCCATCGTGTGTTTCGATTCTTTCAATTTCGCAAGGTCTGGCTTGCGGCCCGCGTGAACGCTGGCACAGACGAGCCCTGGTACGACACAGCCGTAAAACGGCATAGTGGAACAGGATTTTAAGTACTTCCCGCTGATGCCGCTACGTTACGCATCCCGATCCGAAAAGCGCATGGGAAGCGTCCAATTCTCGATCATCCCCCGCCCCGCTCCCCCTCCGGCGCCCGCGGCGCCGCATTCAAGCGTTCCGCCAGCAACCCCAGGAACTCCCGCGCCAGCGGCGGCAAGGTGCGCCCTTGCAGCGTCACCACCTGGATGCTGCGCTGGCGCATTTCCGGATTGCTGAACGGCACGGCCACCAGGCCCGCGCCGTGCATCTGCCCCATCAATGTCAGATACCCCGACAAGGCCACGATCTGGCTGCCGGGCAGCATCGGCAGGAAGGCCGCCGAATGGTTGGACACGTAGGCCGGCTCGATGTGCAGGCCGGCGTTGGCACAGGCGGCATCGAACAACTGGCGCACGGTCGTGCCCGGGTCGCCCAGCGACAGCGGCACTTGGGTCAGGTCGCGCATGCCGATGCTGCGCCGGGTGGCCAGCGGGTGGCGCCGGCACATGATGGCGTAGACCGGGGCGCGGCACAGCAGTTCGGTCTTCAAGCGGTCGTCCTGCGCGACGGTGTAGCGCAGGGCCAGTTGCGACAGGCCTTCCAGCACGTGGCGGTTGACCTCTTCGGGATGCTCGACGCGCAGGTGAAAGCGCGCCTCGGGGCGGCTGCGCTTGAAGTCGGCCATGCACATCGGCAGAAAGCCATGGGCGAAGCCTTCCGTGCAGGCCACGCGGATGGTCACGTCGCCCAACGCGTTGCGCTGGCGGATGCCGGCGGCGACGCGTTCGGCTTCCAGTTCGGCGGCGTTGGCGTAGGCGGCCAGTTGCAGGCCGGCCTCGCTGAGCGCCATGCCGCGGGCGCGCCGCTCGAACAACGTCACGCCCAATTCATCTTCCAGTTTTGAAATCTGGCGGCTGACGGCCGAGGCGGCCACGTGCAGCGCGGCAGCCGCGGCGGCGATGGAGCCGCCGCGCGCGACTTCCAGGAAATATCTCAGACCCAGCGAAATCATGGCAACCTCGTCACGGCAGCGCCGTCTTCGTAAATACCGTCATCGCCAACCCGTCATGGAATACCCGCAGTGCGCCGCCTTGCCAAACCCTGCAGCGCCGCCTCGCCCTGCCCCACCCTCTGGGGACGGCTTCCAATCCATGCCTAAATAGCAATGCTCATATGCGAAATATCTAATTGTGGCACGCGAGCAAGCGTAATAACTTTGTGCCTTTGCCGCCTGCCCCGAGACCGCCGTGACCCGAGAACTCGCTATCCAGCATGCCACCCACGCCTATGACGACGGTTCCCTGCTGGCCGAACTGGCCGGCCGCGTCGCCTACCCGACCGAAAGCGAGGTGCCCGACCAAGGCCCGCGCCAGCATGCCTACCTGAACGACAACCTGGTGCCGGCGCTGACCGACCTGGGCTTTTCCTGTCAGGTGCATCCCAACCCGGCCGGCATGGACCTGCCCATCCTGGTGGCGCGGCGCATCGAAGACCCACTGCTGCCGACGGTGCTGATGTACGGCCACGGCGACGTGGTGCGTGGCAACGCGGCCAAGTGGGAAGCAGGCCGCGACCCCTGGCGCCTGCAGGTCGAGGGCGACCGCTGGTACGGCCGCGGCACGGCCGACAACAAGGGCCAGCACACTATCAACCTGACCGCCCTGCGCCAGACCCTGCGGGCGCGCGGCGGCAAACTGGGCTTCAACGCCACGTGGCTGATCGAGACCGGCGAAGAAGCCGGCTCACCCGGGCTGGCGGCGTTCTGCGAAGCGCAGCGCGAGGCACTGGCGGCCGACGTGTTCATCGCCAGCGACGGGCCGCGGTTGAACGCCGCGCGTCCCACCCTGTTCATGGGCTCGCGCGGCGCGGTGAATTTCGAACTGTCGCTGCGCGCGCGTGAACGCGGCTACCACTCGGGCAACTGGGGCGGCCTGCTCGCCAACCCCGCCATCGTGCTGTCGCACGCCATCGCCTCGCTGGTCGATGCCAACGGCCGCATCCAGGTGGCGGGCCTGCGCCCGCCGCCCATCCCCGCGGCGGTGGCCGCGGCGCTGGCCGACCTGGAAGTGGGCGGCGGCGCGGACGATCCCGAGATCAACGCGTATTGGGGCGAACCGGGCCTGTCGGCGCCGGAGAAAGTATTCGGCTGGAACAGCCTGGACGTACTGACCTGCGGCGCGGGCGATCCAGCCAAGCCGGTCAACGCCATTCCGCCCGAAGCCGTGGCCTGGTGCCAGCTGCGCTTCGTGGTGGGCACCGACTGGAAGGCGTTGGAATCGCACGTGCGCGCGCACCTGGACCAGGCGGGCTTCAGCGACGTGAAGATCCACGTGGGCATGCAGGCCGGCGCCACCCGCCTGTCGCCCGACAACGCCTGGGTACGTTGGGCTGCCGCCTCGCTGGAACGCACCACGGGCCGGCGCCCGGCGCTCTTGCCAAACCTGGGCGGCTCGCTGCCCAACGACATCTTCGCGGACCAGCTTGGCCTGCCCACGCTCTGGGTGCCGCATTCCTACCCCGCCTGCGCGCAGCATGCGCCCAACGAACACCTGCTGGGCAGCGTGGCGCGCGAAGGGCTGGCGATCATGGCGGGCCTGTTCTGGGACCTGGGCGCTCAGGGCGCCGCGCTGCGCCAGGCCGCCAGGCCCGCTGCCTGACCGATTACCCCATCCCGCTCCCACACCGTCCATGACCCTGCCCTTGTGCCCCCGCTTCCTGACCCGCCTGTCCGCCGCCGCCCTGCTGGCGGCCACCCTTTGCGCCGCGACCTGGGCGGACGACGCCCGCGCCGCCTATCCTGAACAGGCCATCAAGCTGGTCGTGCCGTTTACCCCGGGCGGCGCCACCGACGCCGTGGCGCGCCTGCTGGCCAACAAGCTGTCGGGCAAGCTGGGCCAGGCCGTCATCGTGGAAAACCGCCCCGGCGCCTCCACCGTCATCGGCGCCGATGCCGTGGCGCGCGCCCAGCCCGACGGCTACACGCTGCTGCTGTCGGGCAGCACCACCTACACCGTATTGCCCGCGTTGAAACCATCGTTGCCCTACGACCCGCGCGCCAGCTTCGAGCACATTGCCATCGTCGCGCTGGCCCCGGTGGTGCTGCTGGTGCAGAACGGCCTTGCGGCCAACACCGCCCAGGAAGCCGCCGAACTGGCCCGCCGCCACAGCGCCAGTGGCGGCCTGATGTACGGCACCTTCGGCCCGGGGTCCGCGCCGCATCTGGTGGGCGAAATGTTTGCCGAGGCCGCCGGCGCCAAGATGACGCCGGTGCCCTACAAGGGCAGCGCCCAGTTCATCACGGCGCTCATCGGCGGCGAGATCGCGCTGGGCGTGGATACCGTGTCGTCGGCCGCGCCGCAGGTCAAGGCCGGCAAGGTGCGCGCGCTGGCCGTCACCGGCGAACACCGCGTGCCGCAATTGCCCGACGTGCCCACCTTCATCGAGAGCGGCCTGCCCGGCGTGTCGATGGTGGGCTGGTACGGCCTGGTCGCGCCGGCCCGCACGCCCGCCCCGGTGCTGGATACGCTGAACCAAGCGGTGTCGAGCATCATGCAGGATCCGCAGGTGCGCCGCGCCATCAATGACCTGGCGCTGGAACCCGTGTACCTGCCTGGCCCGGCCTTCAAGGCCCGCATGGAAGACGAGCTGCGCACCTTTGCCGAAGTGGGCCGGCGCGCCGACATCAAGCTGGATTGAGCCTGGGCCAGCCTACGCGCATCCAGCGCCATTGACGCCGCCGAGCGGCCCTCTGGCAGCGCTGCCGGCATACGGCGACGAGCTCGTATCAGGAAAAACGGGCCGCACGCCGCTGCGGCCCACCCACTCCGACCCCATTTAGACTAGAATCAGAACCATTCTCAATAAAATGCCCGCGCCCCTTCTGCGGCCGCGTCGACAATAAAGAGGCCCGTTCTGAAATCCGGTTTCCGCTTATCCATGGCCTGGCTGCACACCTGGGTCGGCCTGTGGTTTTCCTGGTTGCTGTTCGCCGTGTTCCTGACCGGCTCGCTGGCGGTGTTTTCCGAGGCCATCACGCACTGGATGACGCCCGAGCACCACGCCGCCGAAGCCCAGGCCGCGCAGCAGACGTCCGCCCCCGTGAACCGCGAACGCCGGCTCGAGCTGGCCGTGCAATACATGACGCGCCACCACCCCGGCGCCGGCATGTGGGAGATCTGGCCCGTCGACCGCTTCCACGACAATGGCCTGGTGGCCTACTGGTTCGACAAGAACGGCGAATACGCCGACGCCGAACTGGACCCCGACACGGGCGAGGAACTCGCCGAAGATGCCCACGGCGCCGCGCGCGCCACGATCGGCGGCACGCACTTCGTCGACTTCCACTACACCCTGCACGCCGATCCCGTCGGCCTGTGGATCGTGGCCTTCGCGGCCATGGCGATGCTGGTGGCGATGGTGTCCGGCGTGGTCACGCACAAGCGCATCTTCAAGGACTTCTTCACCTTCCGCGCCAGGAAAGGCCAGCGTTCATGGCTGGACGCGCACAACGCGACCGCGGTGCTGACGCTGCCGTTCCAGTTCATGATCGTCTACACCGGCATCGTGATTTCCAGCGTGTCGCTGATGCCCGCGCCCATGGTGGCGGCGTATGGGCCCGGCATGGACGCGTCGCGCCAGTACCTGGCCGAGCTGATGGGCGAAGACAAGCCGGCCCCCACCGGCACGCCGCTGGCCGTGCCCGCGCTGGAACCCCTCGTGGCCCGCGCCGAACGGATGATCGGCCAGAGCGCCCGCGCCATCGTCATCAACAACCCGGAAGACGGCGCCATGCGCATCGGCGTGTATGGCTGGAACGAAGACGCCACGACGTACCGGTCGATCAGCAGCACCACCGGCATGGTGGAGTTTTCCGGCGCCACCGGCGAAGTGCTGCGCATGCGCACGCCCGGCGGCGTGCACGGCGGCAGCGCATCGCTGACCCGCCAGGTCATGTCCGACCTGCACATGGTCAAGTTCGGCGGCCTGGCCATGAAGTGGCTGTACTTTCTGTGCGGGCTGGCCGGCACCGCCATGATGGGCACGGGCGCCGTACTCTTCATGGTCAAGCGCCGCGCCAGGATGGGCAACGAATTCGGCGCCGCCACCGCGCGCGTCTACCGCCTGATCGAAGGGCTGAACGTGGCGGCAATGGCGGGACTGGCCATCGCCTGCATCGCCTACCTGTGGGCCAACCGCCTGTTGCCGGTGTCGCTGCCGCAGCGCGCGGGCTGGGAAGTGCGCGTGTTCTTCATCGTGTGGGCGCTGACGCTGGCGCATGCCTGGCTGTGCACGCCGCGGCGCGCCTGGATCGGGCAGCTGGGTCTGTTGGCAGCGCTGTGCCTGCTGCTGCCCGTGCTGTCGCTGGTGACGCTGGGCGATCATCCGCTGGCGCAGATCGGCCGCGGCGACTGGGAAAGCGCCGGCGTCGAGCTCACGGCCATGGCCACGGGCCTGGCCGCCGCCTGGGCTGCGATACGATTGCGCAACAAGCCGCTCTCGGCCCCGCCGCAAGGCAAACCCCGCCCTCCCCGCGCCCCACAGGAAGCCGCCGCATGAATCTGAATGACGCCGCCGGCATTGCCATGGCGCTCTTGCTGACCTATTCCGGCATGGCTTGTCTCAGCCTGGCCATGCCGCGCCATTACGACCAGGTCTGGGGCCGCGACCCGTCGACCAGCCATACCCGCGTGCTGCGCGGCGCCGGCATCCTGTTGCTGCTGCTGGCGCTGCTGCCCTGCGTGGGCCTGTGGGGCAATACCGTGGGCGTGGTGGCCTGGCTGGGCTGGCTGTCGGCCGGCGCCCTGCTGTGGGTCGGCATGCTGTCGTGGGCGCCGCGCCCGGCGATGCGCACGGCAGCCCTGGCGGTGGTGATTTCCATCGCGGGCGTCAGCTTCGGGTTCTAGGGCCGCACTGCCGAATTGCGCCGGCGCGGGTGCGCCCGCCCCCATTTGACCCGCATCAAACCCGGCCGACAAACAGCGCCGCCGGGACGCATCGAGCACCATAGGTGGTGGTAGAGTTTTCTCACCCCACAACATATGGTGCCAGCGATGCAACTCGAACACATCCTCAAGCGCGACGGCCGGGTCGTGGAATTCGACCGCGCCAAGATCGCCGCGGCCATCGCCGCCGCGGGCCACAGCACGGCCGAACTGGACGCCGACGTCGCCCAGGCGCTGACCGCTGCCGTGATCGACGCGCTGGCCGCCGACGGCAATGTCTGCCCCGGCGTAGAGACCATCCAGAACCAGGTCGAAGAGACGCTGGTGCGCGCCGGCTACTGGCGCACCGCCCGCGCCTACATCGTGTACCGCGAACAGCACGCCCGCCTGCGCTCGCTGCGCCACACGCTGGTGGACGTGGAAAGCGCCATGGAGGAATACCTGGAACAGCGCGACTGGCGCGTCAACGCCAACGCCAACCAGGGCTACAGCCTGGGCGGGCTGATCCTGAACGTGGCCGGCAAGGTCACCGCCAACTACTGGCTGTCCAACGTCTTCACGCCCGAGGCCGGCCGCGCCCACCGCGAAGGCGACATCCACATCCACGACCTGGACATGCTCAGCGGCTATTGCGCCGGCTGGTCGCTGCGCCAGCTGCTGACCGAAGGCTTCAACGGCATTCCCGGCAAGGTCGAGGCCACGCCGCCGCGCCACATGTCGGCGGCCATCGGCCAGATCGTGAACTTCCTGGGCACGCTGCAGAACGAATGGGCCGGCGCACAGGCGTTCAGTTCGTTCGACACCTACATGGCGCCCTTCATCCGGCGCGACGCGATGACCTACGGCGAGGTCAAGCAGGCCATGCAGGAACTGATCTACAACCTGAACGTGCCCAGCCGCTGGGGCACGCAGACGCCGTTCACCAACCTGACCTTCGACTGGACCTGCCCGGCCGACCTGAAGGAACAGATTCCCTACGTGGGCGGCGAGGAAATGCCCTTTGCCTACGGCGATCTGCAAGTTGAAATGGACATGATCAACCGCGCCTACATCGAAGTGATGATGGCCGGCGACGCCAAGGGTCGCGTGTTCACCTTCCCCATTCCCACCTACAACATCACGCCCGATTTCGACTGGGACCATCCCAACACCACGCGCCTGTTCGAGATGACGGCGCGCTACGGGCTGCCCTACTTCCAGAACTTCCTGAATTCCGACCTGGAACCGCACATGGTGCGATCCATGTGCTGCCGCCTGCAACTGGACCTGCGCGAGCTGCTCAAGCGCGGCAACGGCCTGTTCGGGTCGGCCGAGCAGACCGGCTCGGTCGGCGTGGTGACGGTGAACTGCGCCCGCCTGGGCCATACCTGCCAGGGCGACGAAGCCGCGTTGATGGCGCGCCTGGACCATCTGCTGGGCCTGGGCCGCGACGTGCTCGAGACCAAGCGCAAGGTGGTGCAGCGCTACATCGACCAGGGCCTGTACCCCTACACCCGGCGTTACCTGGGCACGCTGCGCAATCACTTCAGCACGCTGGGCGTGAACGGCATCAACGAGATGATCCGCAACTTCAGCGGCGATAGCGACGACGTCACCACGCCTGCCGGCCACGCGCTGGCCGTGCGCCTCCTGGACCGGGTGCGCGAGCGCATGACGCAGTTCCAGGAAGAAACCGGCCACCTCTACAACCTGGAAGCCACGCCGGCCGAAGGCACCACCTACCGCTTCGCCCGCGAAGACAAAAAGCGCTGGCCCAACATTCTGCAAGCCGGCACCGCGGCCCAGCCGTACTACACCAATTCCAGCCAACTGCCGGTGGGCCACACCGACGACCCGTTCGAGGCGCTGTCGCTGCAGGAAGCGCTGCAAGGCAAATACACCGGCGGCACCGTGCTGCACCTGTACATGAACGAAGCCGTGTCGTCGGCCGACGCCTGCAAGGCGCTGGTGCGGCGCGCACTGTCGAATTTCCGGCTGCCCTACATCACCGTCACGCCCACGTTCTCGATCTGCCCCAACCACGGCTACCTGGCCGGGCACCACGAGTTCTGCCCGAAGTGCGATGCCGAACTGCAAGCCAGGCAGGCCGCGTGCTGCGCCCCGGCTTGAATTTTTTCACCGGGCATTCCCGCCCGGCCCAACCCCAAGGAACCGCCATGCAAACCTTGATCTCTGTTGCACCCACTGCGCCCCAGGACGTGCGCCTGCCCGACAGCCAGCGGGTGCGCTGCGAAGTCTGGACCCGCGTCATGGGCTATCACCGCCCCGTGTCTTCCTTCAACACCGGCAAACAAGGCGAATTCAATGAGCGCCGCTTCTTCGTCGAACGGCGTGCCTGACGCACCCGCTGGCCGCAAGGCCGCCCCGGCGGCGCGCCGCCAGGCGCTGCGCGTGGCCCACGCCGCGCCGCCGCGTCCGGTGGCGCAGCCGCTGCCGCGCCATTGCGCGGCGGTGGGCGGCCTGACGCCGTTTTCCACCGTGGACTGGCCCGGCACGCTGGCTGCCGTGGTCTTCATCGCCGGCTGCCCCTGGCGCTGCCACTACTGCCACAACCCCGAATTGCAGACCCGCGCCGCGCGCTACGACTGGCGCGACGTGCGCGCCTTCCTGGACAACCGCCAGGGCCTGCTGGACGCCGTGGTGTTCTCGGGCGGCGAACCGCTGAGCGAACCGCGCCTGCCCTCGATGATCCGCGAGGCGCGCCGCATGGGTTTTCGCATCGGCCTGCACACCGCCGGCATCTACCCGCTGCGCCTGGCCGACGTGTTGCGCTACCTGGACTGGGTGGGCCTGGACATCAAGGCCGACGCGCAAGGCTATGACGACATCACTGGCCGGCGCGACTCGCAACGTCCCGCCCAGGCCTGCCTGACGCAATTGCTGACGGCCGGCGTGGATTTCGAATGCCGCCTCACCTGGCATCCGGACTGGCTGAGCGAAGCCCGTCTGCTGGCCCTGGCCGGCGAACTGGCGCGCCGCGGCGTGAAGCGCTTTGCGGTGCAAAGCGCGCGGGCCAGCCCCGATGCGATGCCGGCCTGGCACCTGACCGCCCCGGCGCAGGCCGCATTGCAGGCCCTTTTCGAACAGTTCGCCTACCGTTGACCCGGGCGCCGCCCGGCCTGGCCCAGCTGCGCCGCCAGCGCCGTCTGAAAGCGCGGCGACACCACCGCGCCCACGTTGCAGCGCGACCAGGGCGACACCGCCGTCGGGTCCACGCTGAACACGCGGCCCGGCGCCATGATGACTTTCTCGGGCATCAGGTCCTGCGCCAGCGTCAGTGAATTTTCCACGCCCGGAAACGCCGCCCACAGATACAGCGAGCGTGTCGGCCGCACGTGCACCTTGGCCCCCAGTGCATCCAGCACCTGCAAGGCGTTGCCCGTGGCGGCCTGCAAACGCTGGCGCAAGCGCACCAGGTGGCGTTCGTAGTGGCCCTCGCGCAGCATCACGTCCACCATGCGTTCGCAGTATTCCGAACTGCTGACGTGCACCAGCGCCTTCAGGTCGGCCAGGTCACTGGCCAGCGCCGCGCCGCAGGCAATGAAGCCCACCCGCAGCGCCGCCGAAAACGATTTGGAAAAGCTGCCGATGTAGACCGTGCGCTCCAGCTGATCCAGCGCCGACATGCGCACCGCCGAGGTCGGCTTGAAGTCGGCCAGCGGGTCGTTCTCGACCACGATCAGGTTATGGCGTTCGGCCAGTTGCAGCAGCTTGTAGGCCTTGGCCGGCGAGATATCCGACCCCGTGGGGTTGTGCGCCAGCGATTGCGTGAAGAACAGCCGCGGCTTCTCGCGCTGCAGCAAGGCTTCCAGCACGGCCAGGTCCGGGCCGTCCGGCAGGCGCGGCACGCCCAGCATGCGTACCCCCGCCAGCTTCAGCTTGCCGAACAGCGGGTAGTAGCCCGGATCGTCCACCAGCGCCGCCGCACCCGGCGGCAGGAAGTAGCGGATCACCAGGTCCATGGCCTCGTTGGCGCCGTGCGTCAGCACCAGCTGCGACGGCGCCGCGCTGATACCCACGTCGCCCAGCTTGCGCACCAGGCTTTCGCGCAGCGGGGCGTAGCCAAAGCGGCTGCCATAGCGGAACAAGGTGCCCAGGCCGGTGCGCACCACCCTCTGGTGGTAGCGGTCCATGCGCATGTCGGCAAGCCATTCCACCGGCGGAAAGCCGTCGCCTGCGGCGATGGCGTCGGGCTGCGTCTTCAGCTGTTCGCGCATCAGCCAGACGATGTCCATGGCGCGGCTGAGCTGGCCCGGTTCTTCGTCGGCCGCGCGTTGCGCCGGGCCCGTGTCCAGCACATAGAAGCCGGACCCGCGGCGCGGCTCGACCAGCCCGCGCGCCACCAGCATTTCAAACGCCACCACCACCGTGTTCTTGGCGTAGCGGTGCAATTGCGCCAGCTCGCGCAGCGACGGCAGCTTGTCGCCGGGCCGGTAGACGCCGTCGGCGATCTGGCGTCCGATCAGGCGGGCCAGGCTTTCGGCGATGGGTGCGGCGCGCGGGGCGCGGCCCAGGGGATTGTCGTCGTCCACGGGGTGGGATTCCAGTCGGGAGAAGGCCGAAATTGGTGCAGTGCAATGGTACTGTTCGTCCAAACTGTACCTCTGAATGCCGGTACAGTTTACCTAGAATCTCGCCACCTGATTCTTATATGGAGACATGCCATGGTGGCCGATTCACGCCTGCCGAACTTCCGCGCCCTCGCCCCCGCCCAACGCCTGTCGGCCATCGCCGACGCCGCCGAACTGACGCCCGAGGAACGCCAGTTGCTGGCCGAACCCGGCGCGCTGGGCCTGGACCGCGCCGACGGCATGATCGAAAACGTCATCGGCGCCTTCGAGCTGCCGCTGGGCGTGGCCGGCAACTTCCAGATCAACGGCCGCGACGTGCTGGTGCCCATGGCGGTGGAAGAGCCGTCGGTGGTGGCGGCCGCCTCGTTCATGGCCAAGCTGGCGCGCAGCGGCGGCGGCTTCGAAACGTCCAGCACCCGGCCGCTGATGCGCGCCCAGGTTCAGGTGCTGGGCCTGACCGACCCGCACGGCGCGCGCCTGGCGCTGC
Source organism: Achromobacter sp. FW305-C-28 (assembly GCF_058783235.1). Taxonomy (NCBI): domain Bacteria; kingdom Pseudomonadati; phylum Pseudomonadota; class Betaproteobacteria; order Burkholderiales; family Alcaligenaceae; genus Achromobacter; species Achromobacter sp. FW305-C-28. Next base: position 453,650 of record NZ_JBYSYL010000002.1, on the reverse strand, counting down.
TGCGCGAACGCGAACGCATCGTGACGCTGGCCAACAGCCGCGACAAGGTGCTGATCGGCCTGGGCGGCGGCTGCCAGGACATTGAGGTGCACGTGTTCGCCGACACCCCGCGCGGCCCGATGATCGTGCTGCACCTGATCGTGGACGTGCGCGACGCCATGGGCGCCAACACCGTCAACACCATGGCCGAGGCCGTCGCCCCGCTGGTCGAGGAAATCACCGGCGGCTCGGTGCGCCTGCGCATCCTGTCCAACCTGGCCGACCTGCGCCTGTCGCGGGCCCGCGTGCGACTGACGCCCGACGTGCTGGACACCAAGGACCGCAGCGGCGCCGAGATCATCGAAGGCGTGCTGGACGCCTACACCTTCGCCGCCATCGACCCCTACCGTGCCGCCACGCACAACAAGGGCATCATGAACGGCATCGACCCGGTCATCGTCGCCACCGGCAACGACTGGCGCGCCGTCGAAGCCGGCGCCCACGCCTACGCCTGCCGCGACGGCCGCTACACGTCGCTGACCCATTGGGAAAAAGACGCTTCGGGCGCCCTGGTCGGCACGCTGGAAATGCCGATGCCGGTGGGCCTGGTGGGCGGCGCCACCAAGACCCATCCGCTGGCACGCATCGCGCTCAAGATCCTGGCGGTGCGCTCGGCCCAGGAACTGGGCGAGATCGCCGTGGCCGTCGGCCTGGCGCAGAACCTGGGCGCGCTGCGCGCCCTGGCCACCGAAGGCATCCAGCGCGGCCACATGGCGCTGCACGCACGCAACATCGCGCTGACGGCAGGCGCCGTCGGCGCCGAAATCGACGCCATCGCCAAGCGCATGGCCGCGGAACACGACGTGCGCACCGACCGCGCCGTGGCACTGCTGGAGGAACTGCGTAAACCGGTCTAGGGGCTGGCATCGGCTGGCGGCCCACCGCCGGCCGCACAAGAACAGAGGCGGCGCGCCAGACCTGGCCGCCGCCCATCCATCAAGGAGACAGACATGGATAGAGACAGCAAGGTGTCCGCCGGACGCCTGGCCGAAGTATGGAACGACACGGTCGACCTGCGCCACCTGGCCTGGGCGATCGCCATCGGCATCGGTGTCAGCGTGGCCGGCTTCTACGCCGCCAGCAGCTGGCTGCGCACCCGCGTGGCCTCGCCCGAACTGGCCCACGCCTACGCCATGCTGGCGGGCCTGGCCGGCTGCGTGCTGGCCGGCGTGATCTGCGCACGCCTGTTCCCGCCCAAGCGCGAAGTGGTCGAGCACAGCGCGTCGCACGATCCCGCCTGGCGGGCCGAAGTGCTGGCCGAACTGGCCGCGCAACCCGGCGGCCTGGGCACCCTGGCCGACCTGCCGCCCGCGGTGGTCGAGGAACTGAAAGCACTGGACCTGTACGAACTGTTCGCCGCGCCGGCCCCCGCGCCCGCCGCCCGCAACCTGCCGCAAGGCGCCGCCAAAGAGGTGCTGGCATGAGCGATCCCGCACTGCTTGAACAAATCATGGTGGCCGCCGCCATGGGTCTCTTGGGCGCCGTGGTATTCGCCGCCATCGGCCTGGTGTCCGGCACCGACGAGACCACCACGCTGGCCCCGCTGACGCTGCTGGTCGTGCTGCTGGGCGTGCCGCCCGCCGGCGTCTTCACCTTCTTCCTGGCGGGCGCCGTCGCCAAGCACATGACCCACGCCGTGCCGACCGCGCTCTTGGGCATACCGGGCGACACGCTGGCCACGCCATTGCTACAGGACGCCAACATGCTGCGCAAGCTGGGCGTGCCGCACATCGCGCTGCGCAAGATGGTGTCCGGCGCCATCGTCGCGGCCTTCGTGGCCGTGCCGCTGGCAGTGCTGTTTGCCGTGCTGCTGGCGCCGTTCGGCGGCGCCATCACCAAGTCGGCGCCGTGGATCTTCCTGGCCGCGGCCGTGCTGATTGCCTACTTCTCGGCCGGCCGCTGGGCCGCCGTGGCGCTGCTGGTGCCCTTCGTGGTGGTGATCGTGGCGCTGCAAAGCCTGACGGCCAAGTACGGCGTCAAGCTCAGCATCAGCTACTTCCTGGGCATTGCCATCGGCCCGCTGATCGCCGACCTGTTCACGGTAATCGCGCCGCAGGGCCGCGCCAAGATGATGCGCGACAAGGTGCGCACGTTCTCGCTGGCGCCGGACGTGAAGGGCTGGTCGGGTTACTTCCCCAACCCGCTCAAGGTCATGGACCGCATCCAGACCCGCTGGACGCTGGCCACCGCCACGATTTCCAGCGCCACCTTCGTGTTCAGCCCCGTCGCCATGACCGTGGTGCTGGGCGAACTGGTCGGCTCGCGCATCAAGCACGCCTACCACCGCCTGACCACCGTGCTCAGCGCGCGCAACGGCGTCACCGAGGCGACCTACATCGCCGAGGCCCTGATTCCGCTGATCGCCTTCGGCCTGCCGCTCAGCCCGGTGGCTGCCGGCCCCGCCGCGCCGTTGTTCAACGCCCCGCCCCGCTTCACGGTGGATGCGGCCACCGGCGAAACCCACAACCTGCACAACCTGCTGAACCACTGGGAATTCCTCGGCTACGGCATGCTGGCGGTGTTGCTGGCAGCGGTGGTGTCGTACCCATTCGCCATGAACTTCGCGCGCCGCGCCGCGCTGTTCGTGTCGCGCAAGGTCAGCCACGAGGCCATCATTGCCACCTTCGTCGGGTTGATCATCGTGATCAGCGTCTGGGAAGGCCAGTTCCTGGGCCTGCTGGTGATCCTGACCATGGGCCTGTTCGGCGGCCTCTTGTCGCGCCTGTTCGGCTTTAACACCGGCGTGCAGTTCATGGGCTACTACACCGCCGTGCTGACGGTGCCGGCGCTGGTCAAGCTGGTGGCGTAACGCGCGGTCCATTCAGGCGGAGCCGGTGCGCTCCGCCTGTATCCCCCTCCCACTTGATCCCGCGCAAAGCGGCGCGTCATGCCTTGCTCTAGCCTCGGAACCACTGTTCCTATGAAAGGCTTCTTCATGACGTGGTTCCAATCACTCACCCTCGCTGGACGCGAATTGCTGCCCATCGTCCAGGGCGGCATGGGCGTGGGCGTGTCCGCCCATCGCCTGGCTGGCGCCGTCGCCAGCCAGAACGCGGTCGGCACCATTGCCAGTGTGGACTTGCGCCATCACCACCCCGACCTGGTCGAACAGACCGAGCACTGCCGCGACCGCGAACGCATCGATGACGCCAACCGCGTGGCGCTGGACCGCGAAGTGCGCGCGGCGCTGGACATGGCCGAGGGTCGCGGCCTGGTGGCCGTGAACGTCATGAAAGCCGTGCGCGACCATCCGGCCCTGGTGCGCCAGGCCTGCGAAAGCGGTGCCCAGGCCATCGTCATGGGCGCCGGCCTGCCGCTGGACCTGCCCGACATGACCGCCGACTATCCGAAGGTCGCGCTGATCCCGATCCTGTCCGAAGCGCGCGGCGTGGCCGCCGTGCTGAAAAAATGGATGAAGAAAGGCCGCATGGCCGACGCCGTCGTCATCGAACACCCCGGCTACGCCGGCGGCCACCTGGGCGCCGCGCGCCTGGACGACATCCACGACGAACGCTTCGAATTCAAGCGCGTGCTGGGCGAATGCCACCAGCTGTTCCAGGACCTGCAACTGGGCAGCGACGCGCCGCGCCTGATCGTGGCCGGCGGCGTGGGCAGCCATGAGCAGGTCAGACACTGGCTGGCCAACGGCGCCGATGCGGTGCAGGTCGGCACCGCCTTTGCCGTCACGCAGGAAGGCGACGCGCACGAGAACTTCAAGCGCGTCCTGATGGACGCCGACCCCGCCAAACTGGCCGAATTCACCAGCGTGGCCGGCCTGCCCGCCCGCGCCGTCGCCACGCCGTGGCTGACCCGCTACCTGCGCCAGGAAAAAACGCTGCAGGCCGGCGCCCGCTGCGACCCGCGCCGTTGCAGCCAGCGCATGGACTGCCTGACGCAATGCGGCATCCGCGACGGCATCTCGCGTTTCGGCCAATTCTGCATCGACCTGAAGCTGGCCGCCGCCATGCGCGGCGAAGTCAGCCGCGGCCTGTTCTTTCGCGGGGCGTCCAGGCTGCCATTCGGCGATGCGATGCGCAGCGTACGGGAATTGATGGATTACCTGCTGAACGGCAGGATGCCGGCCGCGGCATGACGATTGGCGGGTGCGGGGGCAACGGCCCCTGAGGCTTCCGTAAATTTCTGAACGACGTACAATATTATTCGTTGTCCAATAATTTACAGCCCCATGCCCACCCCCGCCACGCCCGCTCTCCCCGCCCCCGGTCTGCGCGAACGCAAGCGCCAGCAAATGCTGGACCATCTGGCCCAGACCGCCTATCGCCTGTTCGAAACGCTGGGCTACGACGCGGTCACCATGGAACAGATCGCGGCCCAGGCAGACGTATCCAAGGGCACGCTGTACAACCACTTTCCGGTCAAGGAAGCGCTGCTGGCGCATCGCTTCCACACTGAACTGGCCGCGAGCGCCGCCGAGCTGTTGCCCGCCCTGCGCGCCCAGCCCGACTTCGCGAAACGACTCAAGCGCGTGCTGCATGCGTCGGCGCACTGGTCTGAATCCAACCGTGCCTATCTGGGTCCCTACCTGCGGTACCGCCTGTCGACCCTGCGAGCGGATGACGTCACCGAAAAATCGCCACGCAGCGGCATGCAGGCGCTATTCGAAGGGCTGATCGCGCAAGGCCAGGCTGCCGGCCAATTGCGCACGGACCTGTCCGCCGCACGCCTGGCCCACCAGTTGCAGTTCCTGCACCTGGGCGCCCTGCTGCGATGGCTGGACCTGCCCGGCACCAGCTTGCGCAAGGAATTCGACGCCCTGTTGTCGCTGTTCGTGCAGGGCGCCGCCGCGCCCGGGAACGCACCATGACACCGCAAACGCCCACTGGCCCGTCCCCTGATCCCACGGCGGAATCCCTGCCTGCACTCGCCCCGCCGCCCGCTGCCACGGCCGACGCCGACATCCTGGATTGGGCCGCCGCCCGCCACGCCGGTCCCGCCGTCGTGGGAGGCAAGGGTTGGCAACTGGCGCGCATGGCCGAACTGGGCGTCCCGGTGCCGCCCGGGTTTGTGCTGTCGGCCCAGGCCGGCGCCACCCATCGACACGGTGCGCCCGTACCGCAAGGCGTGGCCCAGGGGCTGCGCGATGCCTTGCACGCAAGAGGCTGGCTCGACACGCCCTTGGCCCTGCGTTCGTCCGCCCCGCAGGAAGACGGCGGGACGGCTTCATTTGCCGGCATCCACCTGTCGTGCCTGAACGTGCGTGGCGCGCAGGCCGCCCTTGATGCGCTGCAACGCATCCGGGATTCGGCCTGGACACCGCAGGCCGATGCCTACCGTCAGCGGCTGGGCCTGGGCAATGATGACCGGCCCATGGCGGTGGTCGTCATGCCGCTGGTGGCCGCCATCGCGTCGGGTATCGCCTTCACCTGCGATCCGCTGACGGGGCGCCACGACCACATGGTGATCCACGCCAACTGGGGCCTGGGCGAATCGCTGGTCGGCGGCCTGGCCGACGGCGACGAATACCGGCTGCGCGCAGACGCGTTGACGCTGACCTGGTCGCTGATGGACGCGCGCATCGGCGCCAAGCGCCGAACCACGCAGTCCATCGAAAGCGGTGGCACGCAACTGGTGGACCAAACCGCAGACCAGGCCACGCGGGCCGTACTGACGGCCGCGCAGATCGACACCTTGGCGGCGCTCGTGCGCGACGCCGCGCGCGCCCTGGATTATTCCGCCGCGCCCTACGATCTGGAATGGGCCTGGGACGGCAGCCGCTTCTGGATCGTGCAGGCGCGCCCCGTCACCGCCCTGGCACGCCACACCTATCCCGGCCTGCAATCACAGCCGTCGTACTGGTCCCGCGGCAACACCCGCGAGGTGCTGCCGCAGCCCATGTCGGCGCTGGAATGGGACGGCGGCCGCCTCATGGCGCAACGCATGTTGACCTGCGGATTCGAGCTCAGCGGCTACCCCACGCTGCCGGGCGTGCGGATGGTGACAATGTTCCAGGGCCGCGCCTACCTGGATGCCTCCGTCATCCAGTGGATCGGCCACGACGCGCTGGGCATCGCACCGCACGCCATGAACGCCATGCTGGGCGGCCCGCAGCCCGATATCCAGGTGCCGCGCCCCACCCTGCTGCAACGGCTGAACCATGGCCTGCGCATGCTGCGCTATCTGCGCCGGGCCGCGCCGCTGCGCCGCCGCGCCAAAGACGATCTGCCGCGCCAGTTCGCCCGCGCCCAGGCCTGGCTCTACGAAGCGCTGCCCGCCACGCCTGCCGAACTGGGCGCCAACCTGCACGAACAATTCCTGACCGTGGCCGCGGCTGACGACCTGTTCTTCCTGCAAGGGTCCGGCGGCGGCGCGCTATCCAAGTTGCTCGACATCGTGGAACGGGCCCGTCCCGGCGCGGGCCACGCCTTGACCGCCGCGCTGATGGCCGGCGGCGAGCCCAGCGTGACCGCGGCGCAAAGCTATGCCTTGATGGCGCTGGCGCAATTGGCATCGCTTGAACCGCAGGCGCTGGCCTGGCTGCGTACGCCTGACCGCGACAGCGCAGCCTGGGCCGACCAGTTGCCGCCGGACAGCGCGTTTCGCCGCGCGCTGGCGGATTTCCTGGCGCGCTACGGGCACCGCGCCGTGTACGAAACCTATATGCGCAACCCCCGCTGGCGCGAGGCGCCCGGCTATGTCCTGGACAGCGTACTGAACCTGATCGGCACCGATCCCGACGCCCTGCGCGCCCACCAGGAACAGGGGGCGCGAGAGGCCTGGCGCCAGGTGCGCGCGGTCTTGCCGTGGTGGCAGCGGCCGCTGGCCGCCAAGCTGCTGGCGGCCGCCCGAATCGAAGGCGCCCAGCGTGAAGCCGCGCGCAGCGTGCTGGTGGCCTACCTGGCGGCGGCGCGGCGCAGCGCGCTGGAACTGGGCGCAAGGCTGATGGCTACGCCCGATGACATCTTTCACCTGACCGCCGAGGAAGTCTTCGCGCTGGCCGATGGCCGCCTGGCGCCCGTCCACGCCGAGCGACGCGCGGCGGACCGGCGCGCGCAATTGCAACGGTGGGCCGAGACCCCGGACACCGACGTGATCGTCGAATATGAAAACGCGTCGGCAGCGCAGGCAACCCTGGCCGCCGGCACGGCCGCGCGCAACGCCGCTGCGCCCGCGGACGCCGACACATGGCGTGGCACCCCTGTATCTGCCGGTCGGGCCCAAGGCCCGGCCTTCATCGCCCGCGACCCGGCCCAGGCGCTGGCCATGCCCGTAGGCGCCATCCTGATCGCGCCATCCACCGACCCCGCCTGGACTCCGCTATTCCTGCGCGCCGGCGCCGTGGTGATGGAAGCCGGCGGCTACCTGTCGCACGGCGCCATCGTTGCGCGCGAGTTCGGCGTGCCGGCCCTGGTCAACGTGCAGGGCATCCTGCAGCAGGCGGCAACCGGAGATCTCCTGGACGTGGATGCCACGCAGGGCGTGGTGCGGCGGCTGCCCGCCGCCCCTAACGCGCCGCCGGCAGATTGAATTCAAACACGGCGCCCGGTTCGGACCTTTCCACCAGCCGGATATCGCTGTGGTGCAGTTGCAGGATGCGGTGCACGATCACCAGCCCCAGCCCGCCGCTGTCGCGCGGGCCGTTGGCCAGCACGGAAGCGCGGGTGAACAAGCCCGCGCGCAGCGCCTCGGGAATGCCGGCGCCGGTGTCGCTGACCCGCACCTGCACGCCCTCTCGCGCCTGCCCCAGGCTCAGTTCGATGTTGCCGCCCGGTGCGCTATGGCGGATGGCGTTGTCCAGCAGGTTGGTCAGCACGCGCTCGATCATGCCCAGGTCGGCCCGCACCGGCGGCAACTCATGCGCGATCGCCGTGGTCAGCCGTTGCTGGCGTGCCTCGGCGGCCAGTTCGAATTTCTGGATCACGTCTTGCGCCAGCTCGGGCAGCGAAAAGGTCTCGGGTTCCAGCCGCACCAGGCCGGATTCCAGCCGCGCCAGTTCGAACAGTTCCTGCGCCAGCCGGCCCACCTTGCGGCTTTGCGCCAGCGCGATGTCCAGGTAGCGGCGGCGTTCGGACGCATCCAGCGTGTCGTCCTTCATGCGCAGCGTTTCCAGGTAGCCGTGCAGCGACGTCAGCGGGGTGCGCAGATCGTGCGAGATATTGGCCACCAGGTCGCGCCGCTGCTGGTCCTGCCGCGTCAGTTCGCGCCATTGTTCTGAAATGCGGCGGCCCATCTGCACGAAACTGCGACGCAGCAGGGAAATCTCGTCGCCGCTGGTGTCCGTAGCGTCCGCGGGCTTTTCGAGCGCCGCCAGCGCCCTGCCGTCGTCGCCGTCGAAATCCCGCACCGCGCGCGTCAGTCCGCGCAAGGGCCGGGTGATCAGCCCGAACGCCGCCAGGCCCGCCACCAGCCCCAGCAGGGCCACCAGCGCAATCGACCACAACGTCGTGCGCAGCACCGAGCTGCGCGACACCGCCATGGCCAGCGCATCGTGCGCCTGGCCTTGCAGCACCACGTACACGTAGCCCTTGTCCTGCCCCGCCACCCGCACCGGCGCGGCCGAAAACACCTTGGCCGTGCCCAGGTGACGCGGGTCGTCGCCTTCGATGGGCAGCGCCTCGCCTGCCAGGAAACGCCGTACCGGCGCCAGGTCGACCCGTTCGCGCTTGATCTGCCCCGGCGGCGCCGCGTCGCCCACGATACGGCCGTCGTTGGCCAGCAGATACACCTCGACCGACGGGTTTACCGCCATCAGCATGCCAAAGAGCGAGCGCACCGCATCGGGCTTCCAGCCATTGGCGTCCATCAATTCGTTGGTGCCGGCAATATGCTGCGCCAGGCCGCTGGACAGCCGCTGCACCACTTCCTGCTCGTAGCGCACATTGGCCGATATCTGGAACCAGGCCGACGCGCCGCAGCAGGCCAGCAGCAGCAAGGCGAACACGCCCGACAGGCGCTGGGTCAGGGTGAGGCGCTTCATGAGGCGGATTCCGGTTGCGCCGTGGGGCCGGCCGCGAATTTGTAGCCACGGCCCCAGACCGTCAGGATGCGCTGCGGATTGGACGGGTCGGTCTCGATCTTGGTGCGCAGCCGGTTGATGTGCGTGTTCACGGTGTGCTCGTAGCCTTCGTGCTGGTAGCCCCACACCTGGTTCAGCAGGTCCAGCCGCGAAAACACCTTGTCCGGGTGACGGGCAAAGAAATGCAGCAGGTCGAATTCACGCGGGGTCAGTTCCAGCCGGCGCTCGTCCACCGATGCCGTGCGCGCAATCGGGTCGATCGCCACGCCGTGCTGGCGCAGGCTGCCCGCGTCGATGCGGGCGTTGCGTTCCAGCGCGTCGGTGCGGCGCAGCAGCGCCCGCACCCGCGCCACCAGTTCCAGCATCGAGAACGGCTTGGCCAGGTAGTCGTCGGCGCCCAGTTCCAGCCCCAGGATGCGATGCACCTCGCTGGACCGCGCACTGGTGATGATGATGGGCGTATAGCGCGCCATGGCCCGGGCGCGCTTGCAGATTTCCAGGCCGTCGATGCCCGGCAGCATCAGGTCCAGCACCAGGGCGTCCCAGTCGCCTTCTTCCAGCCGGCGCATGCCTTCGTTGCCATCGGCGGCGTGCTCGACGGCGTAGCCCTCGTCACGCAGGTGCAGGCGCAGCAATTCGGCAATGTGGGCGTCGTCTTCGACGATCAGGACGCGGCGGGGCGTATCCATGGGCGGGCTCGGGTCGGTGGCGCGGCCGGGGGCCGCAAAAACGCCCGCCGCAGGCGCGAAGGCTTGCGGGGGGCACCGCTATTGTCGCCAATCCGTGGCGGCGAAGTTTCACATTTATTTTAAGTTTGCGTGAGGACTTGGATATCGGCGCCGGGGAAGAATGGCTCCAACGACAACGAACCGCCTCCCCAAGGAGCCCCACATGGCCGCCAGAAGTGACCGCCCCCACGCCGCCCTGCCCCCCGGGCTGGCCGCCCAGGCCGCGCCTGCCGTCCCCGGCCCCATCCACCCTGGCTGGCTGCGCGTCACCCACTGGCTGAACGCCCTGGCCGTCGTCATCATGGTCACCAGCGGCTGGCGCGTCTACAACGCCGCGCCGTTCTTCGACTTCACCTTTCCCAACGGCATCACCCTGGGCGGGTGGCTGGGCGGCGCCCTGCAATGGCATTTTGCCGGCATGTGGCTGCTGCTGGCCAACGGCCTGTTGTACCTGGGCCTGAACCTGACCACCGGCCGCCTGGCCCGCAAATTCTTCCCCGTCGGCCCGCGCGGCGTGCTGGCCGACCTGGGCGCCGCCCTGCGCGGCAAGCTCTCGCATGCCGACCCGCGCCACTACAACCAGGTGCAGCGGGTGGCCTACCTGTTCGTCATCGCCGACATCACGGTCCTGATCCTGTCCGGACTGGTGCTGTGGAAGTCGGTGCAGTTCGACACCCTGCGCGCGCTGCTTGGCGGCTATGAATTCGCGCGCCGCATCCATTTCTTCGCCATGGCGCTGCTGGTGGCTTTCGTGGCGGTTCACCTGGCCATGGTGGCCCTGGTGCCGCGCAGCCTCATCGCCATGATCCGCGGCAAATAAGGAGCCTCGCGTGAGCGCAAAACGACGCCTGTCACTGCTGGGCCTGGACGGCCCCGCCATCCTCAAAGAAGCCGTGAAGATCCTGGACAAGCGGGTCGAGGCGCCGTCGCGCCGCGCCTTCCTGCGCAGCAGCCTGACCCTGGGCGGCCTGGCCATGCTGTCCGGCTGTTCGCTGTCCGATGACGAGAACGTCGAAAAAGCCCTGACCACCGTGTCGCGCTTCAACGACCGCGTGCAGGGCTGGATCTTCGACCCCAACAAGCTTGCCCCCACCTACCCCGAATCCATGATCACCCGGCCGTTTCCGTTCAATGCCTACTACGGCATCGACGAGGTGCGGCACGTGGAAGAAGACGGCTTCCGGCTGGAAGTCACCGGCATGGTCGCCGACAAGCGCCGCTGGCGCCTGGACGAACTGCGCGCCATGGCCCAGATCGACCAGGTCACGCGCCACATCTGCGTCGAAGGCTGGAGCGCCATCGGCAAATGGGGCGGCGTGCCGTTTTCCACCTTTCTCAAGCGTGTCGGGGCCGACCTGACGGCCAAGTACGTCGGCTTCAAGTGCGCCGACGACTACTACACCAGCATCGACATGCCCACCGCGTTGCACCCGCAGACCATCCTGGCGCTGACGTACGACGGCAAGACCCTGCCGCCGGAGTACGGCTTTCCCATGAAGCTGCGGATGCCCACCAAGCTTGGCTACAAGAACCCCAAGCACATTCAGGCGATCTTCGTCACCAACACCTACCCAGGCGGTTACTGGGAGGACCAGGGCTACAACTGGTTCGGCGGCAGCTAGGTGGTTTTGCGCTTTTCTCTCAACGTCACACCAAAGGAACTCATCATGAAGCAACTCACCACCGCCGCGTTTGCCATCTGCCTCGCCTTCGGCGCCGTCGCGGCCCATGCGGCCGACAGCATGAGCCGCGATTCAATGTCCAAGGACGGCGCGCCCGCCAGCAGCATGTCCAAGGATGGCATGGCGAAAGACGGCATGGCCAAGGACGGCATGTCCAAGGGCAGCATGAGCAAGGACGGCATGTCGCACGACGGCATGAAGAAGGATTCCATGGGCAAGGACGGGATGTCGAAGGATTCCATGTCCAAGGATTCGATGTCCAAGGATTCGATGTCCAAGGACGGCATGTCCAAAGGCGGCATGAGCAAGGATTCCATGGGCAAGTGAGGAAGGGGCCGGCCCATCCGGGCGCCCCGGCCGCCGGCCCGCCCAGCAACCCCCACACGGAGCCCATCATGAAACTGACACGCAGGCATTTTCTCAGCGCCGGCGGCGCCGTTGCCGCCGCCGCCGGCCTGGCGCCCTTGCTGGGCGCCAACCGCGCACGCGCGGCGCAAGCGCAGGCCTTCCCCTACACGCTCACCGACGCCGAATGGCGCGCCAAGCTGACCTCGGCGCAATACGACGTGCTGCGCCGCGAGGGCACCGAACGGCCCTACACGAGCCCGCTGAACGACGAGCACCGCGCCGGCACCTTTGCCTGCGCCGGCTGCGCCCAGAAGCTGTTTTCGTCCACCACGAAGTTCGACAGCGGCACCGGCTGGCCCAGCTTCTGGCAGCCGCTGGACCACGCCGTGTCCACGCTGGAAGACCGCAGCTTCGGCATGACCCGCACGGCCGTCAACTGCATCAATTGCGGCGGCCACCTGGGCCACGTCTTCGATGACGGCCCCCGCCCCACCGGCCTGCGCTATTGCATGAACGGCGTGGCCATGAGCTTCACCCCGCAGGCCTGACCCCGGCCCGCATCTTTTCTGTACAGGAATCTGCATCATGCCTATCCGCCCCCTGCCCCGCGCCCTCTCTGCCGCCCTGGTCGCCACCGCCGGCCTGTTTGCCGCCAGCGCGGCCAGCGCCGCTGAACGCGCCTTCATCATCCCGCCGCCCGCCGTCGACGAGCCGGCGACCGCCGCCCAGGAAAAAGCCGTCATCGCGGGCGGGTGCTTCTGGGGCGTGCAGGCCGTGTTCCAGCACGTCAAGGGCGTGACGTCCGCGGTGTCCGGCTATGCCGGCGGCCAGGCGTCCACGGCCGACTACGACACGGTCAGCGGCGGACGCAGCGGCCATGCCGAGTCGGTCGAAATCACCTATGACCCCAAGCAGGTCAGCTACGGCCAGCTGCTGCAGATCTATTTCTCGGTGGCGCACGACCCCACCCAGCTGAACCGCCAGGGCCCGGACAGCGGCACGCAGTATCGGTCCACCGTCTTCCCCACCAACGACAGCCAGCGCAAGGTGGCCGAAGCCTACATCGCCCAGCTCGACAAGGCGGGCGTGTATCCCAAGACGCTGGCGACCACGGTGGAACCCTTGAAGGGCTTCTACCCGGCCGAGGGCTATCACCAGGATTACCTGGTGCGCCACCCCTACAGCATGTACATCATGGTCAATGACGTACCCAAGGTGGAAAACCTGGCCAAGACCTTCCCGGGGATGTATCGGGACAAGCCGGTGCTGGTGAATCCGTAGGACTTGAACGCCGAACCGCCTGGCGCGCCAGCAAGCCGGATCGCCTGGCGATCACGCCTGAATCGCCTGGTGGCTGCCCGTGGGCGGCCAATGGCGTTAGTGGACGCCGCCCACTAATTTCAATAATTCAGCGTTTTATTAAAATCGACATAAAAAGTACTTAATAATTAATTCCCGGAACACCCGATATCCAGATAATCAATAATAAACATCACAGCATCTTGACCACACTCCCCCGTCCCTCATCCCGCCCCATTTTTTTATACGATGAAATGTATCAATTCACGCCATTATGATAATGCGGACGGTATCTAAAACCTTGTTTAAAATCAACCGGTTGGTATCCACAACCCGACCCTTAATAATACGGATGGTATCCACGTACCCCTACTTTGTATTGCAAAAAAATTAGTATAAATTCCGTCCTTTTTTCGATTCCTCGCAGCGCCAGAGCATTTTGTTTCGTTATGCAGCAACTTCGTTACATCGACGAAAAATGCCCGGGCGAGATTATCAATCGAAATACAAAGGACTCCAGTCTTGACCTCTGGCAAAAACAAATGGCTGACCGCGACGCTCGCGCTCAGCACGACCTACTGCGGCGGCGCCCTGGCCGCCGACCTGACGGTGGCGCCCGGCAATACCCAGGTATTGGACGGCTCGGCCAACTTCCCTGGCGGCGTTGACGTCAATGGCGGCACGCTGGTCGTCGGCGGCAATGGCGGCGGCGCCGGCGTCACCCTCAACGGCGACGTCAATGCTGTGTCGAACGCCACCGTGTCCGGCTTTGGCACGGTCAACGGCAATCTCAACGTCTCGGGCAATTCGCGCGTGGCCCCCGGTTATCCCGTCGGCACGCCCACCGGCGTGTCCAACGGCAATCTGGTCGTCAAGGGCGACCTGTCGATGAACAATGCCGTATTCGACTTCGAAACCGGTTATGCCGGCCTGCCCATCACCCAGCCCGGCACCGGCGACAACATCACCGTCGGCGGCAATGTCGCGCTGAACAACACGACGCTGAACGTCTCGGTCAATACCCTGGGGGTCAACGCCGGCTATTACCGCATCCTGTCGTACGGCGGCACCTTGAGCGGCAACGGCCTGACGCTGGGCACCGTCACCGGCGATTCCGTGCCGGCCGCCAACATCCAGTCGCTGACCGGCGACAAGCAGATCAACCTGATCCTCGGCCCCAGCACCACCAACCTGTGGAACGGCAACGGCGTGGCATCCGCCACCCGCGCGGGCGGCGGCAACGGCACCTGGAGCGCCACCGGCGGCAACTGGAACAGCCCCACCAATGCCACCGGCGCCCTGCCCGATGGCGGCTATGCCATCTTCACCGGCGCGGCCGGCACAGTCACGGTCGACGGCGGCGCAGGCCCCGTACGCGTGTCGGGCATCCAGTTCGCCACCGACCGCTACACCGTACAAGGCGCGCCCATCACCCTGGTCGGCAACGGCGGCAACCCGCCCGCCCTCGTGGTGGGCGACGGCACCTATGCGTCGGGCCAGTTCGTCGACACCATCCACAACCCGCTGCAGGGCACGCAGGGCTTCGTCAAGACCGGCCCCGGCTCGCTGATCCTGACCGCCGACAGCAGCGGCCTGTCCGGCCCCATCCTGATCGCCGACGGCGCCCTGGAAATCGATGGCAAGCTGAACGGCCCCATGGACATCGGCCGCGAAGTCGTGCTGGCCGGCGTCGGCCAGGTCGGCACCACCACGCTGTACCCCACCGCCGTCATCTCGCCAGGCAACGATGGCTCGCCCATCGGCACGCTCACCGTCAACGGCAACCTGACCTTCGGCCAGGACACCATCTACCGCGTGCACGCCGACCCCGCCAGCAGCGCCAGCGACCGCATCCACGTCACCGGCATCGCCTACCTGGACGGCACCGTGGCCCACGTGGGCCCCGACGGCAACTACGCGCCGCGCACCACCTACAACATCCTGACCGCGGACGGCGGCATCCAGGGCCGCTTCACCGGCGCCTCCAGCAACTACGCCTTCCTGACCCCCACGCTGAGCTACGACGCGAAAAACGCCTTCATGACGCTCACGCGCAATGACGTGCCGATCGGCGACATCGGCAATTCCGGCAACGAAAACGCCGTGGGCGGCGCGCTGGACAAGGAAGACCCGCCTGCCAAGGGCAACGGGAGCGGCAACGGCTCGTCGGCCTCCGGCAATGGCTCATCGGGCGCGGGTACCGGCAACGGCACGTCGGCGAACGGCAACGACGCCGCCTCGGCCGGCAACGGCTCGCCCGTCATCGGCAGCGGCATCACCTCGCCCAGGAACACCGGCGCCAGCCAGGTCACGACCGCCGTGCTGACCATGACGCCCACCGAAGCGCGATCGGCCCTGAAGCAGCTGGCGGGCGAAGCCTACGCCAGCACCGCCAGCGTGCTGCAAGGCCAGAGCGACACCGTGCGCACCTTGCCGCTGGATCACCTGCGCGGCAACCTGGACGCCCCGGCCTTGGTCGGCCAGCCCACGGCCCAACTGGGCTCGCCCTCGTCCGACGCCCTGCCGCAAAGCGGCGCGCACCCGGTCTGGGCACAAGTCTTCGGCAACTGGGGCAGCCTGGGCGGCGACGGCAACGCCTCGCGCGTCAGCCAATCGGCCGGCGGCCTGTTCGTGGGCACCGATGCCGCCGTGGGCGGCGGTTGGCGCCTGGGCGGCGCGGTCGGCTACACCGGCAGCCACAGCTCCGTGTCCGACATCTCGGCGCGCACCGACGTCGACAGCTACACGGCCACGGTGTTCGGCGGCCGCAACTTCCCCGCCGGCCCCGGCCACATCCGCTTCATGGCCGGCGCCGCCTACACCTGGCACGACATCGACACCAAGCGCAACGTCGTGGCCGGCAGCCTGAACCAGCAGTTGAAGTCTTCGTACAACGCCTCGTCCACGCAGGTGTTCACCGAACTGGGCTACCACCTGCCGCTGGGCGATGCCTACAGCATCGAACCCTACGCCGGCCTGGCCTGGAACCAGTTGCGCACCCGTGACTTCCAGGAATCGGGCGGATCGGCCGCCCTGCGCGGATCGGGCACCACCGACGACGTCACCAGCACCACGCTGGGCCTGCGCGGCGCATGGGAATTCGAGTCCAACCGCGCCCCCGGCCGCCTCACCGCGTCGCTGGGCTGGCGCCATGCCATGGGCGACGTCAAGCCCCGCCAGGACCTGGCCTTCGACGGCGGCAGCACGTTCTCGGTCAGCGGCGCACCGATAGCGCAGAACGCGGCCGTGCTGGGCCTGGGCGCCGAAATCGCCATCGCCCGCAACACCACCGCCGGCGTTGCGTACGACGCGCAGTTTGGCGGCGGTAATCGGCAGCAGTCGGGGATGTTCAAGCTGGCAGTGCGGTTCTAACGCGCGGTCGACCACGCCGAGGGCATGCGTGTCGGCCATTGCGGGCCGACACGCCGTAAAGCCTGGGGCATGTCGCGGTTGACGCCCGACCTGCCGACAGCGTGCTCATTCAAGCAGCCGTAAAACCACGGGCGTCGCAGCCGCGACGCCCGTGGTCCGCAACAGCCATCATCCCCAATCAGTTGTATTCTTTCGCCCGTTGCCATCATTCGCGAGGGAATGCCCGTGCATTGCCAAACTTGCGGGGCTGCATACCGCGGCCGGGGCCCTCTTTGCGACGAATGCAAAAAGACCTTGTCCGGCTTGTCCAGCCCCAAGCCGTCCCCGGCGCCGGACGACGGCTTCAAAGCCGACCAGGATCTGCTTGAATCCGGATATCGCCGGCCGCTCTCCAAGGAAGGCGGCTGGAGCCCGCCGCAGCTTGTGCGCACCCAAATCATTCCCATCGCGTATCGCGGCTACTCGCTCAAGCGCCTGTGGCTGACGGCCATCGGCGCGGCCGGGGTCATTGCCAGCCTTGGAGAATGGTCCTATCGCTGGGGCGTCTGGTGGTCCTGGCTGTTCGTTCCGTTCGGCGCGACGCTGATCATCGGCTATCGCCTGTTGCGCAAGCGGTTTTTCAGCGTGGCGGGCTGGTTCAACTTCGAATCCGACAAACTTGGCAACGTCTATATCACCACGCTCGGCGGCGATTGCCCCGTATGCAACGGGGAAATCGGATTGAAAGACGTCGGCCCCAAGCGTGAGTCCAAGATCGTCATCCAATGCAAGGCCGACCCGACGCACCGCTGGGGCTTCAATTCCGACGACCTGGAGGAATTGGAACCGCGCACGTCTTGATGCGCCCGTCCAACACCCGCCGCGCCCGGAGCGCCATGCCGACAAAGTCTGCCTTGATATTCGCCCTGGTGTTCATCGCAGGATGTTCAACCTACACCGACCCGAACATTTCGACAACCAAGCCGGCGGGCAGCGTACTGGGCAATGGCACCTCGTACTTCTGCCAGCACACCCGTTACGCCACCTTGGACGGCGTCAACCGAGGCGGCGAAGTGCTGTCTCACCTGCTAGGGTTCTGGCAAGCGCGAGACGTCGTGCTGGTCCGATTCACGTCCGACTCCACCGACGAATTCTCGGCGCAATACCTGGACAAGCAGCTGGCCACCGTCGAATCGCGCCGCTTCGTCAAAGGTGCGGACTATCAGGTCGACAGCGACGGCGCCGTGCAAATCAAGACATCCTCGCGCTGCGGCGCAGGCGATAGCCCGGGCCTGGGCTGCGCCTGGAGCAAGATCCGGCTTTTTACCGATCCGGCCGGCAACCTGGCCGTGATCCAGGCCAACGACGGCGCGGGCACCATTGGCCTGATCCCCGTCGCGAATAGCTCCCGATACCTATCCCTTTTTCCGCCAGTCCTGCTGGCCAACGCCTCATTGCAGGACGGTATTGCCCAATGCCCCGAAAGCCGGGAATCAAAAAGCCGGACGGAATATCAACGACAGCAGGTCGCGCCCACATTTGCCGTCGGCGACGTGGTGGTGCCGTACCGCCACTACGACAGCGCCACGAAAGCATGGGCGCCAGGGCCGAATGAAGCGCTCATGGGCACGAAGTGGCGGGTCACGGAAATCACGGACAAGCATGTGCGGCTTGAACTGGTCGACGGCGAATACAAGCCCGCCTACGCCAAGGGCAAGGCCTACAAACCCGGTGAATTTTCCACCACGTTCTTTTCCTCTCGCAATTACCAACTGGCCAAGCCGTATTCAGGCAATATCGCGCAGGTATTCGAGGAATTCAGGAAAGACAACTGATCCACTATATTGCCTGCGATATCCACGGGCGCTGCAACCTTCCGCATGCGCGTCTTCGCAAATCCAGCCGACACAGGAAACCCGCTACCCATGCACCATGCCAAGTCTTCACTGTTTGCCACCTGCCTGCGCCGTTGCATCCTGATCCTGCCCGCCGTGCTGCTGGCCGCCTGCGCCGCTCCGACCACCTATCGGCAAGACGTGCGCAGCATCCCCGTGAAGGGCACGCCGCTGACCCCCGACCCGCCGTACGCACTGGAAAAGCTGGTGCCGCTGCTGTCCATCACCAGCGGCTGCAAGGAAACGCCCAAATCAGTCACGGTGACCCTGGTCAGCAAGTCCGACGACATCCGCACCAACGCCGCCAAGACCGCACTCATCTCGGGATCGGCCCGGGAAGCCTGGAATTTCGAGGCCTGCGGCCGGACCATTCCGATGTTCATCACGTATACGTTCATGCCCGATGGGCAGACGGCCTACAAGTTTGCGGCCAAGTGACGGATCGCTATCGCCAGGCTGCGGCGCCAGCCTGGCGCGCCATGGAGCATCGCAGCGATGGGCATTGAATACCAGATCAAATTCGCCGTTCCCGCTGGTTATGATCCGTCCGCGCTGATCAAGAAGCTGCCCGACGCGGTCGAGCGGCCGTCCATGACGGACATCTACAGCTATGCGGTGGAGCAAGCGGGTTTCTACTTCGTGGATCATCTGGTGAACCCCACGATTGCCTCGCTGGCCTTGCGACGGCTCATCGACGAGGCTCTGCGCCATGGCGAGCGTGTAGAGATCGTCGAACCATGAGGCGCCGAGCCGTCACGTCCTGCCCCCCCTCGACCATTATTCAATTCATATAAAAAGACCAAATGAAAGTACGTGTTTTAAGCATCGCCTCGCTGGGCGTTGCATTGCTGGCCTATGCAACACCTTCCTGTGCGCAGAACCTCAACGGCAAGAACCTGTTCACGCAGCGGTGCGCCATGTGCCATGGG
This sequence comes from Achromobacter sp. FW305-C-28, assembly GCF_058783235.1. NCBI lineage: Bacteria > Pseudomonadati > Pseudomonadota > Betaproteobacteria > Burkholderiales > Alcaligenaceae > Achromobacter > Achromobacter sp. FW305-C-28. Next base: position 434,405 of record NZ_JBYSYL010000002.1, on the reverse strand, counting down.
GCGGACATCAAGGGCACGGGGCCATTGGCCAAGAAGAGCAACCCGCCCACGCCCGACCTGACCACCGCTGCCTTCAAAAAGCGGCTGCATGATTATCCGGGCGTCATCGTCTCATCGGTGATCCTGCGCCCGAACGGCGACTTGATCCCCAGGACGTTGAAGGAGAACGGCGTCAGGGTGCCGCCACACGCCTGGACGGTGCAGGACTTTCGGGATCTGAACAAATACATGACGGATGTGATCGCGAAAAGCCGATGAGATATAAATGCGCGACGTCATGCGTTTGATTTATCGCCCCCAGATATCTATTCCGCTCGAGCTGACAACCAGCAACGACTTTCCCGTATAGGAAAACCCGACAATCATCGGCTCAAAGTCCCTGAAAATCTTATAGAAATCTGATGGTCTGCCATACTTCTCTCCCATCAGCATATTGTCGGGGGGAATAAGAAGCACGTCCTGTATCGGCCAATCCAAAGTCACTTGTTCAACCGACCAGTTATCTCGGGTGAACCGTGGCAGCCCCCCTCCAAATAGGCCGGCCACATGGACACAACTGCCATCCAAGGGGCCGATACCCTCACACTCCAGCAAGATCTCGTCGCCGTAGTGCTCCACGCGGTCTCTGGCGACTTTTTCCGCAGTCTGGCAGTCGATGATTCCGCGGCCGGCACTAGACAGCACGAGCAACAATTCTGAATTTCTGTCGAACCCAACTGCGCGCAAACCACCTACGGCCGAGCCTCCAATCTTTCTCCAAGGATATGGCGGTGACGTCAACGGCGTAGATAGAATCTTCTTTTTTGTCGGAGCGAGGTGGTCTGTATCCACGTCGATTTCTTTGTCAGGCTGTCGTGTGCGACAAGAGTACATGACCAACGCAAGGATTTGCGGACACCAGCAAGCTGTAGGCTGTGGACGAACAGCCAAATAATGAGTGCCGAATATCGGCATGCAAATCGAAAAATACCGATTTTTCGTCGGCAACGCTTCGAAATCTAGCCGTGGCAAAAACTGCCCACACACCTCCCATGCCAGGAAATCTCCGCAGCCTTAAGTTAAAGTGCTGAAGGTCGCGCGAACGTCCGCGCCCCCCATCCCCTCCAGGAGCAGTACCGCAGTGAATGACACCCGCACGCCCGAGTCCGATATCGCCGAAGACCGCAAGGAACAAGAAGCCAGGTTGTGGCGCGATGACGGCTGGACCGCTCGGATCATCAAGAACGAAGACGACGACGGCTGGGCCGTGGAGATGACGCTGGACGGCCAGGCCGAGCCGGCGCTGGTCGGCCCCTGGACGATGGGCCGCGACAAGAAAAACCCCAAGCCGATGGACGGCCCCGCCTTCTCCACCCTGGTCAAGACCGCCAACGAAGTGCTGCGCCGCCACGAACAGCAGTTGCACGCGACGCTGCACAAGAGCGTGAAGATCGACGCCGACGCCGGCCGCCTGACGATCAAGCTGGACATCGTTCCCGACGAAGACGAACCCTATGCCGTGCTGAGCGCCTACGACGAATTCGGTGAGCAGCTGGCCCAGACCCACGTGGCGCCGACCTACAAGCTGAACGTGCAGCGCGCCTCGGAATGGGCCAGCGGCGGTTTCCCCAAGCACGGCTGATGCCGCGGGCTGCCGGGCCAACACCGCAGCCGCCCCCCTGTCCTTCCAGTTTCCATCGACGACGAGATCAAGCCCATGACCTTTCGACCGATATTCCTGGTACTTGCCACACTGGCCCTGTCGCCCGCGTTCGCCGCCGCGCCCCCCGCTCAGGGCACGGCCTGGACCCCGCCGGGGGCCACCACCTGCAGCTTCTCCGGCTGGACGAACGACGAGAAGCCCGTGATCCAGGTGCGCGCGGCGCCGTCCGCCCAAGCCAAGGTGCTGGGCACCCTGCCGACGACCCGCGGCGACGGCCCGGACCCCACCATCGACTACTACAGCGTCACGTTCGACGTGGCCGAGGCACGCGACGGCTGGCTCAGGATCAAGAACGCCAGCGACGCCAAGACCGGCAACGACCAAAGCCGGCCACGGCCCGTGTACCCAGGCGAAGGCTGGATCGAAGCCGGCGATGCGAATATCGCCATCCAGTCGGCGCGCGGATACGCCCGCCCGGACGCCGCCAGCGAACGGCTGCTGGACCTGCAGGACAACTGGCTGACCGAACGGGCCAAGGTGCAAGGCATCGTCGCCTGCGACGGGCAATGGCTGCTGCTGGACTACGAAATACGCAACAGCGACAAGTTCGAAGCACTGGCCCCCAACGACCGCACCCGCGGACGGGCGTGGTTTCGGGGCATCTGCGAAGTATCGGAAACCACCTGCGATATGCCGTCGGTGGACAAATAGCGGCGTCAGCCGAACCACGCGGCGGCCTTGCCGCCCGCCAGCACCTGCTCGAACAGGGCGTCGAGGCTGACGGCCACCTCGCTGACATCCTCGAACTCCGGTTCGATGCCGTGCACCACCTTGCCTGATTCCCGGTCCAGTGCAAGAAACTCGTAGTCGCCGTCCACGCTCATGAAGACGGGCAGATACCGCGCCCAGAATGCCTGGACAGACTGCCGATCGGCATCGCTCGCCGCCGCTTCAAGACTGATGCTGCGAAAGTCATCCCAAGCGAAGGCGCTGTCAGTGGCTCCGGCATAGTCGGCGGCACTGAGGAACCAGCGCGTGTCCGCGGCATTGCTCAGCTGCGTGTACAGGGCCAGGAACGTCGCGTGCGCAGCAGAACCGGCTGGTGAATGCACAGGAGAGGCTTCAGCCCCCCTGCGCAACACCATCCAGCCTCGGTCTACCAGGTAGTCGATAAAGTGTTCATGCCGTGTCGTCATCGCTTAAAGCCCCGACTGAATATCGCAATGATCATTTGTCTGCGACGAACGTTGAAACAGCCGCCAGCACAGCCGCGGCATCGGCTTCATAGAATCTCGATACGTTGAAGCAGTTCGCTTCGACTATACGGTATAAGGCCGGGCAGCCCCCGCTCCGTGGAAAACGTCGACGCTAGCTGACACACTCAGACATATTGGACCTGATCCTGTGGCCACCATTCCCCGTAAACTGCGGGGCGATGATCATCGTGCGAATAGAAGAGTCAGACGACGACCTTGAAAGGACCCCATGACCCAGCTTCCCCTCGAAGCCATTGCCGCGCTGGAGCGTGGCAAGCTGATCGAAGCCATCAAGATCACGCGTGACCAGACCGGCATGGACCTGAAGTCGTCCAAGGAAGCGGTCGAACGGTACGCCAATAGCAGCGAGCAAGAGCGCGCTGCAGGCGTCGTCGGCAGCGCAAGCCGCGGCACGACCGACAGCGCGACCGAAGCCGGCGCCATGCAGGGCAACAAGCCCGCCGTACCGGCCGCCGCGCTGGACGCCCTGGCGCGCGGCCATAAGGTCGAAGCCGTACGGCTCACGCGCGATGCCACAGGCCTGGGGTTGGCCGACGCTCTCAAGCTGGTGGACGCCCAACTGAATCCCGCCACTGCAGACGACATCCCCTTGTCGTCCAACAGGCTGGGCGACCCGATGGCCGAACCCGGCCGGGTGCCGCGCGGCGGCTTCAAATGGCTGCCCATCGTCATCGTCTTGCTGCTGTTCGTGCTGGCGTGGATCACGCTCGGCAAAGGCTTCTGACACCATGATCGTTCCTGAGTACTGGGCCGAAGGCCGCATCCAGCAGCAGGTGGCCGGCAAGCAATACACCGTGCGCCGCTACGGCTGGTCCGACGACAGCGCCATGGCCGCGCAGACGCATGCCGACCAACGCACGCGCGAAGCCTTTGATCGCATCGTCAATGGCGAACCGCTACAGCGTCGCGAGCGCAAGTTGGCGTATAACGGCGCCGACGGCATGCCGATCCGCGAGGAAATCCTGGAACGCCAGGGCGACAGCATCATCACCCGCAACGGCTACGGGGCGCGCTGCCTGAATACCCCCAACGTGATGTTCGTCGACGTCGACTTCGAAGACCGGCGCGGCAGCGCGCGCGGGCTGACGGTGATCGGCGCGGCGTTTCTGATGGCCTTCGCGGTGGGTTACGCCACGCACTCGGCGATGGCGGGCCTGGCCACGCTCATGCTGGTGACGGCGTTCGGCTTCTGGCGCGCTCGCGCCGAGGGGTTACGCCTGACCGAGGACAAAAGTGATCAACTGACGGGCCTGCGGGAACGCATGGATCAGTTCATCCAGCAACGGCCCGACTGGCACCTGCGGCTGTACCGCACGCCGTCGGGCGCACGCATCCTGGCCATGCACGACGTGTTCGCGCCCGCGGATGCCGGCGTGACCGAGGCTTTCGAGGCGCTGGGCGCCGACCCGGTCTATGCGCGCATGTGCCGCAACCAGAACTGTTTTCGGGCGCGCCTGAGCGCCAAGCCGTGGCGGGTGGATATCGACGAGCACCTGCCGCGTCCAAGCGTCTGGCCGGTGCCGTTCGAGAAACAGGCCGCCCGCAATGCCTGGGTGGCGCGCTACGAAAAGGCCGCGCAAGGTTTTGCCGCCTGCCAGTACCTGGGCAGCGTGGGCAACACGCTGAACGTGCACCCGGATGCGCTGGCCGTGCAGGAACTGCACGACGACCGCACCCGCGCCCACAGCGGGTTTGCGCTGGCCTGAGCGTCCAGGACGTGTTGACGCGACAACGAGCCAGGCACGGGCCCTAGATCGGCGTCACGGCCCCGCTGCCGGAAAAATGCCCGTCGATATTCTGGACAAAGGTGGTGAATTGCGCCTGGATGGACTCGGGCGACCAGCCGGCCAGATGCGGCGTCAGGGTCAGGTTGTCCAGGCCGATGAGTTCGGCGGGCGGCTGGGGTTCGCTTTCGTACACGTCGATGCCCGCTCCGGCAATGGTGCCCGCGGCCAGCGCGGCCGCCAGGGCCTGGGTGTCGACGATGCTGCCGCGGCCCACGTTGACCAGATAACCGTCGGCGCCCAGGGCCTGCAATACGTCGGCGTTGATCATGTGGTGCGTGGACGCGCCGCCCGGCGCGGCGCAGACCAGGACGTCGCACCACGCTGCCAGCCCCAGCACGCCGTCGAAGTACAGGTAGGGCGAACCCGGCTTGGCGTTGCGGTTGTGGTAGGCCACCGGCATGCTGAAACCCTGGGCGCGCGTGGCGATCTTTTCGCCGATGGCACCCATGCCCAAAATGCCCAGCCGCTTGCCCGAGACGTTGCGCGGCGGGGTGATGGCGGTGCGCCATACGCCGTCGCGGCATAGCTGGTCGAGCTTGCGAAAATCGCGGATGCTGGCGATGACCAGCCCCATGGCATGATCGGCCACGCATTCGTCGTTGGCGCCACGGCCATTGGTGACGACGATGCCGCGTGCCTTGGCCGCATCGACATCCACGCGCTCGTGGCCCACGCCCATGCAGGAAACCAGCGCCAGGGCCGGCATGGCCGCGATTTCCTCGGCGGTCAGGCCGATGGTGCCGATGGTCAGCACCGCCTGGAAGCGCGCGCCGTGCGTGGCGACAGCCGCTTTGCGCTCATCGGACGTGGGCGCATACGTGACGTCGTAACGCTGCCTCAGCGCGTCCAGGTTGGCGGACACGACGGGGCAGAGAATCAGAAGCGGGATTTTCATGGGGTAAGCGGCAAGCGGCGTGGCGCCGCCGCGATCATCGAAGCCGAGACGGGGTAAAACTATATGCCTTTGCCAACGTCATGCCAACAAGGAACAACAATGAAGGTCTTTCTCGACGACGTGCGCGTTACCCCGGAAGGCTGGGTGCGCACCTTCTGGCCTGAAGAGGCGATTGCCCTCTTGAAGACGGGCGAGGTCACCGAACTATCGCTCGACCACGATCTGGGCGATGACGAGCACGGCACGGGCTACACAGTACTCTTGTGGCTGGAAGAACAAGTGGCCGTGCACGGCATGACGCCCCCGGCCATTCGCGTCCATTCCGCCAATTCGGCGGCCCGACTGAAAATGGAAGCCGCCATCGTGGCCATCAACCGGCACGCGGCTCAGCGCGGCGTCGCCTGATTATCCGCATGGCGCGCCCGGGCTCGCAGAGCCCAGGCCTGACACCCGCGCGGCTCAATGCCCCGTGGTGTCACCTTCACGGCTGGCTTCGAACAGGAACCAGGTGCGCCGCTCGGTCTCGTCGATCCAGTTCTCGATCAGGCTGGAACTGGCGATGTCGCGATGTTCGTCGGTGACGTTGTGCGCTTCGCGCAGGGACGCGGCCAGGGTCTTGTTGTCTTCGCGCAGCTCGGCCAGCATGTCCAGCGGCTGGACGTAGTCGGCATCGTTGTCGGAAATGCGCTGCGACCGCGAAATGTGGCCGATGGACCGCAGCGTGGTACCGCCGATCTTGCGGATGCGTTCGGCGATGGGGTCGGTCATGGCAAAGAGCTGGTCGCCCTGCTCGTCCAGCAGCAGGTGGTAATCGCGAAAGTGCGGCCCGCTGACGTGCCAATGGAAGTTTTTGGTCTTCAGGTACAGCGCGAACACGTCGGCCAGCACCTGGTTCAGCACCGCGGAGATGTCGCGGGTGGCGGCGGCGGCAAGGTCGGTGGGGGTCGCCAGCGGGCGCTTGCGCAGCGCTTTTGCCGCCTTGGTGGTCTTCTCATTCAGTTTCTTGGCCATGAATCGCAGCTCCTGGAAATGATTCGGAAAACTCGCGCGCGGCGCCGATCGATGGCGCCGCGACACCCCAGGGTAATTCCGTATGCGCGCTTTGCCAAATGGGCACGCCAGGCTGGCGTCAAGCTGAATGCAAGGCCCGCTTCGACATGACGGCCGCACTAGTTTTTTCGGACCGTCAAAGACCGGCCCACGATGAAGGGCAACGCCGCCGAGCCTAGGGCCTGTTCACACTAGAAGGCGCCTCGCACAGGCCGGTAATCGGGCGCCAGGCTAGGCGCGGTCGCCGCCGCGTGGCTGTGCCACGCAAGGTGAGCGCAACGACGCCTGGCGCCCGATTACCGGCCTGCCCGCAGGGTGAGTACCCAAATGAGCGCCTCTCAGCGTTGCGAATGCTCGCCGGGGGGCGGCCACGACTGCGCTTCGCGCCTTGATAGCCACTCATTTGGGTACTCATGCGAGGCGCCTTCTAGTGTGAACAGGCCCTAGCCCTTCTTCACCTCGAACACCCCACCCTGCCCCGAAAACAACGCCACGCCGGCCTCGATACGCGCCTGGACCGACCCCTCTGGCAAAGGCAGCGTCAGGCCCAGCGCCATCTGGCGCAGCGGTTCGGCGATGACCATGGCCAGCAGCAGGCCGGCGGTCTCGATCGGTTGCTTGATGCGGATCAAGCCGCGCGCGGCCAGTTTCTCGAACCAGGCCGCAAGCATGGCGGTGCCGCGTTCGATGCCGTTCTTCTGGTAGACGTCCAGCAGCGCCTGGCGCGCCGGAAAGTCGCTGGTCAACAGGCGGAACATGCCGACGGCATCCGACGACAGCGCGCGATCGGCAATCGCCTGCAGCACGCGGCGCAAGACGGGCAGCACGTCGGCCGCGGAAGCGACTTCCTGTGCCATGACGGGCTCGAACGTGTCGGTCCAGCCCCGCACCACTTGCGCCACCAGGTCTTCGCGATTGGCGGCAAAGCGATAGACGGTTTTCTTGGCCATGCCGGCGCGCTTGGCCACGGCTTCCAGCGTGGCCGCGGCATAGCCTTCGTTCAGCAGCAGCCAGGTGGCGGCCTGCAAGGCGGCGGCATGCAGCTCGGCATCGGGCCGGGCGGGACGGCCGCGCGGACGGGGCGCAGGGGGCAAAGCAAGGGTCGCCATGAGCGGTCGCAAGTCCTGGTGTTCGGTCAAAACGGTGGTCGCACGGGTGAACGGCGTAGCCGCGTGCCCGCTTGATGAACCGCGATCTTACACGGTCCGAATATTTAGGAAACGTTTAACGTTTCTTTATTGTAGAATCAGGTTTCGCAACCCTGAAGAGACCGCTCATGCCCCCCCCTCACCCCGACGCGGCGCATATCGCCGCCGACCTGGACACGCTGCTCGACCCTGCCCCGCTGCGCCTGGAAACCGGCATCACCCGGCTGCCGGGCGGCGGGCTGATCGTGGCGGCGCGTACCGATCTGCACGGCTGCAAGGGCCGCATGCTGGACTGGTGGTTCAAGTTCTTCCAGACGACGCAGCACATCAAGTGGTGGCATCCGCAGGACCACGTCGAACATCGGGGCTGGGACGAACACTGGCGCCGCGGCGAAAACTACGTGGGCGCGTCGATTCATGCGGTGGAATCGCTGGCGGACCTGCCGCCGGTGGCAGCCAAGCTGAAGTTCCATGCGCCGCAAGATTGCCTGGATGCGGCCAGGCTGCACGCGGCCACGGCCAATGGCGACGTGTCGGCGGCGGTCTATGCGCGCATCGGCTTTGGCGATGCCATTGAGCTCGATGCCGAAGGCGACCCGATGGACGGCCAGATGATCCACCTGGCCCGCGACACGCCGTTTGGCTGCGTGCTGCGCAGCCGCTTCTACCTGGGCCTGTCCAGCGCGCGCCCCGAACAGGACGTGCCGGATGTGCTGGGGCTGAACCTGCTGCGGCACTGCTATACGGAATTCACGTTCCTGTCGCGCTTTCTGCCGTCGATCTACTATGGCGAGCACGCCAATGACGAGGCCGTGCCCCTGCCCTGGTAGGCCTTGCGCCGGAAGGAGTATGCTAGCGCGCTTCATTCCAGCCTCACCCCGACAACGCTATGCGCGGCAACCCCGACGCCCGGCAAGGCGCTATCGCCCTGCATGGGTTCTACTTCCTGTACTACGGCTTGCAGGGCGTCAGTATTCCGTTCTTGCCCTTGTGGTTCGCCAGCCGCGGATTGGACCCGGCGCTGATCGGCCTGATCGTGGCCACCTCGTTTCTGCCCAAGATCCTGTCGACGCCGGTGGTGGCGCACGTGGCCGACCAGAGCGGGCGCGCCCATGGCCTGATCGCCGCGGCGCTGGGCGCGTCGCTGTTGCTGTTCATCTGCTATCCCTTCAGCCAGGCGCCGGCCTGGTTGTTCGCCATCACGCTGCTGCTGAACGCGGTGTTTCCGGCGGTGCTGCCGCTGCTGGACCGCATGGCGATCGCCAGCGGCCGCGGCCAGGGAAATTCATACACCATCATCCGCGCCTGCGGGTCGCTGGGCTTTGCCATCGTGACCGTGGCGGGCGGCTACCTGATCAAGACGTTCAATGCGGATTGGGTGATGTGGCTGTCGATGCTGCTGATCGTGGCCTGCATTGCTTGCGTGCGGCTGTTGCCGCAGGCCGCCCGGCCCAGCGCGGACGACGCCCCCGCCGAACGGGTGCGGCTGCCGATGCGAGAAATTCTGCGCGACCGGCCGCTGCTGCTGTGCATCGGCGCAGCGTCGCTGGTGCAGGCCAGCAACGGCTTCCTGTATTCGTATTCGACGCTGTACTGGACCGACCGGGGCCTGTCGACGGCGCTGATTTCAATGCTGTGGGCCGTGGGCGTGACCAGCGAGGTGCTGTTCTTCTTCCTGGCGCCCAAGGTGCTGGCGCGGATGGGCGCGCAGTGGCTGATCCTGGCGTCGGCGGCGATGACGGCAATTCGCTGGGCCGGGCTGTCAGCCACCACGGACCCGGTATGGATCGGCGCGCTGCAGCTACTGCAGTGCTTCACGCTGGCGGGCAACAACGCCGCCATCATGTGGTACATCGCGCGGCGCGTGCCGGCCGCCTGCAAGACCTCGGCGATTGCGCTGTACGCGCTGCTGTCGGGCGGGGTGTTCATGTTCGGCAGCATCCAGCTGGGCGGGGCGCTGTATCGCAGCTTCGCGCCGGGCGGCTTCCTGGTGATGGCGCTGTGCGCGGCCTGCGCGATTCCGCTGGTGCTGCTGTCCGAAAGACGGGCGCGGGCGGCTTGAAGCGGGCCGCGCCGGCCTTGCCCAGGCGCGGCGCATGCCAACGCGGCTGAACGCCCGCCCTACCCCCGACTCGCGTCCAGCGCCCGCGCCAGGCTGCCGAACACGTGGTCGTCGTTGGACTGCGCCACGTTGAACCGCAGGAAACCACCCGCCTCGGGCGAACGGCTGAAGGAATTGCCCGGCGCCAGCACCACGCCGTCGCGCAGGCAGGCCCGCGCGACCGTGGGCGCGTCGATGCCGGCGGGCAGCCGGCTCCAGAGAAACATGCCGGCCTTGGGGTAGCTCCAGGGCTCGATGCCCAGCGCGTGCAGACGCCGCGCGACCACTTCCATTTCCTCGGCCAGGCGCTGGCGCACCCATTCCATGTGCTTGCGGTAGCCGCTGTCGGTCAGGGTGCGGTGCACGACGTCCGCAGCCAGGCGGCCGCCGCCGAAGGTGGTGGCGATCTTCAGGTCGGCCAGGCTTTCGATCCAGTCGGGCTTGGTGGCGATGTAGCCGCAGCGCAGCGAGGCGGACACGGTCTTGGAAAAGCTGCCGATCTGGATCACGCGCGACAGGCCGTCAAAGGCGGCCAGCCGCGGCGCGGGGCTGTTCTCGAAGTCGGCGAAGATGTCGTCTTCGACGATGACCAGGCCGGCGCCGTCGGCCACCTTGAGCAGGCGGTGGGCCACCAGCGGCGACAACGAGGCCCCGGTGGGGTTGTGCAAGCCGGAATTGGTGATGTACAGACGCGGTGCATGCTCGCGCACGGCCGCTTCGAACCGCCCCACGTCGGGCCCCTGCGGGGTGTAGGGCACGCTGACGACACGGGCCCGGTGGGCCTTGAGCAAGGCGTGGAAATTGAAATAGCAGGGGTCGTCGACCAGCACGGTGTCCCCCGGTTCCAGCAAGAACCGGCAGATCAGGTCGATGGACTGGGTGCCGGACTCGGTCAACATGACCTGATCCGGCACGGCGTCGATGCCGGCGGCGGCCATGCGCCGCGACAGCACCTGGCGCAGGCCCGGATGGCCCAGCGGGGTGGCGTATTCGGTCAACGCCACGCTGTCGGCCTTGGCCAGGGCGCGCAAGGCGCGGCGAATGCCCGACTCATACATCCACGAGCTGGGCAGCCAGCCGCAGCCGGGCTTGAGCGCGGTGGGCGCAGTATCCAGCGACTGGCGCGAGACCCACAGCGGATCGACCTCGCGGTCGAACTTGGGGCCGATCTCGGCCAACGCCAGGGGCGCCACCGGGCCGGCGACGTAAAAACCCGATCCCGGCCGCGAAGTGATGGCGCCTTCGGCCGCCAGGCGCTCGTAGGCTTCCACCACGGTCGACACCGACAGCCCCATGGCCGTGGCCTGCGCCCGCACCGACGGCAGCCGGGCGCCGGGCAACCAGGCCCGCGCGGCGATCTTTGCCTGAACCTGCGCCATCACCGTTTCGATCCGCGTGCCGCCGCGTGCCATAGGGCCTCCGTTTTGTACTGGACTGTATTGCATAACAGTTATTTTGAATTGTACTGGACTGTCTCTGGGGAAAACCCGGCCGCGGTGCTGAAGTAACGGATTCACCGGAGCGGTTCATGGACAAGGCAACAAGTGGCTGGATCAATGGTTTCATCGGCGTGGCGATCTTCGCCGGCTCGCTGCCCGCGACGCGGGTGGCCGTGGCCGAGCTGGACCCGACTTTCCTCACCTGCGCCCGCGCCACCATCGCCGCCGTGCTGGGTTGGGCCCTGTTGCTGCTGCTGCGCCAGCCGCGGCCCAGGCGTGCAGACCTGCCGGCGCTGGCGCTGACGGCGGTGGGCGTGGTGCTGGGCTTTCCGCTGCTGACGGCGCTGGCATTGCAGCACGTCACGTCGGCGCATTCGATCGTGTTCCTGGGTCTCTTGCCGCTGTCCACCGCGGTGTTCGCGGTGCTGCGCGGCGGCGAGCGCCCTCGCCCGGCCTTCTGGATGTTCTCGGTGGCGGGCGCGGCCTTCGTGGTGGGCTACGCGGTGATGGGGGGGCTGGACGTGTCGCTCAAGGGCGACCTGCTGATGCTGGCCGCCATCGTGGTCTGCGGCATGGGCTATGCGGAAGGCGCCAAGCTGTCGCGCACGCAGGGCGGCTGGCAGGTGATCAGCTGGGCGCTGGTGCTGTCGCTGCCCGTGATGCTGCCGCTGGCGCTGTTCACCCTGCCGCCGTCGTTCGCGCACGTCACCGTGGCCGGCTGGATCGGGCTGGCCTATGTGTCGCTGTTCAGCATGTTGATCGGGTTTGTATTCTGGTACCGCGGCCTGGCGCAGGGCGGCATTGCGGCGGTGGGCCAGTTGCAGCTGTTCCAGCCCTTCATGGGGCTGGGCCTGGCGGCGCTGCTGCTGCACGAAAACGTCAGCTGGGCGATGCTGCTGGTGACGCTGGCAGCGGTGGTGTGCGTGGCTGGGGCAAAGAAATACGCCCGCTGAGCCACGCTCCCCGTCCCGGGGTCAGCAGCACCCGATCCGTTTCTTGCCGCCGTAACGGGCGTCCTGCCGCTCGCGAAAGAACGCTTCGTACGTCATGGGCGCTTGATCCGGATGGGTGCGCCGCATGTGTTCGACGTAGGTCTCGTAGTCGGGCACGCCGACCATCAGCCTGAGCGTCTGGCCCAGGTAGCGGCCGGCGGCGCCGGCCGCCGAGGTCATGTTGGTAAACAGCATGCGGCGGCTCCCGGGGTCAGTCCGCGCCGGCAGCAACGGCCGGCAGGGTTTCGTACGGCGTTTCGCGGGCGGTCGGCTTGTTTTCCTCGCGGGCGCGCAGCACCGAACGCACGCCGAACACCACGATGCTGACCACCACGAAGATGAAGATGCCGCACAGGCCGGCGTTGATGTAGTCGTTGAAGACCACGCGCGACATTTCCGACAGCGACTTGGCCGGGGCCAGCACCTTGCCTTCGGCGATGGCGGCGTTGTACTTGGCCGCGTGCGCCAGGAAGCTGACCTTGGGGTCGGCATGGAACAGCTTCTGCCAGCCGGCGGTCAGGGTGCACGCCAGCAGCCACAGCGTGGGCAGCACGGTGACCCAGGCGTAGCGGTCGCGCTTCATCTTGAACAGCACCACGGTGCCCAGCGTCAGCGCAATGGCGGCCAGCATCTGGTTGGCAATGCCGAACAGCGGCCACAGCGTGTTGATGCCGCCCAGCGGATCGACCACGCCCTGGTACAGGAAGTAGCCCCACGCCGCCACGCACAGGCCGGTGGCGATCAGGTTGGCGGGCAAGGACTCGGTGCGCTTGAGCGACGGGGCAAACGTGCCCAGCAGGTCTTGCAGCATGAAGCGGCCCGCGCGGGTACCGGCGTCCACGGCGGTCAGGATGAACAGCGCTTCGAACAGAATGGCGAAGTGATACCAGAACGCCATCATGCCCGGGCCGCCGATCACCTGGTGCAGGATGTGGGCCATGCCCACGGCCAGCGTCGGCGCGCCGCCGGCGCGCGAGATGATGGTGCTTTCGCCGACGTCCTTGGCGGTCTGGATCAGGTCGGCCGGGGTCACCACGAAGCCCCAGCTGGAGACCACCTGGGCCACCTGGTCGGGCGTGGTGCCGATGACGGCGGCCGGGCTGTTCATGGCGTAGTAGATGCCTGGCTCGATCACGCAAGCGGCCACCAGGGCCATGATGGCCACGAACGATTCCATCAGCATGCCGCCGTAGCCGATGTAGCGGGCCTGGGTTTCGTTTTCGATCAGCTTGGGCGTGGTGCCCGACGAGATCAGGGCATGAAAGCCCGACACCGCGCCGCAGGCGATGGTGATGAACAGGAACGGGAACAGGTTGCCCGACCACACCGGGCCCGAGCCGTCCACGAACTGCGTCAGCGCCGGCATTTTCAGCTCGGGCGCCACCACCACGATACCGATGGCCAGGCCGACGATGGTGCCGATCTTCAGGAAGGTCGACAGGTAGTCGCGCGGGGCCAGCAGCAGCCACACCGGCAGCACCGAGGCGATGAAGCCGTAGATGATCAGGATCCAGGTCAGACCCTTGCCGTCGAAGTCGAACATGGGGCCGATGACCGGATGCGCCGCCACGTCCTGGCCGAACGTGATGGCCGCCATCAGGCCGACGAAGCCGATGATGGAGACCTCGCCGATCTTGCCCGGACGGATGTAGCGCAGGTACACGCCCATGAAGAGCGCGATGGGGATGGTGGCGGCCACCGTGAAGGTGCCCCACGGCGAATGCGTCAGCGCCTTGACCACGATCAGCGCCAGCACGGCCAGGATGATCACCATGATCATGAAGGCGCCGAACAGGGCAATCACGCCCGGGATCTTGCCCAGCTCGGACTTGACCAGGTCGCCCAGCGAACGGCCGTCGCGGCGGGTGGAGATGAAGAGAATGGTGAAGTCCTGCACGGCGCCGGCAAACACCACGCCGGCCAGGATCCACAGCATGCCGGGCAGGTAGCCCATCTGCGCGGCCAGCACGGGACCGACCAGCGGGCCGGCGCCGGCGATGGCGGCGAAGTGGTGGCCGAACAGCACGTGCTTGTTGGTGGGCACGTAGTCCAGGCCGTCGTTGTGCTTCCAGGCCGGCGTCATGCGGGTGGGGTCCAGCTTGAAGACCTTGTTCGCGATGAAGCGGCTGTAATAGCGATATGCGATCAGATACACGCACACGGCGGCGATCACCACCCATAGCGCATTGATGGTCTCACCTCTGGCCAGCGCCACGGTGCCAAGCGCAAACGCGCCCAACACCGCAACCGCCAGCCAGACCAGGTGCTGACCCAGTCCCTTACTGCTGGTATGCATAAGTTCTCCTCGTGCCTGCCGCCATGCTCTTGGCGTGAAACGCTTTTTTCGTCTCGCGGAAGGCAGACTCATTGTTGTGGGGTGGCGGACACGGCGGTCCGCTCGGCGTCGGGTCGACGCGGGCGTTAGTATTTCGATTTGCCCCACCCGCAACAAGCGCGAAACTACGCAAGCGCCCTACGTGGTACTACCGAATGCGGCGCAGCATATTTGCGCCACAATCGTAAAATCGGCGGCTGACCATCCCCTTATTGCCGGGCCCTTTTTCATTGACGCAACGCAACACGTCCGCTCGTCGCTGATACAAATCTCCTCATGAAGCTGCGTCTGAAAATCCTGCTGCTGGCCGCCGTGCCCCTGCTCGTGGCGCTGGCGGCCATCGCCGTGGCCGTCTACGTGCAGGGCCTGCAACTGGCCCAGCGCGAAAAGGAAGTGGTGGAAAGCGCCTGGCTGGGCAGCAAGGAAAGCGAGCTGCGCCACTACGTCAGCCTGGCCTACAGCGCCATCGCCCCCCTGCAGGAAGCCAGCGACGGCGAGGCCGCTCGCGAGCGCGCCCTGGCGCTGCTGGCGCAGATGGAATTCGGCCACGACGGCTATTTCTTCGTCTATGACCTGCACGGCAAGAACCTGATGCACCCGCGCCAGCCCGAACTGGTCGGGCAAGACCTCTGGAACCTGCGCGACACGCGCGGCCAAGCGGTGATCCAGAACCTGCTGACGGCGGCCCGGCGCGGCGGCGCGCAAGGCCAGGCCGTGCATTACCTGTGGGAAAAGCCGTCGACCCACCAGACCGTCGAAAAGCTCGGCTACGTGGTGGTGCTGGAACGCTGGGGCTGGATGCTGGGCACCGGCATCTACCTGGACGACGTGGAACAGACCCTGGCCCACATCGACGCCGCCGCGCAGGCCAATATCCGCAACATGTTCGCCTGGGTGGCGGGCATCGCGGCCGTGTCCATCCTGCTGGTGGCGGCCTGCGGCCTGGCGCTCAATATCAGCGACCACCGCCAGTCCGACGCCAAGCTGCGCCTGATGGCCCAGCAACTGGTGCGCTCGCAGGAAGACGAGCGCGCCCGCCTGTCGCGCGAGCTGCACGACGGCATCAGCCAGGTGCTGGTGAGCATCAAGCTGTCGCTGGAAGCCGCCCGCGAGCGGCTGCGCCAGGCGCTGGGCGCCGAGCCGCGGGCGCTGGCCCATATCGACACGCCCCTGGGCGGCGCGCTGGACCGCCTGAACATGGCGGTGGGCGAGGTGCGGCGCATTTCGCATAACCTGCGCCCCACGCTGCTGGACGACCTGGGCCTGCCGGCCGCGCTGGAACACCTGGGCCGTGAATTCGCTGGCGCCAGCCAGCCGGGCGCCACGCCCCTGGCGGTGCGGCTGGCCACCCAGGGCCGGCCGGTGAAGCTGCCCGACGCCTACGCCACCGCCCTGTTTCGCGTCACCCAGGAAGCGCTGACCAACGTCATCCGCCACGCCGGCGCCTCGCGCGCCGACCTGACGCTGGCCTATTCCGCCCGCGACCTGCGCCTGACGATCAGCGACGACGGCCGCGGCTTCGACTACGCCGATGTGCAGCGCGACCCGCGCCGCGGCATCGGCCTGCGCAATATGCGCGAACGCATGACGGCGCTTTCCGGCAGCCTCAGTTTCCATACCTCCGGCCAAGGCACCACCTTGCAGGCCTGGCTGCCGCTGCCCGCCCCCTCTTTCGAACCGGCCCCTTCCGCATGACCGACCATCCCGACGCCATCCGACTCCTGCTGATCGACGACCACCCGCTGGTGCGCGACGGCCTGCGCCTGCGCCTGGAAACCGTGCCGCACCTGCGGGTGGTCGGCGAAGCCGGCAACGCCGCCGCCGTGCAGGCCTTCCTGCAGGCCTGCCTGGCCGAAGACCCGCAAGGCGGCACCCTGCCCCAACTGGCCCTGATGGACCTGAACATGCCCGGCGTGGGCGGGCTGGAACTGACCGCGCAGCTGCACGAGCGCTATCCGCAGATTGCGGTGCTGGTGCTGTCCATGCACGACAACGCCGAATACATGGTGCAGGCGGTGCGGGCCGGCGCCCGGGGTTACCTGCTCAAGGACGAGCCGGCGCAGGAAATCATCGCCGCCATCGACACGGTGATGACCGGCCGCAACTATTTCAGCGCCGCTGTCTCGCTGCGGCTGTCGCAGGCCAGCGCCCCGGCCACGCTGCTGACCCAGCGCGAACGCGACGTGCTGCGCCACATCGCCAGCGGCCATGCCAACAAGCAGATCGCCCAGGCGCTGGGCCTGTCGGTGCGCACCGTGGAAACCCATCGGCTGAACATCAAGCGCAAGCTGGGCATCGACGGCCAGGCCGAACTGGTCAAGTACGCCGTGGAGAACCGCGGCGTGTAGTTTCAGGCGCCTTTCAGGCGCACGGTCCGGGCCCGCGCTGGGGTAGACTTGCGTGTTAATCGCCATCAGTGGCGCGCAGCCCCAGGAGTCCTCCCCATGTCATTGGAAACACACTACACCGCCATTCTCGAAGCGCTGGGGGAAGATCCGTCCCGCGAAGGGCTGGCCGACACGCCCGCCCGCGCGGCCAAGGCCATGCGCCACCTGTGCCGCGGCTACGGCCAGAACCTGGACGAAATCGTCAACGGCGCGCTGTTCACGTCCGACACCCGCGAGATCGTGCTGGTCAAGAACATCGAGCTGTATTCGCTCTGTGAACACCACATGCTGCCCTTCATCGGCAAGGCCCACGTGGCCTACCTGCCCAACGGCCGCGTGCTGGGCCTGTCCAAGGTGGCGCGCATCGTCGAAATGTACGCCCGCCGCCTGCAGATCCAGGAAAACCTCAGCCGCCAGGTGGCCGAGGCCGTTCAGTCGGTCACTGGCGCCGCCGGCGTGGCCGTGGTGATCGAAGCCCAGCACATGTGCATGATGATGCGCGGCGTCGAAAAGCAGAATTCGTCCATGGTCACGTCGGTGATGCTGGGCGAATTCCACGAAAACCCCTCGACCCGGGCCGAATTCCTCAGCCTGATTCGCTAAATCAGACGGATTCCCCAAAACGGGCGGCCGGACCCTCTTGGTCCCGCCGCCCGTTTGCTTTGCGCCGTCCGCCAGATGGGGGATGCCCTCACATTGGCACCTATCGAACCGAGCATCTGGTCCTAGCGTTCCGATCCCATCCGGGCAAACTGGCGTCACAGGCCGCACCGGCACAAGCCGGTCGCGTCGGGGCGCGGCCCATCCTCAATCGGAGATCATCATGAACGCGATGTACCGCCTCATCCGCCGCTGTCTCCTTGCCGGCCTGGCCGCCGCGCTGCTGAGCGCACCCGCCTATGCCCAGACCCGCCTGACCGTGGGGTACCAACTGATCGTCGGCCCGTTCCTGGCCGCCATCGCCGACGGCAGTTTCGACAAGGCCCTGAAAGACGCGGGCTACCAGGTCGACTGGCGCCAATTCACTTCGGGCGGCGACATTTCCACCGCGCTGGCCTCCGGCAACGTGCCGGTGGGCGTATTGGGGTCCACCGGGATCACGTCCGCCGCCACCCGCGGCGTGGACATGGAACTGTTCTGGATCCTGGACAACATCGGCAAATCGGAAGCCCTGGTGGCGCGCAACGGCTCGGGCATCAACAGCACCGCCGACCTGAAGGGCAAGCGCGTCGCCACGCCGTTCGTGTCGACCTCGCACTTTCACCTGCTGGTGGGCCTGGAACAGGTCTGGAAGATCAGCCCGCGCGACGTACGCATCCTGAACATGCAGCCGCCGCAGATCGTGGCCGCCTGGCAACGCGGCGACATCGACGCCGCCTACGTCTGGCCGCCCGCCCTGACCGAAATCGAAAAGACCGGCAAGGTCATTGCCGATTCCGAGGCCATCGGCCGCGCCAGCGTGCCGACCTTCGACGGCCTGGTGGTGGACCGCGCCTGGGCCGCCAAGAACCCGAAGTTCATGGCCGCCTTCACCGGCGTGCTGGCCAAGTCGTACGCCGACTACCGCGCCAACAGCGCCGCCTGGACGGCCGACTCGGCGCCGGTGAAAAGCATCGTCAAGCTCATCGGCGGCAAGCCCGACGACGTGGCCTCGGCCTTGAAGCTGCTGACCTTCCCCACCGCGCAGGAACAGGCGTCCAATGAATGGCTGGGCGGCGGCAAAGAGGCCGGCGCGGCGCGCGCCTTCGCGGCCAGCGCCAAGTTCCTGAAAGACCAGAAGCAGATCGACCGTGCCCTGGACGACTACAGCAGCCACGTCACGGACCAGTACGCCAAGGCGGCCGTCAAATAGCCGCCAAGGCCCACCGGGCGCGCCGACAAGCGCGCCCCGGCGCCCGCCTCGCCGCGGGCGCCTCAATAACCAGGGAGCCCGCATGTCCCACGCCCCCCCACCCGCCGCGCAAGCCCTGCGCGCGGACCATGTCAGCGTCACCTACCCCGGGCTGCACGACAGCGGTCCGGTGATTGCGCTGCAAGACGTCAACCTGACCATCGAACCCGGCGAATTCGTCGTGGCGCTGGGCGCGTCCGGTTGCGGCAAGACCACCCTGCTCAGCCTCTTGGCCGGATTCCTGTCGCCCACCGACGGCGAGATCACGCTGGGCGGGCGGCCCATCACCGGCCCCGGCGCCGACCGCGGCGTGGTGTTCCAGAAGCACGCCCTGCTGCCCTGGCTGAACGTGCTGGAAAACACCGAGTTCGGCCTGAAGCTGCAGGGCGTGGACCGCGAAACGCGCCGCGCCCGCGCCCGCCGCAACCTCGAACTGGTGGGCCTTGCGGATTTTCACCGCCACATGATCTACCAGCTGTCCGGCGGCATGCAGCAGCGCGTGGGCATCGCCCGGGCGCTGACCTGCGACCCTGCCATGCTGCTGATGGACGAGCCCATGGCGGCCCTGGACGCACTGACCCGCGAGACCATCCAGGAGCTGCTGCTCGATATCTGGCGCCAGACCGGCAAGATGTTCTTCTTCATTACCCATAGCGTGGAAGAGGCGCTGTTCCTGGGGTCGCGGCTGATCGTGATGTCGCCGCGCCCGGGACGCATCACCCACACCTTCCAGCCGGACTTCAACCGGCGCTACCTGGAGACGCGCGATGGACGCGGCATCAAATCAAGTCCCGACTTCATCGCCATGCGCGAACAAGTCCTCGGCATCATCTACGGCGACGAACTTGCCGCCTCCGCCCCGCAGGCCGTCCATGCCTAGCCGATCTTCGGGGCATCAGCCGGCCACGCCGGGCAAGGTCTATGGCGCGCCGGGGGCCGGCTACAGCGGCCACATCAGCCTGTTGACCAGCATCGCGCTGCTGGCCCTGTGGTTCCTGGCCACCAACGCGGGCTGGGTCAAGCCGCTGTTCCTGCCGTCGCCGCAGGCGGTGTACGGCAAATTCGTGTCCGCCATGACCGACGGCGTGGCCAACTCGACCCTGGCCGAGCACGCCCTGGCCAGCTTGACGCGGGTGTTCTCGGCATTTTTCCTGGCCTGCGCCACCGCCATACCGGTGGGCATCCTGATGGGCGTGAACCGCTACGCCCGCGGCATCTTCGACCCACCCATCGAGTTCTACCGCCCATTGCCGCCCCTGGCCTACCTGCCGCTCATCATCATCTGGTTCGGTATCGGCGAGTTCCCCAAGATCCTCTTGATCTACCTGGCCATCTTCGCGCCCATGGCGATTGCGGCCAGGGCGGGCGTACGCTCGGTGTCCATCGAGCAGATCCACGCCGCCTACGCCATGGGCGGCACGAGGATGCAGATCGTCTGGCACGTGATCCTGAAGGCGGCAATGCCCGAGATCTTCACCGGCATGCGCATCGGCATCGGGGTGGGCTGGACCACGCTGGTGGCCGCTGAAATGGTGGCCGCCGACCGCGGGCTGGGCTTCATGGTGCTGAACGCCGCGCAGTTCCTGGCCAGCGACACCGTCATCATGGGCATCATCGTGATCGGCGTGTTCGCCTTCGCCTTCGACCTGTTGGTGCGCTACCTGGAGAAATTCGCGATTCCCTGGAAGGGACGCATCTGAAAGAAGGGTCTCGTTCCATTTTCTGGCCGATGCGTCATCCATTTGTCATCCTTGACGCGTCGGCAGGGCATTCCCGCATTCCGCCCCCCCATCCGCTCCTCTATTCTGGGACTCAGCCCCCCGCCCTGCCGCGCGCCTCGCGCCGGTACGGCCGGGGCGCGTCGCCACTACAAGGAGCCGCCATGTCCAGCCAGGCCTCGATGCTCAAGCCTGTGTTGTGGGAACGCCTGTTCGAACGCGAAAGCGCGCCCAATCTCAGCCTGCAGGGCCGGGTCCGGCAGATGCTGGTGTCGGCCATTCTCAGCGGCCACCTGCCGCCGGGCGCGCCGGTGCCGTCCAGCCGCTACCTGGCCGACCAGCTGCGCATCGCCCGCAACACCGTCGTGTTCGCCTACCAGCAACTGGTCAGCGAGGGCTACCTGGAATCACGCGAGCGCAGCGGCCACTTCGTCAGCGCCGACGTGCTGCAAGGGCGCGCCGCGCAGCACGCGGACCCCTGCGCCTCGAACGTGGCGGCCGACGCCGTCTGCTGGGACGAGCGGCTGCGGTTTCGGCCGAGCCGCCAGCGCAATATCGTCAAGCCGCAAGACTGGCAGAAGCAGCCCTACCCCTTCGTCTACGGCCAGTTCGACCAGGACCTGTTTCCCACCGCAGAATGGCGCGAGTGCTGTATCAAGGCCCTGTCGGTGCTGGACATCCGCAGCTGGGCGCCGGACCTGATCACCCACGACGACCCGGCGCTGATCGAACAGATCCGCACGCAGGTGCTGCCGCGCCGCGGGGTGTGGGCCGACGCCGAGGAAATCGTCATCACCGTGGGCGCGCAGCACGCGCTGTATCTGCTGGCCGACCTGCTGGTCAATGAAGACACGGTGGTGGGCATGGAAGACCCAGGCTACCCCGATGCGCGCAACATCTTCGCCAGCCACACCCGCCACCTGCTGCCGCTGCCGGTGGACGGCCAGGGCCTGTGCACGGGCACGCACCTCTTGGGCTGCGACTACATTTTCGTGACGCCGGGCCACCAATGCCCCACCACCGTCACGCTGTCGGCCGCGCGCCGCGACACCCTGCTGACGCTGGCCCGCCAGGCCGACAGCCTGATCATCGAAGACGACTTCGAAAGCGAAAGCCGCTGGGGCGAAGGTGCGATCCCGGCGCTGAAAAGCCAGGACCGCGATGGCCGCGTGATCTACGTGGGCAGCCTGGCCAAATCGTTCGCGCCGGGCCTGCGCATCGGCTACATCGTCGCCCCGCGCGAACTGGCCGCCGAGCTGCGCGCCCTGCGCCGCCTGATGCTGCGCCATCCATCGGCCTACATCCAGCGCGCGTTCTCGCTGTTCATCTCGCTGGGGCATCACCATTCGCTGCTGCGCCGGCAATCGCAGGCCTATCAGCAGCGCGGCGCCGAATTGACGGCGGCGCTGGCGCGCTGGCTGCCCGACTTCACGGCGGTGCCCATCACCGGCTCGTCATCGTGCTGGCTGCAGGGGCCGGCCTGGCTGGACGCCACCGAACTGTCGCAGGCGGCGCTGGCCGAGGGCGTCGTGGTCGAGCCAGGCAATGTGTTCTTCATGGACGGCGCCCACGCCCCGCGCAACTTCCTGCGGGTGGGGTTCACCTCGATCCGCGCCGAGCACATCGGGCCCGGGGTTGAAAAGCTGGCGCAGGTGGTGCACCGCTACCGCCTGCGGGCAGCGGCCTGACGGCGCCATCGGGGCAGGCGCCCGGCGCCGTCCGCGTTAAACGGCGCCATTGCGCCTGGCATCAGAGCATCTCGTCGCGCAGGTAGTACCAGCGGTACAGCAGCGCCTGCCCCAGCCGGCGGAACGGCGCGAACAGGTGCCCGGGCAGCGGCGTATCGTAGATCGGCAGGTCCCACGCGATGCCGTCCTGCCCCATCATGCGCTGCGCCAGGCGGCGCCCGGCGTGGGCCGAGAACGCCACGCCGTTGCCGCCGTAGCCAAAGGCGTAGTACACGCGCTGCGCCGGATCGGGCTGCGTAATGCGCGGCATCATGTCGTGGCTGACGTCCACCCAGCCCCACCAGGAATAGTCCACCTCGACCCCACGCAGCGACGGGAACTTGCGCGCCAGGCCGTTGCGCAGCAGCGCCAGGTGGCGCGGGTGCTGCGCGTCGGCGCCGCGCAGCGCGCTGCGGCTGCCGATCTGCATGCGGCCGTCCGGCAGCAGGCGGTAGTAGAAGCGCAGCGTGCGCGTGTCGGTGATGAACACCGTGCTTTTCAGGCCGGCGCGCTCGCGTTCGGCGGGCGTCAGCACCCGCGTCACCATGGAATTGGACAGCACCGGCATGATGCGGTTGTCGAGCAGGCCGTTGACCCCCTGCGCGGTGTAGCCGCCGGTAGCGAAGGCCACCCGCTTGGCGCGCACCGTGCCGCCCGGCGTCTGCAGGCGGTAGCCGCCGGCCTCTTCGGTCCAGCCCAGCACGGGGCTGCCCGGATGGATGCGCACGCCCAGCGCCCGAGCCTGGCGCATGTAGCCGTAGGCCAGCTTCAGCGGATGCACGCCCACGCCGTCCGGCTCGTGCATGGCGCCCACGGCCTCGTGGTCGTCGACATAGCGTTCGCGCAGCGCGGCCTTGTCCAGCATGCGCGTGTCGTAGCCGAACTGCTCGCGCATGACGCGGGCCTCGTTGCGCAGGAACGCCATCTTCTTTTCGCGGTGGGCAGTGTACAGGTGGCCGCCGGGCTGGGCGTCGCACTCGACCTGGTCCACCAGGCTCTTCCAGTACTCGAAGCCCTCGCGGATCTCGGCGTCCAGCCGGCGCGCGGTGGGCAGGCCCCAGCGTTCGATCCACTGCGACCGGTACAGCCGCCCCGATGCGTTCTGGCCCTGCCCGCCGTTGCGGCTGGTGCAGCCCCACACCGCGCGGTTGGCCTCCAGCACCACGGCTTTCACGCCGTAGTCGCGCGCCAGCGCCAGCGCGGCGGACAGACCGGTGAAGCCCGACCCGACCACCACCACGTCGGCATCGATGTCGCCCTGCACCGGCCCGTCGTCGGCCGGCGGCGGCCCGGCCGTGGCGACCCAGTAGGTCGGCGCGTAATCCTGCCCGCGGCCCGGCGGCGAGACCAGAGGATCGTAGGTGGGGTTGTAGGCGCTGGCGGCGGGGCTGGCGGCGTCCGGGGGATCGAAAGGCATAGCGGTATCCATGCGGCGGGGTCCGGTAGCGGTGAGCGGGGTCGGGGCGCGATGGCGGCCGGGGGAATCGACAGGTCAGCCGCGCGCCGGCAAGCTCGGGCGCTGCTTGCGGAACGCGTTCTTGACGCGGATCTTGCCGCCCTGGAAGGTGAAGACGTCGACCATGTCGGCCTCGATGCGAGAGCCGTCGGCGGCGGTGCCGGTGAAGGTGGATTCAGACACGCCCCGGTCTCCCGCGACCCAATGGCGGCCGTTGTTCCATTGCGCGTCCGGGAAATTCTTCCAGGCCGCTTCGAACGCCGCGCGCACCGCCTCGCGGCCGGCATGGCGGGCGCCCCAACGCTCGGGGCCGCCCACGGTTTCAAAGACGCAGTCGTCGCTCATGAAAGACATCAAGGCATCGATATCGTGGCGGTTCCACGCGGCTGCGAACTCGGCCAGCATGTCCACGGTGACGGTCTGGTGCATTGCCTACCCTCCTGAATCCGCGGGCGCGACATGCGCCCGCGTGCCAAGCCCAAGGTACGCGCGGGGTCTGGCAGGGTCTAGAACCAGACGCGGCCAATCGCTTGCACCAGACGGCGGTGATGGCGGCGCCACGCGGGCAACTCCGGCAACTTCGGGCGCAAACGTCACGCCGCAGCCGCCGAAAGATGCGCGGCCACCTCGCCGCCGCCAGCCCCATCGCGCAGCCCGATGAACACCAGCGCCGGCTGCTCGATCTCGGCCGGGCGAGGCGCCTGCGTGTCAAAGCGCACCCGGCGCCCCGCCAGCTGCACCAGCACCCAGCCATGGCGCTCGGTGCGCACCCAGCCTTTGGCGCGCAGCCAATGCCGGGGCAGCTGCCGCAGGCTGCTGGCCAGCCGGTCGGCATGCAACAGGTCCGGCGCCGGCCACAGCCAGCTTTGAAAGGGATGCGCGGGGTCGTCATCGGGGCGGGGGCCGTCATCGTGGTGATGCGACGCGTCGTGGCAGTGCGGGCCACAGGCGTCATGGGTGCAAACGCCCTGGGTGCAACCCACGGCTCCCAGTGCGCTCAGATCGACCCGCCCTTCCCGCGCGGCCACGATCGGCGCGCCGCCCGATTGCTCGCCCAGCCAGGCCCGCAGCGCCGCCGCCTCGCCGGGCGCCACCAGGTCCGTCTTGTTCAGCACCAGCAGGTCGGCCGCGCGCAACTGCCGCATCACGGTATCGGCCAGCAGCGGATCGGCGGCGGTCTCGCGGATGGCGCCCGCATCCACCAGCACCACCACGCCTTCCAGCTGCAAGAGCGGGTCCGCCATCCCAACCTGCGCGATACGGCCCGGGTCGGACACGCCGCTGGCTTCAATGACGATCCACTGCGGCGCCGGCTGCAAGGCCAGCACCCGCGCCAACGCCTCGTCCAGTCCGCCGGCCATGGAACAGCAGACACAGCCGTTGGCCAGCCGGATCACGCTGTCGGCGCGCTCGGCGATCAGGCCCGCGTCGATATCGACCGGCCCGAAATCATTGACCAGTACCGCCGCCCGGCGCGGGCTGCCGGTCAGCACGTGGTTCAACAACGTCGTCTTGCCCGCGCCCAGGAAGCCGCCCACGACCGTCAGGGGAATGCGCCCCATGTCAGGCGCCCTGGCGCGCCAGGGCACGGCCGCCAAGCATCGTGCCCAGCACGGCAATGTCCTTCAGGCCTTCGGGCGGCGCGGTCAGCGGATCGTCCTGCAACGCGCAGAAGTCGGCCTGTTTGCCCACTTCGATGGACCCGACCAGGTGATCCAGGTGCAGCGTGTAGGCGGCGCCCAGCGTGATGGCGTGCAATGCCGCGTCGACGCTGATGCGTTCGGATTCGCCCAGCACCCGGCCCGACGCGGTCTGGCGATTGACGGCGCACCAGGCGGTGAACAGCGGCCCGAGCGGCGTGATGGGCGCGTCGGAATGGATGCCGAACGGCACCCCGGCGCGCATCGCCGACGCGCAGGCATCCATGCGATTGGCGCGGTCCGGGCCCATGGTCAGCGCGTGGTGGGCGTCGCCCCAGTAGAAGATGTGGTTGGCGAACAGGTTGACGCACAGCCCCAGGCTGGCCATGCGCCGGAACTGCGCGGCGTCCGCCATCTGGCAGTGCTGCAAGGTGTGGCGGTGATCCGGCCGCGGGCTGCGGCGCAGCGCGCGGTCGATGGCGTCGATGGCGCGTTCGGTGGCCTCGTCGCCATTGGTGTGGATATGCAGCTGCACGCCGGCCTCGTGATAGGCCTGCACCAGCGCATCCAGCTCGGCCGGCGCGATCACCCAGATGCCGTTGGCCGCGCCGTTGTAGTACCCCGGCCAGCGCAGCCGCGCCGTGAAGCCCTGGATGGACCCGTCCACCACCAGTTTGACCATGCCCAGGTGCAGCTTGCCGTGGTTCAGGCGGCGCGCGGTTTCCAGCCGCGCCAGGCAGGCCGCCGGGTCGCCCGCGAAGGCCAGCGCCGAAGCCGCCGGCACGATCCGCACCGGATAGTCCGGCTCGGCCGTGACCCGCGCCAAGGTGGCCAGGCCGTCGTCGCCCAGCTCGTTGACCAGGTCGGTCGCGGTGGTCACGCCGGCCCATTGCGCGACCTGGCCGAACAGCCGCAGGCCGTCTTCCGACAAGCCCACCGTGCGGAACGGGCTGCCGATCAGGCGCATCACCGGGAACATGGCGGCGAATTCGCACAGTTCGCCGTTGGGGCGACCGTCGTCGAACCGGCTGATGCCTTCGATGTCGGTATCGCGGTCGATGCCGGCCCGTGCCAGCATCGGCGTGTTCACGTTCATCAGGTGCATGCTGGCGTGCATCACCACCACCGACCGTTCGGCCGACACGGCGTCCAGGTCGCGCACGCTCATGCGCTGACCGCCGAAGAAGATCGGGTCAAAGCCCCAGCCGATCAGGGTTTCGCCAGCTGCCAGGCCCTGGCCGAATTCGCGCAGGCGGGCCGCCACGGCGTCAAAGCTCTTCAGGCCCGGCCACAGGCGGCCATCCGGCCCGCGGCGGTCGTAGAAACCCACATAGGCAAACTTCCACATGCCGCCTTCCGGCAGATGGCAATGCCCTTCCACCAGCCCCGGCATCAGCACCTGGCCGGCGTAGCGCTCGTCCAGGTCGGCCGGCCCCCAGCCTGTCAGGTCGTCCAGGTTGCCCACGCCCAGAATGCGGCCCTCGCGCACCGCGACGTGCGTCGCGCGCGGCTGGGCCGGATTCATGGTCAGGATGCTGCGGGCGGAATAGATCGTGGTGCGGGGGGCAACGGACATCGGGACTCCTTCGGTTGGGGCGGCTTCACGCCTGCAGCGGCGAGACGGCGGCGCCGTGACGGGATTCGACGAAATGGCAGGCCACGTGGTGGCCGGGCGCGGCCTCGCGCAGCGGCGGCTCCTGGGCCGCGCACAAAGGCTGCGCCACCGGGCACCGCCCCGCGAAGCGGCAGCCGGGCGGCGGGTTCACCGGGCTGGGCGGATCGCCCGTCAGCCGCACCCGGCGCGCCGCCGCCTCGCGCCCGCCCTTCACGGTGGGCACGGCCGACATCAGTGCCACGCTGTACGGGTGCAGCGGCCGCGAGAAGAACGCCTGCCGCGTTGCCCGCTCGATGATCTTGCCCAGGTACATCACGGCGATGTCGTCGCAGACGTGTTCCACCACCGCCATGTCGTGCGAGATGAACAGGAACGACTGCGACTGTTCGCGCTGGATGCGGCGCAGCAGATTGAGGATCTGCGCGCGGATGGCGATGTCCAGCGCCGACACCGGCTCGTCGCACACGATCAGGTCCGGCGCGCTGGCCAGCGCCCGCGCGATGTTCAGCCGCTGGCGCTGGCCGCCCGAGAACTGGTGCGGATACAGCTGGCGCTGCTCGGGCCGCAGGCCGACCAGTTCGAACATCAGCGCCACCCGCGCCTCGCGGCCGCCGGGCGGGTCGATGTGCATCAGGTCCAGCGGCGCACGCACGATGTCGCCGGCGCGCTGGCGCGGATTCAACGACGAATACGGGTCCTGGAACACCAGTTGCAGGCGCCGCCGCATGCGCCGCAGCGCCGTACCGCGCAGCGCTGTCAGGTCGGTGCCGTCGAATTCGATGCGCCCGCCGGTGGGGTCTGCCAGCCGCAGCACCGACAGCGCCGTGGTGGTCTTGCCCGACCCCGATTCGCCCACGATCGCCAGCGTGCGGCCGCGCGCCAGATCGAACGACACGCCGTCCACCGCGCGCACCACGGCCTGGCCGCCGATGGGAAAGTGCACGGCCAGGTCGCGCACCGACAGCAAGGGGGAAGATTGCGGCGGCAACGTCATGCGGCCTCCGGATAGAGCCAACAGGCCACCGCATGGCCGTCGCCCACGGCGGCCATGGGCGGAAATTCATTGCGACAACGCGCCAGCGCACGGTTGCAACGGTCCTGGAAGGGGCAGCCTTCGCCGCGTTCCCACACCGACGGCACCACGCCGGGAATCTCCGGCAGGTCGGGCCGATGCGCGCTGGGCGTGCGGTCCAGTTCGGGCAGGCAGGCGATCAGCCCCTGCGTATACGGGTGGCGCGGCTGCGCCAGGATCTGGCCCACGTCGCCCTGCTCCACCAGCCGCCCGCCATACATCACCGCCACGCGGTCGGCCATCTCGGACACCGCCCCCATGTCGTGCGTGATCATCAACACCGCGGTGCCGCGCCGCGCCTGCTGTTCGCGCAACAGGTCGAAGATCTGCGCCTGCACGGTGACGTCCAGCGCGGTAGTGGGTTCGTCGGCGATCAGCACTTCAGGGTCGCACGCCAGGGCGATGGCGATCATCACCCGTTGCCGCATGCCGCCGGACAGCTGGTGCGGGTAGTCGTCCACCCGCCGCTCGGGCAACGGAATGCCCACCGACCGCAGCATGCCGATGGCGCGTTCGCGGGCCTCGGCGCGGCCCAGCCCCTGATGCTGGCGCAGCGGCTCGGCGATCTGGTCGCCCACCGTGTAGACGGGGTTCAGCGCCGTCATCGGTTCCTGGAAGATCATCGAAATATCGTTGCCCCGCACCCGCCGCATGGCCTCGTCGCCATACGAGGCCAGGTCGGCGCCGCGCAGCCGCACGTGGCCGGCGCCGATGCGCGCCAGCGGCGGAATCAGCCGCATGATGGCCAGCGCCGTCATGCTCTTGCCGCAGCCGGATTCGCCCACCAGGCACAGGGTTTCGCCGGGCCACAGGTCGAAACTGACGCCGCTGAGCACTTCGGCCGTGCGGCCGCGGGTGCGAAATTCCAGGCTCAGGCCGTCCACCTGCAGCACGGGCAGTTGATCGGCGGCGTTCATGCCCGCCCCCGCGAATTCGGATTGAGCGCGTCGTTCAGGCCGTCGCCGATCAGGCTGACCGCCAGCACCGTCACGAAGATGGCCGCACCCGGCAGCGTCACCGCCCACCAGGCCGCCAGGATGTACGGCCGGTTGCTGCCGATCATCAGGCCCCAGCTCATGACGTTGGGGTCGCCCAGCCCCAGGAACGACAGGCCGGCCTCGAACAGGATCGCGGTGCCGATGGCCAGCGTGGCCGATACGATCAGCGGCGCCAGTGCGTTGGGCAGAATCACGCGCCAGATAATGCGTGCGTTGCTGGCGCCGATCACCCTTTCGGCCAGCACGTATTCGCGCCGCTTGAGCCGCAGGAATTCGCCGCGCGCCAGCCGTGCGGTGCCGGTCCAGCTGACCACGCCGATGGCCACCGCGATGGTCGCCAGCGACGGGCTGAACAGGGTCACCAGCACCATGGCGAACAGCAGCGCCGGCAGCACCTGGAAGAATTCCGTGATGCGCATCAGCGTTTCATCGACCCAGCCGCCGTAGTAGCCGGCCAGCGCGCCGACGGTCACGCCGATGGCCATGGACAGCACCGCCGCCACCACGCCGACCAGCAAGGTGGCGCGGCCGCCATAGACCATGCCGGCCAGCACGTCGCGGCCCAGGTAGTCGGACCCCAGCCACCGCTCGCCGCCCGGCGGGTCCATGGGTGCGCTGACGATCTCGAACGGGTCTGCCTGCATCCACGCCGGCCCGAACAGGGTCACTGCCAGGATGGCGGCCAGCAGCAGCACGCCGAGCATGGCGCCCGGATTGCGCGCGAATACCCGCAGCGCTTCGTACGAGGGCCGCGGCGGGGCCTGGCGCGGCATGGCGGCCGAGGTGGCGTGGGCGGGGACGGCAAGAGGGGCTTGGCTCATGAGGTTTTGATCCTGGGGTCGATCAGCCGGTAGGCCAGGTCGGTCAGCTGGTTCATCACCACCACCAGCAACGAGGCGAAGAGCAGAATGCCGAGCAAGGTCGGATAGTCGCGCCGCAGCACGGAATCGAAGGCCAGGCGGCCCAGTCCGGGCCAGTTGAATACCGTTTCCACGAGAATGGCGCCGGCCAGCACGTTGCCGAACTGCAACCCCAGCATGGTCACCACCGGCAGCACGCCGTTGCGCAGCGCGTGTTTATACAGCACCGTGCGCTCGGGCAGGCCCTTGGCGCGGGCCGTGCGGATGTAGTCGGCCGACAGCGCGTCCATCACGCTGGCCCGCGCCAGCCGGCTGTATTGCGCCAGGTACACGAAGGCCAGCGTGAAGGCCGGCAGCACCAGGTGGTGCAGCACGTCCAGCGCGCCAGCCCAACCGCCGTCGGGCCCGCCCGCCGAGCGCATGTCGGACACCGGAAACCACGGCAGCGCCGAGGCGAACAGAATGATGAGGATGATGCCGGTCCAGAACACCGGCGCGGAATAGCCCACGATGGACAGCAGCGTGATGCCCTGCGACAGCGGCCCGTTGGGCTTGCGCGCGGCCAGCGTGCCCAGCAGCGTGCCCGCCACGAACGCGCTGGCCACCGACGTCACCACCAGCAGCAGCGTGGCCGGCACGCGTTCCCAGATCAGCTGGGCCACGGGCAGATTGAAGAAGTAGGAGTAGCCCAGGTCGCCCCGCACGACGTGCGACAGGTACAGGCCCAGTTGCGCCAGGAAGGGTCGGTCCAGCCCGTACTGGGTGCGCAACTGCGCGCGCAGTTCCTCGCTGATGCCGCCCATGGACCCGGCGATGGTTTCCACCGGATCGCCCGGCGAGATGTGGATCAACAGGAAGTTCAGCGTCACCACCGCCAGCAACAGCAGCACGGCATAGGCGAGACGACGCGAGAGATATCGCAGCATGTCGGCCCCCCGCTATTGCAGCCAGGTGTCGTCCAGCGGCGACAGCACGCCCCAGATACCTTCGGGCAGGCCATGCACCTTCCTGGACGACAGCGTGTGGTAGGGAATGACGGTGAGGAAGTCGATCGGCAGGTCTGCGGTGACCTGCTGCTGGAATTCGGCATACAGCGCGCGGCGCCTGGCCTCGTCGGTTTCGGTGCCGGCCTGCGCCAGCACGGCGTCGACCTTGGCATTCTTGTATGACTGCGTGTTGGTCCAGATGATGTCGCGGATATTGCTGGACAGGTAGGTGCGGTGCACGCCGATCACTGGATCGCCCCAGTTGAAGACGATGTCGGTGGTCATGTCGAAGTCATGGCTGGCGATGCGCTTGGCCCAGGTCGGAAAATCCGGCGACGCGCGCACCTGTACGGTCACGCCCACCTTCTTCAACTGGCTGCGCAGGTATTCGGCCACGTTCTTGCCCTGCACATCGCTGCCCGGCATGTAGTCCACCGTCAGCGACAGGCGTTCGCCCTTGCCGTCTTTCTTGAAGCCGGCCTCGTCCAGCAGCTGCTCGGCCTTTTTCAGGTCCAGCGGATACTTCTTCAGGTCCTGCGTGGCGAACGGGCTGGAGGCCACGATCGGGCCGTCCGCCGGCTTGGCGAAGCCGGCGTTCAGGGCCTTGGTGATGAAGTTCTTGTCGATGGCGTAGGCAATGGCCTGCCGCACCCGCACGTCGTCCAGCGGCTTGCGCGCCGTGTTGAACGCCAGCCAGCTGAGCGCGCCAATGCCTTCGTAGCCGCGGCTGCTCATCGTGATGCCCGGGTTGTCCTTGGCGCGCCGCAAAATGGTGGGTTCGGACATGAACGGCAACGCGCCGACCTCGCCGCGTTCCAGCCCGATCAGCAGGTTGGTGGCGTCGGGGTTGATCTTGACCACCACGCGATCCAGGTACGGCTTGCCTGGCAGGAAGAACTTGTCGAAGCGTTCCAGCACGATCTCCTGCCCGGGCTTGAATTCCTTCAGCTTGAACGGGCCCGACCCGACCACGTCGGCGGAATTGCGCGGATGGTTCTTCAGGTCCTGCCCATCGCCATAGATGTGCTTGGGCAGCACCGGCATCAGGGCCGGCGACAGCGCCAGCAGAATCGCCGGGTGCGGCTGGCTCATGCGCAGCACGGCCGTGTAGGGGTCGGGCGTGTCCACGCTTTCGACGGGCGCGAACATGCTCTGGAACGGATGGTTCTGCTTGACCGCCATGACCGAGAACGCCACGTCCGCGGACGTCACCGGCTGGCCGTCATGGAACACCGCGTCGTGGCGCAGGTGCAGCGTCAGCGACTTGGCATCGGGCGCCAGTTCCCACGACTGCGCCAGGTAGGGCTGCGGCTTCCAGTCGGCGTCGTAGCGCAAGGGGCTGGCGAACAGCTGGGCGCTGGGCAGCGCGGTGGCGATGCCCGATTGCACCGCGCCATTCAAGTGCCGCGGCACCTGCGTCGAGCCGATGACCAACGTGCCGCCCGGCTTGGGCGCATCGGCGGCCTGTGCGCCGGACAGCAACGCCAGTGCCGTCATGACCGTGGCCAAACCCCATCGTGCGCTGCGCATCTTTCACCCCCTGGTTTTGAGCTGGCCGTTGAGAAGCGGCCTTGGCGTTAGCCTAGTCAACCCCAGGACCTGACCTTAGTACCAAACCGGTGGACTCGTTGGTGCCAGGGGCAGGCCAGCGCCGCCCTCAACCCGCCAGCGCACGGGCATGCAGCACGGCCACCGCGCAACTGTTGACGCGGGCCTCGACGGAATCCGAGCGGCTGGTCAACAGCACCGGCACGCGCGTGCCCAGCACCAGCCCGGCCGTGCCGGCGCCGGCCAGCCAGGTCAGTTCCTTGTAGAGCATGTTGCCCGCCTCGATGTCGGGCACCAGCAGGATGTCGGCATCGCCCGCCACCGGCGACACGATGCCCTTCTGCTCGGCCGCCAGCCGCGAGATGGCGTTGTCGAACGCCAAGGGGCCGTCGATCTCGCCGCCGCGAATCTGCTGGCGGTCGGCCATCTTGGACAGCGCCGCCGCATCCAGCGTGGCGGGCATGGCGGGGTTGACGGATTCGGTGGCGCACAACACCGCCACCTTGGGCCGCGCCACCCCCAGGGCGCGTGCCAGGTCGATGGCATTCTGGGCGATGTCGGCCTTTTCCGCCAGCGTGGGCGCGATGTTGACGGCGGCGTCCGTCAGGATGAAAAGCTTGGCGTACGCCGCCACCGACATGACAAAGGCATGGCTGATGCGCCGGCCGGTGCGCAGGCCGGACTCGCGCGCCACCACCGCCGACATGAAGTGGTCGGTGTGCAGGCTGCCCTTCATCAACATGCCGGCCTTGCCGTCGCGCGCCAGCGCCGCCGCCACCGCGGCCGCCTGGCGTTCGTCATCGGGCGTATCGATGATTTCCAGCGAGCCGGCGCGCAGGCCCATGTCGGCTATCAGCGCGGCCAGCCGGGCCGCCGGCCCGACCAGCAACGGCTCGATGTAGCCGGCTTCTTGCGCCTGCACCGCCGCGCCCAGGCTGGCCGCGCACAGCGGATAGGCCACCGCCGTGCGCACCCGCCCGGCCGACAGCGCCGCGGCCCGCAGCGGCTCGAACAAGCGGTCGGCGGCCATGCTCTAGCCGCGCACCGGATCGATCGACAGCGGCACCTCACCCGGCTGGAACGGCTGGTTGACGTAGCGCTTGTACTTGTCCAGCAAGCGCAGCGGCTGCTTGAGCGCGTCGCGGCGGAACGGGTCGCCCAGCTCCTGGCTGACCATCATTTCCAGCACCGTCGTCTTGCCTTCGGACTGCGCCTTGCAGGCCGCCTGCAAGGCCGCGCCCACCTGGTCCGAGTGTTCGACGCGGATGCCTTCGGCGCCCATGGCGCGGGCCAGCTCGGCGAAGTTGGGGTTCAAGAGGTTGCTGCCGACGAAGCGGCGGCCGTAGAAGTCCACCTGGTTCTTCTTTTCGGCGCCCCACTGGCCATTGTGGAACACCACCGCGGTGACCGGAATGCGCTCGCGCACGCAGGTCAGCAGTTCCTGAAAGCTCATGCACCAGGCGCCGTCGCCCACGTACGCCACCGCCGGACGGTCAGGCCGCCCAAGCTTGGCGCCGATCAGCGCCGGCAAGGCGTAGCCGCAATTGCCGAAACTCATGGCGGCCAGCATGGAGTTGGGCTCGTCAAAGCGCAGGTAGCTGTTGGACACCGAGCAGATGTTGCCGATGTCGGTGGACACCATGGCGTGCTTGGGCATGGCGCGTTCCAGCTCGCGCAGCATGCGGCGCGGATGCATGCGACCACCGCCATGCTCGATGATGTCCAGGCTCCAGTCGTCGCGTTCGTGCGACCACTCATCCAGCTCTTTTTCCCAGGCACTCTTCTGGCTGGATATCTGGTCGCGGCGAACCTCGCGAGTGGCCTTGCAGGCCACGTCGCGCGCCTGCAGCTTGGCCGTCAGCGCGGCCGCGGCCGGCTTGGCGTCGCCACAGATGCCCACCGACACCGGCCGCACCAGGCCCAGCATGCGGTGGTCGGCATCGACCTGGATGATGCGCGCGCCCTGCGGCCAGTAGTCCAGCCCGTGCTGCGGCAAGGTGCCGAAGGGCCCCAGGCGCGTGCCCAGCGCCAGCACCACATCGGCCTGCGACAGGAGCTTCATGCCGGCCTTGGACCCCTGATAGCCCAGCGGGCCGCACCATAGCGGATGGCTGGCGGGGAAGGCGTCGTTGTGCAGGTAGCTGGTGACCACCGGCGCGCCCAGCAGTTCGGCCAACGCCACGCATTCGGCCTGGCCGTCCGAGAACAGCACGCCCCCGCCGGCCACGATGACCGGGAACTTGGCCCCGGCCAACAGGCGCGCCGCGGCTTCCAGGTCTTCTTCCGAGCCCGGACCGCGGCGGATGCGGCGCGGCTCGGGAATGGCCACGTCGATCTCGCCGTAGAAGTAGTCACGCGGAATGTTCAGCTGCGTGGGGCCGCGTTCGGCCAGCGCGTTGTCGAAGGCCTTGGCGGTGAACTCGGCCATGCGGTCGGGGCGGTTCACGTGAGCCTGGTACTTGGTGATGCGCGAAAAGATCGGCAGCTGCTCGGTTTCCTGGAAGCCGCCCAGGCCCATGCCCGACGTGCCGGTCTCGGGCGTGATCGCCACCACCGGGCTGTGGGCCCAGTAGGCCGCGGCCACGCCGGTGACGAAATTGGTGATACCCGGCCCGTTCTGCGCAATGCAGACGCCGTGGCGGCCGGTCACGCGGGAATAGCCGTCGGCCATGTGCGCGGCGCCCTGCTCGTGCACTGTGGGCACGAAGCGGATGCCGGCCGCGGGAAACAGGTCCAGCGCGTCCATGAAGGCCGAGCCGACGATGCCGAAAACGTCCTTGACGCCCTGCGCCACCAGCGTTTCGACGAACGCCTCGCTGGGGGTCATGTGTTGCTTGCTGCTCATGGTCTCTCTCCTGGCGGGCCGGCGCGGCTTGGATTGCATATTGGCCGGTGTGAACCGATACTGCAGCACAAGCATGCGTTTTCCCACCCTGCAGCGTTCCGTTTTTTGCAGAATCCGCACAGAACGGGCGCGCTTTCGCCAAATCTTCAAATATTGAAAGATGAAAGACGAATCCTCCGCAGCGCTGCGCGCGCTGACTCTGCTGGAACAGGTGGCACGCTCGGAAACCCCCGTGTCGCTGGCGGCCCTGACCGAGGCCACCGGGCTGCCCAAGCCGTCGGTGCTGCGCATCCTGTCGCGCCTGGTCGACGCCGGCATGCTGCTGCGCGAACCGGCCGGCAAAAGCTATATCAGCGGTCCGCGCCTGTCCGCGCTGGCGCGCGACACCCTGCTCAATTCACCGCTGCGCGCCGAACGCCACCGCATCCTGGACAGCCTGGTCGACGAAATAGGCGAAACCTGCAACTGCACCATGCTGGACGGCGACGAGGTGATCTACCTGGATCGTGTCGAAACCGCCTGGCCGCTGCGGGTGAACCTGCAGCCCGGTTCGCGCGTGCCGCTGCATTGCAGCGCCAGCGGCAAGCTGTTCCTGGCGCACATGCGGCGCGAGGCGCGCGCGCGCCTCCTCGCTGCGGCGCCGCTGCCGCGCTACACGCCCAACACGCTGTGCGAGGCCGCCGCGCTGGAACACGAGCTGCAGGCGATCCGCAAGGAAGGCGCCAGTTTCGACCGCGAGGAATTCCTCCTGGGCATCGTCTGCATGGCGGTGCCCATCATGCAGGGCCGGCGCGCCATTGCAGCGGTGGCGCTGCACGCGCCGGTGGCCCGGCTGTCGATCGACGGCGCCCGCGCCTGGCTGCCACGCATGAAGGAGGCAGCCCGGGCCCTGGCGGGCACCTACGAGGCCTCCGCCCAGGAAACGGCGCCGGCGACGGACTAAAGCCCGTCAACACCAAAAGGAGCCTCGCATCAGTACCCAAGGCACGCATTTGGGTACTCACCCTTCGGGCTGGCCAGAAATCGGCCGCCAGGCAGGCCGCCGGACAGGCCGCCGGACAGGCCGCCGGACAGGCCTGGCGGGCGCTTTCCAGGCGCCCAGGGCTTACACTGTCGGCCGAATCCGCTTTTTTCGCAGTTTCTGCGACCCTACTGTGACCCACACGCCTTTTACCTCCCTGCCCCTGCTCCCCGCCCTGCTCGAGAACCTGCAAAGCCTGGGGTTCGAGAACATGACGCCGATCCAGGCGCAAAGCCTGCCGCTCATCCTGGAAGGCCGCGACATCATCGCGCAAGCCAAGACCGGCAGCGGCAAGACCGCGGCGTTCGGCCTGGGCGTGCTGCAAAAGCTGGACACCAACCGCCTGACGCCCCAGGCGCTGCTGGTCTGTCCCACCCGTGAACTGGCCGATCAGGTCGCGCAGGAACTGCGCCGGCTGGCCCGCCAGATCGCCAACGTCAAGATCCTGACCCTGTGCGGCGGCGCCGCGGCGCGCCCGCAGGCCGAATCGCTGGCGCGCGGCGCCCACCTGGTGGTCGGCACGCCCGGCCGCATCCAGGACCACCTGGAACGCGGCAGCCTGGACCTGTCGGGCCTGACGACGCTGGTGCTGGACGAGGCCGACCGCATGGTCGACATGGGCTTCTACGACGATATCGTCGCCATCGCCTCGCATTGCCCCACCAAGCGCCAGACGCTGCTGTTCTCGGCCACCTACCCCGACAACATCAAGAAGCTCAGCGCGCGCTTCCTGCGCAACCCGGCCGAAGTGAAGGTCGAGGCGCAGCACGATGCCAGCCGCATCGAACAGATCTTCTACGAAATCGATCCGGCCGACCGCCTGGACGCCGTGGCCACGCTGCTGGCGCATTTCCGTCCGGTGTCCACCCTGGCCTTCTGCAATACCAAAGTGCGCAGCCACGACCTGGTCGAACGCCTGCAAGCCGAAGGCATCAGCGCCCAGGCCTTGAACGGCGACCTGGAACAGCGCGAACGCGATGAGATCCTGATCCAGTTCGCCAACCAGAGCTGCGCCGTGCTGGTGGCCACCGACGTGGCCGCGCGCGGGCTGGACATCCAGAACCTGGGCGCCGTCATCAACGTCGACGTCACCAAGGACACCGAAGTCCACGTGCACCGCATCGGCCGCAGCGGCCGCGGCGAACAGAAGGGCCTGGCGCTGAGCCTGTGTTCGCCCGACGAAATGCGCTGGGCCAACCTGATCGAGCAATACCAGGGTTCGCCCCTGACCTGGGGCGACATCAAGTCGCTGCGCGCCAAGGCCGACCGCCCCCTGCGCGCGCCCATGGTCACGCTGTGCATCCAGGGCGGCAAGAAAGACAAGCTGCGCCCCGGCGACCTGCTGGGCGCCCTGACCGGCGACGGCGGCCTGACGTTCGAACAGGTCGGCAAGATCAACATCACCGAATTCAATTCCTACGTCGCGTTGGACCGCAAGATCGCCAAGCAGGTGTTTTCGCGCATCTCCAACAGCAACATCAAGGGCCGGCGCTTCCGCATGCGCTACCTCGAGGAATTCTGAGCGCCCGGGCGACCCGTCAGCCAGTCCCCGTTATCGGGGTCAAAAGCTTGATGGTTTTGCTCGGGATTTGCCATAATGGCCCCGCCCGGCGCTCCAAGCGGCGCCGGGCGCGGAACCAAAGGCTCGCCGTGCGCTCCAATCCGCGCATTGCCCCCCTTAACCATCACAAGAGAAACTCACCATGATCAAATCCGACGACACCGGCAAGCTGATCCTGCGCCTGACCCTCGGCATTCTGATTCTGCTCCATGGCTTGTTCAAGATCACCGGCGGCGGCGTCAGCGGCATCGCCGGCATGCTGTCCTCGCACGGGCTGCCGGGCTTTCTGGCCTATGGCGCCTACATCGGCGAAATCCTCGCGCCGGTGCTGATCATCGTCGGCATCTACACCCGCCTGGGCGGCCTGATCATCGCCATCAACATGGTCGTGGCCATTCTGCTGGCGCACACCGGCCAACTGTCCAGCCTGACCAACAACGGCGGCTGGGCGCTGGAACTGCAAGGCATGTTCCTGTTCACGGCCCTGGCCATCGCCTTCATGGGCGCGGGCCGTTTCAGCCTGGCCGGCAACGGCGGCCGCTGGAACTGACCCCGCGTCGTCTCCTGCGCCAACCTGAAAGGCCGCTGTCACAAGCGGCCTTTTTTCATGCGCTAACGGCATAAATGCTACGAACGACATCAACGGTCACGCTGGCGCAAACATCCGTCACCTGAAAGCTGTTTCGGATCCATTACAGAGCCGAACTCGCCACGCCAGGCGTGGCCTAATCCCTACGAGCCCATTGAACGCGTGGTGCACGCCCGGCGCTCGGCAGGAGATTCCAAATGAAGAAGACCGTGTTGTTGATGCTGGCCATGGCCAGTGCGTTGTCGGGCTGCGTGGTGGTGCCGGCGCGTCCGGCTTATTACCGTCCCGCGCCCGCTTATTACTACTACCCCGCCCCGCATTACTACTATCACGGCTATTGATCCACGCGCCCGCCGCGTAAAGGAAACGCCATGAACGCCCACGCCAGGATTCTTCCGCTACGCCCGCTGGCCGCTGCCGCCCTGCTGGCGGTCAGTGCCGGCGCTATGGCCCAGACCTATGCGCCGCCGCCCCCGCCGGCCGCGCCCGCCTACGACAACGGCGATCCCGCCAACGCCAACCTGGCCCCCGTGGACCGCAGCCCGCAGCCCCCGCCGCCCCTGCCCGTCTACGAGCAACCGCCCGCCCCCGGCGACGGCTACATGTGGGTACCCGGCTACTGGAGCCTGAACCGCATGGGCTATTTCTGGGTGCCCGGCGCCTGGGTGCTGGCGCCCTACACCGGCGCGTTGTGGACGCCCGGCTACTGGGGTTTTGTCGACGGCATCTATCTCTGGCATGGCGGCTACTGGGGCCCGCACATCGGCTTCTATGGCGGCGTGAACTACGGTTTCGGTTATATCGGCATCGGCTACGTGGGCGGCTATTGGGATCACGACCGCTTCTTCTACAACCGCGCCGTGACCAACGTGAACGTCACGCGCGTCACCAACGTCTACAACCATACCGTGGTGGTCAACAACATCGACAACCGCCGCATCAGCTACAACGGCGGGCCGGCCGGCATCCGGCGGCAAGCGGACCCGCGCGAGATTGCCGCACGCAATGAACAGCATCGCCCGCCCACCGACGTGCAGCGCGGCTTCGCCCGCCAGGCCGCGGGCAACCGGGCGCAGTTCTTTGATCACAACCAGGGCCGTCCGGCGCAGGCGTTCGTCGAGCATGCGCCGGAGCGCGGCGGGCCGGGACAAGGGCCGCGGCCGGGCGGCGGACCGGGCGCGGGTCCGACCAACGGACCGAATGCCGGCGGCCCTGGCGGCCGACCAGAGATGAATCGGGGCGGGCCTGGCGGCCCGGGCCAGGCCCGCCCTGGGCCACAGGGGCAGCCCCCGCAGCAACCGGCCGCGCAGCGCCCGCCGCAAGCGCAACCCCAGGCCCAGCAGTCACAAGCACGCCCGCCACAGGCGCAGCGCCCCACGCCCGCGCCCGACAACCTGGCGCAGGCGGCCGCGCGTGAACACCGTGCCGCGCCCCAGAATCGGCCGCAACACCCGCCGCAGGCGCGACCTGAAGGCAATCCGCAGCATGGCGGCGGCAACCGGCCTCAAGGCGGCCATGAGCCGCAGCGTGGCGGCGAACGGCCGGCTCCTCACGAACGCGGCCGCGACTGAATTTCCGCTGACTGAAGCCGGACTGGATTCCCATCGCCGGCGGGGCTACAGTGCAAGGCTGACGCAGCCCCGCCGCGCAACGATTTCCGGAGACTCCCATGAAGCGCCTCGCCCCCCTGTTCCTTGCTTGCGGCCTGTTGGCCGGCACCGCCGCGCAGGCGGCTCTCAACGTCGGCGCGCCCGCACCCGACTTCAGCACCCAGGCCTCGCTCGGCGGCAATGTGTTCACCTTCAAGCTCGCCGACGCCCTCAAGCAAGGTCCCGTGGTGCTGTATTTCTACCCCGCCGCGTTCAGCAAGGGGTGCACCATCGAGGCGCACGATTTCGCCGAAGCCACCGACGAATACAAGTCGCTGGGCGCCACCGTCATCGGCGTGTCGGCCGACGACATCGATACCCTGAACAAGTTTTCGGTCAGCGAATGCCGCAGCAAGTTCGCGGTGGCCGCCGACGGCGACGGCAAGATCATGAAGGCCTACGACGCCGTGCTGGATGCCCGCCCCGAGCGCGCCCAGCGCACGTCCTACGTGATCTCGCCCGAAGGCAAGATCCTGTACGAATACACCAACATGAATCCCGAGGCGCACGTAGCGAACACGATGCGCGCACTGCGGGAATGGAAGGCGGCCAGGAAGTAAGCCGAACCGCACACGAGCCGAAGCCGGACCATGACAAAGGGGGCTCGCGCCCCCTTGTTCATTCATCCGCCGTCTGGCGCGTACCGGTCAGTTGAACGGCCACACCGTGGGATGCGTGCCCGGCGGGCTGGACGGCCGGGTCCAGCGTGCAGGCGTTTCGGAAAACTGCGCCGCGTGGCGCACCGCCACCAGCTCGCCAAAGCCGGACGGCGTCGTTTCCAGCAAGCCATTGAACCCCGGCATCGGACAGTCCAGGCCGCCCTCGACGCGGCCCAGCGTTCGCAGCCAGTGCGCGGTCTGGGCCAGCGATACCTTCACGTGCCAGCTGCCGCCTTCGGTGGCCTGGCGCGCCAGCGCCACCTGGGCGCCAAACGCCATCAGATAGCCCGACGCGTGGTCCAGGATCTGCATGGGCAGCGGCTTGGGCGCATCCTGGCCGGCGGCCTGCGCTTCGGCGTGGTTGAACCCCGCCGCCGTCTGCACCAGCGAATCGAAGCCGCGGCGGTTGGCCCACGGGCCCACCGGCCCGTAAGCCGACAGCGACACGTAGACGATGCCGGGGCGGATGCGGGCAACATCCTGCGGACCGAAGCCCAGCGCGGCCATGCCGCCCGGGCGATAGCCCTGCACGAAGACATGGGCGCTGCGCAGCAGGTTGCCCAGCGCGATGCGGCCGTCGGCCGTATCCAGGTCGGCCAGCACCGACAGCTTGCCGCGGCTGGTATCGATGAGGTTGTCGATATTGGGCAGGTTGGGCGAATTCACCAGCATCACGTCGGCGCCGTACGCCGCCAGCGCCCGGCCGCAGACCGGGCCGGCAATGATGCGGGTCAGGTCCAGCACGCGGATGTCTTGCAGCGGGCGCGCGTCCTG
The DNA here is from genome assembly GCF_058783235.1 of Achromobacter sp. FW305-C-28. Taxonomy (NCBI): domain Bacteria; kingdom Pseudomonadati; phylum Pseudomonadota; class Betaproteobacteria; order Burkholderiales; family Alcaligenaceae; genus Achromobacter; species Achromobacter sp. FW305-C-28. The sequence continues at coordinate 392,743 of NZ_JBYSYL010000002.1, read as the reverse complement.
GCCGTACTTGGGCAATGGCCGGGGGTCGGCATCGCCAATGCGTTCGATCGTCAAGAGGGGCTGCGCGGCAATGGCCTGGCCCTGCGGGTGGCGGTCCCATTCGTCGAAGCTGCGCATGGCGGTGACCACCAGGCCGGCGTCGGCCGCCACTTGTTCGAAATCCTGCGCACGCCAGCGGCCCAGCGCCTGCTCGACGGCGGCGCGCGTGGCGCCGTCACCGGTGGGACAGCCCAGCAGCGCCAGGGCGCCATCGCGATGGTGCGCGAAATTGGCGTGGATGCGGACCCAGCCGCCGTCGCCGCAGCGGTAGACGCCGGTGATGGGATCACGCGGGTCGACCGTGGCGCCGTCTACCGTGAAATGGCTGCGGCATTCCTGCGCCGCGTGCAGCATGTCCACCGCGACCTGCTGGCGGGCGCCGCCCCGCAATTGCCAGATTTGCGCCGCAGCCAATGCCGCCGCGGCAATGCTGGCCTGCGCCGCGGTGCCCACCGCGAAGGATGACGGCAGCACCGGTTCCGCGCCGGTCAGCACCACGTGTTCGAGCGACTCGTCAGGCAGATCGAACGAGCGCCAGAGGCGTTGCAGGACATCGCGAGGTGTCTTGCTGGCGGGGGTGCGTCCTTTGAGAAAGGACGGGCGGAAATCCATCAGGTGTCCCATATCGTTCATCTTCTTTTGGCGTTAAGTGAATTACATGGCGGCCCCGCCAGCCGCGTCAATACAGGGAAAGCGCCAGCGTGTTTCATGGTTTGACGGCCGTACGCGCCGATTTTTCGGGGCAGCGGCCCGGGGCGGGCGGACGGCCGGCAACCTTCCCACGGCACATATTCGTCACATCTACTCGTAGTTTTTACACGGCGTGGCATGGTCGCCAAACGCGGGCAGGCCGCTGCCCGGACGCAGGTCCAAGATAGAATGCCTGCCTTGCCGCACGCCGCCCGGCGCGCGCGTTCTCCAGACCGACCGCCCCGTCATGAATACGCTGATCTGGCTGCGCACCGACCTGCGCCTGCACGACAACCCCGCCCTGGCCGCCGCCGCGGCCAACGGCACGGCCACCGCCCTGTTCATCGCGGCCCCTGGCCAGTGGCGCCTGCACGGCGAAGCGCCGGCCAAGGTCGATTTCTGGCTGCGCAACCTGCGCGAACTGTCGCAGGACCTGGCCCGCCTGGGCATTCCCCTGAAGCTGCTGACCGTGGACACCTGGGACCAGGTGCCCGATGTTCTACTGGCCTTCTGCGCCGACCATGCGATCGAGCAGGTCCACGCCAACACCGAATGGGCGGTCAACGAACGCCGCCGCGACGACACGGTGTCCTGGCGCCTGGCCGAGGCCGGGGTGGACTGGACGCTGCACCACGGGGCAACGCTGCTCAAGCCAGGTACGGTACTGACCGGCAAGGGCGACACCTACCGCGTCTACACCCCCTATGCCCGCGCTTGCCGGGAGCGCCTGCGCACCGCCCCCTTGCGCGCCGTTGCCGCGCCCAAGGCGCAGACGGCGCCGGCCTGGGGCCCGGACCCCTTGCCCGATGCCTTCGACGGCTACGGCCCCGCCAGCGAAGCCATCCGCGCCTTGTGGCCCGCCGGGGAAAGCGCGGCCGGCGATCGGCTGGACGCTTTTGCCGACGGCGTCATCGACGCTTACCGCGACGAACGAGATTTTCCCAGCCTGCCCGCCACCAGTTGCCTGTCGCCCTACCTGGCAGCCGGCGTGCTGTCGCCAGGCCAGGCGCTGCGGGCGGCGCAGGCCGCCAACCACGGCGAACTGGAAAGCGGCAATGTCGGCGCCGCCACCTGGATCAACGAGCTGCTCTGGCGCGAGTTCTACCAGCACCTGTTGGCCGCCTGCCCCGCGCTGTCCATGCACCAGCCCATGAAGCCCGAGACCGCCGCCGTGCCGTGGCGCGACGCGCCCGATGACCTGACGGCCTGGCAGCAAGGCCGCACCGGCCTGCCCATTGTCGATGCCGCCATGCGCCAGCTGCTGGCGCTGGGCTGGATGCACAACCGCCTGCGCATGGTGACGGCGATGTTCCTGTCCAAGAACCTGCTGATCGACTGGCGCCTGGGCGAAGCCTGGTTCATGGCGCACCTGGTGGACGGCGACCTGGCCGCCAACAACGGCGGCTGGCAATGGAGCGCGTCCACCGGCGCCGATTCGGTGCCCTACTTCCGCGTCTTCAATCCGCTGTCGCAGTCACGCAAGTTCGATCCGCGCGGGGTGTTCCTGCGCGAATGGCTGCCCGAGCTGGCGCACCTGGACAACTCGGCGATCCACGACCCCAGCCCCATGGAACGCGCGGCGGCGGGCTATCCGCTGCCCATCGTCGACCTGGCGCAAAGCCGCCTGCGCGCGCTGGAGGCCTTCGGCAACCTGCCCAAGGCATAGCCGCGTACATCCCCCGCGCGAACCCAAGCCGTCCATCACAGCACGGCTTGAGTTCGCCACCCACATTTACCTTTCGCATAACTTCCAAATATTTTGATGTAGATCAACCCGGCCATACCGTCCGTCCCGGATCATCCGGCAGCACCTCGCCACGCCCATCACAGGACGACAGACGCATGCGCAACAACCAGCCGGTCTACGACAAGGAATACACGCTGCACGACGAGCAGTACCTGATTTCGCGCACCGACTCGCGCGGACGCATCATCTACGCCAATCCGGCGTTCGTCGAAGTCAGCGGCTTTTCACGCGATGAACTGGTGGGCGCGGCCCACAACATCGTGCGCCACCCTGACATGCCCGCAGAAGCGTTCGAGGACCTGTGGCGCACCATCCAGCGCGGCGAGTCCTGGACCGGCGTGGTCAAGAACCGCCGCAAGGACGGCGGCTTCTATTGGGTGCTGGCCAACGTCACCCCCATCATCGAGCGCGGCGAAACGGTCTGTTATGCCTCGGTGCGCGTGAAGCCGACGCGCGCCCAGATCGATGCCGCCGACGCGGCCTACACGCGCTTGCGCAACGGCACGGCGCACGGTTTCACGCTCAGTCGCGGCCAGGTCAAGCCCACCGGCATCCGCGGCGTGCTGGCCCGCCTGAAACTGTGGCGCCTGACCGGCGTGCGCTCGCGCATGCTGGCCTGGGCCGTGCTGGCGTCCAGCCTGTTCCTGGGCGCGGCTGGCGTAGCGCTGTACGGCATGCTGGACCGCATGAGTACCGAAGAAATCGCATTGGCCGGGGCCATGCTGGCCGGCGGCGTCGTGCTGATCTTCGCGTCGGGCTGGGGCTTTGCGCGGTCGATCACCGGGTTGCTGGTCACCGCCACCGACTTCACGCGCCAGATCGCCGCGGGCAATCTCAGCACACCGCTGCCGCCGGCCAGCATCCGCGACGAAATCGGCGCCTTGAAATTCTCGCTGGAAGTGATGCGCAAAAGCCTGGTCAGCATCACGCGCGACGTGCACCACGGCATTGAAAGCGCACTGTCGTCCGCCGCCGAGATCGCCGACGGCAACGCCGACCTGTCGGCCCACACGCAACGCCAGGCGGCCTCGCTGGAAGAAGCGGCGGCCAGCATGGAGCAGCTGGCGTCGACCGTGAAGCAGACGGCCACCAACGCGCACGGCGCGGACCAGATGGCCAACCAGGCGTCGGACGTTGCCAAGCGCGGCGGCCAGGTGGTCAACGACGCGGTGGCGGCCATGCAGGGCATCGTGCAAAGCACGTCGCGCATCGCCGAGATCGTCGGCATCATCGACGGCATCGCGTTTCAGACCAACATCCTGGCGCTCAACGCCGCGGTGGAAGCGGCGCGCGCGGGCGAGGCTGGCAAGGGCTTCGCGGTAGTCGCTTCCGAGGTGCGCAGCCTGGCGCAGAAAAGCGCCACCGCCGCACGCGAGATCAAGGAACTGATCGAGGCCTCGAACCACAAGGTCGAAGACGGCGTGCGGCATGTGGAACGGGCCGGCGAGGCCATGCTGGACATCGTCGATTCGGTGCAGCAGGTGACCCAGATCGTCAACGAGATCGCGGCCACGTCCACGGAACAGCACACCGGGATCGACAACGTCAGCCGTACCATTTCGGAAACCGACAATGCCGCGCAGCGCAACGCGGCGCGCGTCGAACAAGCCAGCCTGGCGGTGGACAACCTGCGTACGCGCGGCGCGCAGCTGCGTCATGCGATCGAGGTGTTCCGCATTGCCGGCGCGCAGACGGTGCTGCCCAAGCGTGCCGCTGCGCCCGTGCCCGCCGGGCTGATCGCATCGCCGCCGCGCGTGGCACAGCCGTTGCTCGAGCAGCGTACTTCTTGAGTCAGCGCGCCGGGCGGCGACGCGGCCAGGCCCGGTCTGCACGCGATCGTTCAGGCGGCTTGCGCGGCCGCCTGAATCGCCTGCAACTGCCCCGCCAAGCCTTCCCGGGCGGCGGGAAACTTGCCGTCCAGCGCCGCGGTGCCGACCGTGAAGCCTGCCGCGCCCGCGCGGCAGGCCAGCTGAATGCGTTCGGCCGAATCCAGCGACCCCGCCACGATCACCGGCACATCCACGCGGCACACGTCGGCGATCAGGGCCGGCACGTCGACATCGGCGCGGTAGGCCAGCAGATCCAGCCCATGCACGCCGGGCAGGTCCGCCAGCTGGCGCGCGCTGCGGGCGATCGCCTCGCGCGAACCGCCCAGGATGCTGGGATGTCCATGCACCTGGCCGGGAAACGGGTAATAGCGGATACGCGACCCCGCCAGCAGCGGCAATGCATCGGCCACATGCGTGCCGCCCAGCAGGAAATCCACGTCCAGTTCCAGCGCGGCGCGCACGGACGTCAGCTCGCTCTCGCGGTCCTGCGAGACCACTTCCAGATAGCTGTGGCCGCCGGCCTCGCGAATACCGCGGTTCAAACGCTGCAAGGTCGCCAGCGGCTGGCCGATATCCTTGAAGCCGATGTGCCGCACGCCGCTGTCCAGCGCGATGTCCAGGTAGGCCTCGGCGCTGTCGACCGTGCGGTCGTTGCGCGTCAGCATGAAGATGAAGTCGGATCGCATGATGATGGGGGTGTCCTGGTCAGGCATTGTCGATAGGGAAAGCGGCCTTGGGCAAGTCTTGCGCGTGCCCGGCCAGTTGAAAGGCACGGTCAATGGCGCTGCGCAGGCTGGCCGGATCGGCGATGCCCTGCCCCGCGATGTCGAAGGCCGTGCCGTGATCGGGGCTGGTGCGCACGAACGGCAGCCCCAGCGTGATGTTCACGCCCTGCTCCAGGCCCAGGTACTTGACCGGAATCAGCCCCTGGTCGTGGTATTGCGCCACCACCACGTCGAAGCGCCCTTGCCGCGCCTGCATGAAGACCGTGTCACCGGGCCAGGGGCCGCTGGCGTCGACGCCTTCGCGCCGGGCAGCCTCGATGGCGGGCCGGATGATGCGCGCCTCTTCGTCGCCGAACAGCCCGCCCTCGCCCGCATGCGGATTCAGCCCGGCCACGGCCACCCGGGGCGCCGCCACGCCCAAGGCGCGGCCGCCCTGGTGGGCCAACCGGATGGCGGAGAGCTGCGCATCGAAGTCGGCGCGCTCGATGGCCAGGCGCAGCGAACAGTGGATGGTCACCAGCACCGTGGCGATGACGTCGTTGGCCAGCATCATCGCCACGCGCGACGCGCCTCCGCGCTCGGCCAGGATCTCGGTATGGCCGGGATACGGCACGCCGGCCACGGCCAGCGCCTCTTTATGGATGGGCGCGGTGACCATGCCGGCCACCCGCCCCTGGCGCGCCAGGTCGATGGCCAGGCAGATCGCCTGATACGCCGCCCGGCCGCACGCCGGATCCACGCGGCCCGGCGGCGGCAACGGCGCCAGCGAGGACGATGGCAGCAGGCAGATCCGGCCCGCCCGCAACGGCGCGGCGGCCACCTCCCGCACCACGTGCAGACGATCGGCGGCGCCCAGCGGTGTCAGCGCCCGCAGCATGGCGCCGGGGTCGCCCACCACAATGCAGCGTTCGGCGTATTGCGGCAGCAGCAAGGTCTTGGCGACGATCTCCGGCCCGATGCCGGCGGGGTCGCCCATCGTGATGGCCAGGGGTAGCAAGGGCATGGGGGTCTCCAGGGTCGGGGAAGTCATCGGCACAGCAACTTCATGGCGGCCGCCAGCAGCGCGTCCGGGCGGCCGAAACCGCCGGCCTTCATGGCGAGCGCCAGGCGATGGCCGCGGCCGGCCACGGCCGCCACGCCCGCCGGAAAGCCCGGCGCCAATTCGCAGGTCAAGGTGAAGCTGCGGATCATCAGCGCATCCAGCAATGCGGCCAGCGTGTCGCCGCCGGTGGCGATCAGGCCGTCAAAGCGATGGCGCGCCAGCGCCTGCATGGCCTGGCGCGTCAGGGCCGCCAGCACCGCGGGGGAATCGGCCTGCGCCGTGTCCGGCGCTTGCAGGCAGACCACCTGGGCGTCGGGCGGGATCTCGTCCGCGTGCCGCGTCACCTGGGCGCCGGCGGCCCGCAGCGCGTCGCATTGCGCATGGCTGACCGGGTTGGCGCTGCCCACCACGATCAACACGCGCTGCGCCCGGACCGGTTCGGGCGCAGCGACCGCCACGCCGCCGCATTGCGCGGCCAGTGCGCGCGCCATGCCCGGCGAGCCCGCCCACAGCACCGATCGTCCCTGCGCCATCACCTGTGCCACCCGGTCGTCCAGCGCCTGCTGCGTGCTCGCGTCCAGCACCAGCACCCGCGACGCGCCGGCGGCAGCGCGCACCTGCGCGGCGCTGGCGTCCTCGGTAATGACGCGGGCCGGGCCGATGGCCGGATCGACCAGGTCCAGGATGCGGGACGTGCGCGCCGGATGCACGGGATCGGCGCCGTACATGCTGGCGGCCACCAACTGGCCATGCACGTACTGGTTGCCACCCAGCGTCACGCGGCCCGCGCCGGCAAACGCGGGGGCCACCACCAGCAAGTGACGGCCGCTGGCGCGGAAGGCCGCCGCCAGTTCGGCGCGGATATGCCCGCGCAGCGTGGAATCCATGGTCTTGTAGAGCACGTCGCGGCCAGCCAGTGCCTCCACCGCGGCCGACGCGGCTTGCGCGGCATCTATTTCCGCCCGCGCCCGGCTGCCGGTGTCCAGCGACAGGATGCGCGGCACCTCGTCGGCGGCGACGCCGCGGCACACCTGTGCCGGACCGGCCCAGGGCAGGAAGGGGCCGGCGCCGTCGGCGGCGCTGGTCAGGTCGTCGGCGATGATGCCGATGCTGCGGGAAAAGGCTGCGGGTGTGTTCATATTGGTGATTAAAATGCATATCACCAGCCACGAATATCCATGATTTCTGACGTTTATCAGTGATGAAAAATCACCAATGACCCGACGCCCATCCCTGAACGACCTGCGCGCCTTCGAAGCCGTGGCCCGCCTGGGCTCGATGCGCGCCGCCGCTGATGAACTGTCGCTGACGCACGGCGCGGTGAGCCGGCGCGTGGCCAAGCTGGCCGACGACCTGGGCCTGGTGCTGGTCGAGCCCGCCGGCCGCGGCCTGCGCATCACCGCCGCCGGCCAGTTGCTGGCCTCGTCGATGAACCGCGCCCTGGGCCTGATCAACGGCACGATCGACACCCTGCAAGACCGTGGCGCCAAGCGGCCCGTGGTGCTGTCATGCGAACGTTCGGTGGCCATGCGCTGGCTGATTCCGCGCCTGTCTGCGTTCCAGGACCGGCATCCCGACATCGACCTGCATCTGTCGGTGGGCGGCGGTGCGCTGGATTTTGCGCGCGACTCGGTCACGCTGGCGCTGCGGCGGCTGGATTTCCCGGTGCGCCCTGAATGGACGGTCACCCGGCTGATGCCCGAAAGCATGGGCCCGGTCATGGCCCCCGCCCTGGCGGCGGATTTTCTATCGGGCAACTACGTGGCGCTGGCCTCGCGCACCCGGCCGCAGGCCTGGGACGACTGGCTGGCGCAAGCGCCCGCGCACCCGGCGCCGCGCAGCACACGGCACCTGGATCATCATTTCCTGATGGTGCAAGCCGCGGCCGCGGGCCTGGGCGTGGCGCTCAGCCCGCGCATCCTGGCGCTGGACGATCTGCGCACGGGGCGGCTGGTCGCGCCCTTGGGTTTTGCACCCGATGGGTCCGACTATGGCCTGATCGAACCTCGGGCCACGCCGGCCGGCGCCGAAACGGCGCTGGCTGCCTTGAAACAATGGCTGGTCGACACCGCGCGCAGCGATATCGACGCCGCCTGACAAGCGGCCGCCATCACGGCTGTTGTGCGGCCGCCGCTTCCTTGTCCAGCCGCTTCATGAATACCAGCAGTTCCTTTTCGACCTGCTTGTCGCCGCGCGCCTGCGCGGCTTGCAGGCCGGATTCCCAGGCGGCGCGTGCACCGGCCTTGTCGCCCAGGCCCAGGCACGCCTTGCCCAGCCATTTCCAGGCCACCGAATAGGCCGGATCGAATGCCAGCGAGGCGCGCAAATGCGTTTCGGCTTCGCGAAAGCAATCCTGTTCGGCATAGGCCTTGCCCAACGAGAATCGCAACAACATGTTGTCCGTGCCCTTGGCCAACATTCCTTCCAGACGGTCGATCATTTCCCGCATCACCGGCCTCCTTTGCGCCGCATGCGCTGAATGCGATGGCACATGATAGGACGGCCGGCCCGCACAGGCGGCAATGGCCCCGCGCCGCGCAGGGATAGCGCGTCGCAGGGGCAAAACGATCGGTTTCCGTGCGTTTCAAGCGGCGTGCACAAGGGAATGCCGGTGCGAATATCCTGTCACACGCTCAGGGCCAGCACGTTGCGCGCCGGACCTGAATGCCTGCTGACGACAGGCCTGATCGATCACTGGAGAGGGGCCCGCTTGATGCCATCCTTGCGCTCACCGTCCTGGCATGCGCTGTATTCGCGACTGCCGCAGGGGGACCTGCCACATTCGCAACGGCCGCGTTCGTTCCCGCGACCGCTGCTGAGCCATCTCGCGCTTCTGGCGCTGCTGCTGCCCCTGGCCGTCCAGGCTGCGCCACCCGCCGCCCGGGCCACTGCGGACCCCGCGCCTGCCGCCGGCAGCCCGCGCGACGCCGAGGCCCGCGCGCAGGACGCCGCCCTGCTCAACCGCGTCACCTGGGGCGCCACGCCCGCCGACCTGGCGCGGCTGCGCGAACTGGGCACGGCGCGCTACCTGCAAGCGCAATTGCACCCCGACCCGCGCACCCGCCTGCCGCTCGCCGTGCAGCAGCGCATCGACGCGCTGTCGATCTCGCGCCAGAGCGCCGACGACGCGCTGGCCGAACAGCGCGCGATACGCCAGGACGCCAAGGACGCCGCCCCCGGCCCCAGGCAGGACGCGCAGCGCGACGCGCGCGCCATCTCGCGCCAACGCGCCGACGACACCGCCACCCGCGCCTTCTACCGAGCCCTGTATTCGCCCAACCAGCTGCAGGAACAGATGGCCTGGTTCTGGATGAACCACTTCAATGTCTATGCCGACAAGAACGACATCGGCACCTACATCGACCAGTACGAAGAACGCGCCATCCGCCCGCATGCGCTGGGCAAGTTCCGCGACCTGCTGGCAGCCACGCTGCGTTCGCCGGCCATGCTGGTGTACCTGGACAACACCCAGAACGCCGCCGGCCACCTCAATGAAAACTACGCCCGCGAACTGATGGAACTGCACACGCTGGGCGTCAAGGGCGGCTACACGCAGACCGACGTGCAGGAACTGGCCCGCATCCTGACGGGCCTGGGCATCCGCAACGCCAAAGGCGCGCCCAAGCTGCGGCCCGAACTGCGCGGCCAGTTAGTAGAAAACGGCCTGTTCGTCTTCAACCCCGCGCGTCACGATTACGGCGACAAGGTCTTCCTGGGTCACACCATCCGCGGCGCCGGCATGGCCGAAGTGGACCAGGCCGTCGACCTGTTGGCGCGCCATCCCGCCACCGCGCGCTTCGTCAGCACCAAGCTGGCCGTCTATTTCATGGGCGACGCCCCGCCGGCGTCGGTCATCGACAAGATGGCCAAGACCTTCCAGGCGCAGGATGGCGACATCGCCGCCACGCTGCAGACGCTGTTCGCCTCGCCCGAATTCGCGCATTCGCTCAAGGCCGGCGTGTTCAAGGACCCGGTGCATTACGTGTATTCCGCGCTGCGCCTGGCCTATGCCGACCTGCCGCCCATCGTCAACACGCGCCCCGGCAAGGCCATGCTGCGCCAACTGGGCCAGCCCCTGAACCAGCGCCTGACGCCCGACGGCTATCCGCAAGCGCAGTCGGACTGGGCCGGCTCGGGCCAGATGACCGCGCGCTTCGAAGTGGCGCGCGCCATCGCCGCCGGGCCGCAGGCCTTCTATCGCGAGGGCGACGACAAGGGGCCGGTGGACCTGCCGCGCATGCCCGACCTGCTGCGCGCAGACAGCGCCGACGGCCTGTTCGCGCACCTGTCGCCCGCCACCCGCCAGGCCATCGCCCAGGCCAGGAATCCCAAGGACGCCAACACCTATCTGTTGGCCTCGCCCGAATTCATGCGCCGCTGACGCGCGGCGCGAAAGGAGTCCCGACATGCATCGCCGCCGCATCCTGCAACTGATGGCCTCGGCGCCGCTGGCCTTCGGCGCCAGCCGCCTGTACGCCGCGCCCGCTGCCGCCGGCAACAAACTGCTGGTCGTCTTCATGCGCGGCGCCTACGACGCCGCCAGCCTGCTGGTGCCTGCCAGCAGCGACTTCTATTACGAATCGCGCCCGTCCATCGCCATCGCCCGACCCGGCAGCGGCGCGGATGCCGCCCTGCCCCTGGCCGACGGCTGGGCCCTGCATCCCGCGCTGGCCGACAGCCTGATGCCGTTCTACCAGAAGCGGCAACTGGCCTTCGTGCCGTTCGCCGGCACCGACGACATCAGCCGCAGCCACTTCGAAACGCAGAACAGCATCGAACTGGGCCAGGGCGCGGCCCGCGCCAAGGGCGGCGATTTCCGCTCGGGCTTCCTGAACCGGCTGGCGGCGACGCTGACAGGCCGCGGCGCCCAATCGGCCGCCTTCACGTCCGAGGTGCCACAGATATTTCGCGGCGACGAACGCGTGCCCAACATCGACCTGGGCGGGGCCGGCCGCAAGTCACGCCTCTCCGACGAGGACAACCGCGCCATCGCGTCCATGTACCGCCACACCGACCTGGACGCCCCGGTGGCCGAAGGCCAGCGCATCATGGGCGCGGCGCGCGAAGAACTGGAAGCCGAGATGCAGGCCGCCAACGGCAACGCCGTCTCGGCCGGCAAGCTCGAACAGGAAGCGCGCCGCATCGGCCGCTTCATGAGCGACCGCTACAACCTGGGCTTTGTCGACGTGGGCGGCTGGGACACCCACGTGGGCCAGGGCGCAGCCACCGGCATGCTGGCCAACCGGCTGGGCCAGCTGGGCCGCGCGCTGGCCGCCTACGCCGATGCCATGGGCCCGGCCTGGAAACAGGCCACGGTAGTGGTCATCAGCGAATTCGGCCGCACCTTCCGCGAAAACGGCAACAAAGGCACCGACCACGGCCACGGCACGGTCTACTGGGTGCTGGGCGGCAACGTGCAAGGCGGCCGCATCGCCGGCCGCCAGGTCAGGGTCGCGCAGAACACGCTGTTCCAGGACCGCGACTACCCCGTCCTGAACGAGTACCGCGCGCTGTTCGCCGGCCTGTTCTCGCGCTTGTACGGCCTGGACAAGGCCCGCCTGGCGCAGATATTCCCCGGCATCGCGCCGCTGGATATGAAGCTGGTGTGACCCACTCGCGCAATGGCTCCTGCGCGCGCGCCGACACCTTCCTGTAAGGCCGTGCCCCTATCATTGGCAGGTCATTGCCCGGGCCCGCGTGCCCGGCTGCCCTAAAATCACGGACTTGTTCCCCTTGCCGCCCGCGCCGCCCGGCGCGCCACGGCCATCCCCTTTCCGGTTTTCCATGCCCCTGCATCTCATCGCGCTGGCCGCCGCCGCTTTCGGCATCGGCACCAGCGAATTCGTCATCATGGGCCTGTTGCCCAACGTTGCTGCCGACCTTGACGTCACCATCGACATCGCCGGCCTGCTCATCACCGGCTACGCCATGGGCGTGGTGATCGGCGCGCCGATCATGGCGATCATCACCGCCAAGCTGCCGCGCAAGGCCACGCTGATCGGCCTGGCCAGCACCTTCGTGCTGGGCAACCTGCTGTGCGCGCTGGCGCCCAACTACGGGCTGCTGATGGCGGCGCGGGTGTTCACGGCCTTCTGCCATGGCGCCTTCTTCGGTATCGGCGCGGTGGTGGCGGCGGACCTGGTGCCGCGCAACCAGCGCTCCAGCGCGATCGCGCTGATGTTCACCGGCCTGACGCTGGCCAACGTGCTGGGCGTGCCGCTGGGCACCGCGCTGGGCCAGGTGGCCGGCTGGCGCTCGACCTTCTGGGTGGTCAGCGGCATCGGCCTGGCCGCGGTGGCGGCGCTGGCAGCATGGCTGCCGGGCCGCATCCCGATGCAGCCCGGCAACATCCTGCGTGAATTCAAGGTGCTGCGCGACATCCGCGTGCTGTGGCCGCTGGCGGCCAGCGTGCTGGCGTCGGCCTCGCTGTTCTGCGTGCTGACCTACATTGCGCCCATCCTGCGCGACATCACCGGCGTGTCCGAACGCGGCGTGACCGGCGTGCTGCTGCTGTTCGGCGTGGCGCTGACGGTGGGCAGCACCCTGGGCGGCAAGCTGGGCGACCGCAACCTGGAAGTCTCGCTGCGCCGTATTTTCCTGGGCCTGGTGCTGGTGTTCCTGGCGCTCAGCCAGGCCATCCACGCGCTGGCGCCGATGCTGATGATGACCTTCATCTGGGGCATGCTGGGCTTTGCCGTGGTGCCGCTGTTGCAGACCCTGATCGTGGACCAGGCCGCCGATGCGCCCAACCTGGCGTCGACCCTGAACCAGGGCGCCTTCAACCTGGGCAACGCAGGCGGCGCGTGGCTGGGCAGCCTGGCGCTGGGCCACGGCCTGCCGTTGACCGACCTGCCCTGGATGTCGGCCGCCATCGCCGCCAGCGTGCTGCTGCTGACCTTGTGGGGCACGCGCTACTATGGACGCCATGCCGGGACGGCGCAGCCGCAGCAAGCCAGCGAACTGGCCTCGTCCCGTTCCGACGCCTGACCCAGCCGCGTCGATACCCCCAGGAGCCCACCATGAGCACGATCTACGATTTCTCGGCCCGCGACATCCATGGCGCCGACCAACCGCTGGATGCCTACCGCGGCCGCGTGCTGCTGGTGGTGAACGTGGCCTCCAAGTGCGGCTTCACGCCGCAGTACTCGGGGCTGGAAGAGCTGTACCGCAGCCTGCGCGATGACGGCCTGACCGTGCTGGGGTTTCCGTGCGACCAGTTCGGCCACCAGGAACCCGGCAACGAAGCCGAGATCCAGAATTTCTGCTCCACCCAGTACGACATCACCTTCCCGCTGTTCGCCAAGATCGATGTCAACGGCGCCGACGCCCACCCGCTGTACCGCTGGCTGAAAGGCGAAAAGCCCGGCGTATTCGGCACCGAGGGCATCAAGTGGAATTTCACCAAGTTCCTGGTGGGCCGCGACGGCCAGGTCATCAAACGCTACGCCCCCACCGACACGCCCGCAGGCTTGAAGGACGATATCGTGCGCGCGCTGGCGGCGCCGGCCGTCTAAGTCCCGGGTTCACGTCAGCCCCGACCAGGCATGGCAGGGCCGAAGCGCCGGCCCGCGTTGGCCGGCCCGGGCCAACGGCCCGAGCCAACGGCCCGGCTCAACGCAGCGGCGGCAAGCGGCGGCGCACGGTGTGCGACTTGACGATGGCGGTGTTGGTTTCGGCGAATTCGGTCACGCGTTCCAGGATGCCGTCCAGGTGCGTGATCGACCGCAGCACCAGCCGCGCAATGAAGCAGTCATCGCCCGTGACCTTGTCGCATTCCACGAAATCCGGAATCTCCTGAATCAGGCCCTCGACCCGGCGCAACTGCCCCGGCAGCGGCCGGATGCGCACGATCGCTTCCAGCGTGTAGCCCAGCGCCACCGGATCGACATCCAGCGTGTAGGCGCGGATCACCCCCGATTCTTCCAGGCGCCGCAGGCGGTCGGCCACGCTGGGCGCGGACATGCCGACCTGGCGCGCCAGGTCGGCGGTGGTGGTGCGCGCATTGGCCGTCAGGGTCTCGACCAGGCGGCGGTCGATACCATCCAGAACCGGGTTTTCATTCTTTAGGTCGTTTTGCATAAATTCCACCTAAATGAAGGTTCAAAAACAAAACTGCCGTATCAATATCATATAGCTCGCGGGATCGGCCTGGGATAATTTCTCCATCGAACCCCTGGGCCGCAAGGCCGCCTGGAGCCTCCCATGTCCCCTCATTCCGACCGCCTTGGCCTGGCGCAAATGGCCGCCGCCATGACCCTGTCGGGCACGCTTGGCGTGTTCGTCCTGGAATCCGGCCAAAGCGCCTGGAACGTCGTGTTCTTCCGCTGTGTCTTCGGCGCGCTGTCGCTGTTCCTGTATTGCTGGGCCCGCGGCCTGCTCAAGCCGGGCCTGTTCACCGCCCGCACGCTGGGTCTGGCGCTGGCGGCGGGCGCGGCGCTGGTGCTGAACTGGGTGCTGCTGTTTTCGGCCTACCGGCTGGCCTCGATCTCGCTGGCCACCGCCGTCTACAACGTACAGCCTTTTTTCCTGATCGGCCTGGGCGCGCTGTTCCTGGGCGAACGCCCCAGCCGCGGCAAGCTGGCCTGGTCGGTGGTGGCCTTTGCCGGGCTGCTGCTGGTGCTGCGCCTGACCGACACGGCCGGCGCGGGCGGCGCCGCCTACCTGTCGGGCCTGCTGCTGGGCCTGGGCGCGGCGGCGCTCTATGGCATCACCGCCGTGATCGTCAAGCGTCTGAAGGGCATCCCGCCGCAGGTGCTGGCGCTGGTGCAGGTGACGCTGGGCGCCGTGATGCTGCTGCCCATGGCCGACTTCAATGCCCTGCCCGCCGCGCCGCTGCAATGGGGCTACCTGGTGGCGCTGGGCGTGATCCACACCTGCCTGATGTACATCCTGATGTACTCGGCCATCCAGAAGCTGCCGACCACGTCCACCGCCGCGCTCAGCTTCATCTACCCGGCCGTGGCCATCCTGCTGGACCTGGTGGTGTACGGGCACCGCATGGACGCCACCCAGGTCGTGGGCGTGGCGCTGATCTTCCTGGCCGCGGCCGGGGTCAGCCTGAACTGGCAATGGCGCCTGCGCGGCAGCGCCAAGCCGGGCGCGGCGTGAAGCCACAATCCCGCACCCGGCTTCGGGGTATTCGTCCGCCCCGCCCTCACCCGCCGCTATCATGGTTTTCCTATCCGCCGGCCCCGTCCGGCGGCGCCAAGACGACAAAGGAATCCGCATGATCGATCTCTATTACTGGACCACCCCGAACGGCCACAAGATCACGATCTTCCTGGAAGAAACCGGCCTGCCCTACCAGATCCATCCGATCAATATCGGCAAGGGCGACCAGTTCAAGCCCGACTTCCTGGCCATTGCGCCGAATAACCGCATTCCGGCGATCGTCGACCAGGCGCCGGCCGATGGCGGCGCGCCGATCTCGTTGTTCGAATCCGGCGCCATCCTGCAGTACCTGGCCGAAAAGACCGGCCGCTTCCTGCCCGCCGACCTGCGCGGCCGCGCCGAGGTATCGCAATGGCTGTTCTGGCAGATGGGCGGCCTGGGCCCCATGGCCGGCCAGAACCATCACTTCTCGGGCTATGCCCCCGAACGCATCCCCTACGCCATCGACCGCTACGTCAAGGAAACCAACCGCCTGTATGGCGTGCTGAACAAGCGCCTGGCCGACCGCGAATTCGTGGCTGGCGACTATTCCATCGCCGACATGGCCGCCTACCCCTGGATCGTGCCGCACGCCAAACAAGGCCAGGATCTGAACGACTTCCCTCACTTGAAGCGCTGGTTCGACGCCATTGCCGCGCGCCCGGCCACCCAACGCGCCTATGCGCTGGCAGACGGCATCAATACCACGCCGTCGGTCAGCGATGAGGAATCGCGCCGCATCCTGTTCGGCCAGACCGCCCAGCACGTGCGCTGAACGAGGCCCGCCATGACCGATACTGCGACCGGCGCCGCCGGCACCGATTCCCCCCTGCGCTTTCGCCGCGCCACCCTGGCCGACCTGCCCGCCATCGTCGCCATGCTGGCCGACGACGAACTGGGGGCCAAGCGCGAAGATCCCTCCATTCCGCTGAACCCCCGCTACACTTCCGCCTTTACCGCCATCGAGCAGGACCCGAACCAGTTCTTCGCGGTGGTCGAGCGCGATGCGCACCTGGTCGGCTGTTTGCAGTTATCGTTCATACCCGGCCTGTCGCGGCTGGGCCAATGGCGCGGACAGATCGAGAGCGTGCGCATCGCCTCGTCCTCACGCGGCCAGGGCCTGGGGCGCACCATGTTCGAGTGGGCCATCGAGCAATGCCGTTCGCAGGGATGCGAAATGGTGCAGCTGACCACCGACCGCGCCCGGCCCGACGCCCGCCGCTTCTACGAAAGCCTGGGCTTCGTGGCCAGCCACGACGGCATGAAACTGAGCCTGTAGCGCCCCCCGGCGCCCAGGCCATCACTAAGGAGCGCCCCATGCACGGCGAATACAAAGTCCCCGGCGGCAAGCTGGTCGTCGCGGACCTCGAAGTCCAGGACGGCCGCCTGGCCAACGTCCGCATCAGCGGCGACTTTTTCCTGGAACCGCCCGAGGCCCTGGAAGCCATCAACAGCGGCCTGAACGGCATGCCGGCGGACGCCGGCGAGCTGGAACTGGCGGTGGCCGTACAGTCGGCCCTGCCCGACAACACCGAAATGTTCGGTTTTTCGGCCGAAGCCGTGGCCGTGGTGCTGCGGAGGGCCCTGGCATGACCCGCACCGACTGGAACGACTACGACTGGCAACTGATCCACGAGCCGCCGCAGCCACCCGCGCTGCACATGGCGCTGGATGCCGTCATCACCGACGAAGTCGGCGCCGGCACGCGCCCGCCCACCCTGCGCATCTGGGAATGGTCGGCGCCCGCGGTCGTGATCGGCCGCTTTCAATCGCTCAAGAACGAAGTCGACCCCGACGGCGCCGCGCGCCACGGCATCGAAGTCGTGCGCCGCGTCAGCGGCGGCGGCGCCATGTTCATCGAACCCGGCAACAGCATCACCTATTCGCTCAGCGCGCCGCAGGCGCTGGTGCACGGCATGAGCTTCCAGGAGTCCTATGCCTTCCTGGACGCCTGGGTGCTGCAAGCCTTGCAGGGCCTGGGCATCACGGCCTGGTACCAGCCCCTGAACGACATCGCCTCCGACATCGGCAAGATCGGCGGCGCCGCCCAGGCGCGCCGCGCCGGTGCGGTGCTGCACCACGTCACCATGTCCTACGACATCGACGCCGATAAAATGGTGGAAGTCTTGCGCATCGGGCGCGAGAAACTGTCGGACAAGGGCACCACCAGCGCCAAGAAGCGCGTCGACCCGCTGCGCACCCAGACCGGGCTGGCGCGCGAAGTCATCATCCAGCGCATGGTGGACACCTTCGCCGGGCTGCACCGCCTGACGCCGGGCCAGCTGGGCGCCGCCACGCTGGCGAACGCCCAGGCCCAGGCCGCCGAAAAATTCTCTACGCCCGAATGGACCGCGGTCGTCCCCTGACGGCCCCGGGTTTACGTTCGACGGCTGCGCCCTCGCGGCGCGGCCGGGTTTTTCTGGAGGTAGTTCAATGCGTCGCCCCTTTACGCCTTGCGGCGGGATAAGCGCCCTGTTCCTGGGCGCCGCGCTGCTGGCGCTGGCCGGCTGCGGCAGTTCGCCGCCCGCCAACATCACGCTGGAATCGCCAGCATCGGCCTCGGCGGCGCAGTCCGCCACGCCGGAAAAAGTGGGCGACCTGTCCACCGAACGCATCAAATGGTCGTCCGACAAACCCGGCTGCAAGGGCGACTGCCCCCGCATCGAAATCGACAGCGTGGCGTTTCCCGGCATCCCCAAGCTGACCGCGCTGGTCGACCACGTGCTGGCCTACATGACCGGCACCGACGCCAACCGCCGCGGCCCGTATGAAACCCTGTCGGAATACACCCAGTACTTCTGGTCCACCGCCCGCCCGCGCGACGCCACCTACTTCAAGGCCAGCGTCAAGGACACCGTGGGCGACGTCGTATCCATCGAACTGCACACCGAACAATTCCTGACCGGCGCCGCGCACGGCATCCCGGCCACCCAGTACCTGAACTGGGAACGCAGCCGCGGCCGCGTCATGGCGCTGGACGAAGCCCTGATCCCCGGCCGCCGCGGCGAATACGTCGCCGCCCTGCAACGCGCCCACGCCAAGTGGCTGGCCAGCAACGCCGACGCCAAGCGCGACCCCGCGGCCTACAACAAGATGTGGCCGTTCCAGGAAAGCGACAACTTCGCCCTGACGCGCGACGGCATCGTGGTCAAGTACGACGCCTACTCCATCGCGCCGTACTCCCACGGCGAACCCGAGCTGAGCATCCCCTACGCCGACCTGCGCGGCATTCTCAAGCCGGAACTGCTGCCCAAGTCCTGATGCGGCCCGGCGCCGGGATGGCCGTCAACGGATCGGCCCCTCCGATGACTGTTTGCCCCGGGTAGCCTCGTCCAAGGTTCCCGCCAATGCAAACCGCCCCTTGCGGGGCGGCGTGCTTGTCTTCCTCACTGCTCCTCCGGCGCCGGGCCTGAACCCGGCGCAAGAAGCCCTTACGGGTACAGGCCGCGCACTTGGCGGGCTTGCAGGATGCGCGTGCAAGCCACGATGAACGCGGCGGTGCGCAGCGTCACCTTGTGTTCCTTGGCCACCTGCGCCACCGAGGCATAGGCTTCGCGCATGATGCGTTCCAGGCGCTGGTTGATTTCGTCTTCGCTCCAGAAGAAGCTGGAGAAGTCCTGCACCCACTCGAAGTACGACACGGTCACGCCGCCGGCGTTGGCCAGCACGTCCGGCACCACGTACACGCCGTGTTCAGCCAGGATGTCGTCCGCTTCCGGGGTGGTCGGGCCGTTGGCGCCTTCCACCACGATCTTGGCGCGCACCTTCGCGGCGTTGTTGACGGTGATCTGGCTTTCCAGCGCGGCCGGGATCAGGAATTCGGTTTCGAGCGTCCAGAATTCGTCCTTGTCCAGGGCCTGGCCGCCCGAGAAGCCGCCCACGCCGCCATGTTGCGACACATGCGACAGCAGCTTGTGCACGTCCAGGCCGGCCGGGTTGTGCACCGTGCCGGTGTGGTCCTGTGCGGCGATGACCTTGGCGCCGGCTTCATGGAACAGGCGGGCGGCGGTGCCGCCCACGTTGCCGAAGCCCTGCACCACCACGCGTGCCTTGGACACGTCGATGTTCAGGTCGCGCGCGGCTTCGCAGCCGACCACGAACACGCCGCGGCCGGTGGCCTCGACGCGGCCCAGGCTGCCGCCCAGCGCGATCGGCTTGCCGGTCACCACGCCAGTGGCGGTGGAGCCTTCGTTCATGGAGTACGTGTCCATCATCCAGGCCATGGTCTGGGCGTTGGTGTTCACGTCAGGCGCGGGGATGTCCTTGGACGGTCCGATGATGACGCCGATTTCCGAGGTGTAGCGGCGCGTCATGCGCTCGAGTTCGGATTGCGACAGCTTGCGCGGATCGACACGGATGCCGCCCTTGGCGCCGCCGTAGGGCAGGTTCACCGCGGCGTTCTTGACCGACATCCAGGCGGCCAGCGCCATCACTTCCGACAGGGTCACGTCCTGGTGGAAACGCACGCCGCCCTTGCCCGGGCCGCGCGAGGTGTTGTGCTGCACGCGGTAGCCCTCGAAGTGGGCCACGCTGCCGTTGTCCAGTTCGATCGGCACGTCGACGATCAGCGAGCGCTTCGGGCGCTTCAGGGTCTCGACCCAGCGCGCCAGCGAGCCGAGGTACGGGGTGACCCGATCGACTTGTTGCAGGTAATTACCCCAGGGGCCGAGATCGTCGGCATTCAGATAAGACGGCAAGGCATGGGTGGGAGTTTGAGACATGAACATGCTCTCCTGACAAAGTTGCGCCATTTTATCCATAACCTTAATACGTCCCCATATTTAATATAAATATTTTAATTGGGGACACATAAAAGCGGACGGATACCGCGAGCGTTGCCGAGCCTGCCGAAACGCTGCGCCTATCCTAGCCCTGCGAGACGCCAGCGTCCAGCCACCCAGTGCGACCCGCCCCGCTTGAAACCGACCCCGAGTTCACCCAGAATCAGCCGGCCCCGGTTTTTTTCTTCCCGGCACCGGCGGCTTGTAAAGCTTGTCACTTCCGCGTTCGGCAGCGGGCAACCCCCGCCAGCCATCTTGCCCTTATGAAAACCAACCATAGAGGTGCGCATGTCGGATTTTTCTCTCATTGACGGCCATGACCCGCGTTACGCGACCCTGCAAAAAGGGTTCAACCTGCGCTTTCCCAGCGCGGGCCAAGGCGCGAACGCCATTTACGTCTGCAAGACCCCGCAAGACGTGCTGGACGCAGCCAACGCCGCGCTGGCCCAGGGCTGCCGCATCACGGTGCGCAGCGGCGGCCACTGCTACGAAGGCTTCGTGGCCGACAAACTGCCCGAAGACCACGGCCAGCCCCTGGCCATCATCGATCTCAGCCTGATGACAGGCCTGCGCTACCGCGAGGCCGGCGACATCGCGTCGCCCTGGAACCCGGCAGCGCGCTACCGCTTCGCGGCGGCGTCCGGCAACCAGAACTGGGACGGCTACCTGGACCTGTACAAGACCGCCAACCGCACCCTGCCCGGCGGCTCGTGCTATTCGGTCGGCTCGGGCGGGCATATCGTAGGCGGCGGCTACGGCCTGCAGTCGCGGCTGCACGGCCTGACGGTGGATTGGCTGTCCGGCGTGGACATCCTGGTGCCGCAGGGGCCGGGCGCGCGCAAGCTGGTCGCCAAGCACGTCAACCTGCACAGCACTGGTAGCGACCGCGACCTGTTCATCGCCTGCCGTGGCGGTGGTGGCGGCAATTTCGGCATCATCCTGACCTACTACTACGCCGAGCTGCCCAAGGCGCCGCAGGAAGCCTACTGGTTGTCGTTGTCGTACCCGTGGGACGGCTTCGGCACCGGCACGGCCGGCCGCGCCGCCTTCGCCCGCTTCATGCGGGCCTACTGGCAATGGTTCGCCGACCACGATGCCGACTGGAACAGCCCCGACCCGGCGCGGGCCAACGGCGGCCTCTTCACGCTGCTCAAGGTGCAGCACCGCTCCACCGGCGACATCGTGCTGAACATCCAGTACACCGGCCTGGACGGCAAGGTCGGCGGCGCGCGCGACCAGCCTTTCCTGGACTTCGTGGCCACCATGAACGCCGCGGCCGGCGCGTCGCCGGGCGTGAACCTGGCCTCGAGCTGGCATGGCCCGTCGCGGCGCGTGGTCGAACCGGCGATGCGCCTGTTGGCGCACCCCGTGGCCGATGCGCAGAAAATGGACTGGCTGTGGCTGACCCAGACCATCAACGGCTCGGGCAGCAACCAGCGCGGCAAGTACAAGTCCTCGTATCACAAGGCCAATTTCAGCGACGTCGAAATCATGGCGATGTGGGAATACCTGAATGGCTCGGACGACCCGCGGCTGAACCAGGCGCTGGTGCAGATCGATTCCTACGGCGGGCGCATCAACCGCAACGACGAAACCGCCAACCCCACCAGCGTCAGCCAGCGCGCCTCGCTGCTGAAGTCGCAGTTCCAGGTCTACTGGACCAATCCCGCCGACGACGCCTTCCACCTGAAATGGATCGCCGATCTGTACGACGAGTACTTCGCGCAGTACGGCGGCAAGCCCCGCTACCAGCCGGGCTCGCCGTTCCAGGGGTGCTACATCAACTATCCGGACACGGACATGAAGTACACCGACGCCAGCCGCAGCCGCATCGACCCGGACTGGCTGAACCTGTACTACGGCGACAAGGCCGCCGCCCTGATCGCCACCAAGCGGCAGGTGGACCCTGACAACCTCTTTCACCACGAGATGTCGATTCCGCTGACGCCGCCGCACGCTTGACGCACGCCTCACCCAGGCGTCATCCGCGCGCAATCAGCGCGTAGTCGGCGCCCAAAAACGAACCGGCCCGCGCGAAGCGGGCCGGTTTTCCTGGAACGCCCCGGCCACCTGGACCCGGGCGCCGCGCCTCAGGCTGACACCAACTGCCAGGCCAGCCGCGCCGCCGCGCGGGCACCGTGGCCATCCACGTCAAAACGCGGGTTGAACTCGGCCAGGTCGGCCAGGCGCAGCTTGCCGCTGGCTTTCACCCGCAGCACGATCTCTTCGATCACCGCCATCGGCACGCCATAAGGCGCGGGCGCCGACACGCCGGGCATGACCGCCGCGGGCAGCACGTCCAGGTCGATCGTCAGGTACACGTGGCGCGCCCGGGCCAGCAACGCATCGACGTTGGCCAGCCGCGCCTCCAGGTGGCGCTCTTGCATGTCGCGGTCTTCCACCCAGATGGCGCCCACTTCGGCAGCCCGCGCATACAGCGCCGGGGTATTGGCCAGCCGCGACACGCCCAGGCAAGCGTATTGGAACGCCAGGCCCTGCGCCTCGCAGTAGTGCGCGATCTGGTCGAACGGCGTGCCCGAACTGCCCGGACGCCCGGTGCGCAGGTCGAAGTGTGCATCCAGGTTCAGCACCAGCACGGGGCCGGCGTCATCCCGGCCCGCCAGCCAGCGCGCCAGGCCCTGGAAGCTGCCCCAGGCAATCTCATGACCGCCGCCCAGCACCACCGGGCGGGCGCCCTGTTGCAGCAGGTCGGCCACGGCCAGGCCCAGGCGTTCCTGCGCGTCTTCCAGCTGGTCGCCGTCGCAGGCCACGTCACCCGCGTCGAGCAGGCGCGTCAAGCCGTGCGCCGGCAGGCCCGCCATGAACTTGCGGATGCCGGCCGGGCCGGCGGCCGCGCCTGTGCGGCCCTGGTTGCGCGCCACGCCCGCGTCGCAGGCAAAGCCCAGGATCACGGCTTCGCCCTTGGCGGCCGCCTGCCCGGCGGCCGGCTCGACGATGTGCGCCAGGCGGCGTGTGTCGCCGCGCTCGGCGCTGTCGTCACGGGCGGTCCACAGACTCTTGTCCAGTTGCGCCATCGTCATGCCGCCCCCTGCCCTGCACTCAGCACTGCCTGCAGGAATTCGCGGGTGCGAGCCTCGCGCGGCTGGCTGAAGATGACCTCGGGCGAGCCGGATTCCAGGATCACGCCGCCATCCATCACCGCCACCACGTCGGCCACGTCGCGGGCAAAGCCCATTTCGTGGGTCACGACCATCATGGTCATGCCTTCGCGGGCCAGCAGCTTCATCACCTGCAGCACTTCACCGACCAGTTCCGGGTCCAGTGCCGACGTCGGTTCGTCGAACAGCATGACCTTGGGCTGCATCGCCAGCGCGCGGGCAATCGCCACGCGCTGCTTCTGGCCGCCCGACAGGCTGGCCGGCATCGCCGACATCTTCTGCGACAGGCCGACCTTGGCCAGCAGGTCGGACGCCAGTTCGTTGGCCTCGTCGCGGCCCATGCCACGCAGCTTGCGCGGCCCGACCGTAACGTTTTCCAGCACCGACAGGTGCGGGAACAGGTTGAATCCCTGGAACACCATGCCCACCTGCATGCGCAGCTGGTTCAGCTGGGCTTCGGGTAGCAGTTCGCCGTTGTCCTGCAACGTCTGGCCGCAGATGTCCACGGTGCCGCCCTGCGCCACTTCCAGCCCGTTGCAGCAACGCAGCAAGGTGCTCTTGCCCGAGCCGCTGGGCCCGATCACCACCACCACCTGCGACGGCAGCACGTCAAAGTCGATGCCGCGCAGCACGGCGTGGTCGCCGTAGGATTTTTCCAGTCCGCGGATGCGGATCATTTCTTTCGGGTTTCCGAAGTTCATTGCACCATCCCCCCGGCACGCAGGCGTTGTTCGATCTGGCGCAGAATCACCATGGCCACCGTGGTCAGCACCAGATAGATCAGCGCCACCACCAGATAGGTTTCCAGCGAGCGGTACGACACGCTGATGATCTTCTGGCCTTCGTGCATCAGGTCATGGATGGTCAGCAGCGATACCAGCGCGGAATTCTTGATCAGCGCGATGAACTCGTTGCCCAGCGGCGGAATCATGCGCACGACAGCCTGCGGCAAGATGATGATGCGCATGGCCTGGCCCGACGACATGCCCAGCGAACGGGCCGCCTCGGTCTGGCCGCGATCCACCGACTGGATCGCGCCGCGCACGATTTCCGACACATAGGCGCCGGAATACATGCCCAGGCCCAGCACGCCACACGCAAACGCGGGCAGCGTCACGCCAAACTGCGGCAGGCCGAAGAACCAGATGAACAGCTGCACCAGCAAGGGCGTGCCGCGAAAGAACAGCAGGTAGGTGCTGCACAGGTTGTAGATGATGCGGCGTTGCGGGTTGAGCCGGCCCACGCCGACCAGCAGGCCGATCACGCAGCCCAGCAGCAGCGCGCCGGCGGTCACCTCGATGGTGACCAGCGCGCCGCGCAGAAGCGAGTCGTAGTCGGCAAAGACAGGGGCAAAGTCCAGGTTCATTTCGCGGGCGCCTCGAACCACTTGTTGACGATGGCCTGGTAGCTGCCATCGGCCTTGATCTTCTTGAGCGCCTCATTCAGGCCGCGCGTCAGCTCGGGCTTGCTCTTGGGCACGGCGATGCCGTAGTCCTCGGTGGTGACCTGCTCGTCCAGCACGGCCAGGTCGGTCGTGCTCTGCGCGAACAGCTTGGCGGCGGGCTTGCCCGTCACCGCGGCGTCGGCGCGGCCGATCTGCACCAGGTTGAACATCTCCTGGTTCTTCTCGACTTCCACGCGCTGCACCGACGGGTAGTGTTCCTTCAGGTAGTTGACCGACTTGGTGCCGACCTGCACCGACACCTTGCGGCCGTCCAGGTCCTTCAGGCCCTTGATGTCGCCGCCCTTCTTGGTCAAGACCACCAGGCCGCCTGCGTAATACGGGTCGGTGAAGTCCACCACCTTGCTGCGCTCGGGCGTGATGTAGATGGCGGACACGGCGATGTCGGCGCGGCCGGCCTGCAGGGCAGGAATCAGGCCCTTGAAGTCGATGTCGATCCATTCGACCTTCTTGCCCATGGCGGCGGCCAGGGCCTCGACCAGTTCGATGTCAAAGCCCGTGCGCTTGCCGTCCTTGACGAATTCCATGGGCGGGAAAGTGGCGTCGGTCACGGCGCGAATGGTTTCCTGGGCGTGGGCAGAGCCGGCGGTCCAGGCCAGGCCCAGCGTCAGGGCGGCGGTCAGCAATGTGCGGCGAGTGGTCATGGCAGGTCCTAAAAGGAATGAGTGGGTACGGGGGTACGTCTATCGGTACGGCGTAAGGCCAGCGGCGTCTAGAGATGAGGCGGGAATGGCGGGGACAGCGAGGAATCCGGAATGGCGGCGGCGTCAGTGCGCCTGCAACTTGGCAGAAATGCGGCGGGCCGCGGCCACGGTCAGGTCGATGAAGGCCTGGGGCCGCTGGTCGGCGCGGGTGGATGGGGCCATCAACGTAATGGAGGCCACCGCCTGGTTGGCGCGCTGGAAGATCGGCACGCTCACGCCCCAGACGCCGGCATCGACTTCGCTGTCGGTCACGGCATAGCCCTGGGCGCGGATGGCCTCCAGTTCATCGGCCAGGCGCGCCACGTCCACGCCCGGCTCCTTGGCCAGGAACGTCAGCGCGGTCTGCAGACGCGCGGCCGGCATGAAGGCCAGCAACGACTTGGCCGAGGCGCCACGGGCCAGCGGCAGACCGCGGCCCTTGGTGAAGGAACAGCGCAGCGGATGCTGGCTTTCGACCATGTCCAGGCACACGGCCTGGTCCTTGACGGCCACCAGCAGGCCGATGGTCTCGCCCGACGCGGCGGCCAGCGCCGCCATGTCCGGCTGCGCTTCGTGAATCAGGAACGACGACTGGTCGAAACCCCAGGCCAGTTGCACGCACAGCGGGCCGGGGCCGTACTCGCCTTCGTGCTCGGCCACGAAGCCCCAGCGCTTGAGCAACCCCACCTGCCGGTACAGCGTGCTTTGGGCCAGGCCGGTCTTTTCCGCCAGCGCGGCGATGCTCAAGGGGCCGTCGTGCCGGGCCAAGGTGGCCAACACATACAAGACGCGATCCGCGCCCGCCCCAACCGACTGATCCGACATGAAAAACGCACTCCCAGCATTGATGAAGCGCAGATTATCAATTTATGGTGGTTGAACTTCAAAATATTCCCACCCAGTGAGAATACCCAGGGAAAACCCCGAAAAAAAAACCCGCCGGACGGCGGGTTTTTCAGGGGACGCAGCAAGGCTGCGCAGGCCGACAAGGCTCAAGGCGATGCGGGCGTGTCGTAGTTGTTCAGGCGCACGCCCGACACGCCCCCCACGCCCGGCGACGCCGGGGCAGCCTTGGAGCTGGCGTTGCCCGTGCCCGGGGCAGGTTGCGCCATCGGCGGCGGCGCCTCGGCAGACGGCGAATTCGCGGGTGCGGCGTCCGGCGTCGCAGCGACATCGGCCGGATCGGGTTCCGGCTCGGGCGGCTCGCTGGCGCGACGGGCGCGCTTGGACGCTTCCTGCTGGGCGATCAGCTTCTGCAACTCCGCCGCCAGGGCGGTGGACTTGCCGGTGCGGGCCCAGTCGGATGCATCCTGGCCTTTGGTGTCGCGCGTGGTGATATCGGCGCCCGCCTTGAGCAGCAGGTCCACCATGGGCTTGTTACCGGACAGCGCCGCCATCATCAGCGGGGTTTCGCCGTTGGGCGCCGGCGCGTTCACCATCGCCTTGTGGTCCAGTAGCAGCCGGGCCATGGCCATCTGGCCCTTGGACGCGGCGTAGTGCAGCGGCGTCCAGCCCAGGCGGTTGACCTGGGCGCCGCGCGCCATCAGGCTGCGGGCGCGGTCGACCTGGCCGGCAATGGCCAGGTACATCAGCGGGGTCTCGCCCGCCGGGTTCTCGGCATTGACGTCGGTGCGTGGGTCGGCGGCCAGCACGTCGAACACCTTCCAGGCGCCATCCACCACGGCCCGCATCAGGGCCGGCTGGCCATTGCGGTAACGCACGTTGGGATCGGCGCCCTGGGCCAGCAGGTCCTTGATGTCGTCCGGATAGTCGTTGGCGACGTAGACCCACCAGTCGGCCGGATTGGCCGCCTGCGCCAATGGGGCCGACAGGCCGAGGCACAGCGCCAGCAAGGCGTTGCGGCCATGCGCAACAAGGCGGCGGGACAAGGCGGTGCGGACGGTCATGGCGCTCCTGATTTACTTTAAATAATTCAGATTAAATTATCTCTTTATCTTATTGAAAAGATTAAAGAAATTTTCCGTAGAAGCCTTGGCCACCTCGGCCACGCTGATACCCTTCAGGTCGGCGATCTTCTCGGCTACATGAATCACCTTGGACGGATCGTTGATCTTGCCACGATACGGCACCGGCGCCAGGTAGGGCGAATCGGTCTCGATCAGCAGGCGATCCAGCGGCACCTTGGCGGCCACTTCGTGCACGATGTGCGCATTCTTGAACGTCACGATGCCTGACAGCGAGATATGGAAGTTCTGGTCCAGCGCCGCCTGGGCCACTTCCCAGGTTTCGGTGAAACAGTGCATCACCCCGCCCACTTCGGCCGCGCCCTCTTCGCGCAGCATGCGCACGGTGTCTTCGGCGGACGAGCGGGTATGCACGATCAGCGGCAGCCCCACGTCGCGCGCGGCACGGATGTGGCGGCGAAAGCGTTCGCGCTGCCAGTCCAGCGGCTCGGACAGCCGGTAGTAGTCCAGCCCGGTCTCTCCGATGGCCACCACCTTGGGGTGGGCCGCCAGGCGCACCAGTTCGGCGGGCTCGGGGTCGGGCGTGTCTTCGTAGTCGGGGTGCACGCCCACCGAGGCCCACAGGTTGGCCTGCGGCTCCACCAGCGACATCAGGCCCGGCCATTCGGGCATGTTGACGCTGACCACCAGCGCGTGGGTCACCTGGTTGGCGGCCATCCGGTCGAGAATGGCCGGCAGGTCGGCGGCCAGCTCGGGGAAATTCAAATGGCAGTGGGAATCGACGTACATGGAATTCGGCTTCGGATTGCGCCGCCCGGACGGGCCGGACGGCGGCGGGTTACGCCTGGCAGGATAGCACCACGCGCTGCAGCGTCGCGTGGGCGAAAAGCTTGGCATTCAGGGGGTGGGTGGCCAGCGCCCGTTGGCGCGTCAGCCAGCGGGCGGACTCGGCCACGCGCGCGGTGTTCATGCGGGCGGCCACCTGGGCCACGCCGGCCGCCAGGGCCGGGAAGTAACGCACCGGCGCGCCGGCCGCCGCCAGCATCAGGTCGGTGTACAGGCGCTGCAACGCGTCGATCCATTCGGCGGGCGCGATCTTTTCCAGCGCTTCGGCCAGGGTGCCGACATCGGGCGCCTGGCCCTTGGCCAGCGGGCCGATCAATTGGGTCAACCACGGCGGGCAGGCGGTTTCGGCGTGCTGCGCCAGGCGCAGCGCGGCCAGCGGCGCCCCGCCCGCGGCGGCCAGCCATTCGCGCGCCGGCTCCACGTTCTGGTCGCGCAGCCATTGCAGCGCGGTGTCCGGGTCCGGCGCCGGCAGCGGCAGGCGGCGGCAGCGCGACACCAGCGTCGGCAGCAGCCGGTCGGGCGCGTCGGCCACCAGCAGGAAGACGGTGTGCGGCGGCGGCTCTTCCAGCACCTTGAGCAAGGCATTGGACGACACCACGTTCAGCGCGTGGGCCGGGTACAGCAGCGCCACCCGCCAGCCCCCGCGGTGGGTGGCCGTGTTGAACCAGGATTCCAGCGAGCGGATCTGGTCGATGCGGATTTCCTTGGACGGCGCCTTCTTGGCGGCGCCGGTGGCCGGCTCGGCGTCGTCGGCCGCTTCAGCGGCGTCGGCGCCCTCTTCGACCGCCACGGCCTCGGGCCGGATGCGGCGCAGGTCGGGGTGGTTGCCGCTGGCGAACCAGGCACAGGCGGCGCAATGGCCGCAGGCCAGGCCGTCTTGCGGGGTTTCGCACAGCAGGCTGGCGGCAGCGGCAATGGCGAAGTCCAGCTTGCCGATGCCGGCCAGGCCGTGCACCAGCCAGGCATGGGCGAAGCGGTCGCGGTTGCCCAGCCAGGCCCGCGCCGTCTCCATCTGCCAGGGCAGGAACTGGGGCGCGCTCATGGGCGGGCTGCCACCAGCTCGCGCAGGCCCGCTTCCAGGTCGGTGCGGATTGCGGCGATGGTGCGGGTCGAGTCGATCACGCGGATGCGGCCCGGATCGGCCGCGGCGCGCGCCTGGTAGGCCGCGCGGGTGCGCTCGAAGAACGCGGCGCCCTCACGCTCGAACCGGTCGGGTTCGCGCGCATCGGCCAGCCGCGCCCGCGCCACGTCCAGCGGCACATCGAACAGCCAGGTGCGGTCGGGCTGGCCCGCCTGCATCCAGGTTTCCAGGGTGGCGACGCGCTCAGCGCCCAGGCCGCGGCCCCCGCCCTGGTAGGCGTAGGTGGCGTCGGTGTAGCGGTCGCAGACCACCCAGGCGCCGCGCGCCAGCGCCGGCTCGATGACCTGGCGCGCATGTTCGCAGCGCGCCGCGAACATCAGCAGCGTTTCGGTGTCCAGGCCCATCGTGTCGGTCAAGACCAGCGCGCGCAGCTTTTCGCCCAGCGGCGTGCCGCCGGGCTCGCGGGTCGAGACAACCTCAAGGCCCTGCCCGCGCAGGAAATCGGCGATCCAGTCGGTGTGGGTGCTTTTACCCGCGCCGTCCACTCCCTCCAGCGTGATGAAGCGTCCGCGTGAGGTCATTGGTCTTGTCCTTGTGCTGGTGCCGGATCGGCATCCGGCGTCGAAGTGGGAGCCTGGGCCGGCGCGGCGGGCGCCGGGGTGGGCGCACCCGCGGGCGCGGGCGTGGCCGCGGCGGGCCGGCCCGCCGGGGTCTGGCCCAGGATGTAGCGGGACACGTTGCGGTTGTGCTCGTTCAGGTTGACCGAGAACTCGCTGGTGCCGTTGCCCCGCGATACGAAAAACAGGAATTTATGCTGCTCGGGCTGCACCGCCGCCAGCAGCGCCGCCCGGCCGGGGGCCGCGATGGGCGTGGGCGGCAGGCCCGGGCGCGTGTAGGTGTTCCAGGGCGTATCGGTCTGCAGGTCGCGCTTGCGGATGCGGCCCTGGTAGGCGTCGCCCATGCCGTAGATGACGGTGGGGTCGGTCTGCAGCAGCATGCCGATCTTCAGGCGGTTGGTGAACACACCCGATACGCGACGGCGTTCCGGCCCATGGCCCGTTTCCTTTTCGATGATGGACGCCAGCACCAGCGCTTCATAGGGCGTGGCCACCGGCAGGTCGGACTGGCGCTTGGACCAGGTGTCGTCCAGGATGCGCTGGCCTTCCTGGTAGGCGCGGCGCAGCAGGTCGAAATCCGTGCTGCCCGGCGTGAAGATATAGGTATCGGGGAAGAACAGGCCTTCCGGATGCTTGATATCGGACCCCAGGCGTTCCATCAGCGCTTCATCGCTGATGTCGCCCAGCGTCTGCTTGACGTCCGGGTTCTCGCGCAGCGCCTGGCGGATCTGGCGGAAGGTCCAGCCTTCCAGGAAGGTGATCTGGCGCTGGGTCATGTCGCCGCGCGCCATGCGTTCCAGCAGCAGCCACGGCGTGTCGCCATTGATGGCCTGGTAGCCGCCGGCCTTGATCAATTTGTCTTGCTCGGTCAGCCGCGCCATCCAGACAAAACCGGGTTCCCAGACGGGCACGCCCGCGGCGTTCAACGCGCGCACGACGGTGCGCGGGCTGCTGCCCGGGTCCACCACGAAATCGATCCTGTCGGCCGACAGATGCAGGGGTCGGTGCATCCAGCTCCAGGCGGCGCCGACCGCAGCGGCGGCGGCCAGCACGAGCAGCAGGAAAGACCACAGGACGTAAAAACGGAGTCGCTTCTTCATAAGTGTGGGGAGTTTAATGGATCGCGCGGGCCTGTCGCGGCAAAACCAGGGCCAGAGCGCGTATTGCGCCCCTTTGGCCAGCCGGGACATGGGCCTCTATCAGGGGGAAGGCGGCTATCATCAAGCCTTTGATGACGAGTCACGGGCCTTTGCCGCCATGCATGCATTCCATTCTTCGATCCCTGTGCGCGCGGAAGGTTGCGCCCAATGCGCGCCTTTGGAAGATTTTTCCGTATTCGCCGCTGCCGGCGCCGACGCGCTGACCTTCCTGCATGGCCAGTTGACGCAAGACGTCACCGGCCTGTCCGCCGATGCCGCCCGCCTGGCCGGCTACTGCACCGCCAAGGGCCGCCTGCTGGCCACCCTGGTGATGTGGCGCGGCGCCCCCGCCGCCGACGACGCCCCGCAACTCTACGGTCTGGTGCGCCAGGACTTGTCGGCCGCCCTGATCAAGCGCCTGTCCATGTTCGTGCTGCGCGCCAAGGCCAAGCTGGCCCCCGCCCCCCTGCATGTGGCCGGCGTACAGGCCGACGACGCCCAGGCGGCCGCGCTGGAAGCCGCTGCGGGCGCGTTGCCGCGCAGCGCCTGGCAGCGCGTCGACCTGCCGTCCGGCACCTGGATCGCCGCGCCCTCGGCCGACGCTACGCTGCGCTGGTGGTGGATCGCCTCTGACGAACAACTGGCCGCCGCCGCGCCGCTGGCCGCCACGCTGGGCCTGGCCCCCGCCGCGCAATGGCACGCCGCCGACCTGGCCGCCGGCATCCCCTGGATCACCACGGCCACGCAAGACGTCTTCATTCCGCAGACGGTCAACCTGGACCTGATCCAGGGCGTGAGCTTCACCAAGGGCTGTTATCCCGGCCAGGAAGTGGTGGCGCGCAGCCACTACCGCGGCACCGTCAAGCGCCGCATGGCCTACGGCACCATCGCCGACGCCGGCCTGGCAGACGGCGCGCTGGCCGGCACCGACGTGTTCGATGCCACCCAGCCGGGCGAACCCACCGGCCGCGTCGTCGACGCGGCCGCGACGCCAGGCGGCGTGTCGGTGCTGTTCGAAACCACGCTGGCCGCGCTGCCCGAAGGAGACCTGCGGCTGGGCGCGGCCGACGGCCCGCGCATTGCGGCCCAGCCGCTGCCCTATTCGATCACGCCGTAATTCCCGCGTCGGCCGGGTTTCAGACCACCGTGCCGAACAAGGCGCCCACCCCCGCGGTGGCCGCCATCGCCAACGCCCCCAGGATGGTCACGCGCAGCGCCGCCGGCCCCTTGGGCGCGCCGCCGGCGCCCGCCGCCAATGCGCCCAGGGCGGCCAGACAGGCCACCGACGCGCCGATCACCCACAGAATCAAATGCGGCAAGGGCGTCACCGCGGCCACGGCCAGCGGCAACGCCGCCCCGCCCGCGAAAGACGCGGCCGAGGCCACGGCGGCCTGCACCGGCCGGGCGCGGTTGTGCACTGAAATGCCAAGTTCGTCGCGCGCGTGGGCGTCCAGGGCATCGTGGCGCGTCAGTTGCCGCGCCACCTGTCCGGCCAGGTCCGGCGACAGGCCCCGATCCACGTAGATACCGATAAGTTCTTCCAGTTCTTCGTCTGAATTGCGCCTGAGCGAACGTTGCTCAAGACGCAGGTCGGCGGCCTCGGTATCGGCCTGCGACCGCACCGACACGTATTCGCCCGCGGCCATCGACAAGGCGCCGGCCACCAGGCCGGCCAGGCCCGAGGTCAGCACCGCGCCGTGCGTGGCCTGCGCGGCGGCCACCCCGGTGATGAGGCTGGCGGTGGACACGATGCCGTCGTTGGCGCCCAGCACGGCGGCGCGCAGCCAGTTGCTGCGGAAGATGCGGTGGTGTTCTTTCGAGGGCATTGCCGAAGACCTGTTCAGGGCGCGACAAAGCTTGCGGCGGATGCCCGCCGCAAGCGGATCAACGCGGCGTCACGCGCACCGCGGTGAGCAAGCCTATCACGCAAAGCGTGGCTTGTTCGCCCTCGTACGCATGCACCTCGACCTGGCAGATCGACAGCCGTTTGCCCGGTTTGACCACGCGGCCGCTGGCCACGTAGCGGTCACCCTTGGCGGGCGCCAGGAAGTTCATCTTGAACTCCGAGGTCAGCACGTCTTCGCCCGGCTGGAACAGGCTGAAGGCGGCATAGCCGCCGGCCGAATCGGCGATGGTGGTGGAGATGCCGGCATGCAGGAAACCATTCTGCTGGCACAGGTCCTGACGGTAAGGCAGGACGATGTCCACCCTGCCCGGCTCGACCACGTCCAGGCTGGCCCCGATCAGCCGCATGATGCTCTGCTGGTCGAAGCTGGCCTTGACGCGTTCGGCGGGGTCCGCGGAAGACGGATGCGCCGCCATGTCAGTCCTGTTCGCGCTTGACCAGGTTGACGATGCTGGAGAAGTCCAGCTTGCCCGAACCGCCCGAGCTGTGCAGCGAATACAGGTTGCGCGCCAGCTCGCCCAACGGAATCGAGGCGCGCGCCGACAGCGCGGCCTCGGCCGCCAGGCCCAGGTCCTTGAGCATCAGGTCCACGCCGAAACCGCCGGCATAGCCCTTGGAGGCCGGCGCGTGTTCCATCACGCCAGGCCACGGGTTGTAGAGTTCGGTGGCCCAGTTGCGGCCCGAGCTCTTGGCGATGATGTCCGACAGCACCTTGGGGTCCAGCCCGTTGGCCACGCCCAGCGCCAACGCCTCGGACGTACCGGCCATCAGGATGCCCAGCAGCATGTTGTTGCAGATCTTGGCCACCTGGCCGGCGCCTGCCGGTCCGGCATGGAAGATGTTCTTGCCCATTTTTTCCAGCACCGGGCGGGCGCGTTCCAGCGCGGCGACCTGGCCGCCCACGATGAAGGTCAGCGTGCCGGCTGCCGCGCCGCCGGTACCGCCGGACACCGGCGCATCGATCATGGCGATGCCGCGCACTTCGGCCGCCTGCGCCACCTTGCGGGCCGAATCCGGCGCAATGGTGCTGCATTCGATGACCAGCGCCGAAGACGAAATCTTGCCCAGCAGGTCTTCGCCCAGGTACAGGCCTTCGACGTGCTTGCTGGCGGGCAGCATCGAAATCACGACGTCGGCGCCCTTGACGGCTTCCGACGCCGATGCGGCCGCCTTGGCCCCCGCATCGGTCAAGACCTTGACCGCCGCCGGCACCAGGTCGAACACGGTCAGGCTGTGGCCGGCCTTGACCAGATTCAACGCCATGGGCGAGCCCATGTTGCCCAAACCGATAAACGCGATACTGCTCATGATGTCCTGTCTCCTGTTGCTATTGCTGTAGGTATGAAATCATCGTGTGCTGCGTAATGCGGGCCCGCCGCGCAGGCGCGGCGGGCGAAGATCAGCGGCCTTCCTTGCCCAGGTCGTCCAGCGGATGCGGCTCACCATCGGGCCAGGGTTCCTCGAAGAACTTCTGCACCCAGGCCTCGCTGGCCATATCCAGCGTCGCCGGGTTCCAGCGCGGCTTCTTATCCTTGTCGATCAGCAACGCGCGGATTCCCTCGGCAAAATCTCCATGGGTCGCGCAATGCAGCGCCGCCACGTATTCGGTGCGAAACACGTCATCCAGCGACCGCAGCCGCATGCGCTGCTGCAGCGCAAACGACAAGCGCAGCGACCCTGGCGAACCCGCCAGCATGGTGGTCGCAGCACGCGCCAGCCAGGGGTCGGCATGGTCTTTCAGCGTAGCCAGTTCTTCGACGATCTCGTCCAGGCGATTGCCGCTGCACATGCTGTTGATCTGGAACGAGTGCTGACGCAGATGGCCGCCTTCCAGCGGGGTCTGAGGTTCCAGCGCGGTCAAGGCGCGGCGCAGCAGGCCATCATTGATCGAGCGCGGCGGAATCGCGTCTTCGGCGCCGCCCGTGGCCTGGCCGGCCCACGGTTGCTCTTGCAGCGATGCCAGCAGCTTGGGCCAGTCTTCGTGGTTCAGGCGAAAATCCGCCAGCCCCGCAAAGAATGCATCGGCGGTGTTCATCTGCGCCCCCGTCAGGGCCAGGAACACGCCGATACGGCCAGGCATGCGGTTCAAGAGCCAGCTGCCACCCACGTCGGGGAAGAGACCAATGGACACTTCCGGCATCGCCAGGCGCGACGATTCGCTGACCACGCGGTGGCTGGCGCCCATCATCAGGCCGATGCCGCCGCCCATGACGATGCCATGGCCCCAGCACAGCACCGGCTTGGGGTAGCTGTGGATGCGGTAGTCGAGCCGGTATTCATGCTCGAAGAAGCGGCGCGCGTAGGCGTTGCCCCAGGGGCCCTTGCCCGCGTTCTCGGTCATGCTGCGGTACAGGCCATGCAGGTCGCCGCCCGCGCAAAAGGCCTTGTCGCCCGCGCCTTGCAGCACCACCAGCGCCAAGCCCGGGTCGCGCGCCCAGGCATCCAGGCGCTCGGCCAGCAGGTCCACCATGTCCAGCGACAGGCCGTTCAGGGTCTGCGGCGAATTCAGCGTCGCAATCCCGAAGCGCATCCCGTTGGCAGCGGTTCTTTCTTCGAACAGCACCGGTGCAGTCATCTTATGTCGGCTCCTTTTTCCAACAATTGGCGGGCGATGATCACACGCATGATCTCGTTCGTCCCTTCCAGAATCTGATGTACGCGAGTATCGCGCACCAGACGCTCCAAGGGATAGTCCCGCAGGTAGCCGTAACCGCCATGGATCTGTTGGGCATCCAGGCAGATCTGGAACCCCATGTCGGTGGCAAAGCGCTTGGCCATCGCGCAATAGGTGGCCGCATCGGGCGCACCCGCATCCAGCTTGCAGGCGGCCAGCCGCACCATCTGCCGCGCCGCCACCAGATGGGTGGCCATGTCGGCCAGCTTGAACTGCAACGCCTGGAACTCGGCCAGGCGGCGGTTGAACTGGCGCCGCTCGTCCATGTAGCGCCGAGCCGCGTCCAGCGCGCCCTGCGCCGCACCCACCGAGCAGGTGCCGATGTTGATGCGGCCGCCGTCCAGGCCC
The DNA here is from genome assembly GCF_058783235.1 of Achromobacter sp. FW305-C-28. Lineage (NCBI taxonomy): Bacteria > Pseudomonadati > Pseudomonadota > Betaproteobacteria > Burkholderiales > Alcaligenaceae > Achromobacter > Achromobacter sp. FW305-C-28. The sequence goes on along the minus strand of NZ_JBYSYL010000002.1, from coordinate 356,940 downwards.
TTCATGGCGATCTTGAAGCCTTCGCCTTCTTCGCCCAGCAGGTTGGCCGCCGGTACGCGCACGTTCTCGAACACGATGGGCCGGGTGGACTGGCTGTTCCAGCCCATTTTTTCTTCTTTGCGGCCATAGCTGATGCCCTCGCTGTCGGCAGGCACCGCAAAGGCGCTGATGCCGCCCGCGCCCTCGCCGCCCGTGCGGGCCATCACCACCAGCAGGTCGGTATCGCCGCCGCCCGAAATGAAGGCCTTGGCGCCATTGAGCACGTAGTGGTCGCCCTGGCGCTGCGCGCGGCTGGACAGCGATGCGGCGTCGGACCCGGCGCCCGGCTCGGTCAGGCAGTAGGACGCCAGCTTCTGGCCGCTGGCCAACAGCGGGCCCCAGGCCTCGCGCAGGGCTGGCTGGCCCCACTTGCCCACCATCCAGGTGGCCATGTTGTGGATCGTCAGGAAGGCCGTGGTCGACGGGTCCACCGCGGCCATTTCCTCGAACACCAGCGTGGCGTCCAGGCGCGGCAGGCCCAGGCCGCCGATGTCTTCGCTGGCGTAGATGGCGCAAAAGCCCATTTCACCGGCCCGCGCAAACGCGTCTTTGGGGAAAATGCCTTCGGCGTCCCAGCGCGCCGCGTGGGGCGCCAGTTCACCTTGCGCGTAGTCGCGCGCAGCCTGCGCGAACGCGCGCTGCTCGTCGGTCAGTTCCAAGTCCACAGCCTGTCTCCTGGTGTTATGGGTATTGTCTGTTGGCGTTGCTGCCGTCTCGTGAACGCCAGCCTGCCGATTTTGACATGACGTTGACGTAAACGTAAGTGCGGTGACGATAATGTTACGCCGGAAGCGGCGGCGGAATTTGTCCTATTGATGACAATGTGGCGGCGGCGCTGCCCCGCCTGCATGGACAACGGCGCCAGGCGCCGCCCCGCACGCCTTCGCTACAGCAGCCCGGCCGGCCGCACCCGCCCGTTGCGGGCAGTCTTGGCGCGCCGGTGTTCGGCGCGGCGGCGGCGAGATTCCTTCGGGTCGAATGACAGGCCGCGGTAGATCTCGACCCGGTCGCCGTCGGCCAGCACGGTCTGCGGTTCGGCCGCACGGCCAAACACGCCTACGCCCCGCTCCCAGGGTTGCACCACCGGAAACGCCTGTGCAAAGCCGCTGGCCTGCAGCGCATCGGCAACCGTCGACCCGGCCGGCAGGCGCAGTTCGCGCAGCCAGACCTGGGCGGCCAAGGCATAACAGACGCTGACGCCAATCAGGCCATCGCCAGGTGCCTCATTCGCCATACTTGGCCTGCGCCCGCTTGGTGAAGGAATCAATGAAGCTGGTGGCGATGCGGTTGAACACCGGCCCCACCACCATTTCAAGCGCACGGTTCGAGAACGCGTATTCCATGGTGAACAAGACCTTGCACGCGTCTTCGGCCAGCGGCTGGAATTCCCAGTGCCCCACCAGGCTGGAAAACGGGCCGTCGACCAGTTCCAGATCGATGCGGTCCGGATAGACGTGCGTGTTGCGCGTGGTGAAGCGTTGCTTCATCCCCGCGAAACTGATGAGGATGGAGGCCTGCATGCCGTGTTCGTCGCGGGTCTGCACCTCGGCGCCGCCACACCACGGCATGAACTCGGGGTACTTTTCCACGTCGGCCACCAGGTCGAACATCTGGGCGGCGCTGTAAGGCACCAGGACGGATCGCTGTACTTTGTGCATCGACTATCGCAAATGGCTAGAATGATAGGATTTTACCGGCACCGCGCCCTCCAGGCCAAAACGGCGGTATACACACGATCGCCGAGTCGGCCGCCCCTACAAGATGGGCCAAGAAGAAAGATGGGCAAAACAAGATGAGCATTATCGATAACCGCAAGGCCACGCACGACTATTTCATCGAAGACCGCTACGAGGCCGGCCTGGTTCTGCAAGGCTGGGAAGTCAAGGCGATCCGCGATGGCCGCGTGCAGCTCAAGGAAAGCTACGTCATCGTGCGCGATGGTGAACTGTACCTGCTGGGCATGCACGTCAGCCCGCTCCCCACGGCGTCCACCCATATCCACCCCGATGCCATGCGCACGCGCAAGCTGCTGCTCAAGGCCGAGGAAATCAGCAAGCTGATCGGCAAGGTCGAACAGCGCGGCTACACCCTGGTGCCGCTGAACCTGCACTACAAGAACGGCCGCATCAAGCTGGACTTCGCGCTGGGCCGCGGCAAGAAGCTGTTCGACAAGCGCGACACGGCGCGCGAAAAAGACTGGCAACGCGAGAAAGAACGCATCATGAAGCACGACACCCGCGCGCCCCGCAAGGCCGACTAGGGCCTCGCCGACACCTAGGCCGCCGCCGGCAGCGCGGGCAGCTCCACGACCGCGCTGCCCGGCCCCACGACTCGATTGCGCCCGGCCTGCTTGGCCGCATACAGCATCCGGTCGGCGCGCTCGAAACAGGCTTGCAGGTTCTCGCCCGGCAGCCAATCCACCACCCCCGCACTGAACGTATACGCGATCGTGCTGCCGCCGTGTGCACAGGGCGTGCGCCGCACCGAATCCAGCAGCCGGTCCGCCACGTCCATCACCGCGTCGCTGCGCATGTCGGCGAACAGCACGCTGAATTCCTCGCCCCCTACCCGACCCACGTGGTCGCCCGTGCGCAGCGTGGCCGTGGCCAGCAACCCGAAATGGCGCAGGACCGCGTCCCCGGCCGCGTGGCCGTGCGTATCGTTGATGCGCTTGAAGTGGTCGATGTCCAGCACCATCAGCGCCAGCGGCCGGCGCGTGCGCAGCGCCTGGGCGCAATAGCGTTCGGCCTGCAGCCACCACGCCTTGCGCGACATCAGCCCCGTCAGGAAATCGGTGCTGGCCTCTTGCTCGCGTTCGGCCAGCATGCGGTCGTGGATGATCATGATGGTGCCCAGCGTCAGGCAAGGCATTGCCAGCACGCCCAGCGTCATGAACAGGATGTTCCACGCGGTGGGTGCCAGCAGCGATTCCGCCGGGGCCACTCCCGACGCAAACACCAGCGACCGCAGCCCGCAGGTCAGGCCCGAGATCATCGCCACCGACCACACGAAGTAATAGCTGTAGCGCGAGCGGTTTACCGGCATGCCGCGGCGCACGCCCATGGCGACCGCGAACATGAAGCCCATCTGCAGCGTCGACATGGCCACGATGCGCGGCGCCACCTGGCTGTCGATATAGGTATAGCCGGCCACCACCAGCCAGGCAGCGGCGCAGGCCAGCAGCATCAGGCGCCGGGGCACGCGCTGGCCCATCAGGCGGCGAATGCCGGTGTAGTACGCGCACAGCGCCAGGCCGATCAGCGCGTTGGGCAGCAGGATCGACAGCCAGCGCGGCGCCTCGGTCACTTGCAAGCCGAATAAAAAAAACGCCAACAGCGTAAGCAGGTTGGCGCGTATGGTCTCGGGTATCCCCGCCATGCCGCTGCGTGCCAGGGACCCCAGCACGCAAAGCGACAGCACCCCCGCCAGCACTGCTATCGACAGCAAATGAACGGGAGCGATCATGGGCGGTGCGCCTTGCGGCGCGCGGGTCAGGTGTTGCGGGTGGACTTCACGATGGTCATGGCGGACGCGATCATGCCGCCGACGTCCGCCAGGTTGGCCGGCAGGATCAGCGTATTGCCTTCCTTGGCCACGTTGCCGAAGGCTTCGACGTAACGCTCGGCCACCTTCAGGTTCACGGCTTCCATGCCGCCCGGCTGGCGCACCGCGTCGGCCACTTGCGTGATGGCCTTGGCGGTGGCTTCCGCAATCGCCAGCACCGCGGCGGCTTCACCCTGGGCCTGGTTGATCTGGGCCTGCTTTTCGCCTTCCGAACGGGCGATGGCGGCTTCGCGCTCACCGGTGGCGATGTTGATCTGCTCTTGGCGACGGCCTTCGGACGCCGCGATCAGCGCGCGCTTTTCACGCTCGGCGGTGATCTGCGCCTGCATCGAACGCAGGATCTCGTTGGGCGGGGTCAAGTCCTTGATTTCATAACGCAGCACCTTCACGCCCCAGTTCAGCGCAGCCTCGTCCAGCGACGAAACGATGTTGCTGTTGATGGAATCGCGTTCTTCGAAGGTACGGTCCAGTTCCATCTTGCCGATCACCGAGCGCAGCGTGGTCTGCGCCAGCTGCGTGATGGCCGAGATGTAGTTCGACGAGCCGTACGAGGCGCGCATCGGGTCGGTCACCTGGAAGTACAGCACGCCGTCCACCTGCAGCTGGGTGTTGTCGCGCGTGATGCAGACCTGGCTCGGCACGTCCAGCGGGATTTCCTTGAGCGAATGCTTGTAGGACACGCGTTCGATGAACGGAATCACGAAGCCGGCGCCCGGCGACAGCACGCGGTCGAACTTGCCCAGTCGTTCAACCACCCAGGCATGCTGCTGGGGAACGATGGCGATCGCCCGGATGACGATCAGGATCGCCAGCGCGACGATGACGAGCAGGACGATAGTGGAAGTATCGATCATGATGTGTAGAGCCTCTTCTGGATGAATGCGGTGGCGCTCCTGCCGCGATAGCCAGGGCGCCTGCTGCTGCCGGCGCCGCCTGGGGCGGGCCTGGGTCTTGCATGGAAGCCGCCCACGCGGCAAAGCCAACTTGCCGCGTGGGGATTCCTTATCGGGGGAATGCCTTCGTGAGGGTTCCTTGTCAGTGCGCGACGCCGGCCAGATCGCCCTTGGGCGTCAGGACCAGGCATGTGCCACGCATTTCAGTAATGATGTGCTCGCCCGCATGGGCGGGCTGCCCCTCGGCCAGTTGTGCCTGCCAGTGCGCGCCGCGGTACCAGACGCGCGCCGAGCCGTCCGCCGCCCAGGCTTCCACCTTGACGGTCTGGCCGATATCCAGGTTGACGTCGGCATTGCGGGCGGCATTGACCTCGCGCTTTTTCAGCACGCGCGTCTTGCGCAGCAGCAAAAGGCCCAGCAGCAGCACCACGCCGCAGGCCACCAGCTGCCATTCCAGGCCCGCCAGCAGCCAGGCCGCGACACCGCCGGCGGCCAGTCCCAGCGCCACCAGCAGCAAGTAGAACGTTCCCGTCGCCAATTCCCCGATAAGGGCCAGCGCGGCCAGTCCCAGCCATATCCACATAGTCGAATTCGCCTGAAAGGATGAGTCGTTCAGCGGATTGTACGGATTTCCAGGACACAACGGGGACCATCCGGCCCCTTCCCGGACAATCGCCTGGATTATGATGTGCGCTGGCGTTCGCCATCCGGCCCGACTCCGGCGCCCGGCATCTTCAACGCATAAGCCTCCATGACCGCTGCAATACCCTCAGTCCGCCCCGTCCTCATCCTGCACACGGGCGATCCGGACGACACGCTCAAGAGCCAGTTCGGCGGCTATGCCGAACAACTTGCCCGGGCCTCCGGCCTGGCATCCGACGCCCTCGAAGTCGTCGCCGTCCACAACGGCGAACGCCCCCGCGCGCCTGGCCAATACCGCGCCGCCCTCATCACCGGTTCGCCCGCCATGGTCACCGACCTGGAACCCTGGAGCGAAGACACCGCCGCCTGGCTGCGCGAAGCCGCCGCGGCCGGCCTGCCCATGTTCGGCATCTGCTACGGCCACCAGTTGCTGGCTCACGCGCTGGGCGGCAAGGTCGGCTACAACCCCGCCGGCCGCGAAGTCGGCACCCAGACCGTCGAATTGCTGCCCGCTGCCGCCGGCGACAAGCTGCTGGCCGGCCTGCCCCTCACCTTCCCCGCCCAGATGCTGCACGCCCAGACCGTCCTGCAACCGCCGCCCGGCTCGGCCGTGCTGGCGCGCTCGGACCTCGACGAGCACCAGATGATCCGCATCGGCCGCAACATCTTCTCGACCCAGTTCCACCCTGAATTCGGCCCCGACTTCGTCCGCGCTCACCTCGAACGCTTCGGCCGCCGCTATGCCGCCGAAAACCTCGACGTGCCCGGGCTGTCGGCCAACGTGCGCGCCACGCCCGTCTCTGGCGAACTGGTGCGCCGCTTCCTGGATGCCTACGCGCCGGCCTGAATCCCCTGCCCGGCGGCGCCCCAGGTCGGCGGGCCCGCCCGCAACAACCGGAGTGCGGCACGGGGCGGCCTTTGAGAACATACCCAAAAGCGCGTCAATCCCCGCGCCCTGGAGCCCCTCATGACCCACGCCGCCCCCTTGAGCAAACAGCACGCCGCCGCCGTCGAACGCGCCTGCCGCGCGCTTGAAGCCGAACAGCCGCCCGACCTGAATACGCTGGCCGAACAGGCCGGCATGAGCCGCTTCCATTTCCACCGCATTTTCAAGGCGGCCACGGGCATCACCCCCAAGGCCTACGCCACCGCGCTGCGCGCCGACCGCGCACGCCAGCAGTTGCGGCAAGGCGCCAGCGTCACCGACGCCATGTACGGCGCCGGATTCAATTCCAGTGGCCGCTTCTACGAGGCCGCGCCCGCCATCCTGGGCATGACCCCCACGGCCTTCCGCAAGGACGGGGCCGGCGTCGAGATCCGCTTCGCGGTCGGCCAGTGCTCGCTGGGCGCACTGCTCGTGGCCGCCAGCGACACCGGCATCTGCGAGATCGCCCTGCACGACGACCCCGAACAACTCGTACGCAACCTGCAAGACCGCTTCAAGGCGGCCCGGCTGATCGGCGCCGACCACGAATTCGAGCAATGGATGGCGGCCGTCGTCGGCTTCGTCGAAAATCCCTCGGTGGGCCTGCACCTGCCGCTGGACGTGCGCGGCACGGCCTTCCAGCGCCGCGTCTGGGAAGCCCTGCGCGACATCCCCGTGGGTGCCACCGCCACCTACACCGACATTGCCGAACGCATTGGCGCCCCGAGCGCGGTGCGCGCCGTGGCCCGCGCCTGCGCCACCAACAACATCGCGTTGGCCATTCCCTGCCATCGCGTGGTGCGCACCGACGGCTCGCTGGCCGGCTACCGCTGGGGCATCGACCGCAAGCGCGAACTGATCGAACGCGAAGCGCTGGCGGCCTAGTCCCTGGGCGCCCGGCTCCGGGCAGTCCGGCTCCGGGCAGGCCGCGCCCTTGCGTGATGATTGCCGCGTCCCTTTCTGGCCCCTGCCCGGCCCCTACCCCGCAAACGCCGCCAATACCTCCAGCACCGCGCTCACGGCATCCCCGGGGGCCGGTGCATTGCGATACGCCAGCGCCATCGGCCGCATGAGCGGTGGCGACAAAGGGCGCACCCGGTCCGGCTCATCGCCCACCTCTTCCAGCGGCAGGATCGCCACGCTCTGGTTCGCCGCGGCCAGCCGCTTCAAGGCCTCGGGGTAGCTCAGCGCCAGGTAGGGCCGCGGGTTCAGCCCCGCCTGGCCGAACCAGGATGCAATCAGGCCGTGCATCTGCGTGCCCGGCGCAAACGACGCCCAGCGCCGGCTCGAGAGCCACTCGGGCGTGACCGTTTCCGGCGCATCCCAGTCTGGCGGCATCAGCGCCACCATCGGGTCACTGCGCCAAGGCATCAGCGTCACCCGCGCCGCGGCCGGCTGCGGGCTGGCAACGATGCCGATATCCAGCGTATCGGCCTGCAAGCGCAGCATCGCCTCGGCAGAGCCCACCGCTTCCAGCTTCAGTTCCACCCCGGGACTGCGCCGGCCCAGCGCATCGAGCATCAACGGCAGCCGCCGCATGCCCACCCCGGCAGACACCCCCACCCTCACCACCCCGCCCCCGCCTGCCGCGCAACGGCGCACCAGGTCAACCAGGTCATCGCTGGCCGACAGCAGCTTGCGGCCCGCTTGCACCAGCGCCATGCCCGCGGGCGTCAATTCGGCCTGCCGGCGTCCGCGCGCCACCAGCGCGACCTGCAAGCGCGCTTCCAGCTCTTTCACGTGCAGGCTGATGGTCGGCGGAGCCAGGTGCAAGGCCTGCGCGGCCGCGGCGAACGTGCCCAGGTCCGCAATGGCCACCAGGGTCTGGATCTGATCGAGGTTGAGGTTACGCATCAGTTTTTCTGACCAATCAAGTAAATAAAGTCAACTTTACGGATGCTAACCCATCGCCGAACATCCTGGCCATGCACACCGACACCCCGCCTTCCCCCCAACGCGCCCCGGCCGAACAGACCGCCAAGGACCTGCCGCCAAACCGCCCCGTCGGGCGCCTGCGACGCTGGGCGAGCGCCGCGCGCGCCAGGCTGGCACGCGCCGAGAAACGCATCATCGAACGTTTCAGGGTCCCGCCCAACGGGGCCTGAAACCGGCCTCCCGGATCAACCCTCCCCGATTCCTGGCACCGCCGTAGACACCGCGCCTGGAACAGACACGAACAGCCATAAAAAAACCCGCGCCGAAAACGGCGCGGGTTTTTAAGGGCGGCTGGCCATTACTGCTTGGCCAGGCGCTGCCACGTATCGACAACGGTGTCGGGGTTGAGCGACATCGACAGGATGCCCTCGTCCTTGAGCCACTGCGCGAAGTCCGGGTGGTCGCTGGGGCCCTGGCCGCAGATACCCACGTACTTGTTGGCGGCCAGGCAAGCCTTGATCGCGCGGCGCAGCATGAACTTCACGGCCTCGTCGCGTTCGTCGAAGTCGGCGGCCAGGAGTTCCATGCCGGAATCGCGGTCCAGGCCCAGCGTCAACTGGGTCATGTCGTTCGAACCGATCGAGAAGCCGTCGAAGTACTGCAGGAACTCGTCGGCCAGGATGGCGTTGGACGGCACTTCGCACATCATGATCAGCTTCAGGCCGTTTTCGCCGCGCGCCAGGCCGTGCTTGGCCAGCAGGTTCACGACCTTCTCGGCCTGACCCAGCGTACGCACGAACGGCACCATGATCTCGACGTTGGTCAGGCCCATGTCATCGCGCACCTTCTTGAGGGCTTCGCATTCCATGCGGAAGCACTCGGCGAAGTCTTCGGCGATGTAGCGCGACGCGCCCCGGAAGCCCAGCATGGGGTTCTCTTCCTCGGGCTCGTAGCGCGAACCGCCGACCAGCTTGCGGTACTCGTTGGACTTGAAGTCCGACATGCGCACGATGACCGGCTTCGGATAGAACGCCGCCGCGATGGTGGCCACGCCTTCGGCCATCTTCTCGACGAAGAACGCGCGCGGGCTGGCATGGCCGCGGGCCGCCGACTCCACGGCCTTCTTCAGCTCGCCATCGACGTTCGGGTAGTCCAGCACCGCCTTCGGGTGGATGCCGATGTTGTTGTTGATGATGAATTCCAGGCGAGCCAGGCCCACACCGCCGTTGGGGATCTGGGCAAAGTCGAACGCCAGCTGGGGGTTGCCCACGTTCATCATGATCTTCAGATCGATGGCGGGCATGTCGCCGCGGCGCACTTCCTCGACTTCGGTCTCGATCAGGCCGTCATAGATGCGGCCTTCGTCGCCTTCGGCGCACGACACGGTCACGGCCTGGCCTTCCTTGAGCAGGTCGGTGGCGTTGCCGCAACCCACCACGGCCGGAATGCCGAGTTCACGCGCGATGATGGCCGCGTGGCAGGTACGGCCGCCGCGGTTGGTCACGATCGCCGAAGCGCGCTTCATGACGGGTTCCCAGTTGGGGTCGGTCATGTCGGTGACCAGCACGTCGCCGGGCTGCACCTTGTCCATGTCGGAGATGTCGCCGACCACGCGCACCGGACCCGCGCCGATCTTCTGGCCGATCGCGCGGCCGGTGATCAGGACCTGGCCGGTGGCCTTCAGGCGGTAGCGCTGCTGCACGTCATTGACGCCCTGCTGCGACTTCACCGTTTCCGGGCGCGCCTGCAGGATGTAGATCTTGCCGTCGACGCCGTCGCGGCCCCACTCGATGTCCATCGGGCGGCCGTAGTGCTTTTCGATGATGACGGCGTAGCGGGCCAGTTCATTGACCTCGTCGTCGGTCAGCGAATAGCGGTTGCGCTCGGACACGGGCACGTCCACCGTGCGCACGGCACGGCCTTCCGGACGCTCGGGGTCGAATTCCATCTTGATGAGCTTCGAACCGATGCGGCGGCCGACGATGGGGAAGTGGCCTTGGGCCAGCGTGGGCTTGAAGACGTAGAACTCGTCGGGGTTGACGGCACCCTGCACCACGGTTTCGCCCAGGCCGTACGACGAGGTGATGAACACCACGTCCTGGAAGCCCGATTCGGTGTCGATGGTGAACATCACGCCGGCGCTGCCCTTGTCGGAACGCACCATGCGCTGGATGCCGGCCGACAGGGCCACATCGGCGTGGGCGTAGCCCTTGTGCACGCGATAGGAAATGGCGCGGTCGTTGTACAGCGAGGCGAACACGTGGCGGATCTTGTCCAGCACGTCGTCGATGCCGACCACGTTCAGGAAGGTTTCCTGCTGGCCGGCGAACGAGGCGTCGGGCAAGTCTTCGGCGGTGGCGGACGAGCGCACGGCGAACGAGCCCTTGCCGTCAGCGTCGAGCTTGGCGAAGGCTTCGCGGATCTGTGCTTCGAATTCGGACGAGAACGGCGCGTCGACGATCCATTGGCGGATTTCGCCACCGGCGTTGGCCAGTTCGCGGACATCTTCGGGGTTCAGCGTGGTCAGGCGTTCGGCGATGCGCTTATCCAGGCCCGAGGCCTTGAGGAAGTCGCGGAAAGCATCAGCGGTCGTGGCAAAGCCGCCCGGTACGCGGACACCCGCGCCAGACAGCTGGCTGATCATTTCGCCTAGTGATGCGTTCTTGCCTCCTACCGAGTCCACGTCCGTCATGCGGAGCTGCTCGAACAAAACAACATACGACATTGAAGTCACCTTTTACAATGGAATGAAAGCGAGTTTGGTCAATGCAGATTCGGCGCCCGGCAACTGCCCGGAAATTGCCGATCCGACTGCGCTGACCAAACTGGCCTTGGACCGCCCTTGGGGTGACTTATAGGGGCCTGATTGTACTCGTACGAGCACAATCGGCCATCTGCCTGGTTGGAATTTTTTACACATGACATCTACCCCGATCGTACGCACGGTATACATCGTTTCCGACAGCACCGGCATCACTGCGGAAACCTTCAGCCAGTCAGTGCTTTCCCAGTTCGAGGAAGTCAATTTCAAGCCCGTGCGGCTGCCGTTTGTCGACACGCTGGAAAAAGCCGCGGAAGTCGCCGGGCGCATCGACCGCAGCGCCCTGGAAGCCGGGGTGCCGCCCATCGTGTTCAGCACCCTGGTCAACCCCGACATTCTGGCCCGTGTTCGCCAGGCGAACGGAATTTTCCTGGACCTGTTCGGCACCTTCGTCAGCCACATCGAGCAGGCGCTGGGGCTCAAATCCAGCCATTCCATCGGCCGCTCGCACATGCAGGCCAATTCTGAAAAGTACCGCAACCGCATCGACGCCATCAACTTCAGCCTGGCACACGACGATGGCCAGTTCGTGAACCAGCTGGACCAGGCCGACGTCATCCTGGTGGGCGTCTCGCGCTGCGGCAAGACCCCCACCAGCCTGTACCTGGCCATGCAATACGCGATCAAGGCGGCCAATTTCCCGCTGACGCCCGACGACTTCGAGCGCGGCACCCTGCCCTCGACCATCGCCCCGCATCGCGCCAAGCTGTTCGGCCTGTCGATCCAGCCCGAACGCCTGTCCGAGGTGCGCAACGAGCGCCGCCCCAATAGCCGCTACGCGCAACTCGAGCAATGCCGCTACGAAGTCGCCGAAGCCGAACGCATGATGCGTCGCGAAGGCATCTCGTGGCTGTCCACCACCACCAAGTCGATCGAAGAGATCTCGACCACGGTGCTGCAGGAAGTCGGCCTGGACCGCGGCTGAAAACGATCAGGGCGCGCCAATGGCGCGCCCGGATCCTCTACTGGCCGCCCCGCAGGCGGCTGGGCCAGGCAGGGCCCCAGGGGCTTTCGACTTACGCGCTCACGCCTCGTTCAAGGCCGCAGCTTGACGCGGTCGCGCGACCCCGCCCCCCAGTACTTCAAGGGCGCCATTTCCTGCTGCGCCAGCGTCTCGGAATCCTCCAGCCGCATGACCTGGGTGCCCACGCTGGACGAATTGCCGCCCACGCCCTCGATGCTCAGGCGCACATAGCGCGTCTGGCCCGGCGCCAGGTCAAAGGTCAGGAAGTCGTTCTCGCGCATGGTGTCGACCCGGTACGTGCCGGCCGGTCGATTGATGTAGAAGAAGCTGCCCGGCTTGGACCGCCCGACCTTCTGGCCATTGAGCCGCAGATAGGGCTGGCTGGACAGCACGCTGCCCGGCGCGGGGGGCTGGTAGAAATAGATCCGGCCGGTATCCGGCACCATCACGGGTATGTTCCCGGCCACGTCCCGATACCGGGCGCCCCCGCAGCCCGCCAACACGCCTGCCGCAATGGCTACGGCGGCCAACATTCTGATCCCGCGTTTCATATTTTTCCTTGTTGTGTGTGATTACAGGCCTGGCACCTGTTCCGGCGATGCCGCGCCCCAGTAGCGCAGCCGCCGCATTTCGGCCTCGGCGATGTCAGGCGGATCGACCAGCGTCAGGGCCGCCCTCAAGGTCGTCGTCTTGACACTGGGTGATGGCGCTTCGGAGCGCACATAACGGGTCTGACCCGCTTCCAGCTTGAAGCTCACGCCATCACCGGTCCAGTACAAGTTGGTGACCACGTAATTGCCGGGCGGACGATCGACGAAAAAGAAGCCACCCGGCTTGTTGCGACCTACCACCACATCATTGACGCGCAGCTTTTGCTGGCGCGTGGAGATCAAGTCCGGATGGAGCTGGTAGAAATAGATGCGGCCCTGCCCTTGCGGGATAGGCGGGATCTTCGCGCTGGCGTCCTCATACCGGGTCCCGGCACACCCCGACAACGTCAACACCCCTGCCGCCAAGACAACCGACAGCGCTATTCTGCGATTCATGCTGTTTCCTTATCGCGGCACTACAGGCCAGGCACCTGCTCGGACGAGGCCGCGCCCCAGTAGCGCAGTCGGCGCATTTCTGTCTCGGCCAGTTCGGGCGGATCGACCAGATCCATCATCAGCTTGCCCGATGCACTGGTGCTGCCCAGCGATTCGGCACGGATGCGCACGTAACGGGTCTGGCCGGCATCGAGCATGAAACTCACGCCATCGCCGGTCCAGTACAAGTTGGTGACCGTATAGCGGCCGGCAGGCCGGTCGACGAAAAAGAAGCTGCCCGGCTTGTTGCGGCCCACCACGTCGTCGTTGACACGCAATTTCTGCTGCACCGACGACATCATCTCCGGCTGGGGCTGATAGAAATAGATGCGGCCGTTGCCCTGAGCGATAGGCAGAATTCGTCCGCTCGAAGCCTGGTAGCGGCTGCCTGCACAACCCGCAAGCAGCGCCGTAGCAAGCACCACGATGACCGTCTTCAGCCACGTCATTGCCGCATCTCCACAGGCAGGTTCACGGGCCGTGACAGCGCCATGAATGAACTCTCGCCCGGCAGGTAGAACCCGACCAGCTTGCCCGAAGACGCCACCAGATAGGCTTCGTTCTGGCGCCGCGTGGTGATGGTGAACAACCCCCCTTGCGAACGATAGACATCGCCCTGCAATATCGCGCCGGTACGCTGCCATTGCGAACCGGAAGCCAGCGTCACGACCGTCTCGTTAGGCAACACGGCAACGACCGCACGCGACAGCTGGATCGAACCCACCGGTTCCGACGCCGCGACCGGCACCAGATTGACCCTCTCCGATTTCACGGACATGCAGCCGCCCAGCACAACCGCGCATAGGGTGGCCGCCAGCAGTGCGCCGCCCGCCCGGGCAGTCTGGCTTGCGCGCTTGTTTACGACCTGCGATGACGGCATGGACACCTCGGAATGACAAAAGGCTGAAGTATATAAGTGCGACAGTTTTTTACAAAAAACAATACCCTGCCGCCTGCCCGGCACGCGCCCCAGGCAGGCCCTTCAAGTCGATCAGTAACGCAGCTTTTCGCGGTCGCGCCAGCCCGCGCCCCAATAGCGCAAGCCCGCCATGTCCTGTTGCGCCTTGTCGGCATTGTCTTCCAGGCGCAGCACCTGGGTGCCCGACACGGCCTCGGTCCGCACATAGCGGGTCTGGCCGGCGTCCACGGGTAAGTCCAGAGCGGCCCTGCCCGCCTTCTTGTCGGTGGCGGTGGCGATCGTATGCATGCCTGCAGGGCGGTCGACGAAGAAAAAGCGGCCGGGCTTGGAGCGGCCGATCTTGCGGCCATCGACCAGAATCGCGGGTTCGGCGGCGCTACTGCTGCCATCCGCCTGAGCGGGCTGATAGACGTAAATGCGGCCGTTGCCGGCCTCGATGGTGGGGATTTGCGCGGCGATCTCGCCGTAGCGCGGCCCCGCGCAGCCTGCCAGCAACAACGCGGCCGCCGACGCGGCCAGGGTCAATCGGATCCAGCCCTTCATGCGTTTTCCTCCTCATAACGGGCGGCGCGCCGTCGATAGCGGCGTCACGTCCCGGGCAGGCGAAAGTATAAGCGGGGACAGGCCCCGGTAAAGCGGAGGGAGCGAAGAGAGGACTGAATCAGCCCGCGGCGGTGGCAAGCGCCTGGCGGCGCTGTTCGAACAGGCAGATGGCGGCGGCGGCGCCGACGTTCAGCGATTCCACGGCAGCCATGTCGTGCGGGATGCGCACCTTGAGCCGGGCGGCCGCCAGCAACGACGCCGCCACGCCCTGCCCTTCATGCCCAAATACCCATGCGCAGCGCTCGGGCAGGCGCCCGGCGTACAGGTCCTGGGCGTCGTCCAGCGCGGTGGCGACCAGCGGCACGCCCAGGCGCGGGATCAGCGCCTGCAGGTCCACGTGCTCGTGGATCGCCAACGCAAAATGCGCGCCCTGGCCGCTGCGCAGCACCTTGGGCGACCACGCGGCCGCCGTGCCCGTGGCCAGGAACACGCGCTTGATGCCCGCAGCCGCGCTGGTGCGCAGCAGGGTCCCGACATTGCCGGGGTCCTGGATGCGGTCGAACAGCACGCAGTTCTCGTCGAGCGCGTCCGGCAACGCCGGACTGGGCGGCGTGACCAGGAAAGCCACGCCCTGCCCGCTTTCGACGCTGGCCAGCGACTGCATCAGGCGCGCGTCCAGCGCCAGGCAGCGCGCGTCCGGCACCGAAGCGGCCAGCGCCGCGATGTCCGGCTGCGACAGGCGCTCGATGTCGAAGATGGCCTGGTCCGGCGCGCCGTGGTGCTGCAACCAGGCCTGGCACAGGTGCACGCCATCGAGCAGCACGGGCGCGCCGCGCTTGCCGGCCGTGCCGGCCAGCTTGACCAGCGCCTTGACCGCGGGATTATCGCGGGAACTGATGTGTTTCATGGCGTCGCGCCAAAGGCCTTGATGGGCGCAAAGCTGCGGCGGTGCTCGGCGCAGGGGCCGTGTTCGCGCAGCATCTGCAGATGCAGTGCGGTGCCGTAGCCCTTGTGCTGGTCGAACGCGTATTGGGGATACAGGGCGTGCAGGCGCAGCAGATCGGCGTCGCGCGCGGTCTTGGCCAGGATGGAAGCTGCCGAAATGGCCGGCACCAGGGCGTCGCCCTTGATCACGGTCTGTACCGTGCAGCCCAGCTTGGGCGCCTGGTTGCCATCCACCAGCGCCAGCTGAGGCATGGTGGCCAGGCCTTGCACGGCGCGCTGCATCGCCAGCAGCGTGGCCCGCAGGATGTTCAGGCTGTCGATCTCGGCCACGCTGGCGCTGGCCACGCACCAGGCCAGGGCATGCGCCTGGATTTCCAGCGCCAGGGCTTCGCGCGTGGCGGCCTTGAGCACCTTGGAATCGGCCAGGCCGTCGATGGGACGCGCCGGATTCAGGATGACGGCGGCGGCATACACCGCACCCGCCAACGGACCGCGGCCCGCCTCGTCGACGCCAGCCGTCACCAGCGCCGGCTGGGCCGGCATGGCGAACAGGTCAGGCTGCTCCACCGGCCACCTCCAGGATCGCCTGGGCGGCGAGCGCTGGCGTATCGCGCAGCAACTCTTGGTGCAAGGCGGTAAAGCGCGCCTCGATACGCGCGGTGTAGGCCTCGTCGGTCAGGGCCGTCCAGGTGGCCTCGGCCAGCTTCTCGGGCGTGGCGTCGTCCTGCAGCAGTTCGGGTACGGCAAAGTCGCGCAGCAGCACGTTGGGCAGGCCCACCCAGGGCAGATAGGGCCGCTCTTGCCCGGATTTCCAGGCCATGATGCGGCGCATCCAGGGCGACAGCACGTACGAGATCACCATGGGGCGCTTGTACAGCGCCGTTTCGAGCGTGGCGGTGCCGCTGGCGACCAGCACCGCGGTGCTGGCTTCCATGACGGACCAGGCCACCGGCGCCTGGCGTTCGCCGCCCTCGCCATGCAGGTCATTCGCGGTGATGCAGCGCAGGCCCGGCACCGGATATTGCGCCAGGATCGCCTGGAACTCGGCGCGGCGCTGGTCATTGACCATGGGCACCACGCATTGCAGCGCCGGATCACGCTTTTGCAGCAATTGCGCCGCTTGCAGAAAGCGCGGCGCCAACAGGCGAATCTCGGATGAACGACTGCCCGGCAGAATCGCCAGCACGCGGGCGTTCGGGTCGATGCCCAGCCGCGCGCGCGCCGCGGCGCGGTCGGGTTGCATGGGCACCGCGCCGGCCAACGGATGGCCGACGTAGGTCACCGGAATGCCTTCCTTGCGGTAGATCTCTTCCTCGAACGGAAACAGCACCAGCATGTGCGAGACCGATTCGCGGATCTTGTGGATGCGGTCGTAGCGCCACGCCCAGATGGACGGGCCGACGAAATGCACCGTCGGCGTGCCGGCCTGGCGCAGCTTGTGCTCCAGGCGCAGGTTGAAATCCGGCGCGTCGATGCCGACGAATACCGACGGCGGCTCGGCCAGCCAGCGCTCACGAACGTCGCGATAGGTACGCAGCAGGCTGGGCAGACGCTTGAGCGCGTCCACATAGCCGAACACCGTCAGCGCATGCATGGGGTGCCAGGCATCGAAATCGCGGGCCTGCATCTGCGGGCCGCCGATGCCCTGGCAGAGCACGCGAGGGTCGCGTTCCTGCAGACCGGCAATGATGCGCCCGGCCAGCAGGTCGCCCGAGGGCTCGCCGGCCACCATGCCGATCCGCATGTTCATGGACGGATGATGCCGCGGGAAGCGACGTCCAGGAAGTCCAGCAACGTCTGCAGATGCTCGGCGACTTCGGGTTCGGCTTGCTGGCGGGCACGCAGCTCGGCGCGCGCCTCGTCCAGCGGCAAACCGCGGCGATAGATGATCTTGTACGCATCACGCAATGCCGACACTTGCGCCGGCGTGAAGCCGCGGCGTTTCAGGCCTTCGACGTTGACGCCCACCGGCCGGCACGGATTGCCCGCAGCCAGCACGAATGGCGGCGTGTCCTGCATCAGCGAACTGTTGCCGCCCGTCATGCTGTGCGCGCCGATGCGCGCAAACTGGTGCACGCCGGTCAGGCCGCCCACGATGGCCCAGTCGCCCACGTGGACGTGTCCGCCCAACTGCACGGAATTGGCCAGGATGGTGTGGCTGCCCACGTGGCAATCGTGCGCGACGTGCACGTAGGCCATGATCCAGTTGTCGTCGCCCAGCGTCGTGGCGCCGCCATCCTGCACCGTACCGGTATTGAGCGTGACGAACTCGCGCACCGTGTTGCGGTCGCCGATGACCAGGCGGGTCGGCTCGCCGTTGTACTTCTTGTCCTGCGGCATGCCGCCAATCGAGCAGTACCGGTAGAACCGGTTGTCACGCCCGATGGTGGTCACGCCATCGACCATGCAATACGGGCCAAGCTCGGTGCCGGCGCCGATCGTCACGTTGGGGCCCACGACGCAAAAAGCGCCGATGACCACGCTGGGGTCGATTTTCGCCGCCGGATCGACGACGGCGGTAGGATGGATGTTTCCTGCCATTTACTCTTCCAGAGTACGGATCGCGCACATGAGCTTGGCCGAGGCCACTTCCTGCCCGTCCACCGTCGCGCGTGCCTGGTATTTACAGATGCTGCGGCTCAGGCGCTCGGCTTCGACTTCGATGCGCAGTTGGTCGCCCGGCACCACGGGGCGGCGGAAACGCGCGCCGTCGATGCCGACCAGGTAATACGCCGTCTTGGCACCTTCGCACTTCAGGCCGCCGTTTTCGTCCGTGAACGAGAACAGCGCCGAGGCTTGAGCCATGGCTTCGACGATGAGCACGCCCGGCATCACCGGGTGGTGAGGAAAGTGACCATTGAAAAACGGTTCGTTGATCGAGACGTTCTTGATGGCGACGATGGATTTTCCGGGCACCATTTCGACGACGCGATCAATCAGCAGCATCGGGTAACGATGCGGCAGCCTCTCCATGATCCCCTTGATGTCGAGTTCCATTTTTCTGTGAATTCCTGCGAGTGAGATAAATCTTGCGGCGCCGGACGCGCCAGGGCGGCTTTGACAGCGAGCGCCCTAGTCTTTTTCCAGCGTCCGCACACGGCGGCGCAATTGCGCCAACTGTTGTATCACGGCGGCGTTGCGCTGCCATTCGCCATGTTCCGCATACGGGTACACCCCGGTATAACGGCCAGGCTTCGAAATATTGGACGTCACCGCGGTGCCGCCCGAAATATGCACGTCGTCGCCCAGCGTCAGGTGGCCGGACAGCATCGAGGCGCCACCGATGGTGCAGCGTTCGCCGATGGTCGTGGACCCGGCCACCCCCACGCAGGCCGCAATGGCCGTATGGGCGCCGATGCGCACGTTATGGGCCACCATGATCTGGTTGTCCAGCTTGACGCCATCGGCAACAACCGTGTCTTCGAGGGCGCCACGGTCGACCGTGGTATTGGCCCCGATTTCGACATCGTCACCGACCGATACGCCGCCCAACTGGGGAATCTTGCCCCAGGCGCCCTTGCCCAACGAGGGGTCCGGTGCGAAACCAAAGCCATCGGCGCCCAGTACGGCGCCACTGTGGATGATGGCACGAGCGCCGACCTTCACGCCTTCGTACAGCGTGACGTGGGCGTGCAGCCGGCTGTCGGGCCCGATGGACGAACCCACGCCGATGACACACCCTGCGCCCAGCACCGAACCACGCCCGATACGGGCGCCCGACTCGATGACACAATGGGGACCGATGCACACGTCCGCTTCGATGGTGGCGTCAGCCGCCACCACGGCGGAAGGATGCGTGGCGGCCGGCAGGGCCGGACGCCGGGCGGCATCGAACCATTGCGCGACCCGCGCATACAGCAGATAAGGATGCTTGCAGACGACCAGTGCGAACGACGGCCGGACTTCGCCCGCCTCGAGCGCCTCGGCCACCTCGGCCGAGACAATGACCGCCCCGGCTTGCGTGGTGGCCAACTGGCTCTGGTACTTGGGGTTGGCCAGGAAAGTGATTTCCTGGCTGCCCGCCGACGCCAGGGTGCCGATGCCGCAGACCCGCAAGGGGTCTGCGCCGGCAGGCGCGCTGATGCGCCAGTCCATGCCCTGGGTATTGGCGGCGCTCAGCAGCGATTCGAGCGTAGGCGCGCGGGCAAGATCCAGTAAAACCGGCATACGGCTAAGACTTACTTGCCCAGGCTCTGGATCACCTTGTCGGTGATGTCGATGCGCGGGTTGACCGTCACGGCGTCCTGGATGATCAGGTCGTAGTTTTCTTGTTCGGCGATGCGCTTGATGGCCTCGTTGGCCTTCGTGACGATGCCGGAAAACTCTTCGTTGCGACGACGGTTGAAGTCTTCCTGGAATTCGCGGCGCTTGCGCTGCAGGTCGGTATCCAGGTTGGACAGTTCACGCTGGCGCTTGACGCGATCGGACTCGGACAGGACAGGCGCGTCCTTGTCGAACTTCTCGGCTTGCGTACGCAGGCTGGTGTTCAGGCGCTGCAGCTCGTCGTCGCGCTTCTTGAATTCGGCTTCGATCTTGCTTTGCGCCGTCTTGGCCGGACCCGATTCACGCAGGATCCGCTCGGTATTGACGAAGCCGATCTTGGTGGTTTGAGCCTGAGCGGGCACCGCCGCAACGGAACCGAGAATGAGCGCACCCACCAGGGCAATGGAGCCGCCCAGCTTGCCACGACGTTTTGCGCGCGGCGAATTCGATGATTTAAGTGCGAAATCAGACATCATGAAAATCTCACCTTCCAGTAAGGCAAAGCCAAAGTGTGTATTGTGCCACTAAACGGCAAGGGAGCCGGGCCGAGGCCCCTCTCCCTTGTTTTCAAGCGTAACGCGACGCTTAGAATCCGGTTCCGATCTGGAACTGGAAGGCCTGCTTGTCGTCGCCCGGCTTGGCATTGAGCGGACGGGCATAAGACAGTTGCAACGGACCCATCGGCGACTGCCACGACAGGCCGATACCTGCCGAGAAACGCCAGCCGCAAGGATCGTCGACCTCGCTGCCCGGCTTGCCGTTGGTGCAAGACAGGCCGCTGCCCGCGCCGACCTGGCCCGCGTCGCTGAAGATGAACCAGCGCAGCGTGCGGTCCTTCGAGGCGCCCGGGAACGGCAGGTACAGCTGCGCGTTCGCCACGATGCGGCGCGAACCGCCCAGGTAGTCGCCCGTGATCGAGTCGCGCGGACCCAGCGACGATCCCTCGTAACCACGCACGGTACCGATACCGCCCGCGTACACGTCCTTGATGATCGGGTAGTCCTTGCCGCCATAGCTCTGGCCCCAATCGACCATGCCGTTCAGCGCCAGGGTGTACGAGCCGCCCAGCGGGATGAAGTACTGCTGCTGACCGGTCAGCATGTAGTACTTCAGGTCCACCGTCGACATATCGCTCTTCAGGCGGGTATACGAACCCTTGGTCGGCGCCAGGGCGCTGTCGCGGGTGTCGTTGGACCAGCCGGCAGTGAAGATGACCGAGTTGGTCGAGTCGCCGTATTGATTGACGAACTTCTGGTAGGCCAGCGGCGAATTCGAGAACAGATCGATCTGGTTGCGCTCGAGGTTGGCGCCCAGGAAGATCCGGTCATATTCAGAGATCGGCACACCGAAGTTCATGCCCAGGCCCATGGACTTCAC
Source organism: Achromobacter sp. FW305-C-28 (assembly GCF_058783235.1). Classification (NCBI taxonomy): domain Bacteria; kingdom Pseudomonadati; phylum Pseudomonadota; class Betaproteobacteria; order Burkholderiales; family Alcaligenaceae; genus Achromobacter; species Achromobacter sp. FW305-C-28. Next base: position 336,085 of record NZ_JBYSYL010000002.1, on the reverse strand, counting down.
GCGGTAGTCGCCGTCGTTGTTGTTCCAGGGCTCGGTCACGCGGTAGTACGCGGACGTGGTGCGGCTGATGCCGTCCTTGGTCCAGTACGGGTCGGTGTGCGACAGCACCACGGCGCGGTTGGACTTGCTGGTGTTCAGTTGCAGCGTCAGGTTGGTGCCGCTGCCGAAGACGTTGTCTTCGCTGATACCGGCCGACAGAATGGCCTTTTCGGACGAGCCGTAGCCCACGCCCAGGTTGATCATGCCGGTGGGCTTTTCCTTCACGTCGACGTTGACGTCGACCTGGTCGGGCGAACCCGGCACGGGATCGGTCTTGACGTTGACGTCGCTGAAGTAGCCCAGGCGGTCGACGCGATCGCGGGACGTCTTGATGTCCTTGGCGTCGTACCAGGCGGCTTCCTGCTGGCGCATTTCGCGGCGCACGACTTCGTCGCGCGTGCGGGTATTGCCGCCGATCTGGATGCGGCGCACGTACACACGGCGGCTCGGGTCGACGTAGAACGTCAGGTCGGCTTCGTGCTTGGCGCGGTCCAGCTGCGGGTTCGGGTTGACGTTGGCAAAGGCGTAGCCCAGTTCACCCAGGTAGTCGGTGATGGCCTTGGCCGAGTCGTTGGCCTTGGCGGCCGAGAACGTTTCGTCGGGCTTGACCTTGACCAGGGCGTTGATTTCCTTGTCCAGGCCGATCAGGTTGCCCGCCAGCTTGACGCTGCGAACCTTGTAGGGTTCGCCTTCGTGCACGGTGATCGTGATGCGGATGTCTTTGCGGTCCGGCGAAATCGTGACCTGCGGCGGCTCGACCGAGAATTCCAGGTAGCCGCGGTCGAGGTAGAACGAGCGCAGGCGCTCGAGATCGCCTTCGAGCTTTTCGCGGGAATACTTGTCGGTGTCGGTGTACCAGGTCAGCCAGCCGGGCGTGGTCAGCTTGAACTCGTCGAGCAGGTCGCTTTCGGAGAAGGCCTTGTTGCCGACGAAGCGGATTTCCTGGATGCGCGCGACCGAGCCTTCGAACACGTCGAAGCTCACGCCGACGCGATTGCGCGGCAGCGGCGTGACGGTGGAAGTCACTTCAACGCCGTACTTGCCCTTGGACAGGTACTGCTGCTTGAGTTCGTATTCGGCGCGTTCGAGCATCGAGCGGTCGAAAATACGGCCTTCGGCGAAACCCACCTGCCCCAGCGACTTGGTGATGGCCTTGGAGTCGAACTCGCGCATGCCGTTGAAATTCACGGAGGCGATCGTCGGACGTTCCTGCACCACCACGACCACGACATTATTGTCGGTCTGGATCTGCACGTCGGTGAAGAAACCCGTGCCATAAAGGCGACGGATGGCCTCGGTGGCTTCTTCTTCGGTGAATTTCTCGCCGACTTTAACGGGGAGATAACCGAAGACGGTGCCGGCGTCGGTTCGTTGAATACCCTCTACGCGGATATCCCGCACGACAAAAGGGTCGAAGGCGTGGGCCATGCCTGGAAGCAGCAATGCGGCGATCAGACTCGGCACTATGCCCGGCAGTACACCCTTTTTGTGATGAAACATCCGGCGAAAAGACATCCTTGAGTATCCTCGGTCGTGCAAATGGCGGGGGATTTTATGCTAATTGGCGTTCAAGTAAATAAACGCGTGAAATCATTAAACAGCGCAAGCCCCATCAGGCTTGCCAATAAACCAATGCCTGCGCGCTGTCCGATATCGATCCATCGTGCGGGCGGAGGACTGCCCCGCACAATTTCGACGAGATAGTACAGCAGATGGCCACCATCCAGCATAGGAATAGGCAGCAAATTTAGTACGCCCAGGCTGATACTGATCAACGCGATATAGGCGATGTACGCAACAATGCCGATGCGGGCGGTCTGGCCGGCGTAATCGGCGATGGTGACCGGGCCGCTGACATTGCGCCAGGAAACGTCGCCCGTGACCATGCGGCCCATCATGCGCAGCGAGAACAGCGCGGTGTCCCAGGTGCGGACCGCGCCGCGCCACAGACTGTCGAACACGCCGTAGCGCACCGTTACCATAGGCACGTCGCCGCCCAGCTGGACGCCCAGGCGGCCGATGACCTGGCCGTTGACGGTTTCGGCTCGCGGGGTGACGTTGACGGTGATGTTGGCGCCATCGCGCGCCAGGGTCAGGGCCAGGACCTTGCCTGCGCTTTCCTGGATCTGCTTGACCAGCGCGCCGGTATCCGGCGTGGGCTGGCCGTCGACGGCCAGGATCAGGTCGCCCTGGCGCAGGCCGGCGGCCTGCCCTTCGCCGCCGTCGTTGACGACGCGCACGGCGGGCTTGGGCTGGGCCAGCCGGATGCCGGCGGCGGCGAGCGGGTCGCCCCCCGCCGGATCCATGGCATTGGCCGGCAGGGTCAGTTCGCGTTGCTGCGAGCCGCCGTTGGCGGTGCCGACTTCGACCTGGGTGCGGCCACCCGTGGCCATCAGGTCCATCAGGCGCCAGCGGGCGTCGGACCACGACGCCACTTCCTGGCCGTCGATGGAAAGGATGCGGTCGCCGGCGGCGAGGCCCGCACGCGCAGCCGGCGTATCGGCGGCGGGTTGGGCGATGACGGCGACGGGCTCTTCGGTGCCCGCCATGTTCAGGCCGGCATACAGAAAAACCGCAAGGATGAGATTGAAGATGGGGCCGGCGGCGACGATGGCGATGCGCTTGCCGACGGACTTGTTGTTGAACGCGCCAGCCGCTTCGGACGGGCTGGCGCCGGTCGGGGCTTCGTCCTGCATCTTGACGTAGCCGCCGAGCGGCAAGGCCGACACGGCCCACTCGGTGCCGTGCTTGTCGACGCGGCGCAGGATGACCTTGCCGAATCCGACCGAGAATCGCAGCACCCTGACGCCGCAAAGCCGGGCCACCCAATAGTGTCCCAGTTCATGGAAGATGATCAGGGAGCCAAGCGCGACGGCAAAGGCCAGCAGGGTGAAAAGCATCGAGGTCGGAAAATCCAGGAATCAGGGATTGCTGTGCGGGGGGTGGCCGTATTACGCCAAGCCCAGGTTGCCCGCGTAGACGCGCGCCGCAGCGTCCAGCGCCAGCACATCGTCGAGACTGCTGAGCGTAACAGATGATTGCCCCCCCTGCCACTCCAGGGTCGCCTCGATAACCCGAGGAATCCAGGTATAGGCCAGGCGGCCGGTCAGAAAGGCATCCACGGCCACCTCGTTGGCGGCGTTCAGGGCGATGCAGGCCCCCTGCCCCGCACGCAACGCGGCGAACGACAGCGCCAGGCAAGGGAAACGCGCCAGATCGGGTTTTTCGAAGTCCAGCCGGCCCAGGCGGGTGAGATCCAGGGGACCGACCCCGCTATCGAGCCGCTCGGGAAAGCCCAGGCCATAGGCAATGGGCGTACGCATGTCGGGCTGGCCCAATTGCGCCAGGATCGAACCGTCGGTGTACTCCACCATGGAGTGCACCACGCTCTGCGGGTGCACCACGACTTCGATACGGTCGGCGGGCATGGCGAACAGCCAGTGCGCCTCGATGACCTCGAGGCCCTTGTTCAGCATCGTGGCCGAATCGACCGAAATCTTGCGGCCCATGCTCCAGTTGGGATGCGCGCACGCTTGCGCCGGCGTGACGTCGTGCAGGTCTTCAAGGTCGCGCCCGCGGAACGGACCACCGGACGCCGTCAGCAGCAAGCGTCGCACGCCGGGGGCCGGCGCATCCGGCGCCCCTGCCCGGCCGGCATGCGGCATGCATTGGAATATCGCATTGTGTTCGCTGTCGATAGGCAGCAATTCGGCGCCGTTGTCGCGTATAGCCTGCATGAACAGCGAGCCCGCAGCCACCAGGGCTTCTTTATTGGCCAACAGCACCCGCTTGCCCGATCGGGCGGCGGCCAGGGCGGCGGGCAGGCCCGCAGCGCCCACGATGGCGGCCATGACGGAATCGCATTGCGTATCTGCTGCCGTATCGGCCAGGGCTTGCGCCCCCACGCGGATCTCGGGCATGGCCTGCCCGGCAGGCCAAGCGGCGACAAACTGCTTGCGGGCCTGGTCGTGCGGCACCACCACGACCGCGGCGCGGCTGGCCAGGGCCTGTTCGGCGAGCCGCTCCATGCGGCTGTAGGCGGACAAGGCATAGACCGCCAGGCGATCCGGGTGGCGGGCAATCACATCCAGCGTGCTTTCGCCGATCGAGCCGGTCGACCCCAGCACGACGACGCGTTGAAAAGCCGTCAAAACAAGACTCCAGACAAAAGTAGCGCGAACGGCGCAACAGGCAGGATAGCGTCGATGCGATCATAGACCCCGCCGTGACCGGGCAACAGCGTGCTGGAATCCTTGCGGCCCGCGCGGCGCTTGAGCAGCGACTCGAACAGGTCTCCGACGATGGACAGCACGCCCAGCAGCGCCGCAATGGGCAAGGCCAGCCAGAACGTCCAGCGCACCACCAGGGCATGGCCGAAGGTGCCATCCCACAGGCTGGACAAGCCGATCCAGACAACGGCACCCAACACCCCGGCAACAGCGCCGGCAATGGTCTTGCCCGGACTGACGCGCGGAGCCAGTTTACGCTTGCCGAACGCACGGCCCGCAAAATAGGCGGCGATGTCGGCGACCCACACCAGGGCCAGCAGCGACACCACGAAAACGGCCCCATGCGCCATGAACAGCTGTGCGAGCACCGCCCAGGCGACAAACGCGGCCGGCACTGAAAACACGGACCAGCCCAGACTGGCGGGCGGCGCGTCGGCACGCCCGCGGACCACGGCCACCACGGCGCCGACAAGCCAAACCAGCGCGACGGCGGGGGTCAGATAGCGCAAGATCCAGTCGGGGCTGGCCAGACCAGCAGGGTTGCCGCCCAGCCAGGCGGATGCCAGGGCCAGCATGGCCACGAACAGCAACACGGGAACGCCAACGGCGACCAGGGGTGAAGGCGGTTGCGGCAGCGTCAGGCGCAGCCACTCCCAGTTGGCGCAGGCGGCGGCCAGCGCCAGCAGGGCCACGAACCACCAGGGATTTGCACTGGCCATCGCGGCTGCCAGGACGGCGAGCAGGATGACGGCGGTAACGATACGCTGGCCCAACATATGACGGTCTCCTCGAGGTCGACTCAGGACTGCCGCTTGCAGGTCGCCGCAAGCGGACACAGCCGCATTATTTTGTGCCGCCCTCGGCGAGCTGGGCGCTGGTGCGGCCGAAACGGCGTTCGCGCGTCTTGTACCACTCGAAGGCCTCACGCAATTCATCGGCGCCGAAGTCCGGCCAGTAGCGGTCGGTGAAGTAGAACTCCGCGTACGCCATCTGCCAGATCAGGAAATTCGAGATGCGCTGTTCGCCACCGGTGCGGATGAACAGGTCGGGCTCGGGGGCCCAAGCCATGGAAAGGTGCCGTGCCAGGCGCTCTTCGTCGACCAGTTGCGGCTGCGTCGCCAGGCCTGGCTCGGCAGCCAGCATGGCGCGGGTGGCCTGCAGGATGTCCCAGCGGCCACCGTAGTTGGCCGCCACCGTCAGGTGCAGGCGGTCGTTGTGGGCCGTGCGGGCCTGGGCGGCGAAGATCAGCTCCTGCAGCCGGGGCTCGAAGGCGGACAGGTCGCCGATGACGTGCAGGCGCACGCCCTGCTCTTCCAGCTTGCCAATTTCGCGTTCCAGCGCCTGCACGAACAGCCGCATCAGCAGGGACACTTCTTCGGCGGGACGGCGCCAGTTCTCGGAGCTGAAAGCGAACAGGGTCAGGTAGCGCACGCCGGCGCGGCCGCAGGCCTCGACCACGCGCCGCACTGCCTGCACCCCCTTGGCATGTCCCGCGGTACGCGGCAGCAACCGCCGCGTCGCCCATCTGCCGTTGCCGTCCATGATGATGGCCACGTGCTCAGGAATGTCGCGGATGTCGGGAACCGCCTGGGTAGAACTGGTTGCCATGGATCTGGGGGTGGGAATACGGGGGGAAAAACCCGCGCCGTCCAGCCACCGCGCTCGAGCGAGCGCTGCGAGGCGATGGATGGGACGGCGCGAAGGCAAGAATCCTGGCGTCGCGGCGGACCATCAGGCCCACCGCGGCGATGCCAAGGATTATACGGTCATGATTTCCGCTTCTTTCTGGACGACCATCTTGTCGATCTCGACCACGTTGCGGTCGGTCAGCTTCTGGATGTCGTCCTGGGCGCGACGCTCGTCGTCCTCGGAGATTTCCTTGTCCTTGACCAGCTTCTTGAGCGAATCGTTGGCTTCGCGGCGCAGGTTGCGCACGGCGATCTTGGCGTCTTCGCCTTCGCTGCGCACGACCTTGGTCAGGTCACGGCGGCGCTCTTCGGTCAGGGCGGGCATCGGCACGCGGATGTTGTCACCCATCGAGATGGGGTTCAGACCCAGGTCCGATTCACGGATGGCCTTTTCGATCGGGCCGGACATGTGCTTCTCGTAGGGCTGCACGCTCAGGGTGCGGGCATCGACGAGGTTGACGTTGGCGACCTGGCCAACCGGCACGGGCGAACCGTAATACTCGACCTGCACGTGATCCAGGATGCCGGTGTGGGCGCGACCCGTGCGGATCTTGCCCAGGTTGGCCTTGAGCGTGTCAAGCGACTTGGCCATCCTGGCTTCGGCGGATTTGCGGATTTCTGCGGCGCTCATGGATTTTCCTTTTCTTTAAACGTGTACCAACGTGCCTTCGTCTTCGCCGCTGACGACGCGCTTGAGCGCGCCCGACTTATTGATCGAAAACACCTTGATCGGCAGCTTCTGGTCGCGGCACAGCGCAAACGCGGTGGCGTCCATGATTTCCAGACGACGGACAATTGCCTCGTCGAAGCTGATACGCGCATAGCGCGTGGCGGAGGGATCCTTGTTGGGATCCGCGCTGTAGATGCCGTCGACCTTGGTGGCCTTCAGCACGATCTCTGCGCCGATCTCGGCGCCGCGCAAGGCGGCCGCGGTATCGGTCGTGAAGAACGGGTTGCCCGTGCCCGCGGCGAAGATGACGACCTTGCCTTCTTCGAGGTAACGCAGGGCCTTGGGACGGATGTAGGGTTCGACGACCTGGTCGATGTTCAGGGCCGACTGCACGCGGGTATCGATACCCTTGTGCTTGAGCGCGTCTTGCAGGGCAAGCGCGTTCATGATGGTGGCCATCATGCCCATGTAGTCGGCGGTTGCGCGGTCCATGCCCTGCGCACCCGGGGCGACGCCACGGAAGATGTTGCCCCCGCCGATGACGATGGCGAGTTCGACGCCGGTAGCGGCGACTTCGGCGATCTCATCGGTCATGCGGACGATGGTGGCGCGATTGATGCCGAATGCATCATCGCCCATCAGCGCCTCGCCGGAAAGTTTGAGAAGAACCCGTTTGTATGATCTGCTGCTCATAGGTGATATCCCGAAGAACAATCCGACGAAAGTTTAAGACAAGAAGGGGAAATCCCCCACGCCGCACCCGCCAGGCGGGTTGGCGGCCCCAGGGCCAAAGGCACCTTGGGGCCGCGCGGCGCTGAAAAAAGGCCGGTCTAGAATAATCTAGCCCCGGCCTCTAAGCACTACCCTGGGGTCAGGCGCGGCCGGCGGCGGCAGCGGCAACCTCAGCGGCGAAGTCGCTGGTCTTCTTCTCGATACCTTCGCCGACGACGAACAGCACGAACTTGCTGATCGACGCGCCCTTGGCCTTGAGCATCTGCTCGACCGTGTGCTTGTCGTCCTTGACGAACGGCTGCGACAGCAGGGTCACTTCCTTCAGGAACTTGGCAACCGAACCGTCGACCATCTTGGCGACGATGTCAGCCGGCTTGCCCGATTCGGCAGCCTTCTGCTCGGCGACCGAGCGCTCGGCAGCGATGTCGGCCGGGTTGACGCCGTCGGCGTTCAGGGCCTTCGGCTTGGTCGCGGCGATGTGCATCGCCAGGTCCTTGCCCACTTCTTCGGCGCCGGCGTATTCCACCAACACGCCGATCTTGCCGCCGTGCACGTAGCTGGCCAGCGCGTTCGGGGTCTCGATGCGCTCGAAGCGGCGGATCGAGATGTTTTCACCGATCTTGCCGATCAGGGTGGTGCGGGTCGATTCGATGGTGCCTTCGCCGTAGGGCAGCGCCGACAGCGCGGCCACGTCGGCCGGGTTCTGCGTGGCGACCAGTTCGGCCAGCTTGTTCACGAAGCCGACGAAGTCGTCGTTCTTGGCCACGAAGTCGGTTTCGCAGTTCACTTCGATGACGGCGCCCTTCTTGGCGTCGGCGGAAATGAACAGGCCGATCAGGCCCTCGGCGGTGACGCGGGCGGCAGCCTTGCTGGCCTTGTTGCCCAGCTTGACGCGCAGGATTTCCTCGGCACGAGCCAGGTCGCCTTCGGCTTCCGTCAAGGCCTTCTTGCACTCCATCATGGGCGCATCGGTCTTTTCGCGCAGTTCCTTGACCAGGGCGGCGGTAATTTCAGCCATGTTAGCTCCAAATTTTGCTAAGACATGCCCCGGCGGGCCGGGGCAATGGTGTGATTCGATGGGACGTCCGCGAGTTGCGGATCGGGAAGATGGGAGCCCACCTTCGCACAGCCGGCGAGGCGGGGGCGTACCGGTTTTACGGGCCGCCCCCAGACACTAACCGCCGGACATGACAGCAGGCTCAGGCCTGGCTGTCCTGCACTTCGACGAACTCTTCCTGACCTTCACCGATTTCTTCGACCAGACCGTTCAGGTTCTGTTCGCGGCCTTCCAGCACGGCGTCGGCGATACCCTTGGCGTACAGCGCGATGGCCTTGGCCGAGTCGTCGTTGCCGGGGATGACGTAGTCGATGCCGTCGGGCGAGTGGTTGGTGTCAACCACGGCGACGACGGGGATGCCCAGCGTCTTGGCTTCGGCGATGGCGATCTTGTGGTAGCCGACGTCGATGACGAACATGGCATCGGGCAGACCGTTCATGTCCTTGATGCCGCCGATCGACTTGTTCAGCTTTTCCAGTTCGCGCTGGAACAGCAGGCCTTCCTTCTTGATCATGCGCTCGGCGCCGCCTTCGGCGACCACGGCTTCCATGTCCTTCAGGCGCTTGACCGAGGTCTTGACCGTCTTGAAGTTGGTCAGCATGCCGCCGAGCCAGCGGGCGTCGACGAAGGGCATGCCGCAACGAGCGGCTTCGGAGGCGACCAGCTCACGCGCAGCGCGCTTGGTGCCGACGAACAGGATGCTGCCGCCGCGAGCAGCCAGCTGCTTCACGAACTTGGTGGCTTCCTGGTACTTATCAACCGTCTTTTCCAGGTTGATGATGTGAATCTTGTTGCGATGGCCGAAGATGTAAGGGGCCATCTTGGGGTTCCAGTAGCGGGTCTGGTGACCAAAGTGGACACCCGCTTCCAGCATTTCGCGCATCAAAGACATAACTTTCTCCAAGGGTTGATTTCTTGCGCCGCACCTGCATCAGCCTCTGGCTGACACCCTGGGTGGTGTTGCGCGCGATTTCCCGCACCTGCGGGATGGACATCATTTTAACCGGGCCGGCCGATCACTGCCGCAATACTACGGCGTGGCCAGTTGCGCCTTGCGACGCCGCCTGTTTCACGCCTTCTACTACGCTGCCGCGATAAACCCAGACGGCCGCCACGACGAAGAACCTTGCACCACATGCCTGCATTGCGCTTTCCGACCCGCCAGGAGATTCCTGGCAGTTTCTTCAAGGCGCGCCCGGACCTGTTTTGTTGGCAGCGAAATCCAGTTCCTCGCGCCCTGGCCTTTCAGCCTGGCCGCGCATCAGCCACCGGGGCATTTCTTCAAGAACCGCAGGCAAAAAGCCAACGTTTCCAAGAACTTAAGCCGGCACCCACACCGAACCTGCATCGCCGCTCGAAAACACGACCCGGGTTTGCGAACACGCCGTGCCCGACACCTGCCGGCTTTCGCATCCAGACAATTTCGCGCAGCCCCCGCTTCGCACCTGCCCCGCCCATCTCCAGGAACCTGGCGGCCTGACCGAATTCGTATCGCAACCTTCGCTTGCGGTAAAAATCCAGGCCTGCCACCGATCTCGCTGGCGACAGCAGATAGGTGAAAATCAAAGAAAGATCGAAATTTGTCCAGGCGCATCTTGCCCTGGCACTTGCCGGGCGGGCTCTTGCCGCTACCCAGATTGCTCCCCAAAATTTTAGGGAAGCCTATAATTCTACTATTCTTTCAAGTAGACATTCAAGCGAGATTCGCCAGTTACCACATGGGCACCATTACCAATCCGGCCGACCTGGCCAAGATGCGCGCCGCCTGCCAGGACGCCGCCAAAGTCCTCGACTTCATCACCCCCTACGTGAAGCCCGGCGTCACCACCGGTGAACTGGACCGCCTCTGCCTGGAATACCTGACCGACGAGCTGAAAGTGAAGTCGGCCACGGTGGGCTACGCGCCCCCCGGCTACCCGCCCTTCCCCGGCGCCATCTGTACCTCGGTCAATCACCAGGTGTGCCACGGCATCCCCGGCGACAAGGCCCTGAAAAACGGGGACGCTCTCAATATCGACGTCACCATCATCAAGGATGGCTGGTTCGGCGATACCAGCCGGATGTACGCGGTGGGCGAGCAGTCGATCCTGTCGCGCCGCCTGACCGACATCACCTTCGAATGCATGTGGAAAGGCATCCAGCAGGTGAAAAACGGGGCCACATTGGGCGACATCGGCCACGCGATCCAGAAGCATGCCGAGGCCAACGGCTTTTCGGTGGTGCGCGAATTCTGCGGTCATGGTATCGGCCAGCGCTTCCATGAAGATCCGCAGGTGCTGCACTACGGCAAGCCGGGTACGGGCGTGAAATTGGTGACGGGCATGCTGTTCACCATCGAACCGATGATCAACGCCGGCCGCCGCGAGATCCGCCAGTTGTCCGACGGCTGGACGGTCGTGACCCGGGACCACAGTCTGTCCGCCCAGTGGGAGCATGCTGTCTGCGTCACCGACACGGGCTACGAAGTGCTGACCCTGTCGCCCGGCATGCCCCAGCCGCCTGCCTTCATTACCGAGCCCATCGTCATTCCCGCCGTCTGACCGGGCTGCTCTCCACCATGACCGCCGAAATCCTTACCTCCCTGCGCGAACGCATCCAGGAATCCCGGCGGGCCGCGGTGGCGCAGTTCCGCGAACACGAACGCCCCGACACGCTGCTGGGCGACCTGCGCCGCATCGTCGACGCGGCGCTGCGCGACCTGGTCAAGCACTGCCCGCTGCCGCTGGGCGCCTCACTGGCCGCCGTGGGCGGCTATGGCCGCGGCGAGCTGTATCCGCATTCCGACGTGGACCTGCTGATCCTCTTGCCCCACGTGCCCACCGCCGAAGACGAATCCGCCATCGAACGCCTGGTGGCCGCGCTCTGGGACCTGGGCCTGGAGCCCGGCCACAGCGTGCGCACCATCGAAGACTGCGAGCGCGAGGCCGATGCCGACATCACGGTGGAAACCGCGCTGCTCGAATCGCGCTGGCTGGCGGGCAGCCGCGTGCTGATGAGGAAATTCGACGCGGCCACCAAATCGCGGCTGGATCCGCGCGCGTTCTTTCGCGCCAAGCGCGTTGAAATGCAGCAGCGCCACGCCCGCTACCACGACACACCCTACGCGCTGGAACCGAACTGCAAGGAATCGCCCGGGGGCCTGCGCGACCTGCAGGTCATCCTGTGGATGGCACGCGCGGCAGGCTTTGGCAACAACTGGCGCGCGGTGGCCCAGGCCGGGCTGCTGACCTCGTCCGAGGCGCGCGACCTGCGCAAGGCGGAACAGGCGTTCAAGCGCCTGCGCATCGAATTGCACCTGCTGTCGAACCGCCGCGAAGACCGCGTCCTGTTCGACCTGCAACCGGCCCTGGCCGAGGTTTACGGCATCCATGCCACCGCCACGCGGCGCGGCAGCGAACTGCTGATGCAGCGCTATTACTGGGCCGCGCGCCTGGTGACGCAGCTGAACGGCATCCTGGTGCAGAACATCGAAGAACGGCTGTTTCCGCGCCCCGACAGCGATGCGCGCGACATCGACGACGACTTCCGCAACCTGCGCGACCGCCTGGACATCATTCGCGACGATGGCTTCGAGCGCAACCCGACGCTGCTGCTGCGCGCCTTCCTGGTAATGCAGCAGCACCCCGAGCTGACCGGCATGTCGGCCCGCACGCTGCGCGCCATCTGGCATTCGCGCCACCGCATCGACGCGCAGTTCCGCCGCAATCCGGTCAACCGCAAGCTGTTCCTGCAGATCCTGCAGCAGCCGCGCGGCATCGTGCACGAACTGCGCCGCATGACCATGCTGAACATCCTGCCGCGCTACCTGCCGGTGTTCCGGCGCATCGTCGGCCAGATGCAACACGACCTGTTCCATGCCTACACGGTGGACCAGCACACGCTGGCCGTGGTGCGCAACCTGCGCCGCTTCACGATGCCCGAGCACGCCCAGGAGTATCCGCTGGCCAGCCAGTTGATCGCCGGGCTGGACCGCCACTGGCTGCTGTACGTGGCGGCGCTGTTCCACGACATCGCCAAGGGCCGCGGCGGCGACCACTCCGAACTGGGCGCGCGCGAAGTGCGCAAGTTCGCGCAAGACCACGGCATGGAGCCCGAAGACACCCGACTGGTGGAATTCCTGGTGCGCCAGCATTTGCTGATGTCGGCCGTGGCGCAAAAGCGCGACCTGTCCGACCCGGCCGTCATCCAGGACTTCGCCGCCACCGTGAAAGACGAGCGCCACCTGACGGCGCTGTACCTGCTGACGGTGGCCGACATCCGCGGCACCAGCCCGAAGGTCTGGAATGCGTGGAAGGGCAAGCTGCTCGAAGACCTGTACAAGCTGACCCTGGCCGCCCTGGGCGGCGCCCACGCCGACGCCCACACGGTGCTGACCGAACGCAAGGAAGAAGCCGCCCGCCTGACGCGCCTGGCCGGGTTGCGCGACGACGCCCGCGAGGCTTTCTGGAACCAGCTGGACGTGGCGTATTTCCTGCGCCACGACGCCTCGGACATCGCCTGGCACACCCGCCACCTGTACCACCAGGTGGCGCCGGCCCAGGCGGTGGTGCGCGCCCGCCCCACCGAGCAGGGCGAAGGCCTGCAGATCATGGTGTACACCCGCGACGCGCCCGACCTGTTCGTGGCCATCTGCGGCTATTTCGACGCCAAGTCGCTGTCGGTGCAGGATGCGCGCATCCACACCACCCGCCACGGCTGGGCGCTGGACAGCTTCATCGTGCTGCTGCCCGAAGGCGCCAGCGATCTGCGGGCCCAGGCCACCCTCGTCGAACATGAACTGGCCGAGCGCCTGAAAGACACCCGGGCGGCACAGGCCCAGCCCAGCCGCGGCGGCTATTACGGCCGCGGCCGCCAGTCGCGCATGTCGCGGGTGTTTCCGATCATGCCGCAGGCCGAACTGCAGCCCGACGAACGCAGCACCTCGTGGCGCCTGTCGGTCACCGCGACCGACCGCCCCGGCCTGCTGCACGCCCTGGCGCGGGTCTTTGCCCAGCATGAAGTCAACCTGCTGATGGCCAAGATCATGACGCTGGGCGACCGGGTCGAAGACGTCTTCATCGTCGACGGCTCGGCGCTGGCGCGCCCGCGCAGCCAGATGCAGTTCGAACGCGACATCCTGGACGCGCTGGCCGGCGACGACGCGCGCCAGCAGGCGGCCTGACTCCCTGCCCGCACGCCGGCCGCCGCGGCCCCGTGCGGGCCGGCAACGGCCCCGCATCGCCAGACCGCCGCTGACCGCATACAATCCGGTTTTCGGCTTGGCGATGCCCTGCGATGGAGCTCAACGAATACTTGCGTGTCCTGGGTACCAGCTTCTTTTTCGCGCTGGCGACCTTGTTGCCATTCCTGAATCCGCCGGCAATCGCCCCCATCTTCCTGTCACTGACCGAAGGCGCGTCATCGGCCACCCGGACGGTGCTGGCCAAGCGGGTTGCCGTGAATGTCGGGCTGATGCTGATCGTGGCCATGGTGGCCGGCAACGTGCTGCTGAGCTTTTTCGGCATTTCGCTGTCGATCGTGCGGGTGGGCGGCGGCCTGCTGGTCATCGCCAGCGCCTGGCGCCTGGTCAATTCGCCCGACGCCGACACCGAACGCGTGGCCCGCATGGCCGAATCGTTCACCCCCGAAATGGCCAAGGCGCGGGCGTTCTACCCGCTGACCTTTCCCATCAGCTGCGGCCCGGGCTCGATCGCCGCGGCCATCACCGTGGGTGTGTCGCTGCGCGACCAGAACCACGTGCTGAGCCTGCTGCGGCTGGGCGGGTCGATTCCCGGCATCATCGTCGTGTCGCTGACGCTGTATGTGTGCCTGCGCTTTGCGGCGCAGATGCTGCACCGGCTGGGCGACAATGGCACCGCCGTGTTCATGCGCATGTCCGCCTTCATCATGCTGTGCCTGGGCGTGCAGATCTTCTGGGAAGGCTCGCGTGAACTGCTGCTGGGCGTGTTGCAGCAAGGCATGCAACCAATTCCGATTCCCAAGGCCTAAGCCCTGCCTGGTCCGCCGTCCCGGCGCGTCGCACCCCACCCGGGCTACCGCGACCGGGGCTTACCGTTTGAACCCTTAACGCAGAATCACCATGACTTCCCGCTCAGAACGCCTGCTTCGCCTGATCGCCCTCTTCTGCTTCGGCGCCGTGGGCATTGCCCTGATTTCCCAGTACGCCTTCGACATGCCGCCCTGCGCCTGGTGCGTGATGCAGCGCCTGATCTACCTGGTGATCGGCGTCATCGCCCTGGTGGGCGGCTTTGGCGGCGGCCGCGCGCTGACGCGTATCTGCGGCGGCCTGGCCGCCTTGCTGGCCGTCGCCGGCGTGGCAGCGGCGTGGTACCAGTACAGCGTGGCCGCCAAGATGCTGTCGTGCGACCAGACCTTCGCCGACCGCTTCATGACCGGCATTGGCCTGGATGGCAGCGTGCCCTGGCTGTTCGGCATCTACGCCACCTGCATGGACGCCGTGGTGCCGGTGCTGGGCATCGAGTACGCCCTCTGGAGCTTGGCGCTGTTCGTGATTCTGTTCTTCATGGCGCTGCCCGTCGTGTTCGGACGCGGCCGGCCGGGCGCCCTTTGAAGTACCTGACCGGCTACCCCGAATCGCTGTTGGCGCAGGCCCGCACGCTGCTCGACCAGGGCAAGCTGGGGCCGGCGCTCTTGGCCCGCTATCCCGGCGGCGCGCACGACGTGCGTACCGACCGGGCGTTGTACGACTATGTGGTGGACCTGAAGAACACCTATATCCGCAACGGCGCGCCGCTCAGCAAGATCGCGTTCGACAGCAAGATCCACGTGATCCAGCACGCGCTGGGCCAGCACACCTATATTTCGCGCGTGCAAGGCGGCAAGCTCAAGGCCAAGCACGAGATCCGCGTGGCCACGCTGTTCAAGGCGGTGCCCGAGCCATTCCTGAAGATGATCACGGTGCACGAACTGGCCCACCTGAAGGAAAAAGACCACAACAAGGCCTTCTACAACCTGTGCCAGTTGATGGAGCCGCACTACCACCAGTACGAGTTCGACCTGCGGCTGTACCTGACCCATCTTGAGGCCACGCGCCAGCCACTCTGGGATACCCCGGCGCAACAGGCCTGAAAAAAAATCGCCGCCCCTGGGGGCGGCGATTTGCATTGCGGCGCAGCCGCACAAGATCAGACGTCGTTGGCGGCGTAGCCCATGTTGAACTGCAGGCCGCTGGCGGCCTCGTCCTGGCCGGGTTCGGCACGCGACTGGCCCAGGCGAGCCAGGTATTCCGCGGTGATGTCGCCGGTGACGTATTCACCGTCGAAACACGAGGCCTCGAAGCGCGACAGCTTCGGGTTGATGTCGCGCACGGCCTGCTGCATGTCGTGCAGGTCCTGGTAGATCAGGCTGTCGGCGCCGATGGCGCGGGCGATTTCCTCGTCGCTGCGGCCGGTGGCGATGAGTTCGCTCTGCGTGGGCATGTCGATGCCGTAGACGTTGGGGAAGCGCACCGGAGGCGCAGCCGAGGCGAAATACACCTTGTTGGCGCCGGCAGCGCGCGCCATGTCGACGATTTCACGGCTGGTGGTGCCGCGCACGATGGAGTCGTCCACCAGCAGCACGTTCTTGCCCTTGAATTCCATGCCGATGGCATTGAGCTTCTGGCGCACCGATTTACGGCGCACGGCCTGGCCCGGCATGATGAAGGTGCGGCCGACGTAGCGGTTCTTGATGAGGCCTTCGCGGTAGTCCAGGTTCAGGCGTGCGGCCAATTGCATGGCGGCCGGACGCGAAGAGTCGGGAATCGGCATGACCACGTCGATATCGCCCAGGCGCATGTTGCGCGCGACCTTGTCGGCCAGGTATTCACCCATGCGCAGGCGGGCGTCGTACACCGACACGCCGTCGATCAGCGAATCAGGGCGGGCAAAGTAGACGTATTCGAAGATGCACGGCACCAGCTGGGGATTGTCGGCGCACTGGCGGCTGACGAAGCGGCCATCCAGGTCAATGAACACGGCTTCGCCCGGCTCGACGTCGCGCACGAAGGCAAAACCGCTGCCTTCCAGGGCTACGGATTCGGAGGCCACCATCCATTCGACGCCTTCGTTGGTTTCCTGGCGACCGATGCACAGCGGACGGATGCCGTTCGGATCGCGGAAGGCCAACAGGCCGTAGCCGGAGATCTGCGCGACCACGGCGTAGGCGCCGCGCACGCGCTTGTGCAGGGCCGACACGGCGCGGAAGATCGCGTCGTCGTCCAGGGACACGCCGTTGGCGGCAGACTGCAGCTCGTGCGCCAGCACATTCAACAGGACTTCGGAGTCGGAGTTGGTGTTGATGTGGCGGCGGTCGACGCGGTAGAGCGATTCGCGCAGTTCACGCCAGTTGGTCAGGTTGCCATTGGTGGCGAACATGATGCCGAACGGGGCATTGACGTAGAACGGCTGGGCTTCTTCTTCGCTGGCGCTGGAGCCGGCGGTGGGATAACGCACCTGGCCCACGCCGGACGTGCCCGGCAAGGCGCGCATGTTGCGCGTGCGGAATACGTCGCGCACCAGACCGTGCGCCTTGTACATATTGAACTGGTTGCCTTGCGACGTCGCAATGCCCGCGGCGTCCTGCCCGCGATGCTGCAACAGCAGCAAGCTGTCATAGAGCAGCTGGTTGACCGGCCCGCGCCCGATGACCCCTACGATTCCACACATGGTGACATTTCCTGGTTGATGTAAAGCTAATCAATACGGCAGCCAAGTCGCCAGGGACGGCGGCAGCCACGTCTTGATATGTTTGATGGCCTCGATGGCCGAATGCGAAAACATGGCGTCCTGCCACCACGGCTCTTGGGGCAACGGCGTATAGCCGGCGGCGGCGACCAGCGCCAGCACGATCAAGAGACCCCGGGCAAGACCGAACATGCCGCCCAGGCCGTGGTCGGCCGGGCCCAGTCCGGTGCTGCGGATCAAGGCGGCAAGCGTCATGTTGACCAACCCCACGCCGAGCAGCACGATAATGAAAACCACCGCGTACGAGACACCCATGCGCAGCAGCGTCGTTTCAATATAGGGCTCCAGCCAGGTATAGACCGTGGGGCCCCACCATATCGCGGCCACGAAGGCCAGCAGATAGGCAACCAGCGACAGCACCTCTTTGAGCAAGCCGCGCACCAGGCCCAGCACACCCGATACCGCCAGGATGGCCAGCACGACGAAGTCGAAGCCGGTCACTACTGGGCGGCGGCAATGAAACCGTTGTCGTAGCCCAGGGTGCGCAACCGCGCCTGGGCCGCCTGCGCCGCATCACGCGAGGGGAACGGCCCCACGCGCAGGCGGTACTGCTGCTTGCCCCCGATGGAAGCCTGCTCGACGAATGCATTGGTGACGCCGGCCTGGTGCAGCTTGTCCCGGCGCGACTGTGCGTCTTCGGACGTGGTGTAAGCGGCGATCTGCAGCACGAAATTGCCCTTGGCGGCAGCCGGCTTGGGCGCGGGCGTGGCGGCGGCGGGCGCCGAGCGCCCTTCCAGCAGCGCCAGCGCGCGGGCGCCGTCGTCGGAGCGGGTTTCAGGCTTGGGCGCGGCCGGCTTGGGCTCGGGCTTGGTTTCCGGCTTGGGCGGCGTGGACTGGGCCGTGCGCGGCGGCGTGACGGCCGGCGGCGTGACGACAGGCGGCGTCGTAGCCGGCGGCGTGGTCGCGGGCGGCGTGGGGGTCTGCGGCTGCGCCGACGTGACCGGCGGCGGCGTGGGAATATTGGGCGGCTCGTTGGGCGCGGAGCCCTGCGCCGCAGGCGTGGTGGCGGGCGCGGCGCCGGCCTGGGGTTCGCTTACCTGGGGCTGGAACGGCGTGTTGCGGTCCGGCACCCGGATGGGGATGTTGTCGGCAACGGGGACGGGCTGGGAATCCAGCACCATGGGAAGAATGATGACGGCCGCCAGCACCAGCGCGATGGCACCTGCCAGTCTGCGCCGAGCGCGTCCGCGCAGTTCCGCCGCCTGGACCTCGCTAGGCACCGCCGCCCGTTTGGAGGGCTGCGCCTGGTCGGCAGGATCTTTGCGATTGAAAAAACCCATGGGAGAGAATTCCTTGCCTACGTGTTTTTTGCTTACGCCTTGCGGCCCAGCGACTGCAAAACCGAGGCCACGGTGAGAAACGAGCCAAACACCACGATTCTATCATTCTCGCCCGCCCGTTCGCGCGCCGCGGCAAAGGCCAGCGCGGGGTCGGCGTACGCCGACACGCCTGGCGCCTGGCCCCCTGCGGGCGCGGCCGGCAAGGCCGCGGCGACCTGGTCGGCCAGGGCCTGGCCGGTGCCGCCGCGCGGGCCGGGCAGGCCGGCGCAGAACCAGTGGTCGACGCGCGCACCCAGCTTGGCCACGACGCCGGCCAGGTCCTTGTCGTTGAGCATGCCGAACACCGCGTAGGTGTAGGGATGGAAACCCATGTTGTCCAGGTTCTGGGCCAGCACGGCGGCGGCGTGCGGGTTGTGGGCCACGTCCAGGATGATCGTGGGCTGGCCCGGCAGGATCTGGAAGCGGCCGGGCAGCGATGCCTGCAAGAGGCCCTGGCGCACGGCCTGGGCCGGCACCGGCAGGCGGTCGCGCACGGATTCCAGCGCGGCCAGCGCGGCCGAGGCGTTCAGCAGCTGGTTGGCGCCGCGCAGCGCCGGGTACGCCAGTGCGCCGCGGCGTTGTTCGCGTCCGCCGTAAGCCCACTGCTGGCGGTCGCCGGAATAGTTGAAGTCGCGGCCGAACAGCCAGAGATCGGCGCCGATTTTCTCGACGTGGTCCAGCAGCGACTGCGGCGGCACGGGGTCGCTGCAGATGGCGGGCCGGCCGGCGCGGTAGATGTGGGCTTTTTCGAAGCCGATCTTTTCGCGGGTGTCGCCCAGCCAGTCGGTGTGATCCAGGTCGACGCTGGTGACGACGGAACAGTCGGCATCGATGATGTTGACGGCGTCCAGGCGGCCGCCCAGGCCGACTTCAAGCACCACGGCGTCCAGGCGCGACTGGGCAAAGAGACGCAGGATGGCCAGGGTGGTGAATTCGAAGTACGTCAGCGAGGTTTCACCCCGCGCGGCTTCGACAGCGACGAACTGTTCGATCAGGGCCGCGTCGGTGGCGATCTGGCCGTTGACGCGGGCGCGCTCGTTGAAATCGATGAGGTGGGGCGACGTGTACAGCCCGACCTTGTAGCCCGCGGCCAGCAGGATGGCTTCGAGCATGGCGCAGGTGGAGCCCTTGCCATTGGTGCCGCCCACCACGAACTTCACGCCGGACAGTTCCAGGTCCATGCGCTCGGCCACTTCGCGTACGCGGTCCAGACCCATGTCGATGGCCGTGGCGTGGATGGATTCCAGGTATTGCAGCCAGTCGGACAGGGTGGCGGAAGCGTCGGGCGTGCGGGCAGAAGGCATGTCGGGGTCGCAAAGGAAGTCAGCCTGCAATTTTACCAGTGCACGGCCCGTGTTTTCCCTAATCCCCCAGAGAGCGCAGCGGTATGTCCAAGGAAAAACCCCTTGCCGATGTTTTTTTCATACGTGAAAATAAATTCACATATGAAAATCTAAAAGGAAGAGACATGACGCAGCCAAAGACCCCGGCCTGGCTGGTCCGGGAAGCGGACGTTCCCGGCTACCACCCCGCCAACCATACCGGCACGCTGAATCGGCGGTTGATCGGTCCGGACACGGTGGGCGCGCGCGGCGTGGAGGTATTGCTGGGCGTGATAGACAAGGGCAAGGGTGCGCTACCGCACGCCCACCCGGGCATCGAGCAGGTCTGTTACCTGCTGTCGGGCACCGCCCGCGCGCAGGTGCAGGACGAATGGGCTGACATGGGCCCGGGCGACTGCTGCTATTTCCCGCCGGACATCCCGCACGTGTTCACCGTCACCAGCGACGAGCCCGCCCGCCTGCTGGTGATCTATACCCCGCCTTATGAAGAGTCCCCCGACCGCGTGATCCGGAATTTCCCGGCGGCCGACGCCTGAGGCGCCGCGCAGACCGCGGCGATTCAGCCCCCCAGATTCCCCCCAAGAAAACCAGGCAGCGGCCGCAGAGCCGCGCCCGGCATCCCCACCAGGAGACAACCCCATGCAAGCCCTGAGACTATTTGCCGCCCTGCTCGCCAGCGGTGCCACGCTGCTCGCGCAGCCCGCCGCACACGCCGCAACGGACTACCCCAACAAGCCCATCACCCTGATCGTGCCCTTCCCGGCCGGCTCGGGCACCGACGCGGTCGGCCGCATCTTCGGCGTCGAACTGTCGGCCATCCTGGGCCAGCAGGTGGTGGTGGAAAACAAGCCCGGCGCCAATGCCACCATCGCGGCCAGCTACGTGGCGCGGGCACGGCCGGACGGCTACACGCTGTTCGTCACCACCAATACCTCGCACTCGGCCGCCCCCTGGCTGATGAAGAACATTCCCTACGACCCGGTCAAGGATTTCACGCCGATCGCCCGCGGCGGCAACCTGCCGTTCATCCTGGTCGCCAACCCCAAGCGCCCCTGGAAGTCGGTGGCCGACCTGGTGGCCGATGCGCGCCAGCATCCCGGCCGCATCACCTACGCCAGCGGCAACAGCACCGGCATCGTGGCCGGCGCCACGCTGGCCAATCGCGCCAAGATCGACATCCTGCACGTGCCCTACAAGGGCACTCCGCAAGGCCTGACCGACGTGGTCGGCGGCCAGGTCGACTTCATGTTTACCGACCTGGCATCAGGCCTGCCGTTCGTGCAGTCGGGCCAGTTGCGCGCATTGGCGGTCTCCACCGCCGAGCGCAGCGCGATCGTGCCGGACCTGCCGTCCATGGCCGAATCGGGCGTGCCGGATTTCGACCTGAATTCCTGGAACGGCTATTTCGGCCCGGCCGGCATGCCGCCCGAGGTGGTGGCCAAGCTGAACGACGCCATCAAGCAGGTGGTTGCCAAGCCCGAGGTACGCAAACGCCTGGCCGGCCTGGGCTTTGACGCCTTTTCGAGCACCCCGGAAGCCTTCGCCCAATTCGTCGGCGAACAGCGCGACCTGTGGGGCAAGTTGATTCGCGACGCGGGGATCGAGCAGCAATGAAGCAAGCTTCGAATACGCCCGCAGGCGCAGGCGCGGGCCCCCTGGCCGGCGTGCGCATCCTGGACCTGAGTTCGGTGGTGATGGGGCCCTATGCCACGCAGGTGCTGGCCGACCTGGGCGCCGACGTCATCAAGGTGGAATCGCCCTTGGGCGACAACATGCGGGCGGTCGGCCCCATGCGCAACCCGGGCATGGGTCACCTGTACCTGCACCTGAACCGCAACAAGCGGTCGGTGGTGCTGGACCTGAAGACGCCGGAAGGCCGCGAAGCCTGCCTGCGGCTGGCCGAGAGCTGCGACGCCCTGCTCTTCAACATCCGCCCCCAGGCGATGGCCCGGCTGGGCCTGTCGTATGAAGCGGTGGCGGCGCGCAACCCACGCATCGTCTACCTGGGCGCCTATGGCTTCGGCGAGGCCGGCCCCTATGCCGGCCGCCCCGCCTATGACGACCTGATCCAGGGGCAGACCGGCATCGCCGCACTGTCGGCGCAGCAAAGCGGCGACGTGCCGCGCTATGCGCCGCTGACGCTGGCCGACCGCGCGGTGGGGCTGCACGTGGGCATCGCGCTGGTGTCGGCGGTGCTGCATGCCCGCGCCAGCGGCCACGGCCAGCAAGTGGAGATTCCGATGTTCGAAGGCATGGCGCACCTGGTGCTGGGCGACCACCTGGGCGGGGCCACCTTCGAGCCGCCGCTGGGCCCCACCGGCTATGCGCGCCTGCTGGCTCCGCACCGCCGGCCCTACGCCACCGCTGACGGCTACCTGTGCCTGCTGATCTACAACGACAAGCACTGGCGCAATTTCTTCGACCTGATCGGCCAGCCCGAGCTGGCCGACGACCCGCGCTTTTGCACCCATGGCGCACGGGCGGCGCATATCAGCGAGGTGTACGCCTTTGTCGCCGACGTGATCCGCACGCGGGAGACAAAGGCCTGGCTGACAGACCTGGCGCGCGCCGACATACCGGCCTCCCAGCTGTATACGGTGGACGACCTGCTGCAGGACGAACACCTGACCGCCACCGGCTTCGTGCAGGACGTGGACCACCCCACCGAGGGCCGCCTGCGCACCCCGGCCCCGCTCGGCCGCTATCAAGGCACGCCCACGTCCCTGCGCCGCCCGGCCCCCACGCTGGGCCAACACAGCCGCGAAGTGCTGGCCGAAGCCGGCTACGACGACGCCGGCATCGCCGCCCTGTTCGCCCACCGCATCACCCAAGACGGAACCGACTGATGGACTTTGCATTCACTCCCGACCAATTGGCGCTGCGCGACGCCGTGTCCCGCATCTGCGACCGCTACCCCGACGACTACTGGCTGGAACGCGACCGCGAAGGCGGCTTTCCCGAGCCGCTGCATGCCGACCTGGCGCGCGATGGCTGGCTGGGCATCGCCATGCCGCAGGAATACGGCGGCGCCGGCCTGGGCATGACCGAGGCCGCCCTGATGATGCAGACCATTGCGGCGTCGGGCGCGGGCTTTACCGGGGCATCCGCCGTGCACATGAACATCTTCGGGCTGAACCCCGTGGTGGTGTTCGGCAGCGACGAGCAGCGCGCCCGCTGGCTGGAGCCGCTGATCGCGGGCCGCGAAAAAGCCTGCTTCGCGGTGACGGAGCCGGACGCCGGGCTGGACACCACCAAACTGAGCACCCGCGCGGTGCGCGAAGGCGACGAATACGTGGTGCACGGCCGCAAGATCTGGATCTCGACCGCCCAGGTCGCCACCAAGATGCTGCTGCTGGCCCGCACCACCCCGCTGTCCGAGGTGGCCAAGCCGACCCAGGGCCTGTCGCTGTTCTATACGGACTTGAACCGCGACAAGATCGAGGTGCGCGAGATCGAGAAGATGGGCCGCAAGGCGGTCGACTCGAACATGCTGTTCATCGACGGCCTGCGCATTCCGGTGGCCGACCGCATTGGCGAAGAAGGCCGCGGCTTTGAATACATCCTGCACGGGCTGAACCCCGAACGCATCCTGATCGCGGCCGAAGCCGTGGGCATCGGCCGCGCCGCGCTGGACCGGGCGGTGAAGTATGCCGGCGAACGCACCGTGTTCGGCCGGCCCATCGGCCAGAACCAGGGCATCCAGCACCCCTTGGCGCAAGCCTGGATGCAGCTGGAAGCCGCCGACCTGATGGTGTTCAAGGCGGCCAGCCTGTACGACGCGGGCCAGCCCTGCGGCCCCGCCGCCAACGCCGCCAAGTACCTGGCGGCCGAGGCCGGCTACAACGCCTGCCAGACGGCCGTGATGACGCTGGGGGGCATGGGCTATGCCAAGGAATACCACGTGGAGCGACTGCTGCGAGAGAGCTTCATTCCGCGCATTGCGCCGGTCAGCCCGCAGCTGATCATGTGCTTCATTGCGGAAAAGGTGCTGGGGTTGCCCAAATCGTATTGAAGCTAGGACTGCTGTTCCAGCCCGGTGCACGCCGCCCGCAGGATGCGGGCGTAGTCTTCCTGGTGCGGTTCGATCCGGTAGATCGGGCCGCCCACCGAAATCGCATAGTGTTCGCCCGACAGCGTGACGGGCCAGGCGATGGCGCCGACGTCGGCGATGGATTCGCCGCTGTTCATGAACCAGCCGCGCTGGCGCGATTGGTCCAGGTCGCTCAGGACCGCCTCGCGCGTCACCAGCGTGCGCTCGTTGTAGCGCGTCAGCGGCGTCGCCCCCAGCAGGGCATCCCGGCCGGCGTCGTCCAACAGCGACATCAGGGCCTTACCCAGCGAATTGGCGTGTACGTCCTTGAACTCGCCTGCAACAGGCGCGTATCGGATCGTATGGGGCGAATCCAGCACATCCAGGTAGACCACCCTGCCGTCCTGCGTCAGCTTGGCGAACACGATGGTTTCTCGTGTTGCGTCCCTTAATTCAACCAGACTGGGATAGACGCGGTCCAGCACCGGATCGGCGCGCGCGATGCGCTGCGCCATCGCCAACAGGCGTCCGGTCGGGTAATAGCCCTGGCGACGGCCGGTTTCGTAGAGATAGCCCAGGCCGGTCAGGGTGCGGATCAGGGCCAGGCAACTGGACACCGGCACGTCGAGCAGCCGGGCCAACTCGGACAGCGGCAGCGCGCGCTTTTCGCGGGCGTAGGTTTCGATGATTTCTATGACTCGCAGCGCCGTCTTGACACTCATTGCCCGATCCGAACTGTTTAGCACGTGAAACATCCCGCCCGGCAGGGGGCTAAAGTTCCCCGCCAGGGTGCCGTTATCGTAGCTGAGAATTCCCTGAAAACAGCGCGTTCCTCCGAGACGCCCACCTCGCCGCTGGAGTGATCATGGCCGTAACCCCATTAGCCCCCGCAACGTTCGCGCCGGCGCCTGTCGCCGTGACGCCGGTCGTCGCCGACCCGTCCGTCACCGTCGCGCCGCCCGTAGCGAGCACCAACAGCGGGGGCACCGACTCCGCCACGTCCGAGCAGTCCAACTCGCAGAAGCTGCCGTTGGAAAAAGCGCTGGACGAGATCAACGACCAGATGAAGGCGTGGTCGACCCAATTGCAGTTCGAGATCGACCCGAACGTGCACCAGGTCGTGGTGTCGGTGGTGGACGCCAACACGGGGGACGTCATCCGCACCATCCCCAGCGAAGCCCTGCTCAAGATCGCCAAAATGATCGTGAACATGCAGGGAAATGGCATCAAAACCACGGCTTGATATGGCCCCGGATATTTTCTGATGTGCCCGTTTTGGCGCCATTCGATGACAGAACCATCGAATTAGGCCCGCCTTATGCCCTTACCCGGCCAATCGCCGGCACCCTATTTTTGACAGAATCGCATCGCTAGGAAGGAATTTCACATGGCCTCTATCACTAACCTCGGTTCGGTTTCCGGCTTGCCTCTGGAAAAGATCCTGTCGGACTTGCAGACGGCCGAGGACAAGAAGCTCTCGATCTATACGGATCGCGCGGCCAGCTACAAGACTCGTATCGACGCCTATGCGCAGCTGCAAAGCGCACTGGAAGCGCTGCAAAAGTCCGCTGGCGTGCTCGGCAAGACCGAGACGATGGCTGCTATCAAGGGAAGCGTCACCGGTGGCACCGCCTTGACGGCCTCGGTAGCCGCCGAGGGCGCCGTTGCGGGCCAATACACCATCGAAGTGAAAAACCTGGCGCGCGCGCAAAGCCTGCAATCGGACGCCGTGGCCGACCGCAGCGCCAAGCATGGCGATACCGGCACGTTCGAAATCGAACTGAGCGACGGCACCAAGCGCACCATCGACCTGAAGGGCGACACGTCACTGAATGGCATCGTCAAGGCCATCAACGCCGACGACAAATCCGGCCTGCGCGCTACCGTCATCAACGACGGCAATGGCAACAACTACCTGATGCTGACGGCCAAGGACACCGGCGTACAGGCATCGGTGAAGAACATCACCGTAACCGGCGATCAATCGCTCAAGGACATCCTGAGCTTCAGCACTGCGGCAGACGGCACCACCACCGGCATGACCAACACCAAGGCCGTCGACGCCGAGGTGATCATCAACGGCATCACGGTCAAGAGCGGCTCGAACAACGTTTCGAAGGCCATCGACGGCGTTACGCTGAACCTGACCGAGACGACCCCGGCCGACAAGCCGATCACCCTGAAACTGGAAGCCGACACGTCGGTCGCCAGCAAGGCGGTCCAGGATTTCGTCAAGACCTACAACGCGCTGCAGACGACGATCAAGAATCTGACGGCATTTGATGCCAAGGCGGCCACCAACCAGCCGCTGACCGGCGACGGCACCACGCGCTCGATCCAGTCGTCGATGTCGAATGCGCTGCAGGCAGTTCTCGGTGAAGGCGGAGTACGCTCCCTGGCCGACCTGGGTATCTCCACCGACCCGCAGTCGCGCCAGTTGAAACTGGACCAGACCAAACTGGACAAGGCTCTGACCGAGAGCCCCGCCGACGTCACCAAGCTGCTCACCGGCGATAACGGTCTGGCGAAAAAATTCGACGCCGCCTTCAAAGACGTGCTGGGCACCAACGGCTCGCTCAAGACGCGCACCGACGGCCTGACCAAGAGCATGAGCGATCTGGACGCGCAGCAAAAACGCGCCAAGGCCGCCAGCGATGCCGAAATCGACCAGATGCGCACCCGCTTCGTGGCGCTGGACAAGTTCTACATGCAAATGCAGACCACCGCCAACTACCTGACCCAACAATTTGCGGCGATGAACAAATCGAGCAAATAACCTGTAAAAGATGCATTAATGACTTACGCCGCCCGCCGTCCCACAGGGTCCCACTCTGTCCGCTCCTACGCCGATATCGGCCTGGAAACCCAGGTACTGGGCGCGACCCCAGAGCGGTTGATCACCCTGCTGTATCTGGGGGCCCGGGCGGCTATCGGGCAAGCGCGCATCCACATGCAGGAAGGCCGCATCGCCGAGCGCGGCACGGCCATCTCGAAAGCGATCAAGATCGTTGATGAAGGCTTGAAAACCGGGCTGAACATGGAGGCCGGCGGCGACATCGCCGCCAACCTCGCCCGGCTCTACGATTACATCGTCCGCACGTTGCTGATGGCGAATCTGAAAGCAGATCCCGAGCAGCTCGACATCGCCGACCGCCTGCTGGCGGACCTGGCCGAGGCTTGGCAGACTTCCATCGACCGGCCGGCTGGTGTTGCGCAGCCCTGATGGCCCATTCCACGATTTCAGCCAGCCATCGAACGCCCGAGATTTCCATGACGTCCCTTACCCAGTACTCCTCTCCCATCCTGGAACACTACCAGGAGATCGCTCTCATCACGGGCGAAATGCTGACGGCCGCCCAGGCTGGCGACTGGGATGCGGCAATGGTCCATGGACAGCAATACTGCGAGCTGGTCGAGCGACTGCGCGCCGCCGAACCCAAGGCGCCGCTGGACGAAGCCGGCCGCGCCATGAAGTACGACCTGCTGGTTCGCATCCTGGAAAACGATGCGCTGACGCGTGACCTGGCGCTTCCGCAACTGGCCCGGCTGGGCGAACTGCTCGGCCGCATGAAACGCCAGCAGACCCTGCTTTCAGCCTACGGCTACCAGGCGTCTGAAGAATGAGCGTAGGTCCCGCAGCACTCGGCAACGTCCTGGTGCAGCGGTTGGACGCCGTGCTCGGCACGACCATGTCCGCCGCGAACGCCAACCAGGTTTCGGGCGCGCGGCCCGATGCAGTCAGTCAGCCCGCCGGCCTGGATCGGCCCGGCTCGGCCGATGGCTCTACGCGCGACGCGCGGCAAGGCATCCAGACGGGCGGCGCCCGCGGCGACCGCCCGCCGACCGTTATCGACGCCAAGACCGCCGCCGCGCTGGCGCTGGCCGCACGCGGCCTGGTCACCAGCAGCGACACCACGGCATCGGCCCCGACGACGCTGGGCACCACCGCCCGCGCCATCCTGGCACTGCTGGCCCAGTACCCTGAAGCCGCACCCGCAGTCCAGGGCCGAGCCCCGCTCTGGACGGGCGAGGCGCCCGCCCAACCCGCCGGTACACCGGCACAGCCGGCCGCCGGCCAGCCCGCGGCGCAGCCACCCGCGCAGCCCGGCCAGCCGCCGGCGCAGCCGGGCAGCGCACCGCAAACGGCCCTGCCTGCCAGTACCGCGGCGGCCATGGCGGCCACAGCCGCCGCCGATCCCGCCGCAGACGCGCAAACCGCCGCCAAACCCGGCCGGCCCGCCGGCGCAGGGGATGCACCGACCGGCGCCAAGGGCGCCGACGCCACCCAACACGCCGCCCTGGCAGCGGCCGGCCCGTCGGCCCGCGCGTTGGGCCAGGCGCTGCGCACGGCCTTGCAGACCAGCGGCCTGTTCTACGAATCGCACCTGACCGACATGGTCTTCGGCCGCAGCAATCCAGCCCAGCTGCAACTCGAACCGCAAGCCAGGCTGACCAAGGCCGGCGTGCCGACGGACGCCGACACGGCCCGCCCGCGCGCCGACGCGCCGACCTCGGGCCGCGCCAGCGCCGATGCGCCGGCCACGCCGGGTTCGTCCAGCACGCCCGCGCCCGGCACCCCGGTCAGCGGCATCCACCAGGACCTGACCCTGCTGGTGCGCCAGCAACTGGACGTCCTGGCCAACCAGACCCTGACCTGGCAAGGCGAAGCCTGGCCCGGCACGCCGATGGAATGGGAAGTGGAACGCGAACCCTATGGCGGCGACCCCGATTCGGCCGTGCCCACCTGGGCCACCCGCCTGAAGCTGGACTTGCCGCGCCTGGGCCTGGTCGACGCCCGCCTGAACCTGGCCGGCGATCAGATCGTGCTGCAACTGGTGGCCCCGCACAGCGCCACGGAAATCAATGATTCGTCGGACCAATTGCGGGCGCGCCTGTTGGCGTCCGGCCTGACGCTCAGCCATCTGGTGGTGAACGTGGTGGATCCGCGTCCCGTCATGCCGACGGATTTCTGATGAGCCTCGTTCCACCCTCCGATACCGGCCCGAACGCCAACCGCAACGCGGCCGTCGCCATCTCCTACGACGAAAAAGACGGCGCCCCGCGGGTAGTGGCCAAGGGCTACGGCCAGTTGGCCGACACGATCGTGCGCGCCGCCGAAGAGAACGGGCTGTATGTGCATGAATCCCGCGAGCTGGTCGGCCTGCTGATGCAGGTGGACCTGGATTCGCATATTCCTCCCCAACTCTACGTAGCAGTGGCAGAATTGCTGGCCTGGCTGTACCGCCTGGAATCGCGCGACCTTCCCGACGCCGCGCCGCCTGCCTGACCCCATTTCCCTGAGGACGATCACCGTGTTGGATGCCAGCGATCCGGAATTCCTGCTTACGCGGCCGGAAGACATGCGCGCCGCGTTGTTTGAATTGACGCACCCCGACAGCCACATCCTGGTGCGCGACGCCGCCGACCGCGAGATGGCGGTGCTGGTGCTGGGTGCCGACAAGCAGACCCGCCAGTTCTTCTGGCGGCCGCGCGACTACGCCGGCGCCGACTTCGAACAGTCGGACAGCATGGGGCTGTTGAGCGGCACGACCTTTCATTTCCACGCCACCGCCTATGGCGGCGTGCAGATCCGCTTCCGGGTGCAGCGCCCCGAAGTGATCCATTTCGACGACGGCAGCGCCGCGCTGATGTCGCCGTTTCCCGACCGCCTGGCCCGCATCCAGCGCCGCAAGATGTTCCGCGCGTCGCTGGCCGCCAGCGTCGGCCGCTGCCAGGCCAGCTGGCGCCCTGCCCCCACGGACAAGCCCATCAGTTTTTCGGTGCGCGATATTTCGGTGGACGGCGTCGGCCTGCGGGTCGGCATGGCGGTGCAGGCCCTGCCCGAACGCGGCACGGTGCTGGAAGACGTGCAATTGGATTTCGGCGACCTGGGTCAGCTGAGCGCGCGCCTGGAAGTGCGCAACGTCTACCCGATTTCCGGCCAGCCCATGACCCAGGCGGCGAGCCCGGACGAGCCGGCGCCGGTCCATGTTTCCCTGACGGGCGAACCGCCCATGAGCCACCTGGGCGCGGTCTTCCTGGACCTGAATGCGCGCCAGGAAAACTGGCTGCAGCAAGTGGTCTGGCGGCTAGAGAAAACCGCAAGGTAGACCATGGATCCCCACGCTGCGCGTGGGGATTGACATTACACGGCCATCGACGAAATTTCCTTGTAGGCCGCGACGAGCTTGTTGCGGACCTGGACGGCCGTCTGGAAGCCGATGCTGGCCTTCTGCATGTCGATCATGACGTCATTGAGCGAGATGTCGGGGGCGCCCAGCTCGAAGGCTTTCGCCTGCGCCGATGCGGCGTTCTGGGCGCCGGTGACGCGGCGGATCGAGCGGTGCAACTCGGCGGCGAAACCATCGGGTTGAGCCACCGCCTCGCCGGCGGCCAGATTGCCGGTTTCCGCCTTGCTGACGACCGCGCGCATCTGCTGGAGCATGCTTTCGATGCCGGACAAGCCTGATACAGCCATTACGTTATTCCTTGCTGGTGGGACGACGCCAAAGATGCAAGGAGCGTAACCCCGGCGGCACGGCGCCATTGCCGATAAAAACCGCCAAAACACCCGATATTTCCACGAATGCGCCGGCCCGGCCGCCGCCGGGCGCACCGCGGTTCGGACCCGGGTCTCACCCTGTTGCGGACATAGGGGATAAGTAACGCCAAAAAACCGCTGTTTTCGACGATTGGGTTTGCTAACGCAGCAGCAATAATCCAGGCTCTCCCCAGACCAGAAGCACGTTGCATGTGTAATCTGCCCTACCCGAACATGAAGTCATTTTCCCTGCTCCGCGAAGCCAGCGGGAGCCGCCAATGAATCAGCAGGCTACCCTGAGCGCGTCGCTTCTGGCGAAGTTTCCCGTGTTGGAAAGGATCCGCGCGCTGCCCAAGCCCATTTTGCTGGGCGCGGCCGCGGCGCTTGTCGCGATCATTGTCGCCGTGGCGATGTGGAGCAGCGAGCCCAAGTACAAGGTGCTGTTCTCGAACCTGGACGACCGCGATGGCGGCGCCATCGTGACGGCCCTGGGCACCATGAACGTGCCTTACAAGTACAACGACACGGGCACCGCCCTGCTGGTGCCGGCCGACCGCGTCTATGACGCTCGTCTGCAGCTGGCCTCGCAAGGCCTGCCGCGCGGCGGTTCGGTCGGCTTCGAGCTGATGGACAACGCCCGCTTCGGCGCCAGCCAGTTCGCTGAACAGATCAACTACCAGCGCGGCCTGGAAGGCGAACTGGCGCGTTCGATCGAATCGATGCACACCGTGCAGCATGCCCGCGTGCACCTGGCCATGCCGCGCCAGTCGCTGTTCGTGCGTGAACGCCAACCGCCGACCGCCTCGGTGCTGTTGAACGTCTACCCGGGCCGCAGCCTGTCTGACGCCCAGGTTTCCGCCATTTCCTGGCTGGTCGCTTCCAGCGTGCCGGAACTGACCGCCGAGAACGTCTCGATCGTCGACCAGAACGGCCGCCTGTTGTCGTCGCCCCTGGGCGAAGGCCGCGGCATGGATGCCGACCAGATGCGCATGGTCCGCGAGACCGAACAGCGCACCGTCGAACGCATCCTGACCATCCTGAACCCGCTGGTCGGCCCGGGCAACGTGCACGCCCAGGCCAGCGCCGAAATGGATTTCGCGCGCCGCGAAGAAACTTCCGAGGTCTACCGCCCCAACCAGGAACCGGGCCAGGCCGCCGTGCGCAGCCAGCAGACCAGCGATTCGACCCAACGCGGCATCAATCCGGCGCAAGGCGTGCCGGGCGCCCTGTCGAACCAGCCCCCGGGCAACGCCCAGGCCCCGATCGCCAACCCGCCCCAGGCCCAGCCGCCCCGCCCCGGCCAGCCGCAGCAGCCAAACGCCCAACAGCAGCAGCAACAACAGCAGCAACAGACGGGCACCCAGGCCGCCGGCGGCAGCCTGAACGAGCGCCGCGACGCCACCACCAACTATGAAGTGGACCGCACGATCAGCCACATCAAGCAGCCCGTGGGCAACTTGAAGCGTCTGTCGGTGGCCGTGGTCGTGAACTACATCCGCGACAAGGATGGCGACCCCCAGGCCCTGCCGCCCGAAGAACTGAACAAGCTCACCAATCTGGTGCGCGAAGCCATGGGTTATTCCGAGAGCCGTGGCGATTCGCTGAACCTGGTCAACAGCCAGTTCAACGACGGCCCGCCGGCGCTGCCGATGTGGCGCGATCCGGAAATGATCTCGCTGTTCAAGACCATCCTGGCCTGGCTGGTGGGTGGCGTGCTGGCCCTGTGGCTGTATCGCAAGCTGCGCCGCACCGTGGGCGAGTACCTGTACCCGCCGGTGGATCCGGAAGTGGCCGAGGCCGAGCGCATCGAAGCCCAGCGCGAGGCCCAGGACCTGGCTCGCGCCAAGGAAACCGACCGCTACCAAGACAACCTGGACCGCGCCCGCACGATGGCGAACAAGGACCCGCGCGCCGTCGCGATGGTCCTGCGCACCTGGATGACCAAAGATGAAAAATGATTCCAAGCCCATGGACGGCATGACGCGCAGCGCCGTCCTGATGATGTCGCTGGGCGAAGACGCCGCGGCCGAGGTTTTCAAGTACCTGTCCGCCCGTGAAGTCCAGCAGGTCGGCGCCGCCATGGCCAGCCTGAAGCAGGTGACCCGCAACGACGTGGCCGTGGTGCTGGAGGAATTCCGCCAGGAAGCCGACCAGTTCATGGCCGTCACGCTGGGTTCGGACGACTACATCCGCACCGTGCTGACCAAGGCGTTGGGCAGCGACCGCGCCGCCGGCCTGATCGAAGACATCCTGGAAGCCGGCGAAGGCGGCAGCGGCATCGATGCCCTGAACTGGCTGGATCCGCACACCGTGGCCGAACTCATCGGCGACGAGCACCCGCAGATCATCGCGACGATTCTGGTGCACCTGGAGCGCGACCGCGCCGCCGGCGTGCTGGCGCTGTTGACCGACCGCCTGCGCAACGACGTCATGCTGCGCATCGCCACGTTCGGCGGCGTGCAGCCGGCCGCCCTGTCGGAACTGACCGAAGTGCTCAATTCCGTGCTGGCTGGCCAAGGCGCCAAGCGCAGCAAGATGGGCGGCGTGCGCACCGCGGCCGAGATCCTCAACATGATGAATTCGGCCGAAGAGGAAACCGTGGTCGCCAGCCTGCGCGAACGCGACAACGACCTGGCCCAGAAGATCATCGACGAGATGTTCGTGTTCGACAACCTGCTCGACGTCGAAGACCGCGCCATCCAGCTCATCCTCAAGGAAATCGACAACGACACCCTCATGGTCGCGCTCAAGGGCGCCCAGGAAGAGCTGCGCGCCAAGTTCCTGCGCAACATGTCCAGCCGTGCCGCCGAAATGCTGCGCGAGGACCTGGAAGCGCAAGGCCCGATCCGCATGTCGAAGGTCGAGACCGAACAGAAGAAGATCCTGCAGATCGCGCGCCGCCTGGCCGAAAGCGGCCAGATCGTGCTGGGCAACTCCGGAGACGACGCGTATGTCTGAAGCGGATACCGGCCAGTCGACGCTCATCTCGCGCAGTGCCGCCTGGCGGCGCTGGCAGATGCTGTCGTTCGACGAGCCGCCGCCCGTGGAAGTTGCGCCCGAACCGGAACCCGATCCGGGCCCCGATCCCGAAGTGGTGATGGCCCAGCTGCGCGCCGAGGCCATCGCCGAGGGCCGTGCAGAAGGTTTTGCGCAGGGCCACGCTGCCGGCCTGGAAGCCGGCCGCGCCGAAGGCCATGAAGCAGGCCTGGCCGCCGGGCGCGAAGCCGGCTATGCCGAAGGCCTGGCGCAAGCTCGTGAGCAAGGCGCAGAGGAAGCCCGGCAACTGCACGCCCTGGTCGAAGCCTGCGCCACGTCCATCGGCTCGCTCGAAGAAAAGATGGGCCAGAGCCTGTTGACGCTGGCGCTGGACATCGCCCAGCAGGTCGTGCGCACCACCCTGGGCACGCAGCCCGAGACCGTGGCCAGCGCCGTGCGCGAAGTGCTGCACATCAACCCGACTGCCGGTGGCCAGATGCGCCTGTGGGCCAACCCGGCCGACATCGAACTGATCCGCCTGCACCTGGCTGACGAACTGAAAGAAGGCCACTGGCGCGTGCTGGCCGACGAATCCATCGCCCGCGGCGGTTGCCGCGCCGAGACGCCGTTCGGCGATATCGACGCCACGCTGCAGACCCGTTGGCGCCGCGTAGCGGCCTCGCTGGGCCGCAACGTGAATTGGGAGGAGCCGGCGTGAGCGGCAGCCAGGCCCCCGCGCAGCCCGGCCAGGCGGCCGTGCCCGTGATCGACCGCTGGCAGACCCAGCTGGAGATCGGCTCGATCCGCGCCGCCTCGACCGACCCCTGGCTGGTCAGCGGCAAGATCACCCGCGCGACCGGCCTGGTACTGCACGCCACCGGCCTGCGCCTGCCCGTGGGCGCCGCCGCCCGCATCGAAATCGCGCGCGGCCATGACCACTGGGCCGACGCCGAAGTCGTCGGCTTCGACGGCCATACCCTGTACCTGATGCCGCAGGCCGATATTTCCGGCCTGCCGCCCGGCGCCCGCGTGGTGCCCGGCGAACCGCCGGTGCAGCGCCAGATTCCGCTGCCGCGCAAGGCCGAACTGAACGGCAACGCCAAACCCCAGCTGGGCCGCCACCTGCCGGTGGGCAACGCCCTGCTGGGCCGCGTGCTCGATGGCGCCGGCCGGCCGCTGGACGGCCTGGGCCCGCTGACCGGCGCGGAACTGGCGCCCCTGTCGGCCCAACCGATCAATCCGCTGTCGCGCGCCCCGATCGACACCGTGCTGGATACCGGCGTGCGTGCGATCAACGGTCTCCTGACCGTTGGCCGTGGCCAGCGCATGGGCTTGTTTGCCGGTTCCGGCGTGGGCAAGAGCGTGCTGCTGGGCATGATGGCCCGCTATACCAAGGCCGACGTCATCGTGGTCGGCCTGATCGGCGAACGCGGCCGCGAAGTGAAAGAATTCATCGAGCACAACCTGGGCCCCGAAGGGCTGGCCCGCTCGGTGGTGGTCGCCGCGCCGGCCGACGTGTCGGCGCTGCTGCGCCTGCAGGGCGCCGCCTACGCCACGCGCCTGGCCGAGCACTTCCGGGACCAGGGCCTGGACGTGCTGCTGATCATGGATTCGCTGACCCGCTACGCCATGGCGCAACGGGAAATCGCGCTGGCCATCGGCGAGCCGCCGGCCACCAAGGGCTATCCGCCGTCGGTGTTCGCCAAGCTGCCGATGCTGGTGGAACGCGCCGGCATGGGCGCGCCCGGCCCCGGCGGCAAAGCCGGTTCGATCACCGCTTTCTATACCGTGCTGGCCGAAGGCGATGACCAGCAGGACCCGATTGCCGACTCGGCGCGCGCCATCCTGGACGGTCACGTGGTGCTGTCGCGCCACCTGGCCGAGGCCGGCCACTACCCCGCTATCGACATCGAAGCCTCGATTTCCCGCGCCATGACCTCGCTGATTCCGCAACAGCAGTTCGCGGTCGTGCGCCGTTTCAAGCAGACGCTGTCGCGCTACCAGCGCAATCGCGACCTGATCGCCGTGGGCGCCTACGCCGCCGGCAACGACCCGCAGCTGGACGACGCCATCGCCCGCTATCCGCGCCTGGAAGCCTTCCTGCAGCAGGATATCGGCGAAAACGTCGGCTACGAGGATGCGGTCAACCAGTTGCGTGCAAGCTTTGAATTGAGGGACACCTATGCCTAGCCAACTGCCCCTGGACATGCTGATCAACCTGGCCAAGGAAAGCACGGACGAAGCCGCCCGCCTGCTTGGCCGGCTCAGCGCCGAACGCACCAACGCCGAACGCCAGCTCGGCATGCTGCAAGACTACCGCCAGGACTACCTGGAACGCCTGCAGCAGGCCATGACCACCGGCATGTCGGCCAGCGACTGCCACAACTACCAGCGCTTCATCGGCACCCTGGACGACGCCATCGGCCAACAGCAGAACGTGCTGCGCCAGGCCGACGAGAACCTGGCCAAGGGCCGCCTTTACTGGCAGCAGGAAAAACGCAAGCTCAATTCGTACGACGCCCTGGCGCAACGCGAAATGCGCGCGCAGGCCGTGGTGGAATCCCGCCGCGAGCAACGCGCCAATGATGAATACTCCGCCCGCCTGGTCCAGCGCCAGGCCGGGATGCACTAATTAGAGGAAGCCCGAGATGACCGCTCCCCTGCCCTTGCCCACCGTCGCGCCCGCCGCGCCGAATTCGATCGCCGACACGCTCGGCGCCAAGTCGTCCGCCGTCTCGTCCAGGAAGGGCCCGTCCTTCTCTGACGTGCTGGCTCAACAGCGCCCGAACCAGGCTGCCGATGCGCGCCCGGCCAACGGCAACAACGCCAAGACGCCGTCCAACAACGGCAAGACCACCAGCGATGCCGCCGGCAACGCCGAAAACGCCGCTGCCGGCGCGATCGACAACGCCGTGCAGACCGCCACCCAGGCCGAAGCCGGCGCGCTGGCCGTCGCCGCCGCGCAGCAACCGGTGACGCCGGTGGTGCTGCCGCAACAGACGCTGGAAATCGCCGCCCAGGCCGCCGAACAGGTGCAATTGGCGCGTGGCGCCGCCCAGGCCGCCGCGACCGCCGTCAACACCGGCGCCGCCGTGGTGCAGGCCGCGCTGACCGCCAACGACGCCGTGGCCACGCCGCGCGCGCCGGTGGCCGCCACCGCGCAACAGGCCGAGGCCGCCGCCGTGCAGGCCAGCCGCGACGCGCAAGTTGCCCTGCCGGTGGTCACCGCCGCCGTCAAGCCCGGCACGGCGCCGGCACCGGATGCAACGCAAGCCAAGGCAGCCCCCGCCGCCGATCTGCCGCGTCCCGCGCCCGAAGCCGCCTTGCCGCGCACCGCCACGCCGCGAGTCGCGGCCGACGCGGCGCCTGCCGCACCGCTGCACGCGCGCAACCAGGAAGAATCGAACGAGCCGGTGCTCAGCACCGCGCAGCAGTTCCAGGTGCCTCAGCACACGACCGCCCCGCAGGACCACCTGGCCCAGGCAATTGCCGCTGCCGTGCAGCGTCAGCAGCCCGCCCCGATCACCAACCCCGCCAGCGTCGCCGTACCGAATGTGCCGGTCGTCATGCAGGTGGCCACGCCCGTGGGCGGCACCCACTGGGGCACCGAACTGGGCCAGCAGATGGTGGTGATGAGCAACAACGTGCGCCAAGGCACCCAGACCGCCGAACTGCGTCTGGATCCGCCGGACCTGGGCCCCTTGCGCGTCAGCCTGAACCTGGCCGACGGCGTGGCCAGCGCCTCGTTCGTGTCGGCCCATGCGTCCGTGCGCCAGGCGATCGAAACCGCGATCCCGCAATTGCAGCAAGCGCTGGCGCAGGCCGGGATCTCGCTGGGCCAGACCAGTGTCGGCGAACAGACCGCGCAGCAGGAATTCGCGCAACAGAATGGCGGTGGATCGCAACGTCAAGGCGGCGGCAATGGCGCCGCAGTAGCCGATGGCGCGATAGATGGCCAGCCGGTGGCCGTGACGTCGCCGCGCAACGCCAATGCGTTGGTCGACACCTTCGCGTAACAATCCCGCGGCCCGCAGCCGGCAACGGTTGCGGGCGGTGCAGCAATAGCTTGAGATACGCGGCTTTCGCCCTGTTTTTCGCCTCCAAGACGGAGCGTGATTTCGGGCAGAATGCTTTCATCCACTAAGAATCCGTTTTCATCAGCGGCAAAACACGCATCGACACCGAGATGGCGACTTCCAAACCCACAACCATGCCGCCGCGCGGCCCGCTTCCGACACGCTCTGGCGGCATCGGCCGCATTCTTCGCCCGTTGATCATGATCCTGGTGCTGCTGCTGGTGGCCGCCGCCAGCGCGGGCGCGACCTGGTTCATCACCCAGCGCATGCAACCGCAAGGCGGCGCGCCGGTGCAACTGGGCGTGGGCCAGACTCCCGCCGGCCAACCGGGCCAGCCCGGCGCCGCGGGCCCGCAAGCCACGCCGACCACGTTCGTGGCCCCGCCGGCCACGCCGGCCGCCGTGCCCGCGCCGATCTTCGTGCCGATCGAAGCCTTCACGGTGACGCTGCAGAACGCCGACACCGAACGCATCATGCACGTCGGCCTGACGCTGCGCGTGAGCGACGAGCAGACCCGCGTGCGCCTGGAAAAGTACATGCCTGAAGTACGCAGCCGCATCCTGATGGTGCTGTCGTCGCAATCGCCCACCGGCGTGCAGACCCAACAAGGCAAGACCGACATGGCCAATGCCATCAAGCAAGCCGTCAACCGTCCGTTCTCGCCCCTGCCGGACGGCCAGTATGTCACCGACGTACTGTTCACGGCGTTCGTGGTGCAATAAGCATGGCCTACGAGGCGTTTCTTTCGCAGGACGAAGTCGACGCGCTGCTGGCCGGCGTCACGGGCGAGAGCGACAGCAAAAAGGAATCCGCGGGCGCGAGCGACGGCGCCCGCGCCTATGACCTGAGCTCGCCCGACCGCGTGGTGCGCCGGCGCATGCAGACGCTGGAGCTCATCAACGAGCGGTTCGCGCGCCAGATGCGCAGCGTGCTGCTCAACTTCATGCGCCGCAGCGCCGACATCACCGTCGGCTCGATCAAGATCCAGAAGTACGCGGACTTCGAGCGCAACCTGCCCGTGCCGAGCAACCTGAACATGGTCCAGATGAAGCCGCTGCGC
This sequence comes from Achromobacter sp. FW305-C-28, assembly GCF_058783235.1. Lineage (NCBI taxonomy): Bacteria > Pseudomonadati > Pseudomonadota > Betaproteobacteria > Burkholderiales > Alcaligenaceae > Achromobacter > Achromobacter sp. FW305-C-28. The sequence goes on along the minus strand of NZ_JBYSYL010000002.1, from coordinate 297,581 downwards.
GGCACGGCCCTGTTCACGTACGACCCGAACCTGGTGTTCCTGGTCATCGACAGCCTGTTCGGCGGCGATGGCCGCTACCACACGCGCGTCGAAGGCCGTGACTTCACCACCACCGAGCAGCGCATCATCCGGCGCCTGCTCAACCTGACCCTGGAAAGCTACGGCAAGTCCTGGGACCCCGTCTATCCGATCGAGTTCGACTATGTCCGCTCGGAGATGCACACCAAGTTCGCCAGCATCACCGGCAACAATGAAGTGGTGGTCGTCACCTCGTTCCATATCGAATTCGGCGCGACCGGCGGCGACCTGAACATCTGCCTGCCCTACTCCATGATCGAGCCGGTGCGCGACCTGCTCACGCGGCCGCTGCAGGAAACCACGCTGGAAGAAGTGGACCAGCGCTGGTCGCAGCAGCTGTCGCGCCAGGTGCGCAGCGCCGACATCGACGTGGTTGCCGAATTCGCGCGCATCCCGTCCAACATCCGCGAGCTGATGCGCCTGAAAGTCGGCGACATCCTGCCCGTGGATGTGCCGGAAACCGTCATCGCCAACGTCGACGGCGTACCGCTGATGGAATGCGGCTACGGCGTCTTCAATGGCCAGTACGCCCTGCGCGTGCAAAACATGTTTACCTACGATACCGAATCAAACGAGGCCCCCGACCATGACTGACAAGAACGAGCCCGGCACTGGCTCGTCCCCGGCCGACGACTGGGCCGACGCGCTCGCCGAACAATCCCGCGCCAATCCGCCCACCCAGGCGGATGGCCTGAAGCCCCAGGACGACTGGGCCGCCGCCATGGCTGAACAGACCGCCGCCACGCCGCCCGCGGCTGCCGCGCCGGCTGCCCCTGCGCCCGCACCCGCGGCGCCAGCCGCAGCCCCCGCGCAATCGGCGGCGCAATCGGTGTTCAAGCCCCTGGCCGGCAGCGCTGCCGGCACCGGCACCGACATCGACCTGATCATGGACGTGCCCGTCCAGCTGACGGTCGAGCTGGGCCGCACCCGCCTGACCATCAAGAACCTGCTCCAGCTGGGCCAGGGCTCGGTGGTCGAACTGGACGGCCTGGCCGGCGAGCCGATGGACATCTTCGTCAACGGCTACCTGATCGCCCAGGGCGAAGTGGTGGTGGTGGAAGACAAGTACGGCATCCGCCTGACCGACATCATCACCCCGTCCGAACGCATCAACCGCCTGAACAACCGGCGTTGACGCATTGTCCGCCATGAACGATTCCGCCCTGCTGCGCGTCATCATCGGCCTGGTGCTGGTGCTGGCCGCCATCCTGGCCGCGGCCTGGATGGCGCGCCGCGCCGGCCTCACGCAGCGCGGCGGCGGCAACCTGCTCAAGCAGGTCGCCAGCATGCCGGTGGGCGCGCGGCAGAGCATCGTCGTGGTCGAAATCGAAAACACCTGGCTGGTCGTGGGCGTGAGCCCCGGCCAGATCACCCCTCTGCATACCCTGCCCGCCGGCGAACTGCCCCAGGGCGCGCCGTTGCCCGCCGCCGCCTTCGCGGCCAAGCTGGGCCAGGCGCTCAAGCGCCGCTAGACGGCGCCCGCATTCCCCGAATCATGAGCTTGCCGACAAGCCCCCTTCCCCGCGCCCGCCGCAACATGCTGCCCCTGCTGGGCGCCGCCGCGGTGCTGGGCCTGGCCCTGTTTCCGGCTGGCGTCGTCGCCCAGGCAACCCTGCCCGCGCTGACCGCGACCCCGGGCCCGAACGGGTCCGAAACCTACTCGCTCAGCATGCAGACGCTGCTGCTGATGACGTCGCTGTCGTTCCTGCCGGCCGCGCTGCTGATGATGACGGGCTTCACCCGCATCATCATCGTGCTGGGTCTGCTGCGCAGCGCGATGGGCACGGCCATGTCGCCGCCAAACCACGTGCTGATCGGCCTGGCGCTGTTCCTGACCTTCTATACGATGTCGCCGGTGTTCGACAAGATCTACGCCGACGCCTACAAGCCCCTGTCCGAAGGCTCGATCCAGTTCGAGACCGCGGTCGAGCGGGCCGCTGGCCCGCTGCGCACCTTCATGCTGCACCAGACCCGCGAGAACGACCTGTCGCTGTTCGCCAACCTCGCCAAGCAGCCGGCGCTGGACGATCCGTCGCAGGTGCCGCTGCGCATCCTGGTGCCGGCGTTCATCACCAGCGAACTCAAGACCGCGTTCCAGATCGGCTTCACCATCTTCATTCCGTTCCTCATCATCGACCTGGTGGTGGCCAGCGTGCTGATGGCGCTGGGCATGATGATGGTGCCGCCGGTGACCGTGGCACTGCCGTTCAAGCTGATGCTGTTCGTGCTGGCCGACGGCTGGAACCTGCTGATGGGCTCGCTGGCCCAGAGCTTCTACCAATAGCCGGGGAATCGCCATGACCGCTGAAACCGTCATGACCATGACCTACCAGGCGATGAAAGTCGCGCTGGCGATGGCCGGTCCGCTCCTGGTCATCACGCTGATCGTCGGCCTGGTCATCAGCATTTTCCAGGCCGCCACCCAGATCAACGAAATGACGCTGTCGTTCATTCCGAAGCTGCTGGCCATGTGCGGCGTGCTGGTGCTGCTGGGCCCCTGGCTGATCGGCATCATGGTCGACTACATCCGCCAGCTCATCGGCCAAATTCCCGGCCTGGTGTCGTAGCGGCGCGCGCCGCCGGCCCCGGGGACGCGCCCACATGTTTTCCTTCACGATCGAACAGCTCAACGGCTGGATCGGCCAGTTCATCTGGCCGTTCGTGCGCATCCTGGCGCTGATCGGCACCGCTCCCCTCTTTTCCGAATCCACCGTGCCGGTCAAGGTCAAGGTCGGCCTGGCGTTCGTGCTGGCCGTGGCCGTCAGCCCGGCCCTGGACCCCGCGCCGCCCATCGCCCCGGGTTCGTTTGCCGGCCTGTGGATGGTGATGCAGCAGGTGCTGATCGGCATCGCCATGGGTTTTTCCATGCGCCTGGTGTTCGCCGCGGCGCAGACGGCCGGCGAATTCGTCGGCCTGCAGATGGGCCTGTCGTTCGCGTCGTTCTTCGACCCCAGCACCGGCGCCAACACGGCCGTGCTGTCGCGCCTGTTCAACATCGTGGCGATGCTGACCTTCCTGGCGCTGGACGGCCACCTGCTGGTGCTGGCCGCGCTGGTGCGGTCATTCGACACCCTGCCCGTGGCGGCCATCCAGCTGCACCAGAACGGCTGGGGCGTGGTGGTGGAATGGGGCAAGACCGTGTTCGTGTCGGGCCTGCTGCTCGCGCTGCCGCTGATCTGCGCACTGCTGACCATCAACTTGGCCATGGGCATCCTTAACCGTGCCGCGCCGCAGCTGTCGGTGTTCTCCGTGGGCTTTCCGGTCAGCCTGATCGTGGGCGTGGTGCTGCTGACCGTGGTGCTGCCCAACTCGGGCCCGTTCCTGGAGGCCCTGTTCGAGTCTGGCCTGTCGACGATGAGCCGGGTGGCCGACGCCTTGGCGGGACGCTAGCGCTGCCTGCTTCGGGCATGAAAAAGCCGGCCACGATGGGCCGGCTTTTTGTTGGGCGGACCGGCCGAAGCCGGCCTCGCCAATATCATTGCTGTCCGGTCAGGCGGAACACGCGGATCGTCTCGCGCAGCGCGCCCGACTGATTGCCCAGCTGCAGTACCGCGCCGCCCAGTTCCTGCACCAGGGCCGTGTTCTGCACCGTCATCACATCCATCTGCGAGACCGCGGTGTCGACCTGCTCGATGCCGCTGGACTGTTCCTGCGACGCCTGCGAGATCTCGCCGATGATGTCGGTCACGCGGTGCACGGCGGCCACGATCTCTTCCATGGTGGCGCCCGCCTGTTCGGCCTGGGCCGAGCCTTCGGTGACGCGATCGACCGAATCCTCGATCAGGCCCTTGATCTCCTTGGCGGCCTGCGCGCTCTTTTGCGCCAGGCTGCGCACTTCGCCCGCCACCACCGCGAAGCCCTTGCCGGACTCGCCGGCGCGTGCCGCTTCCACGGCCGCATTCAGCGCCAGGATGTTGGTCTGGAACGCGATGCCTTCGATGATGCTGACGATGTCGACGATCTTGCGCGAGCTGTCGGAAATGCCGTGCATGGTATTGACCACCTGTCCCACCGCCACGCCGCCGCGCCGCGCCACGTCCATGCTGCTGGCGGCCAACTGATTGGCCTGACGGGCATTGTCGGCGTTCTGGCGCACGGTGGACGTCAGCTGTTCCATGCTGGCGGCCGTCTGCTGCAGCGATGCGGCCTGGCCTTCGGTGCGGCCGGCCAGCTCCTGGTTGCCGCGTGCAATGTGCACGGCCGCCTGTGTCGTGCCCTCGATGCCGCGATAGACGTCCTGGGCAATGCCGACCAGGCTCTTGCGCATGACTTCCAGCGAGAACTTCAAGCTGCCGATCTCGTCGTCGGAATCGGCCACGATCTGGGTCGTCAGGTTGCCGGCAGCGACCTGGCGGGCCATGTTGGCCGCGTCCACCATCGGTTCCAGCAGCGAGCGCGACAGGCTCCAGCCCAACGCGAAGATGCCGACCACGCCCAGCGCCAACAGGCCGCAAGCCAGGCCGGCGCCGGTGGCATCCAGCGTGTCCCAGTTGGCGCGCAGGCCGTAGGCGCCCGCCGCCACCACGATGCCGGACGACAGCATGGCATGGCGGAACATGCGGCTGCGCACGCTGCGCTTGAACGGAAAGGCCAGCAGGTCCAGGCTGCGGCGCCAGCCGGCCCGCACCGGGCGGCCGCGCACGATCCGAACGCCGCGAGCATGGCCTTCGCGGATGCGCGCGTACAGTTCCTCGGCCATCTCGACCTGGTCGTCGCTGGGGCGCACGCGCACCGACGAATAGGCCACGACCTCGCCGTTCTCGACGATGGGCGTGGCATTGGCCAGCACCCAGTAGTAGCCCCCGTCCTTGCGGCGGTTCTTGACCAGGCCCAGCCACGACTCGCCAGCTTCCAGCGTCTGCCACAGGTCTTCGTAGGCCTCGGGCGGCATGTCCGGATGGCGCACGATGTTGTGCGCCTTGCCGATCAGTTCTTCGCGGGAAAAGCCGCTGACTTCGATAAAAGCCGGATTCGCGTAAACGATGCGGCCCTTGGTATCGGTGCGCGAGATCAGGTACTGATCCTCGCGCAGCTTGGTTTCCACATTGTTGACTGGAAGGTTCACGCGCACAGCTTGTCTCCGGTTTACATCATATAAAGCCACGACCTGTACACCGGCCAGGTTTCAGGCGTTATTGCCATTAACGACAGTATTTTCGAAAACTTAACGGCCAATAGCTTTCGCCCCGACGGCCGCGAACGGGCGCCGGGGCGAAGATGCCGATCAGCGGCCCGAGCGAGCCGCCGCGGATCAGTCCTGCGTCAGCGTCGGGGCCTGGTAGCCGCCCAGTTGCTGCGCCGGCACTTCGATCACTTCGCCGGCATTGATCTTGAAGACGGCCACGGCCTCGGACAGGCGATGCGCCTGTTCCTGCAGCGAGCCGGCCGCGGCAGCAGCCTCTTCCACCAGCGCCGCGTTCTGCTGCGTCACCTCATCCATCTGCGACACGGCACGGTTGACCTGGTCAATGCCGCTGGACTGCTCCTCGGACGCCGCCGAGATCTCGCCCATGATGTCCGTCACGCGCTTCACCGACGCCACGATTTCCTGCATCGTCGCCCCGGCGCGTTCGACCTGTTGCGAACCGGCGCCCACCTTGGTCACCGAGTCCTCGATCAGGCCCTTGATTTCCTTGGCCGCCTGGGCGCTGCGCTGCGCCAGCGAGCGCACTTCGCCCGCCACCACCGCAAAACCCTTGCCCTGCTCACCGGCACGGGCCGCTTCCACGGCCGCGTTCAGCGCCAGGATGTTGGTCTGGAAGGCGATGCCGTCAATGACCGACACGATTTCCGAGATCTTGCGCGAGCTGGCCGAAATGCCCTGCATCGTGTTGACCACCTCGGCCACGGCGGAACCGCCACGCTCGGCCACGTCCGACGCGCTCGCGGCCAGCTGGTTGGCCTGGCGGGCGTTGTCGGCGTTCTGCTTCACGGTCGACGCCAGTTCTTCCATCGAGGCCGCCGTTTCTTCCAGCGAGGCTGCCTGCTCTTCGGTACGGCTGGACAGGTCGGTGTTGCCGGCCGAGATTTCGCGCGAACCCACCGTGATCTCGTCCACACCGCGACGCACCGTGGCCACCGTGCGGGTCAGGCTTTCCTGCATGCGCTTGAGCGCGGCGAACAGTTGGCCGATTTCGTTGTGCGAACGCACCTCGACGCGGCTGGTCAGGTCGCCTGCGGCGATCTTGTCGAAATGCTGGCCGGCTTCCACCAGCGGGCGCACCACCAGGCGGCCGAACAGCACGCGGCAGAACACCATCAGCAGCAGCGCCAGCCCGACGGCCACGCCTACCGCGATCATCGCGCGGTTGAAGTTGGTCTCGGCCTGGTCGATCGTGGCCTGCTGCTGGTCGGAAATGTACTTGCCGAACTCGTTGATGGCCTCGATGAACGCGGCGCTGCGCGGCGTGCCGTATTCATTGTTGACCATGTAGAACGTGGAGTAGTCTTCGCTGCGCAGGGCCTCGACCATGGTGTCCACGCCGTCATCGATGTACGAACGGTAGCGGCGCACCAGGTTCATGGACAGCTGGCGACCGGTGTCGTCCTGCAGCATGTTCTTCTGGAAATCGGCGAAGCGGCTGCGCACGCCAGTCAGGAGATCGGTCGCGCCCTTCAGGGCTGCCGCGGCGTCACGGGCCGAGTTCTCGCCGCTGCCCCAGCCGGATTCCTGCAGGTGGCGGGCCGCGACCATCAGGCTGACGCGGGCGCGCAGCATGTCGCTGTTGATGACTTCGACCTGCTTGGAACGCTCGGTCAGCGCATTGACCTCGCGGATGGATTCATAGTTGTGCTGCAGGAAGAACGCAGCCAGGCCGCCCACCGCTGCGATCAGCACCGCAAAGAACGCCATGACCCACAACAGCATCGTGCCGACGCGGGCATCGCGCAGCCTGAGTTTGCGTTTGACCTTGGGCGCACGCGCGGCCTTTTTCTTGCCGACCTTGCCGGACTTCGCACCGGTTTCCAGACTCGCTTCCATATTCTTTCCCCATCCCTCAGGAACTGCTCTGACCAAATGAAAAACCACCCCGGCGCGCCGTCCTTGCAGAACGGGCGCGCATCAGGGCGACGTACACCCCGGCCTGGACCGGGGCGCTCTCCGCGGGAAGCCGGGGCCTACAGCCCCTGGCGCGTCGATTCGGGCGGCGCAGCCGGTACCGGTATGACGATCGTTTCCACCTGGGGAGCCGGTGCGGGCTGCTGCGCCCATTCCTGACCGGGGTCAGGCATGGGCGCGGGGCCCAGCAGTTTCTGGCGTTCCCAGGGTTCCAGCAGAATATTGGTGCTGTCGACAAGGCGCATCAGCCGGCCATCCGGGCCGAACTGCAACAGCGCCTCCTTGCGGCTGTACAGGCCGTCGGGGACAAACGTGATCTTGAAGGACCAGAGGGCGAGGAAGGTGCCATCGGTCTGCTTGTAGAACTTGTCGGGCGGGGCCGTGAGCGCCCGCGAGGCCTGTTCAAGCGTCGTCTGCCCCGGCGTCAGGGTAGACAGCTTGCCGGGGTCGAAGTTGTGCCCGGTCGCGGAACAGCCCGCGATCAGCGCCGCAATCGCCGCGGCAGCCAGAAGATGTAGATAGCCTCGCATACCTGCCCGTTTACCGGTCGCAACCGGCGTCAAAAAGATTCCCAATCGTCGTCTGACGGCGCCTGGCGGCGCGTGGCCGCCGGGGCCGGCTTGGCCTCGTTCGCGGCCGCAGCCGGACGCGGCGCCGGACGCCGCAACGGCCGGGCAGCACTGGCTGCTTCGGCCTGGGCCGGCTTGGCGCGTGCCGGTGCGGGCGCGCTGTGGGCCAGACGCGCCGCGGGCGGCGCCCTGCGCGCAGCCGGCGCAGCGGCGGCGATCTTTGCCTGCGGCGCCGGTTCGGCGGGTTGCGCCGCGGGGGCCGCCACCCGCGGCGCGCTGCGCTGCTGGGCCAGTTGGCGAGCCGGCACGTCGATCACACCGCCTGCATTGATCTTGAACACGGCCACGGCCTCGACCAGGCGCTCGGCCTGTTCCTGCAGCGAGCCTGCCGCGGCCGCAGCCTCTTCCACCAGCGCCGCGTTCTGCTGCGTCACTTCGTCCATCTGCGACACCGCGCGGTTGACCTGGTCGATGCCGCTGGACTGCTCTTCGGACGCTGCCGAGATCTCGCCCATGATGTCCGTCACGCGCTTCACCGACGCCACGATTTCCTGCATCGTCGCCCCGGCGCGTTCGACCTGTTGCGAACCGGCGCCCACCTTGGTCACCGAGTCCTCGATCAGGCCCTTGATTTCCTTGGCCGCCTGGGCGCTGCGCTGCGCCAGCGAGCGCACTTCGCCCGCCACCACCGCAAAGCCCTTGCCCTGCTCGCCGGCACGGGCCGCTTCCACCGCCGCGTTCAGCGCCAGGATATTGGTCTGGAAGGCGATGCCGTCAATGACGGACACGATTTCCGAGATCTTGCGCGAACTGGCCGAAATGCCCTGCATCGTGTTGACCACTTCGGCCACGGCAGAGCCGCCACGTTCGGCCACGTCCGACGCGCTGGCGGCCAGCTGATTCGCCTGCCGGGCGTTGTCGGCATTCTGCTTCACGGTCGAGGCCAGTTGCTCCATCGAGGCCGCGGTTTCTTCCAGCGAGGCTGCCTGCTCTTCCGTACGGCTGGACAGGTCGGTATTGCCAGCCGAGATCTCGCGCGAACCCACGTTGATCTCGTCCACGCCGCGGCGCACGGCCGATACCGTGCGCGTCAGGCTTTCCTGCATGCGCTTGACAGCAGCCATCAGTGCGCCGATCTCGTTGGTGGAATTGACTTCCACGCGCGTGGTCAGGTCACCGCCCGCGATACGATCGAAACTGTCGCTGACCTGGCGCAGCGGCCGCAATACGACCCGGTTCATGAACAGGAAAGCGCCCAGCGACACCAACAGGATCACGACCGCCAGGGCGATGTAGACATACGTCATCACCGCGGCCTGCGAACGCGATGCCGCAACCTGCTCTTCGCTATAGGTATTGATGGTGGCGGCGAACTCGGTCAATTGCTTGGAAAAGGCGCCGCTTGCGGCTGCCGTCTTGGTGTTCTTCAGGCTCAGGTATTCGGCGTTGTCGCCCCGGTCCAGCGCGGCCAGCATCGCTTGCAAGCCGTCGGCAAAGCCATTGAACGAGGTCAGTAGCTGGCCTTCGGCGGTACGGCCGATGTCGGTCATCTTCGGAATGGCCTTGAAGCTGTCCAGCTTCTTCTTGGCATCGGTCATCAGCTGCTGCACGGTGCGGGTGTTTTCCGCCGCACCCGCCTTGTCGCCCGCCGCGCGTTGCGCCGCGGCCAGATCGGCGCGAATGGTCGCGCGCAGCATCTGCACGTAGGCGTCCTTGATCAGATTGCTCTGCTGCACGCTCAAGCTGTCCAAGGCGTTGATCGCCTCGGTGTTGGACTGCATATTGCTCCAACCCAGCGCAATGGCAACCAGTGCGGCCACGGCAACGGCCAATTGGGCAAGCATCAAGCCCGTGCGCACCTTCAGATTGCTAAACATTTTCCGATAGTTCCGGTGGTCGTCCGGGCGGCGCTTCATGTGCCGCCCCAACGTAAAAGGGTGTGTTCTCTACGACCTGTTCAAGACGCCGACAGCCTTGCCGTCAGAAGGACTCCCAGTCATCGTCCGCGGGCGGCGCGCGGCGGGAGGCCGCCGGCGAAGGCTTGATCGGCTTGGCATCGGTCGCGTCGGCAGTCTTGACGACCGGGCGGCGCAGCGGACGCGCGGCCGTGGCGCCACTATTGGCCGTAGGCTTGGCGCGGGCCGGTTGCGCCAGACGCGGCGCCGGCGCTGCAGCAGGCTTGACGGGCGCGGGCGCGGGGTCGGCCGCCGGCTTCGCAGCCGCCTCGGACGCGGGCGGCGGCGCTTCGGCAGGTGCCGGGGCGGCGGCCACGCGCGGCGTGCTGCGCGGCTGGGCGGCCAGCGAGCGGGCCGGCACGTCGATCACCTGGCCGGCATGGATCTTGAACACGGCCACGGCCTCGGCCAGGCGCTGCGCCTGCTCCTGCAGCGAGCCAGCCGCGGCAGCAGCCTCTTCCACCAGCGCCGCGTTCTGCTGCGTCACCTCATCCATCTGCGACACGGCACGGTTCACCTGGTCGATGCCGCTGGACTGCTCTTCGGACGCCGCCGAGATCTCGCCCATGATGTCCGTCACGCGCTTCACGGACGATACGATTTCCTGCATCGTGGCCCCGGCGCGTTCGACCTGCTGCGAACCGGCGCCCACCTTGGCCACCGAATCCTCGATCAGGCCCTTGATTTCCTTGGCCGCCTGGGCGCTGCGCTGGGCCAGCGAGCGCACTTCGCCCGCCACCACCGCAAAGCCCTTGCCCTGCTCGCCGGCACGGGCCGCTTCCACGGCCGCGTTCAGCGCCAGGATGTTGGTCTGGAAGGCGATGCCGTCAATGACCGACACGATTTCCGAGATCTTGCGCGAGCTGGCCGAAATGCCTTGCATCGTGTTGACCACTTCGGCCACGGCGGAACCGCCGCGTTCAGCCACGTCCGATGCACTCGCGGCCAGCTGATTGGCCTGCCGGGCGTTGTCGGCATTCTGCTTCACGGTCGAGGCCAGTTGCTCCATCGACGCCGCGGTTTCTTCCAGCGACGCCGCCTGCTGTTCGGTGCGGCTGGACAAGTCGGTGTTGCCCGCGGAGATTTCACGCGAACCGACATTGATCTCGTCCACGCCACGGCGCACCGATGCCACGGTACGCGTCAGGCTTTCCTGCATGCGTTTGATGGCGCCGAACAGCTGGCCGATTTCATTGTTGCTACGGACGTCGATGCGGCCCGTGAAATCGCCACCCGAGATCTTCTCGAAATGATCGCTGGCTTCGTGCAGGGGACGCAGCACCGTGCGGCTGATGAAAATCCAGCATCCCACCGCCAGCAGCAACGCAATCGCCAGCAAGGCAATGGTGACCATGCGCGAGATCTTATGGTCGGCTTCGGCTTGCACCGCCAGTTCGTCGGTGCGCTTGTCGATGAAGCCCAGGTAGGCATCGACGGCTTCGCGGAATTTGGTGTTGACGTTGCTGGCCGCGTCGTTCAGGTTCAGGTAGTCCTGGATGGCCATGCTGGCCAGCGCAGCTGACTGGCGCTTGAGCACGCCGTCGTATTCCTTGAGCGCGGCGTCCACGGCCTGCAGCAGCGGCTCGGTGCCGGGCAATTGCGGCGTCTTGCGGAAGGCGTCCATCATCTTGAACGCATCCTGCATCAGGCCATCCGAACGCTTGGCCTGCTGGGTTGCCTGTTCGGTCTTGCCTTGCTGCATGTCCATCAACGACGTCGACAGCAACAGCCGCGCGCGCAGGAAGATGGTGTATGCGCGGTTCAGCGGTACCGCCTGGTCCGAATACGCGCTATTGATCTGTTCCAGCTTGTCGTTGCTGGAATTCAACCCCATCCACGCCACGCCATTGGAGATGAACATGGCGCCCGTGAAGAGCAACAACACCAGAACTATGCAGGTGCGAACTTTCAAATTGACAAGCATGAAATATCCGAGCGTTATGCAGCGTGAAACGACAAATTTCCTACCCTGCACGCACACACGGACGCTCCGGCTCTGCACCGGAAGCGTCCGCAAGGGCGCAACTTGCCGCGCCTTCCCGGCGCGGCCTATGGACTCACCGCATTACTTGCGGCTGAACAGGCTGGAGCCCTGAATGGTCATGAACGCGGCCGAAGCGGCCTGCAGCGCCACCTGGCGCAGCGCCAGCTGGCTGGCGCCCGAGTAGTAATCCAGGTCTTCCAGGTCCGACAACGACTTGGAATACGACAAGCCCTTCTGGACACCTGTGCCGTCCAGCGCTTCCAGTTCGTTCATGCGGGCGCCGACCGACGCCGCGACCGTCTGCACGTTGTCGTAGGTGTTGGACAGTTTCTTGTTGGCCGTGGCCAGTTCATTGGTCAGCTTGGCCAGGGCCACTTCGTCGCCTGCAATCGGCGAATCCAGCGTCTTGATCAGGTTGTCCAGCGTGTTGAACATGTCGACGTTGGCGGACTGCATGCTCTCGACATCGATCACGTCGCCGTTCTGCGGCGTACCCTTGACCGTCACTGCCACGCCGCCAAAATCGATCGACGAATCCGGCTTGTAGGGGGTCGGCACGGCCGGCGGCGCCGGGTTGATGACGGGCGGGACCGGCGGATTGGCGTTGGGCGAGGTCGTGATGACGCGATAGCCCATGTTGCCCGTCGCGGGGTCCGATTCAAATTGCAGGCTGAAATTCTTGCCAATATTGGGGCTGCCCGGCGTGACCGACACCGTGCTGAACTGCGCGGTGCCCTTGTTGGCCGAGGCAGCGGTGCTGACGTAGCCCTGCGAGCCCGGATTGGCGCGATTGAAGATGTCGCTGCCGATGTCGCTGGTGGACATCTGGCGCGACTGGTCGACCTGCACGGTGCGCTCGCCGGTGGCGCCGCTGTAGACGATCTTGCCGTTGGCGTCCTGGGCGTACGGAATCACGCCGCCCTGGTAGCCGGAGAACAGGTACTGGCCGTTGCCGTCGGTGCTGTTGGCCAGACCCAGCAGCGCGTCGCGGGCGCTCTTGAGGGCCGTGGACAGGGCCTGGCGGTCGCTGTCGGCGAAGGTGCCGTTACCGGCCTGCACGACGCGGGTACGCACGTCGGCCAGCGCTGTCGTGATCGAATCCAGGATGTTGTTTTCCTGGCCCAGATTGGTCTTGGCCGTACCGCGGTTCAGCGAGTACGTCGAGTTCATGCTCTGCGTCTGTGCGACGTTGATCGCCAGCGACGCCGACAGCGGGTCGTCGGCGGGCGTCAGGAACTTCTTGCCGCTGCCCACCTGTTCGACCAGGCGGTTCATGTCGGATTCCTGAGAAAGAACGCCCTTCAGGCCGTTCGAATACATCATGGAGGTGCTCAGGCGCATGGGGAAGCTCCGAAATTTTCTTTATGAGTCACGAGTCAACGGTCCGATCAGCCGCGCAAACCCAGCAGCGTGTCGAACAACGTGCTTGCTACGTCGATGATGCGAGCGCTTGCCTGGTATTGCTCCTGGTAGAGCGACAGGCTTACGTATTCTTCGTTCAGGTTCACGCCCGACACGGCTTGCTGCGCTTCCAGCTTCTGCGTGATGAGGTTGGCCTGGGCGGTGGCGGCCGACTTGATCTGCTGCGTCTGCACGCCGACGGTGTTGACCACCTGCGAGAACATCTCGTTGATGCTCATCGTGCCGTGGCCCAGCACCTTGGCCGTCTGCAGCTGCGCCAGTTTCAAGGCGTTCTTGCCGTTGGCGTCGCCGCCAGTGGCATCGGCCGCGGCGATTTTGTTCGGATCGGTGATCAGCACGTTGATGTCGCGGGCGGCGTCGCGGGTAGGCGACAGCGACCACTTGTCGCCAGCCTGGGGCGGTGCATCGATCGTCAGGGTGACGCCCATTTCGGCGTCCAGGTTCAGGGTCGCGGTCGGCGGGGTGCCGTTGGCCGGGCCGTTGTACACCTGGGTGCCTTCCGGCAGGCGCGTCACCATGTAATTGGTGCCGTCAAACGTGATGTCGTAGTCTTTGGCGTTGATGTTGTTCACGTTGGTGAACGTGCCGCTGATCTGCGCACCGCTCTTGTTATTGGCGTTCGGCACGCCCTGGGGCTTGCCCACGCTGAAGAAGTCGGTGCCAGGGTTGCCGGCGGTGTCCAGGCCCTGCTTGTGCTGGTCGTTGAACGACAACGCCAGGCCTACGGCCATCTGGCCCAGCTGGGCCTGCATCACGTCCAGCGAGGTGGCGCGAAACTGCAACAGACCGCCCAGCTTGCCGCCGGTGACCTCGGAATCGTTCAATTCCACCGACACGGTCTTGCCGCCCGAACCGGCCGGCAGCGTGTAGGCGATGACGGTACGGCTCACGTCCTTGGACGAGGACACCGCTTGCAGCGGATAGATGGTCTGGCCCGACAGCAGCGCCTGGCCGCCCGAGGCCAGCGAGATATTGATCTTGTCGCCCTGCTCGTAGGTGGTCACGCCGATCAGCTGGTTCAGCTCCGACACGGCCTGGTCGCGCTGGTCCATCAGGTCGTTGGGCGGATTGCCGCCGGCCTTGGCTCGAGCGGTCGAAATCTGCGTGTTCAGGTCGTCGATGCGGGTCAGGTAGCTGTTGACCTGGTCTACGGTCGTGGAGATCTGCGTGTTCAGGCCCAGGCGCTGGTTCTGCATCTCCTGGTAGGCCGAACGGATCTGGGTGGCCATGCTGTTGGCCTTGCCCAGCAAATCCTGACGCGCAGCGGGATCCGCCGGCTTGCTGGCCACGGTGTTCATGCTGGTGAAGAAATTGGACAGGCCCGGGGCAATGCCCACGGTGCGGTCGGCAAACAGGTTGTTCACCTGCGACACCTGGTCGAACTGGGCCTGCAATTGGGCGCCGCTGCCTTGCGCGCCAACCAGCTGCTTGTACAGAAAGCTGTCGTAGCTGCGCACGACGGTGTCGACCTGCACGCCGCGACCGATGTAGCCGTTGCTGGTGGCCTGGGCGCCAGCCGACGAAATCATGACGCGCTGACGGTTGTAACCGACCGTGGTGGCATTGTTGATATTGTGGCTGGTGGTGGCCAGGCCTGCCTGGGACGCGTTCAGCCCGCCCAATGCCAATTTATACAGATTCATGCTGACAATGCCCCGTATGTAACCGCAACTGATATGTCTGGATACCTGCTTAACGGCAGCAGATGGTCCAAATTTAGAGTCCTTCCAACATCTGGCGAGAAATATCCACCTTGGCGGCGGCTCCTCGCAGCTGGCCCATGACACCGATCAATTTCTGCGCGTACTGCGGGTCGGTGGCGTAACCGGCGGCCTGGATGCGGCGCGCGGCCTCGACTTCGTTGCGCGCCTGGGTCACGCTTTCATAGCGCGGGCTGTTGCCGATCAGACGGGCGTAATCCGCAAAGGATTCTTCGTACGACGCATAGGCGCGGAAGGGTTGCGTCACCTTTTTCGCGACACCGTCTTCGTATTCGGTGGTGAGCACATTGACGACCTTGCCCTTCCAGCTGGCGCCCGCCTTGATGCCGAACAGGTTGTAGCTGGTGCTGCCGTCCGGGTGCTTGATCTCGCGCTGGCCCCAACCCGATTCCAGGGCCGCCTGGCCCATGATGAGGCGGGCCGGCACGCCGCTTTGTTGCGAGGCCAGGTTGGCCGCGCGCGACATCTTCGAGACGAAATTGATGACGTGTTCGGGCGCGCCCTCGGCCGCGGCCAGGGCCCGGTCGCTGGCGCGGTTGTTGCGCATCACGTCCATCAACGCCGACACCTCGCGCGAGCTGCCGGTACGGAAATCGAAATCGGCGCCCTGCCCCAGGTTCTTGACCGCGTCGGCCGACAGGTCGCCCGGCTTGCCCTGCTGCATCTGCGCCAGGATCGACTTCGACAGGCCGATGCCCGGGGTGGCCAGGTGCAGCGCCAGCTGCTCGTCGGCCATCGATTGCAGCATCTGCGTCTGCTGCGAGTCGAACAAGCCCTCTTTGGGCGTGGCTTCGCGCATGCGCTTGAGCATCATCTGCAGGAACAGGGCCTCGAACTGCTTGGCAACCTGCTTTTGCTGGTCGGTGCCGGGGCCGTCGGGATCGCGGGTCACGTCGCGCTTCAGGTCCGACAGGCGCCCCATGTCGAACACGGAGTCCTGGCGGCTGCCCACGCGCGCGGCGTCGTTGGTATAGGCCATGGCGATCAGATGATCTCGAGTTCGGCGCGCAGCGCGCCGGCGCTCTTCATGGCCTGCAGGATCGCCAGCAGGTCCTGCGGCGTGGCGCCCAGGGCGTTCAGGCCCTTGACCACGTCAGCCAGGTTGGCGCTGGTGGTCACGCGCTGCAAGGAACCGTTGTCCTGGCGCACTTCGATCTGGGTGTTCGGCACCACCACCGTCTGCCCTTCGGTGAAGGGCGTGTCCGGTTGCGACACCTGGTTCTGGCGGTTGATGATGACCGACAGGTTGCCATGGGCCACCGCGGCCTCTTCGATCATGACCGTGCGGTTCATGACGACTGAACCGGTGCGGGCGTTGATGATGACCTTGGCCACCGTCGGCGCGCGCGTCACCTGCAGGTCTTCGATCTGCGACAGGAAGCGGGCCTGCGAAGCCTGTTCCATCGGGCTGCGCACCTGCACCACCCGGCCGTCCAGCGCCGTGGCCGTGCCCTGGCCGAACTTGCGGTTCAGCGCCGCCACCACGTTCTGGGCGGTGCCGAAGTCGGTGTTATTCATTTCCAGGTAGATGTAGCCGTCGCGGGCGAAGGTGGTCGGCACGCCGCGCTCGACGATCGCGCCGGCGCTGATGCGCCCGCCGTTCAACTGGTTGATCTGCACGCTGGAGCCGCCCGCCGACGCGCCCGCGCCACCGACCAGGATATTGCCCTGGGCGATGGCGTAGACCTGGCTGTCGGCGCCCTTGAGCGGGGTCATCAGCAAGGTGCCGCCGCGCAGGCTCTTGGCGTTACCCATGGACGACACCACCACGTCCAGTGTCTGGCCGGGCCGCGCAAAGGCCGGCAAGGTGGTGGTGACCATCACGGCCGCCACGTTCTTTAACTGCATGTTGCTGCCGGCCGGCACGGTGATGCCCAGCTGCGACAGCATGTTGGTCAGGCTCTGCTGCGTGAACGGCGTCTGGCGCACCTGGTCGCCGCTGCCGTCCAACCCCACCACCAGGCCATAGCCGATCAGCTGGTTGCCGCGCACGCCCTGGATCGACGCCAGGTCCTTGAGCCGCTCGGCGTGCGCCGCCGACGCGCCGGCCAACAGGCCGGCTGCCACGCACACGCGGGCCAGCAGGGACAGCAAGGCGGAAATCGGAGTGGGTTGTTTCATGGTCAGAACGGCGAAGCGATCAGGAAGAAGCGTTGCAGCCAGCCCATGGTCTGGACTTCGTCCATGACGCCCTTGCTGCGGTATTCGATGCGGGCGTCGGCCACCTGGGTGGACGACACGGTGTTCGTTCCGGTGATCGAGCGCGGATCGACCACGCCCGAGAAGCGCACGTATTCGCTGCCCCGGTTGATGGCGATCTGCTTTTCGCCGGCCACTTGCAGGTTGCCGTTGGACATCACGCCCACCACGGTGGTGGTGATGGTGCCGGTGAACGCGTTGTTGGCCGTGCTGTCGCCCTTGCCCTGGGACACGTTACCGCCCTTGGCATCCAGGTTCAGGTTGGCGTTGGCCCAACTGTCCATGAAGGACGGCGCGGCGGCGATGCCCAGGTTGGCATTGCCGCTGCGATTGGTGTTGGTGGCCACGTTCTTGGAGGCATTCGTCTTTTCGTTGAGCACGATGGTGACGATGTCGCCGACGTTGCGCGGCCGGCGGTCCTCGAACAGCGGATAGTTGCCGTAGGTCGTGGGCTGGTAGATCGAGCCCGTGGGCTGCGCCATGGGCATCGGCGGCGGCGGCGGCGCCGCCGTCGTCGGCCCGGTCACGATGGGTTCGGGCGGAATCATGGCGCAACCGGCCACCAGCAAAGCCAGGGCCGCACTCGAAACCAGGCGCAGGACAGACATGGGCATCACAGTTGGGTCAGGCGGGCCAGCATTTCGTCCGAGGTCTTGACGGCCTTGCTGTTCATTTCGTAGGCGCGCTGGGTCGTGATCATGTTGACCAGTTCCTCGGCGACGTTCACGTTGGACGTTTCCACGTAGTTCTGCATGAACGTGCCGGCGCCGTCCACGCCGGGCTGCAGCAGGTTGGCCGGGCCCGAGGCGTCGGTTTCCAGGTACAGGTTCTCGCCCACGCTTTGCAGGCCGGTCGGGTTGATGAACGTAGCGACCTGCAACTGGCCGATCTGCACGTTCACGCCGGCCGCGCCAGGCTGCGTCACCGACACGATGCCGTCCTTGCCGATGGAGATGGACAAGGCGTTGTCCGGCACGTTCATGGGCGGCTGGATCACGTAGCCGCTGACCGTGGTCAGCTGGCCGTTCTGGTCGCGTTGCAGCGCGCCGTCGCGGGTGTAGGCCTGGGTGCCGTCAGGCAGTTCGACCTGCAGGAAGCCGCGGCCGTTGATCGCCACGTCCAGTTCGCCGCCGGTGTTGTTCAGGCCGCCGGTGGTGTGGATGCGCTCGGTCGCGGCCACGCGCGCGCCGGTACCCAGTTGCAGGCCCGACGGCAGCTGCGTCGCGTCGCCCACCTGGGCGCCCGGCTGGCGCAGGGTCTGGTACATCAGATCCTGGAACACGGCGCGGCCGCGCTTGAAGCCGTTGGTCGAGACGTTGGCCAGGTTGTTGGAAATGACGTCCATCGAGGTCTGTTGACCTTCCAGGCCCGTCTTGGCAATCCACAGTGAACGCATCATGATGAAGTACTCCTGCTACGGCGGCCAGGCCGCCCGCGAAAATTTTTATTGGGATCAGCTGACCGACAGAATGCCGTTGGCACGCTCGGCGTTGCGATCCGCCTGCTGCACCACCTGCATCTGCTGCTCGAAGCGACGGGCGTTTTCGATCATGCCCACCATCGCTGCCATGGGGTTGGTGTTGCTGCCTTCCAGCACGCCGGACAGCACCCGCAGGCTGGGGTCGGCAGGCACCGGCGGCGCCGGCTGGCCATTGACCGGCGCCAGGCGGAACACGCCATCGTCGCCATGCACCAGTTGCGCTTCCGGCGGATTGACCAGCTTGATGCGCCCCAGGTTCAGGATGTTGTTGGGCGCGTCGCCCGCGCCGATGGCCGTGATGGTGCCGTCGGAGGTGATCGTCAGCGATGCCTGATCGGGCACGTCGATGATGCCGTTCTGGTCGGACATCACCGGCTGGCCCAGCGACGTCTGCAACAGGCCGTTCACGCCCACTTGCAGGCTGCCGGCACGGGTATAGGCCTCGCCCTGCGGGGTCTGCACGGCGATCCAGCCGTTCGAGCTGGCCAGGGCCACGTCCAGGTCGCGGCCCGTGGTCTGCATGTTGCCCATTTCGAAGTTGTTGCGGGGCGTGGACGCCACCGTCGAGACACGCGTCGGCAGGCTCACGCCGTCGTTCACCGGAACCGACCGGTACAGCGCGATCTGCTCGCGAAAGCCCGGCGTGTTCACGTTGGCCATGTTGTTGGAGAGCGCGGCCTGGTGCTCCGTGATCCGCGCTGCGCCATTCATGGCGGTGTAGATGATTCGATCCATTGCCTATTCCGTCGGTGTCGTCGCTTGCCCGTCAGCCATTACTTCAGGTTCATCAGGACTTGCATGATTTCGTCCTGGGTCTTGATGGTCTGGGAGTTGGCCTGGTAGGTGCGCTGGGCGATGATCATGTTGACCAGCTCCTTGCTCATGTCCACGTTCGACGCTTCGGTCGCCTGGCCCACGACCTTGGACAGGCCGTTGCTGCCCGGCTGGCCCAGGATCGGCTGGCCGGAGGTCGACGTTTCCTTCCAGGCGTTGTTGCCCACCGGCTGCAGGCCTTGCAGGTTGGCGAAGTCGGCCAGCACGATGGTGCCCACCACGGACGTTTCGCCGTTGGTGTAGTCGGCCACCAGGCTGCCGTCGGCGCCGATGTTGATGCCGCGGAATTCACCCGAGGTGTAGCCGTCGGGCACGGACTTGAGCGCGTAGGCGCTGCCGTACTGGGTGGTGCCGGTGTAGTTCACGGCGATCGCCAGCGGATCGGCGGGCGTGGTGCCGCCGCCCGGGGTCGCGAACGACAGGTTCACCGTGGTGGCGCTGGTCATCACGCCGGCCTTGTTGAACGTGAACTTGGTCGGGTTGCCCCACGTGCCGGCCGCCTCGGTGGTGGGGGCCATGGCCTGGCCGTCCATCGTGTAGTAGACGTCGTAGGTGCTGTTGCCCGCGGCATCGGCCGCGCGCTTGACGAAGTACTGCATCACCTGGTGCGAGTTGCCCAGCGAGTCATAGACCGTCATGGGCGAGGCGTTGGTGTAGCTGCTGGTGACCTTGGGGTCGAACGGCTTGCCGACTTCGGTCACGGCGGCCGTGTAGTTCTTGTAGCCGGGCACCTGGGCCAGGTCGCCCGTGGTGACGGCGCCGGCGGCGTCGATGGTGACCAGGTTGGGCGCGGCGCCATAGGTGCCGGCCGGCGGCTGGTTCACCCACACGATGTTGCCGACCGGATCACGCGTGAAATCGTATTGCGTGGCGGGCGACGGCGGCGTGGTGCCCGTCATCGTCACCGAGCCGTTCACGGCCGGCGAGGTCACGGTGTTGGTTTCGTAGATGACCTTGGCGTTGGCGTCCAGGTTGGCCACGGTGGTCGCGGTGGTGGTCGCCTTGGGCGCCACGTTGGCGGTGGGCAGCTGCAGCTCGACCGGGTTGGCGCCGATCGCGCCGGCGGGGTAGCCGGTCAGGCGGTAGCCCTGGGCATTGACGATGAAGTTGTTCTTGTCGACCAGGAACTCGCCGTTGCGGGTGTACATCACGGCGCCGCTCTGGTCCGTGACGCGGAACATGCCCTTGGCGCCGTCGATGGCGATGTCGTATTCGCCGCCGCCGCCGTTGACCGTGCCCACGGTGAAGCGCTGGGTGATCGCCGACACCTTGGTGCCCAGGCCCACGCGCGAGCTGGCGTACACGTCGGCGAACGACGCGGTCGACGACTTGAAGCCGACGGTGCCCGAGTTGGCGATGTTGTTGCCGATGACGTCCAGGTTCTGCGCCGCGGCATTCAAGCCGCTCAATCCTTGTCCGAAGCCCATGTTTTCTCTCGCTAATCTCTAATGTGGAAACCGCCGCCGTGGCGCCGGCTGATAATCAAACCGGCCCGGGTCAGGCGCCGATCACCTTGCGCACATCCAGCATGCTGGTCTGGCCGTCCAGGCCCATGTCCAGACGCAGGCCATTGGTGGAGTACGCCACGCTCTTGACCTGGCCATACTTCAGCACTTCAGCGGAAACCTTCTTGCCATCGGCGTCGGACGCCGAAATGGACACGGTGTAGGCGCCCGGCTCCATCGCCAGGCCGCCGTCGTTCTTGCCGTCCCAGTCCAGCGTGTAGACACCGGCTTCTTTCTGGCCCAGATCCATCGTGCGGACGACCGCGCCGTTGGCGTCCGAAATACGCACCTGCACCTTGGTGGCGTCGCCCTGCAGGTCGATACCGTAGGGCGTCACCACGCGTTCGGACGGATGTTCGGCGTCCACCCCCACCTTGACCGTCGAACCCGGGATCAGCACGCCCTTGCCGATCATCGCGACCGCGTTCATGGACTGCGACACGTCGATCTGGCCGCTGATGGCCAGCATGGTGTTCTTCAGGTTATTGATGCCTTCCACCGTCGAGATCTGCGCCAGCTGTGAGGTCAGCTCGGCGTTCTGCATCGGGTTCAGGGGATCCTGGTTCTTCAGCTGCGTCACCAGCAGCTTCAGGAACTGGTCCTGCAGCCCTTGCGCGGTGGACGAGCCGTTGGCGCCCGATTGCGCCAGGCCCAGGCCGGTCTTGCTCGTGGATTGGTCGACGGTGGTCATGGATTCACTTTGTCTGGATTATTCCGCGCGGGCGGCGCGGCGCGCGGAATCTGGAGATCAGGACTGACCGATGGTCAGCGTCTTCTGCATCAGGCTCTTGGCGGTGTTCAGCACTTCGACGTTGGCCTGGTAAGAACGCGACGCCGCAATCATGTTGACCGTTTCGGCCACCGGATCGACGTTGGGCATGCTGACGTAGCCCTGGGCATCGGCCAGCGGATGCTTGGGGTCGTAGACCTGCTTCAGAGGCGACTGATCCTGGATCACGCCGGCCACGCGCACGCCGCCGATCTCCTGGCCCAGGGCCTGGCCGGCCGACGGGTTGACCTGGAACACCACCTGGCGGGCGCGGTAAGGCTGGCCGTCGGGGCCCACCACGCTGTCGGCGTTGGCCATGTTGCTGGCCGCCACGTTCATGCGCTGCGATTGCGCGCTAAGCGCCGAACCGGCGATATCGAAAATGCTCAACAAGGACATTGCCTGCGGCTCCTTATGAAAATCAATCCTGGATGGCGGCCATCATGGTCCGGATACGGCCGGACAGCATCTGCATGGTGCTTTGGTAGTGCAAAGTGTTGTCGGCGAACTGGACGCGTTCGATGTCCATGTCCACCGTGTTGCCGTCCAGGCTGGGCTGGTACGGCAGGCGGTACAGCAGGTCCGTCGGACCCTGCGACACGGCCTTGGCGGGAATATGGCGCGCCGACGTCAGCGTGAGCGAGGTGTCCGGCAGGCGCTTGGAGCCTTCCATCGCGTTCTGCATCGCGGCCTTGAAGTCGAAGTCACGCGCCTTGTAGTTGGGCGTGTCGGCGTTGGCGATGTTCGAGGACAGCACTTCCTGGCGCTGCGCGCGCAGTCCCAGGGACTGCTGGTAGAAGCGGAAATCTTCGTTAAGCCTGTCTAGCATCGGATCGCCTTCAATACGGATGAAACCCGGGACAGCGGACACACCGTTATCCCATTGGATGACGGCATCATAGGGGTCGCAGGCAGAACACAATCAGCCAAATAACCCGTCATTTCTCATCCAATTCACGTATTGCCAAGCGGCGCGGGCTTCTACAATTCAGTCATCATGAAATTCCCCGCAAGCATCCGCGCGCGCGCCGCCTGCCTGGCCGCCCTGCTCCTGGCCCCCGCCGCCGCGGCCCAGGCGCAAGAGGCCGCCGTCCAGGCGCCCGAGGCGGTCGTCATCGCCGCGCAGGCCTATCTGCTGGAACAGCTGGCGGGCCTGTCCGGCCAGCCGTCGGTCGCCATCGACCCGCCTCGGGTCGAGCGGCTGGCGCCCTGCGATGCTTTGTCCCCATTTATGCCGGCAGGCATGAAGCCGCGCTCGCGCATGACCGTGGGCGTGCGCTGCAATGCGCCCAAGTCCTGGACCACCTACGTGCAGGCCACGGTCAGCGTGCCGGGCTATTACTACGTGGCCTCGCGCATGATCGCGGCCGGCCAGGCGCTGACGCCTGCCGACCTGTCGCCACGCGACGGCGACCTGGTCGCCCTGCCCCCGGGCGTCATCACCAACCCGGACACCGTGGTGGGCATGACGGCGGCCTATCGCATCAACGCCGGCCAGCCGGTCAAGGGCGCGGCCCTGCGCAACGCCCAGTCGGTCACGCGCGGTTCCAATGTGCGCATCAACGCCCGCGGCAACGGCTTCGTGGTCAGCAGCGAAGGCCAGGCCCTGGACAACGCGGCGCCCGGCGCCACGGTGCAGGTGCGCACCGCCAGCGGACAGGTCGTAACGGGTGTCGTGCGCAATGCCGGGCTGGTCGAAATACAACTTTAGGCTATGTTACATATCGCGCAGCGGCAGAGGCCGGTCTACCCTAAAGTTCCTTCCAGCCCTGTCGTTACAGAGACATAAGTAGGCGGAACCGTCGCACATCGACCCAGGACGCCCTGCGGAGAAAACCTTGAAAATCAATTCGACCACCAACCGGCCCATCTCGGCCGACGCCGTCAGCCCCCGCGCCGAGTCCTCGGTCGCCCAGGCCTACGGCGCCGGCGGCGGCAGCGGCGCCAGCAGCTCGCAAGTCGCGCTGAGCTCGGCCTCGCGCAAAATGCTCGCCCTGCAGGACGGCTCGAACGACATCAATGTCGAACGCGTCGCTGCCATCCGTGCAGCCATCGCCTCGGGCCAGCTCAAGATCGATACCAGCCGCATCGCTGACGGCCTGATCGCCAGCGCCCGTGACCTGTTGAAGTAGGCCTGCCCCGCGCAGGCCCGTTTGCCTCAGTCCGATTCTCCTTACGACCCGCAGCCACCCGCATGACCATGAACCCTGTCGATTCCCTGCAAGCCTGCCTCAAGCAGGAAGATGCCCTGATCACCGAGTTCTCCACCATCCTGGAAGAAGAAACCAAGGTGCTGGTCGGCCCGGGCAACGTCGACGCGCTGCATGACGTCACCGAACGCAAGGGCAACGTCGCCCGGCAACTGGTCGACCTGAGCCACGCCCGCGACGGCCTGCTGGCCGAACTTGGCCTGCCCGCCGGACACGCCGGCACCGAACAGGCTGCCGTACTGCACCCGCAACTGTCGGGCGTGTGGCAGGCGCTGCTCAGCAAATCCGCGTCGGCCAACGAAATCAACATGCGCAATGGCGCGCTGATCGACGTGCACATGCGCTACAACCAGCAATCGCTGGACGCCCTGCGCAACCTGGGCGGCATGGGCGTCACGTCCACCTACGACGCGCAAGGCCGCGGCGCCCGCAGTGCCCCGGGCCGCAAGCCCATCGTCGCCGGCTGATCGCCAGCCTGCCCAAAGAAAACAGCCCGCATCAGCGGGCTGTTTTGTTTTACCCCTCAGCCATTTCCAGCAGGGCGAACATTTTCAGCAACGCGACTGGCAACAGACGTCCCGACAGCTTGCGGTCGGCGCTGACCACGCCCGACAGCGTCGAGCGGGCCGAGTCGGCCGCCGGCGCATGCGCCAGTTGCCAGCACGCCGCGCCCAGCTGGCCGGCCATCAACGATTGGCGCGCCAGGGTGTGGGCGCCATCGACGGCCGGCAGCGCCTGCCAGGCGTTGGCCATGTAGCGGAAACCGGCGCGAGCTTCTTCCTGCAACACCAGCCAGCGCGCCACGGTGGCGGCATCGGCCTGGCTGGCCGTCAGGTTGGTCAGGCCGAAAAGCTGGCCGGCGACCTCGCCGCTGGCCGTGTCGATCAGGCGGGCGCAGACCAGCCGCAGGCGCGTGTCATCGCCCCGGCCCGGCAGGCCGATTTCGGTGCCCGAGGCCCACAAGGCCAAAGGCGCCGGCCGCGAACCCGGCACGGCGCGCAGGCCGGGCATGTCACCCGGCTGGCCCACCGGCAGGTAGCCCACGCTCTTGCCCACTGCATTCAGGTTGGTGGGGCATTCGTCCTGGATCACGCGCAGGCCGCCCGGGTTGCGCGCCACCCACGACACGCCCTGTTCGGAGAGGCTCTGCCACAAGGCAGACGTGCCGGCTTCCAGCATGTGCACCACGGGCAGGCGATCGAGCTGGCCGCCCAGCCAGCGGATGCGGGCTTCCAGCGCCAGCGCCGTGTCCGGCTGGGCCGCGCTGGCGGGATCGAACGAGGACAGCATGCCGTGCGGCAGCACCAACTGCTGGGCCGGCGCGGCCATCGCGGCGCCGCGATCGCTCATCAGGACCGAACTGAGCAGCGTGCCGCCCGGCAGACCGTCGCCCTTCATGCTGGTCTTGCCGTGCATGGCCAGCAGATGACGGCCGCAGGCGCTGGAGAATTCGCGCCGCACCATCGCCAGGGGCGATTCGCCCAGCGCGGCCAGGCTGGAGCCCGCGCCATCGCTGACGTATTCGCGCCACGACGCGCGCGCCTGCACGCAGGCCGCGTCGCTGTCGAGCCAGCCGATGGCGTCGTCCAGGTTCTGCGCGGCGTCGATGGCGGCCGCGCCGCCCTGCGGACGCAGGATGGCGGACGCCAGCAATTGCCGCCGGCGGGCGGGATCGACGGCGGCGCTGTCGCGCGGGGCGGCGGACCATAGCGAGGCCAGGTCGGCCTCGCTGGGGGTATACAGGGCGCGGGCGCGCTCGACCATGGCGAAAGCGCGGTCGATCAGGGCATCGGCGCGGGCCAGTTCCAGATGCTCGGGCACCTTCTGGCCGATAGACGAATAGTGGATCGGCAACCGGTGGCGAATCGCCGTGTCCAGCGCTGCACCCAGGCGCGAGGCCTCGTCCAGCTTGGTGATGATGCAGCCGGCCACGTCTTCGCCCACGCCGTTGCGGTAGGCGTGCGCCACTTCGTCCAGCGTATCGCCCTGGCTGGCGGCGTTCAGCACCAGCAGCCGGCGCACCGGTTTGCCGGCGTTGCACAGCATGGCGGCCTGTTCGGCCACATGGCGGTCGCGCTGGCTGATGCCGGTGGTGTCGATCAGCACGATCTTGCGATTGCCCAGTTCGGCCAGGATGCGGCGCAGTTCGCCGGCATCGCGCACCGAGTGCGCCGGCACGCCCATCAGGCGGCCGTAGATCTGCAGCTGTTCCAGTGCGCCGATCCGGAAATTGTCGGTGGTCAGCATGGCCACCTGCTCGCGGCCCTCGCGGGCCACGCAGCGCGCCGCCAGCTTGGCCAGCGTGGTGGTCTTGCCCACGCCGGTCGGGCCGACCAGCGCGTACACGCCGCCGCCCAGGAATTCGTCTTCCGATCCCAGCACCGGCAAGTGGGTCACCAGTTCATTGCGGGCCCATGCCAGCGCGGCCTCGGCAGACATGCCTTCCGGCATGCGCTCGACCAGCGCGCGCACGAGCTTGGTGCTGA
Source organism: Achromobacter sp. FW305-C-28 (assembly GCF_058783235.1). NCBI lineage: Bacteria > Pseudomonadati > Pseudomonadota > Betaproteobacteria > Burkholderiales > Alcaligenaceae > Achromobacter > Achromobacter sp. FW305-C-28. Next base: position 271,309 of record NZ_JBYSYL010000002.1, on the reverse strand, counting down.
AGCCCGCGTCCAGCAGGCTGCGGAACAAGGCCGCGCCGGCCGGCTCGCGGCCAGGGCCTTGGCGGCCGCCCCACAGCAGGCCGTCCATGCGGCTTTCCAGCGCGCCGCGCAAGGCGCTGATCGCGTCCTGCAGGCCGGCCGCGGCATCGCCCGGCAAGACCGCGGGCGGCACCACGGGTCCGTTGCGCAGGGGCGCGTCGGGCATGCGGGACATGGGCGGTTGCGGCGCGGTCGGTTGCGACATGGGCGGCTGCGGCGCCGGCATGGCGGGCATGCGCGCGACGGGCGGCTGGGGCGCCTGAGGCATGCGGGCCACTGGCGGCTGCGCCGCGGCCGGCTGCTCGCGCGAGAGCGGCGGCAAGGCGGGCATTTCCATGCGCACCGGCGCGACGGGCGCGGCCACGGCGGCGGCAGGCGGTGCCGCGACGACGGGCGGTGCCGACGGTGCGACCGTTTCCTGCAGTTCATCCTGCTCCGGCAATGCCGACGACGCGTAGGCAGACTGATAGGCGGCGATGGAGCGCGCCGGCGCGGCGTAGCCGGGCTGCGGCGTGGCGGCAGGCGCGGCGTAGGCCGGCTGCGGCGCGGTTTCCTGCGGCGCGGACTGACGCGGCGATTCCTGCGGCACGTCGTCAAACGCGCCCTCCACCGTGGCCAGCACCTCAATGCCCCCATCGACGCTGCGGTTCGACACGATCAGCGCGTCCGGGCCCAGCACCTGGCGCACCTGGCGCATGACGTCGCGGCTATTCGCCCCAAAGAAGCGGCTTATCTTCATTGACCATTACCCCCGCCGATCAGCGCGGTCACGCGGACCATGCGCTCATCCGGAATTTCCGTATTCGACAACACACCCAACTGCGGCAAATGGTGGCGCAGGAAGCGCGACAGCGGCGCGCGCAGCACCGGCGACACCAGCAGCACCGGCGCGTTGCCCTGCGATTCCTGGCGCTCGACCGCCGCCTGCGTCTCGCGCAGCAGCGTGTCGGCCAGGCCGGGCTCGAGCCCGCCGCTGGTGGTCAGCGCCTGCGACAGCACGCGTTCGAGCTTGACGTCCAGCCCGATGACACGCAGTTCGCCTTCGCCCGGGAACCATTGCTGGGTGATGGCGCGGCCCAGCGCGCGGCGCGTCAGCGCGATCAGTTCGTTGATGTCCGGCTGCCCGCCCGCCCCGGCCGCCAGCGCTGCCAGGCGCGGACCGTGTTCGGACAGGGTGTCGATGATCGTGCGCATGTCGCGGATCGGCACTTCCTCGGCCAACAGGCCCTGCAGCACCTTCTGCAACGCGGTCAGCGACAGGGTCTTGGGCACCAGGTCCTCGACCAGCTTGGGCGCGTCGCGGCCGATGCGATCCAGCAGCTGCTGCACTTCCTGGCGGCCCAGCAGGTTCGAGCCATGGCGGTGCATCAGGTGGTTCAAATGGGTGGCTACCACGGTGCCGGCATCCACCACCGTATAACCGACCACCTGGGCCTGGTCGCGCAGGCTGCCGTCGATCCACAGCGCCGGCAGGCCGAACGCCGGATCGGTGGTGGGCGTGCCCTTGATCTGCATGGTGACGCCGCCCGGGTCGATGGCCAGCCACTGGCCCGGCATGGCCACGCCGTGGCCGATCTCGACGCCGGACAAGAGGATGCGATAGTCGTTGGGCTTGAGTTCGAGGTTGTCGCGGATGTGCACCACCGGCGGCAGGAAACCCACGTCCTGGGCGAACTTCTTGCGCAGGCTGCGGATGCGGTGCAGCAGCTCGCCGTTCTGGGCGTGGTCCACCAGCGGAATCAGCCGGTAGCCCACTTCCAGCCCCAGCTGGTCCACCATCGACACGTCGTCCCAGCTCGCTTCGGCCGCCGCGGCCTGCGCCTGCGTCACGGCCTGCTGCGGCACGTCCCGGGCAGCCGCCTCGGCCGCCTTGCGCCGCTTCTGCAACGCCCAGCCGCCCCAGGCCAGGCCGCCGGCCAGGGTCAGGAAGGCGATGTGCGGCATGTTGGGAATCAGGCCCATGATGCCGATGATGCCAGCCGTCAGGAACAGCACGGCGGGGTTCGAGAACAGCTGGCTGATGATCTGCTGGCCGATGTCCTGGTCGGTCGACACGCGCGACACGACCACGCCCGCGGCGGTGGAGATCACCAGCGCCGGGATCTGGGCCACCAGGCCGTCACCGATGGTCAGCAGCGTGTAGACGCGGGCCGAATCGCTCATCGACATGTCGTGCTGGGCCACGCCCACGATCAGGCCGCCGATGATGTTGATGGCCATGATCAGCAGGCCGGCGATGGCGTCGCCGCGCACGAACTTGCTGGCGCCGTCCATCGAGCCGAAGAAGTCGGATTCCTGCGAGACCTCGGCGCGGCGCCGGCGAGCCTCGTCCTCGCCGATCAGGCCGGCGTTCAGGTCGGCGTCGATGGCCATCTGCTTGCCGGGCATGGCGTCCAGGGTGAAGCGCGCGCCGACTTCGGCGATACGGCCCGCACCCTTGGTGATGACGATGAAGTTGATGATCGTCAGGATGATGAAGACGATGATACCGACGGCGAAGTTGCCGCCCACCAGGAAGTGGCCGAAGGCCTCGATCACCTTGCCCGCGGCGTCCGGCCCGGTGTGGCCATGCAGCAGCACCACCCGGGTCGAGGCGACGTTCAGCGACAGGCGCAGCAGCGTGGCGAACAGCAGCACGGCCGGAAAGGCCGCGAAGTCCAGCGGCTTGCGCGTGAACATGGCCACCAGCAGGATCATCACCGACAAGGCGATGTTGAAGGTGAACAGCAAGTCCAAGAGGAAGGTGGGCAGCGGCAGCACCATCATGCCCAGCACCATCACGATCAGGACGGGGCCGGCCAGAAGGCGCGCGTGCGTGCCTCCGCTGCTTTTCAACATGGTGAGCAAAGCGCTCATTCCTTACACTCCTTGTGCTGCGGTTTTGGCATGCGGGTCCAGGTCGGCCGGCACGGGCAGGGACGACGGCGCCGTCGGTTCGACCCCCCATCCCGAACGCCATGAGCGCAACTGGAAGACCCACGCCAGCACTTCCGCGACCGCGGTATATAGCTCGGCCGGGATTTCTTTGCCCAGCTCGACGTGTTGATACAGGGCGCGCGCCAGCGGCGGCGCTTCCAAGGTGGGGATACGGTGTTCGGCGGCCAATTCGCGGATCTTGGCCGCGATCAGCCCGGTGCCCTTGGCCAGCACCCGCGGCGCGCCGTTCTTGTCTTCTTCGTACTTCAGCGCCACCGCGTAGTGGGTCGGGTTGGTCACGACCACGTCGGCGTTGGGCACTTCGGACATCATCCGGCGGCGCGCGGCCTGGCGCTGCTGCTGGCGGATGCGGGCCTTGGTGTGGGGGTCGCCCTCGCTTTCCTTGTGTTCCTGGCGCACGTCCTCCTTGGACATGCGCAGCTTTTTCAGGTGGCTCCAGATCTGCCACGGCACATCCAGCATCACGATCACCATCAGCGAGGCCACGATGAAGGCGCAGCACATCGCCACCAGGGTCAGGGCCTTGGTCAGCGCCGCCGTGGGCGCCACGTGCATCAGGCCCAGCATGTCGTCGTGGTAGCGCCAGATGATCCAGACGGCCACGCCGCCCACCAGCAGCGCCTTGGCCAGCGCTTTGACCAGTTCCACGACGGTCTGCGCCGAGAACATCCGCTTCAGACCGGCAAACAGGCTCAGCTTGGAGAAATTCGGCGACAACGGCTTGCCCGAGATCACGATGCCGCCCAGCAACACGCTGGACAGCACGGCAATCACGGCCAGCAGGCCAAAGATCGGCAGGATCACCATCAGGGCATGGCCAAAGCCATTGACCGCCAGTTCGACCATCACGCCCGGGTCGGACACCACGCGCTGGTCGAACGCCAGTCCGCCGCGCAGCACCCCGCTCAGTCCCCGATAAAGCGAGCCGCCGCCCATCCAGATCGCCCCGACACCGGCGGCCAGCATCATGAACGTGCCCAGTTCCCGGGAACGCGCAATCTGCCCCTCCTCGCGCGCCTTTTCCAGGCGCCTGGGAGAGGCGGCTTCGGATTTCTCGAGGTCGCTTTCTTCGGCCATGCTCTGCGGTGTCGTTGCGGCTCGCGGATTGACGGATTACGAGCTGCCCGCCGAGATTCTAGGTGGCATGGCCGTTTGGCGATAAGCCAAGAAACGGGGGGAAAGCGGCGCTATTCCTCAGCCCGCCGCCGCCAGCGGGTGCCGGCCGGGTTCGCCAGCCGCCAGGGCAGCCTGGAAGCGCATGTAATCCAGCCCGATCCGGACCGCGCCCCAGTGCTCGCCGTCCAGGTACAGGGGCACCGAAATGTCGTTGACGATCTCGCCGGTATCCCGGGAATAGGTCTGGAACAGCAGCGTTTCGGTGTTCGCCGCCAGGCGGGCCCCCACCGGGTCGTTGAAGATGCGCTTGTGACGCGAGCGCAGGATGTCCTGGGCCGGATCGCCGCTGGGCGGGTGCGAATAGCGGCTGTTATGGGCCGGGGCGTAACCGCGCTGATCCACCAGCAAGGTGTAACTGCCGCCGGGTACCGCTTCCAGCACGCTGTCCAGCAGGCGCGTCAGGGCCTCGTCGATGCCCTGGTCATACGCCGTGTGATAGCGCGGCGGCTCGCTGCCCGCGATCCGCTGGTAGTGACGGTCGAACACGTCCAGCCCGCGCCCCTGGGCGTGTTCGAGCAGCCGGATGGCCGCCAGCCGGAAGGCATCCAGCGTCTCCGACAGCCGGTCGAACGCCGTATTGCCCGTACGCATGTCCGACAGCACTTCCTGCACGCTCTCGGTCTGGCGCCGGATGCGGTCGATTTCGCCAGACATGCTGGCCACCCGCTCGCGCACGTCGGCGCTCAGGGCCGCGATCCGGCTGACGTCCTGGCTCATGCCGTGGTTGGTGGCGTCGACCTCGCCGATCGCCTGAACCACCTCGCCCACCTGGCGGTTCATGCTGTCGAAGTCGCGCACGAAATGCTGGAAATCCTGGCGGGTCTTGCCCAGCACGGCGCCCGAAGCGTCGACGTCTTCCCGCAACAGGCCGGTCTGGCGCTGGGTCGAATCCACCAGTTCCAGCATTTCGCCGGTATGGCGACCGATATCGCTGGTCGCCGCATTGACCCGCTCGGCCAGCCGGCCGACTTCGCTGGCCACCACCGCGAAGCCGCGGCCGGCGTCGCCCGCCCTCGCCGCCTCGACGCCGGCGTTCAGCGCCAGCAGCTGGGTCTGCAAGGCAATGTCCTTGATCAGCTTGCTGATGTCGCCCACCGAGCGCGCCCGGCCGGTCAGTTGTTCCACCACCGTCGTGAACGTGGCCATCTCGCGGGTCATGCGGTCGACCCGCTCCTTGACCTCGGACAGTTCCGCCAGCGCCTGCTCGGCGGCCCGCAGGTGCTGGCCCGACACCTGTGCGATCTCGCGCGCATGGGTCGAGGTGGACGCGGACAGGGCTGCTATCTGGGCGCCACTGGCGGCCAGGGCCTCGGCCGCGCGCGCCTGCTCCTGCGCCAGCACGGCACAGCGCCCCGCCTGGAACTGGGTACGGGCGGTGTTCAGGGCGATTTCGATGCTGGATTGCCGCACGGTCACGACGCGGCTGCGGATGCCGGACAAAAAGCGGTAAAGCGGCCAGGCGGCCGGACTGACGGATAGCGGGCGATCGGACAGCGCGGCGCGGCCGCGATTGAGCCGGCGCAGTAAACCCCAGATGCCTCCGAATGCGAATACGGATCTGGCCACGATGCACCTCCTTGTGCGGCCCGGATCGCCTTCTATGGGCATCCGTTGCCTGGGCGCGGCGGGCGCGCCCTGTCTCCTGCTGCTGGCCCCGATTCTTATGGTTGTGCAGTCTACCCAAGCATGCGGCTTCGTACTCTTAGGGAATACGACCATGCCCGGTCAAGCAAAGCGGCGGACGGGACAAGCCCCGGCCGCCGCCGAGTCCGGGTCAGAAACCCAGGCTGGCCAGCAGGTCGTCGACCTGATCCTGGCTGGTGACCACGTCGGTCTTGCCTTGCGGGCTGACCTGCGGGCCGTTGAGCAGGCTGTTGGCCTCGTCGCGGCGCTCTTGCGGCACGTTGTCCAGCAGCACCTGCAGCAGTTCGCGCTCGATCGCGCCGACCACGTCCATCATGCGCATGATGACCTGGCCGGTCAGGTCCTGGAAGTCCTGCGCCATGATGATTTCCATCAGCTTGGACTGGGTCTGCTGCGTCTGCTTGGGCACGTCCTGCAGGAAGGCGCGCGTGTCCTTGACCAGTTCGCGGGCCTCGGGCAATTCCAGCGGCTGGTCATACCATTGCTGCCAGCGGGCATCCAGCGCCTGGGCCGAGCGCGACATGCCATCCTGGATCGGGCCGGCGGCCTCGGTCGCGTTCAGCACGCGGTTGGCGGCCTGTTCGGTCATCTGCGCCACGTAGCGCAGGCGGTCGCGGGCGTCGGGAATGGCGTTGGCCGCGTCCTTGATGGCCTGGTCCAGGCCCAGCTCGCGCATGCTGTCGCGCAGCATGCGGGTCAGCGAGGCGATGCGGTGGATCAGGTCCGGGGATTCGGCCGGGTCAACATTCTGCGTCGTGCTCATTCACGCACCTCAGCCGGCAATTTTCTCGAAGATCTTGACCAGCTTCTCTTCCAGCGTCGCCGCGGTGAAAGGCTTGACCACGTAGCCGTTGGCGCCGGCCTGGGCCGCCGCAACGATGTTTTCCTTCTTGGCCTCGGCCGTCACCATCAGCACCGGCAGCGAAGCCAGCGCGGCATCGGCGCGGATCTGCTTGAGCATTTCCAGGCCGTCCAGGTTGGGCATGTTCCAGTCGGACACGACGAACTGGAAGCCGCCGTTACGCAGCTTTTCCAGGCCGATGGCGCCGTCTTCGGCCTCATCCACGTTCTCGAAACCCAGCTCTTTGAGCAGGTTGCGGATGATCCGCCGCATAGTGGGGAAGTCATCCACCACCAGAATCTTGATGCCCTTGTCTACCATCTTCTACTCCAAAAGAAATGTGCTTGAGACCGATCGGGGAGACGTCCGCGTCAAACGCGGTGCCCCCGGTCGCCCAGGCGAGTCAGAATGCGCTCACTCATCGCCGACAGCGGCACCACTTCGTCAGCCGCGCCTATCGCGATAGCCTCCCGGGGCATGCCGAAGACCACGCAACTGGCTTCATCCTGCGCAATGGTGTGGGCGCCGGCGCGGTGCATGGCCAGCATGCCGGCCGCTCCGTCCTTGCCCATCCCGGTCAGGATGACGCCGATGGCGTTCTTGCCCGCTGCCACGGCGGCGGAATTAAACAGTACATCCACCGACGGGCGGTGGCGATTGACGGGTTCGCTGGCGTCCAGCTCGATCACGTAGTTGGCGCCGCTGCGGCCCAGCCGCATGTGCGTGTCGCCGCCCGGCGCCAGGTAGACGTGGCCGGGCAGCACGCGTTCACCGTGCACGGCCTCTCGCACCGTCACCGCGCACAACGCATCCAGGCGCTGCGCGAACGACCGCGTGAAACCGGCCGGCATGTGCTGCGTGATGAGAATGGCCGGGCTGTCCGGCGGCAACGGCTGCAACACCTCCCGGATGGCTTCCGTGCCGCCCGTGGACGCGCCCACGATCACCAGCTTTTCCGAGCTGGACAGCGGCCGGCGCAACATCGGCGACGGCGCCGACGGCGCCGCGTGCGGGCTGGGTGCGCGCAGCTTGGCGCGCGAGGCCGCGCGGATCTTGTCGGCGATCAGTTCCGTGTATTCCAGCAGCCCGTCGCGGATGCCCAGCTTGGGCTTGGTCACGAAATCGATGGCGCCCAGTTCCAGGGCGCGCAGCGTGATTTCGCCGCCGCGCTCGGTCAGCGACGACACCATCACCACCGGCATCGGCCGCAGGCGCATCAGCTTTTCCAGGAAATCCAGCCCGTCCATGCGGGGCATTTCCACGTCCAGCGTCAGCACGTCCGGGTTGTGCTTCTTGATCAGTTCACGCGCCACCAGCGGGTCGGGCGCGGTCGCGACGACCTCCATGTCCGGCTGGCTGTTGATGATCTCGGTCATCAGCCCCCGCACCAGCGCGGAGTCGTCCACACATAACACTCTTATTTTTTGCATTGTTTTGCCGCCTCAGTCTCACGTAGCTTTACGCACGACCCGCGCATTCGTATACGGTCTGCCCGCGCAGACGGAAATCCCGACTGATGTAGGTGAAGTTCTCGGAATGGCCCGCAAACAGCAGGCCGCCCGGCTTGAGCAGCGGAACAAAGCGCTCAAGGATCTTCGCCTGGGTCGGTTTATCGAAATAGATCATCACGTTGCGGCAGAAGATCACATCGAACTTTTCGCTGATCGGCCAGGACGGCGCCAGCAGGTTCAAGGTTTCGTACCGCACCATGTCCGCGATCTCGGGCCGCACCCGCACCTGGCCCTCGTTGGCGCCGCGGCCTTTCAGGAAGAACCGTTTGAGCCGGCTGTCTTCCATCTTGGCCACGCGTTCGGCCGGATAGACCGCCGTGCGCGCCCGATTCAGCACATTGGTGTCGATGTCGGTCGCCAGCACCGAGCAGCCGCTGGCCCGGGCGCCCAGCGCCTCGGCCAGGGTGATGGCGATGGAATACGGCTCTTCGCCGGTCGACGCCGCACAGCACCACACCGATACCGGGCCGCCGCGCTTTTGCGCGAAATCGGCCAGGATCGGGAAATGATGCGATTCGCGGAAAAACGCCGTCAGGTTGGTCGTCAAGGCGTTGACGAAGTCTTCCCATTCGGCCGCGTCGGGCTCGTTTTCAAGCTGGTCCAGGTAACTGCCGAAGTCCTGCCGGCCCAGCGCCCGCAGGCGCCGCGCCAAGCGGCTGTAGACCATTTCGCGCTTGTGCGTGCCCAGCGAAATGCCGGCACGCGCGTGGATCATCTTGCGCACGCGGGTGAAATCCGCGTCGCGAAAATCGAATTGGCGGTCCACCGAAATGGACGGCGCCGTGTTTGCTGCTGTCGCCACCACTGCCCTCAGTGTCCAAGGGCAAGCGCATCGGGCGCTTGCAACCGCGAATCATCCCCAGGCGCCGTGCGCCCCGCGGACAGCCGGTGCGCCGGCACTTCGATGACTTCGCCCGCATTGATCTTGAAGACGGCCACGGCCTCGGCCAGGCGCTGCGCCTGTTCCTGCAGCGAGCCGGCCGCGGCAGCGGCTTCTTCCACCAGCGCCGCGTTCTGCTGCGTCACTTCGTCCATCTGCGACACCGCGCGGTTCACCTGGTCGATGCCGCTGGACTGCTCTTCGGACGCTGCCGAGATCTCGCCCATGATGTCCGTCACGCGCTTCACCGACGCCACGATTTCCTGCATCGTGGCACCCGCACGTTCGACCTGCTGCGAACCGGCGCCCACCTTGGTCACCGAGTCCTCGATCAGGCCCTTGATTTCCTTGGCCGCCTGGGCGCTGCGCTGGGCCAGCGAGCGCACTTCGCCCGCCACCACCGCAAAACCCTTGCCCTGCTCGCCGGCACGGGCCGCTTCCACGGCCGCGTTCAGCGCCAGGATGTTGGTCTGGAAGGCGATGCCGTCAATGACCGACACGATTTCCGAGATCTTGCGCGAGCTGGCCGAAATGCCCTGCATGGTGTTGACCACTTCGGCCACGGCAGAGCCGCCGCGCTCGGCCACGTCCGACGCGCTCGCGGCCAGCTGGTTGGCCTGGCGGGCGTTGTCGGCGTTCTGCTTCACGGTCGAGGCCAGCTCTTCCATCGAGGCCGCGGTTTCTTCCAGCGAGGCCGCCTGCTGCTCGGTGCGGCTGGACAGGTCCGTATTGCCGGCCGCAATCTCGTGCGAACCGACGTTGATTTCGTCCACGCCACGGCGCACCGACGCCACCGTGCGAGTCAGGCTTTCCTGCATGCGCTTGAGCGCGGCGAACAGCTGGCCGATCTCGTTGGTGTTGCGGGCGTCGACGCGGGCGGTCAGGTCGCCGCCGGCAATGCGGTCAAAGTGATGGCCGGCTTCCTTCAGCGGCTGCAGCACACGGCGGCGCAGGAACACGTAAGTGGCGAACACCAGCAGCGCAGCGATCACACCGCCGGCGCTGACGGCGAGCAGCACGAATTGGTAGCGCACCTGCGCCACTTCATGGGCGTCCAGCATTTTGCTGGCGCGCCAGAAATCAAATCCTTCGACGGCGCGGGCGAAACGCCCTTCCAGCGCGTCCTGCACCTTCTGCACCTGCGCCTGGTAGGCCGGCATGTCGGCCTTTTCCAACGCGGCGGTCAGCGGCGTCAACCCTTGCTGGACCAGCGCGGTGTACGAATCCTCGACCTCTTTCAACGACTCGGCCGCTTCCGGGGGCTTGGGCAGCGTCTTGAAGAAATCGAATTCGGCCTGGCCCTTGTTCATCGATGCCTTGGCGCGCTCCAGCAGGCCGGCGGCCTCGCTGGACAGGCCTTGCGTCAAGAGCGTGGGCTGGCCAACGCTGCGCACGATGTCGGCGTAGTTCGCCGCGGCCGAGCGGCCCAGGCCGTTCAGCGTGTCCTTATAGCTGGACACGACGCGGCCTACCGCGTCGTCCAGTTCCTGCGATTGCTTGATTTCGGCCAGGGTGCCGTTGCTGATGCGCAGCGACAGCACGCCGAGCGCCGCTCCAATCACCAACATGAATGAGAAGAACGCCAGCACCCACAACAGGCTGCTGCGTATCGTCATGTTCGCGAAAAACTTGCGCATCACAAGAACCACTCCTGACTGCCATCGTTAAGGAAAGCGCCATATTGGTTCAATATGGCGCGCTCATCTCACTGGATTGCAACCGCTCCGATCAGGAGGCGGCCTTCTCCACCAATGCCATTTCGTCGCTGGTCATCATCTTTTCGATGTCGACCAGGATCAGCATGCGTTCGTCGACCGTGCCCAGGCCCGTCAGGTATTCCGTGGACAGCGTGGCCCCGAACTCTGGGGCCGGACGGATCTGGCCGGCGTTCAGCATCAGCACGTCCGACACGCCGTCGACCACGATGCCGACGACGCGGCGATCCAGGTTCAGGATGATGACGACGGTCTGCTCGTTATATTCGACGCTGCCCAGGTTGAACTTGATGCGCAGGTCCACGATCGGCACGATGATGCCGCGCAGGTTGGTCACGCCCTTGATGAACGGCGGGACGTTGGCGATGCGGGTCACCGTGTCGGCGTCGTAGCCGCGGATTTCCTGCACCTTCAGGATGTCGATGCCGTACTCTTCGTCGCCCAGCGTAAACACCAGGAACTCGTTGCCGACATCTTCATTGCGCGCGGCTTGCGCTTGCGGTTTGGCTGCCATGGGGCTATTTCTCCATCAATTCAGAATGGCTTCGGGCTGCGACCAACGCTCACGGTTGGCGCGCGCAAGCGCAAATACGTCGACGATCAACGCCACGCTGCCATCGCCCAGGATGGTGGCGGCGGAGATGCCGGGGACCTTGCGGTAGTTCGATTCCAGGTTCTTGACCACCACCTGGTGCTGGCCGATCAGGTGATCCACCAGCAGCGCGAAACGGCGGTCTTCGGCCTGCATGATGACCGCGATGGCCTGGGTCGGGTCGGTCTGCGCCGAGCCGACCGAGAACACGCGGTGCATTTCCACCAGCGGCAGGTATTCGCCGCGCACATGCATCACGCGCTCGTTGCCGGCCACGGAATAGATCTGGTCGTTGGTCGGTTGCAGCGATTCGGTCACGTGGTTCAGCGGCAGGATGAAGGTTTCTTCGCCCACCCGCACCGACATGCCGTCCAGGATCGCCAGCGTCAGCGGCAGCACGATGCGCGTGGTGGTGCCGTTGCCCGGCTCGCACGACAGCTGCACGTGGCCGCCCATGTCCTGGATGTTGCGTCGCACCACGTCCATGCCCACGCCGCGTCCCGAGATATCGGTGACCTTTTCGGCGGTGGAAAAACCGGGCGCGAAGATCAGCTGCCAGATTTCGTCGTCCGGCGAATTCTCATTGACCGGCAGACCCTGGGCCATGGCCTTCTTCAGGATCTTCTCGCGATTCAGGCCGGCGCCGTCGTCACTGACTTCGATGACGATGTTGCCGCCGTTGTGCTGGGCCGACAGCACCAGCTGGCCAACCGGGTCCTTGCCTGCGGCGACCCGCTTTTCAGGCGTCTCGATGCCGTGGTCCAGGCTGTTGCGCACCAGGTGGGTCAGCGGATCGATGATGCGTTCGATCAGGCTCTTGTCCAGCTCGGTGGCACGGCCATAGGTCTGCAGTTCGATCTGCTTGCCCATCTTGCCGGCAATGTCGCGCACCAGGCGCGGAAAGCGGCTGAACACGTAGTCCATCGGCATCATGCGGATGGACATCACGGCTTCCTGCAGGTCGCGCGCGTTGCGTTCGAGCTGTTCCATGCCGTTGAGCAGGCGATCGTGCAGCACCGGGTCCAGCGTCGACGCGGTCTGCGCCAGCATGGCCTGGGTGATCACCAGTTCGCCGACCAGGTTGATCACCTGGTCGACTTTTTCCACGCCCACGCGGATCGAGGTCGATTCCTTGTCGGCATGGGCGGGCGCGGCGGCGCGGCTGGTGCGAGCGGCCTGCGAGATGGCTTCGGCCGCCGCGGCGGATTCGGCCACGGCCGGCGCGGCGGCTTGCGGGGCAGCTTCGACCGGGGCCACAGCCTCCGGGGCGGCCGCGACCGGCTCGGCAACCGCCGGCACCGCCACGGCAGGCGCGGCCTCACGGGCGATGTTCAGTTGGTCGGCATCGACGATGAAGCAGCACACCGCTTCGATATCGTCCGGCGTGCAGGTGCTGTCGACCCACACGGTCAGCACGCCATTGGCGCGCTCGCTGGCCTTGACCTGGCCCAGGTTGCCCATTTCTTCCAGCAACGACTCGGCGTCCTTGTCGGACACCTTGGTGATGCGCACGCGCAACGGCAGGCCGGCGCTGTCGGCGGCCGGAGCGGCCTCGGCCACCGGTTCGGGCGCAACCTGCACCGGCGCGGGCACGGGCGTCGCGACGGGCGCTGCAACGGGGGCCGGAGCGGGCGCCGCGGCGGCGGGGTCCTTCTGCTCCAGGGCGAGCTGCCTCAAGACCGCGCAGATGCGTTCAAACACGGCTTCATCGGGCTCTTCGGAGGCCCGGTAGGCATCCAGTTGGCTTTTGAGCACGTCTTTCGTTTCCAAGAAAATATCAATCATGTCCGTGCGCAGCGCCATTTCGCCGCGACGGATCGCGTCCAGCAGGTTTTCCAGCAGATGGGTCGTGCCCGCCAGCTGCGTGAAGCAGCCGAACGTGGCCGCGCCGCCCTTGATCGAGTGGGCTGCGCGGAAAATGGCATTGAGCTGCTCGATGTCGGGCGCACCCACGTCGAGCTCGAGCAGAAGCTGCTCCATTTGCGCGAGCAGCTCGTCTGCCTCGTCGAAAAAGGTCTCGTAAAACTGACTGAGATCCAAACCAGAACTCATGACCCGTACGCCTTCATAAATGAACTTGCTTACGCGCCGGACTGCTCGTCGAGCAATTCGGACGCCAATTCCACCAGCACATCGGGGTCGACCGGCTTGGAAAGCCAGCCACAAACGCCCAGATCCCGAGCGGCCATCTTGCTATCCACATCGTCTTCGGTGGTCAGCACCAGCACCGGTACGTCCAGGTACTGGTCCTGTTCACGCAAACCCTGGATCAGCTCCAGGCCGCCCATCACGGGCATGTTCCAGTCGCTGACCACGAGGTCCACCGGGTGGCTCTTGGCCATCTCCAGCGCTTCCTGGCCGTTGCCGGCCGTCAGCACCTTCCACCCCGCGCCCGTCAGCGTCGCCTGAACGATCATTCTCATCGTCGCCGAGTCGTCCGCCACCAGAATCGTTGCCGCCATTGCTATCGAGCCCCTTCGGCTTGCGGCGTTGCCGCCGTTTCGCCCTGCTTGGTTGCCGTCGTGGCCTGGGCGGCGGCTTGCACCGCCTCCACGGCCGTTCCAACCTCGCGGGCATCCTTGGCGCTCACGTCCGCAGCGGCGGCGTTCTCGTTTTCGATGCGCCGCTGGGTGCTCTGGTTGAGCACCACTAGGCTGATACGTCTATTAACGGCCGCATACGGATCATCTTTAACCAGGCTCATGCTGGAAGACAGACCCTGGATGCGCATGACCTTGCTTTCGTTCATGCCGCCGGCCACCAATTCCTGGCGCGACGCGTTGGCGCGGTCGGCCGACAGCTCCCAGTTGCTATAGGCGCGCTCGCCCCGGGCGTACTGTGAGGCGTCCGTGTGACCGGAGATGCTGACCTTGTTGGGCAGCTCGTTCAACACCGGCCCCAATTCGCGCAGGATGTCGCGCATATAGGGCTGCACCTCGGCGCGGCCGGTGGCGAACATCGGGCGGTTCTGGTTGTCGATGATCTGGATGCGCAGGCCTTCGGTGGTCAGGTCGATCAGCAATTGGGGCCGGAAGCTTTTCAGGATCGGGCTGTTCTCGATGACGTTTTCCAGCCGCTTCTTGAGGTTTTCCAGGCGGTGCTGGTCGCGGCGTTCGGCGTCGCCCATGGGCTGGGCCTCGACCCGGTTGCCCTGCGCGCGGCGCACATCGCCGTCGTTGCGCAAAGGATCGCGGCCGCCGCCGGGTACGGCGCTGGTTTCGGCCGAACTGCTGGGGCCGCCGGTCAACGCCACGCGCAGCGGCATGCGGAAGTATTCCGCGATGCCCTTCAGTTCTTCGCGCGGCACGATGCTGATCAGCCACATCACCAGGAAAAACGCCATCATCGCGGTGATGAAGTCGGCGTAGGCAATCTTCCAGCTGCCGCCGTGATGTCCGCCGCCGTGGACCTTCTTGCGGCGAATCACCACACGGTGGTTGTTTACCGTGCTCATGGCCCGCTCCGTCAGGCCTTGGCGGTCGACTTGGTCTGCCGGACGTGCTCTTCCAGCTCACCGAAGGTCGGACGCACGGACGAGAACAGCACCTTGCGGCCGAATTCCACCGCCAGTTGCGGCGGGTAGCCGTTCATGCTGGCCAGCAGCGTGGTCTTGATGCATTCCAGCACTTTCATGGCTTCGTCCGAGCGGCGTTCGACGCGCGAGGCCATCGGGCCGACAAAGCCGTAAGCCAGCAAAATGCCCAGGAAGGTGCCGACCATGGCCTTGGAGATCAGGTCGCCCAGGATGGCGGGCGGCTGGTCCACGGCGGCCAGCGCCTTGATCACGCCCAGCACCGCGGCCACGATGCCGAAGGCCGGCAGGCCGTCGGCCATCTGCTTGAGCGCATTGGCAGGCACTTCGCGCTCGTGGCGGTAGGTCTCGATTTCCTCGTCCATGAGCGTTTCGATTTCGAACGAGCTCATGTTGCCGCTGATCATGATGCGCAGGTAGTCCGTGATGAACTCCATGAGCTTGGCGTCTTTGGCGATACGAGGGTATTCACTGAAGATCGGGCTGGACGCCGGATCCTCGATATGCGATTCGATGGCCATGAGGCCTTCGCGCCGCGCCTTGTTCAGCAGCACGTACAGGAGCGCCATCAGCTCCATGTAGACGTCCTTGCCGTAGCGCGAGCTTTTCAGCATGTCGGGCAGCGCGCTCTTGACCAGCATCAAGGACTTCTTGCTGTTGCTGGCCAGGAAGGCGCCGAAGGCGGCGCCAAAGATCAGCGTGAGTTCGAACGGCTGGTAAAGCGCGCCCAAGTGGCCGCCCAGCGCTATGAAGCTGCCGACGACCGACACGATCACCACGAGAAAACCGATAACAATCAACACATCAGGCCCCTGCCAACGAAGTCTAAAACCGGCGTCAATGATCCCCTGTTCCCCCCGACCCAAAAAGGCGGGTTACGGGGAGTTTTCCAGGGCTTTTGATGTATTTGGACACGCCGCTCAAGAGCGGGCGGCGTCCACGGCGGGTGCGGGACGGCTGCCGGCGCGGGCTTTGGCCGCGGCGCGGGTCTTGCCTGCCCGGGGTGGCGGGCGGCAGATCGCGCACACGAAATCCGACTGCGGATCATGGGCGTGCGCAATGAAATGGCCGCCGCACTGGCGGCAGGCGGACAGCTGCAGCATGCCGCTGTCGAAAAAGCGCACCAGCATCCATGCACGCGTGAAGCTCAGCACGGGTTCGGCGGACTCGGCGTTGTCCACGCCGGCGTTTTCGAGGTACAGGCGATACGCGTCGATGATGGCGCGGATGCCTTTGCTGCTGGTGCGTGCATTCAGGAACGAATACACGTTATAGAAGAGCGAAGAATGGATGTTCGGCAGCCAGGTCATGAACCAGTCGACCGAAAACGGCAGCATGCCCTTCGGTGGCGAGCAGCCGCGTATTTCGCGGTACAGGCGTGCCAGGCGGTCGTGGCTCAGGCTGGTTTCAGCCTCGAGCACCTGCAGCCGCGCCCCCAGCGTGATCATGGAGCTGGCAAGCAGGATGTCATCCGCTTCCTGCGAAACGCTCTTGGTGGCCATTACACGTGTCCCAGTGGGGTAGACAGGCCGTCAGGCCAGTTCTTCAACAGGTTGCTTGGCCAGCAGGATCGTCGCGTGCGCTTGCTGCAGCGCGCCGCCCAGCACATCGTGCGTCAGTGCGGACAGCAGGCTGTAGTCGTCGAAACGGAAACGGCACAGGAGCGAACTGGAGCTGGCCAGCTTCACCAGCTGAGCCGGAGAAAGACGCATCAGGATATCGGCAACTTCGTTGCTGAAACCCAAGCGGAACATCGATGCAGCATAGTCATCGCGCAGCATGCGCTGTGCGAGCAATAGATAAGACAGATTCACTTCGCGAATATCTGCCAGCAAAGAATTTTCGACTTGTTGCACGCCCGACTCCCTATTCCCTATCCCACCGAAGGGGCTTGATAACCAAGGACAATTCGCAACATTGTTGCGCCCTGCCCGCTGCATCCTGTTTTAATGCGAAATGTATCATTTGTTCGCAATTTAAGTAAAATTTACCACAGGTCATGTCATTTTCTATGACTTATATGACAAATCTTTGTTGATATTGCGCAACTTGGAAGTTTAGATACACCTTGACATAGAAATTCCTGACAAATCTACGTCAATTTGCCAAATAAGCATTCAAAACGTTGCGTACTTTAAGGAATGAAATAACGGCTTTTGCCGACAATGACACCTTGCCGATCACAGAATCTTGCTAGCTTTAGCGCAGCCGCGCGTTTGTCGACAATGTCGCAAATTGACAACAATCGACGATGCGTCACGATGGACACCGCCCGACATTCCCGCAATGCCCCACGCAGATGACAGCTTGGTCGAATATGCCCCGCTAGTGCGGAAGCTGGCCCTGCAATTGCTCGCCCGGCTGCCGGCCAGCGTCGAACTGGACGACCTGATCCAAGCCGGCATGATCGGCCTTCTGGACGCCGTGCGGCGTTACCAGGAAACCGCTGACGCGCAGTTCGAAACCTACGCCACCACCCGCATCCGCGGCGCCATGCTCGATGAGCTGCGCGGCCAGGACTGGCTGCCGCGCAGCGTGCGCGCCAAGGCCCGCAAGATCGAACAGGCCATCCAGCAACTGGAACAGCGCCTGATGCGCGCCCCCACCGAGGCCGAGATCGCGCAGCAGCTGGACATGCCGCTGAACGAATACCAGACGCTGCTGCACGACGCCCAGGGCGTGCAGATCGTGCACTACGAAGATTTCGCCACCGAGCCCGACGCCGCCTCGGGCCAGACTGACTGGGCCGCCACGCTGAACCACGGCTCGGCTGGCGGCAATCCGCTGGATTCGCTCCTGGCGGGCGATTTCCGCCAGGCGCTCATCCACGCCATCGACACCCTGCCCGACCGCGAAAAGCTGCTGCTGTCGCTGTGCTACGAGCAAGGCCTGAACCTGAAGGAAATCGGCGCGATCATGAACGTGACCGAGGCCCGCGTCTGCCAGCTGCGCTCGCAGGCCACCGCCCGCATCCGCGCCAAGCTGCGCGAGCAGGCCTGGCAGGATTTGCCCCAGGAAGGGCAGATCGCGCAGATCATCTGACCGCGCCAGACGAGCGCCCGGGAATCCCGGGAATTTCGCACCTTGTTCGGGCCATCGGCCCGGCGCCATTGTTGTTAGCCTTGCAGGCTGACACCCCTAGGTGCGCCGGCAGCGGTTAACCGCAAGCCGCGACCGCGACCCCTGGAATTTCGCCATGAATGCACCCGACGTCCTGACGCAGGCCATTTCCGACGCCTACGACGAAACCCCCTACATTTCCCTGCCGTTCTCGTATTCGTCCCCCGGGCACCTGCGCGCGGTCGCCAGCCTGTACAACCTGGACGCGCCGGCGCTGAGCCATGCCCGGGTACTGGAACTGGGTTGCGCCGCCGGCGGCAACCTGCTGCCATTCGCGCTGGCCCACCCCGAGGCCACGATCGTCGGCATCGACCTCTCGCCCCAGCAGATCGATGCCGGCCGACGGGCCGCCGAAGCGGTCGGCGCCCGCAACGTGGATCTGCGGGCCATGAGCCTGACGGACATCACCGCCGAGTTCGGCGTGTTCGACTACATCATCTGCCACGGCGTGTTCAGCTGGGTACCTCCGGAGGTGCGCGAGGCCATCTGGCGCATCTGCCGCGACAACCTCGCCCCGGAGGGTATCGCCTATATCAGCTACAACACCTACCCGGGTTGGAAGGCGTCGGACGTCATCCGCGACGCCATGATCCTGAATACCTTCGGCGCCGAAACGCCGCAGGAAAAGGTGGCCCGGGCCAAGGACATGCTGGAACTGATCGAGGGCGGCCTGTGGCACAACAACCCGCTGCGTTCGGCCCTGCAGCTGGCGGCGCGGCAGTTGCGCGGCCAGACCGACCACTACCTGCTGCATGAATACCTGGAGGCGATCAACACGCCGTGCTACTTCCTGGAATTCGCCGCCGCCGCGCAGCAGGCCGGGCTGGCCTATGTGACCGACGCCGAACCCCAGGTGACGTTCCCGTCCACCTTCGGCGCTGCCGTGGCGGTGGGCTTGAATGGCCTGTCCGTCAACGCCGGCCGCGAAATGCGCGAGCAATACCTGGATTTTGCCGTGGGCCGCTCTTTCCGCAGAAGCTTGCTGGTGCACGCCGAACGCGCTGAAGGCATGCTGGACCAGCCCGAAGGCGGCGCCTTCACCCGCATGCATTTCGCCGCCGACCTGACGGCGCAGCCGGGCCCGACCGGCCAGCGCCAGTACCGCGCCCCGCACGGCGTCATCGATAGCCAGGACGCCTCGATGATCGCCCTGATGGATGCATTGGCGCAGGCCTGGCCGCAATCTCTGCCGTTCGACACCCTGGTCGACGCCGTGCGCCCGCTGGCCCCCGAGACGCCTGCCGACGGCCTGGCAACCATCGTGATCGGCCATCTGGTGGCGCTGGTCCAGGCCAACGCCCTGCACTACCGCCTGGAACCCGCCGCCTATCAGGCAGCGCAATCCAGGCCACGGCTGATTCCGGGCGCCCTTGAGTTGCTACAACAAGTAACCAAGCCCGGATGCCAGGTCGGCATGCACAACCTCTGGCATCACCCTATCACCGCGCCCGCCGACGCCCTGTACCGCTACGCGACCAGCCAGATCGACGGCGAACGCAGCACGACCGAACTACGCACCCTGGTGCGCGACGCGCTGACCTCCGGGCGATACCTCCATCCCACTGGCCAGTCCTATAAAGGCGCCCGCAACCTGGATCCGGTGGCGCAAGAGGTGGTCACCAGCCTTCTGGGCGAGCTGCGCCGCGTCGGCCTGCTGCTGAACTGACCGGCCCGCGGCGGGCCGCCCTGCAGCCAGGCCCGCCGTTTTCCCCCGCTTTCGACAACATATTTACGAATACCAAAAAAAAGCCCTAAAGATTGATTTGCGACTGCCGTAATCCTGGCAACGGAGAAATTCGCAGACGCAAGAACCCGAATTCTTCCCGTTACAACGATGGGCGGCCCCGCTGCCCGGTTTGAAGAAGCCTTTCTCTCTTGGGAGCCTAAACATGGCTGCAGTCATTAACACCAACTACTTGTCGCTCGTTGCTCAGAACAACCTGAACAAGTCGCAATCGTCCCTGGGTACCGCCATCGAACGCCTGTCGTCGGGCCTGCGCATCAACAGCGCCAAGGACGACGCCGCCGGTATGGCCATTGCCAACCGCTTCACCGCGAACGTCAAGGGCCTGACCCAAGCCGCTCGTAACGCCAACGACGGCATCTCGCTGGCCCAGACGACGGAAGGCGCCGCCTCCGAAATCAACACCCACCTGCAGCGCGTTCGCGAACTGACGGTGCAAGCCGGCAACGGCAGCTACTCGCAAGAGCAGCTGAACTCGATGCAAGACGAAATCAACCAACGTCTGTCGGACATCGACCGCATCTCGCAGCAAACCGACTTCAACGGCGTGAAGGTCCTGTCGGCCAACGCCAAGCCCCTGACGCTGCAAGTCGGCGCCAACGACGGCGAAACGATCACCCTGAACCTGTCGGAAATCAGCGTCAAGACGCTGGGTCTGGACGGCTTCAACGTCAACGGCTCGGGCGTGACCCAGAACCGTTCGGCTACCGTGTCCGACCTGCAAGCCGCTGGTGGCGCAACCGTCGCTGCCAACGAATGGCAAGTGACGACCACGCACGCTGCCGCGACCGCTGACCAAGTCTTCGGCAAGCTGCAAGGCGGCAACACCGTCACCGTCGGTACCGGTGCAGGCGCCACGACCTACACGTACGACGCCACCAACAAGAACTTCACGTTCACCGACAAGTCGGCTTCGGACGCCACCGCCATCACGGCCCTGGCCACCTCGCTGCGCCCGGCTACCGGCACCACCACCGGCACCTACACCCACTCGAACGGCTCGGCCACGACCTCGTTCAACGTGGACGCCACGGGCAAGGTCACGGTCGGCGGCCAAGACGCCTACCTGGACGCCGCTGGCAACCTGACCACCAACAACGGTGGTGGCGCGACCGCCGCTACGCTGGATGGCGTTCTGCAAGCTGCTGGCGCCAACACCGGCGCCGCCGGTACGTCGTCGGTCTCGATCGGTGGCAAGACGTACTCCAACACGGGTACCGCTGCTGCCCTGTCGTTCACCAACACCATCGCCTCCGATGCGCTGCTGGCCAACGTCAAGGCTGCCGCCAACTCGTCCGTGACCCTGGGCTCGGGCATCACCAGCGCCACCGTGACGCTCGTGAACGGCGCCTCGAACAACACGTACGTCGACGGCAAGGACGCCTTCACGACCACCAAGAACTACACCACCAACTACCTGGTTGATCCCAACACGGGTAAGGTGACGGTCAAGAGCGGCACGGGCACGGGCGACTACGCTCCCAAGGTCGGCGCCGAAGCCAAGATCAACAGCAGCGGCAAGCTGACGACGGAAGACACCAGCAAGGGCACGCTGACCAGCGACCCGCTGAAGACGCTGGACTCGGCCTTCACGAAGCTGGACAAGCTGACCGGCGAACTGGGCGCTGTGCAAAACCGCCTGGAATCGACGATCGCCAACCTGAACAACGTGGTCAACAACCTGTCCAACGCCCGTTCGCGTATTCAAGACGCCGACTACGCCACGGAAGTGTCGAACATGTCCAAGGCTCAGATCCTGCAACAGGCTGGCACCTCGGTTCTGGCGCAAGCCAACCAAGTGCCGCAAACCGTGCTGTCGCTGCTGCGTTAATTCTCGGCAACAGACCGTACGGCAGGGAGACTCCGGTTTCCCCGTCCGGACAGCCGGCCAAGGTCTTTCGCGCCCTGGCCGGCGCCCCGAAAACCCGCCTCACGGCGGGTTTTTTTCGTTTTGATCCCCCGGAATCCGGTTTTGTCCAAACTGGCGGGAAATTCAGACGCTGATTCGCCGAATGAGCGCTCGCCCCCATTCGTAGAATTCCCGCAATAGCTCCCCTGTGCCCGCCCCGCCGCACCACGACATGTCCTATCCGGCCTACACCCACCGCCAAGCCACCGCCGACCCTGGCCGCCTGGCTCCCAGCCATTCCCCCGCGCGGCTGCGTGCCACGGCCCACCTGTATGGCGTGGAAACCGTGCCGCTGGAGCGCGCCCGGGTACTGGCCATCGGTTGCGGCGACGGTGCGGGCCTGATGCCTTTCGCGCTGGCCTACCCAGAGGCCCAGGCCATCGGCATCGACGCGTCGGACGCGCTGATCGCCCAAGGCACCGCGGCCGCCCAGCGCCTGGGCATGACCAACCTGACGCTGTATGCCGGTCAGGCCACCGATATCGGCACGCAGCTGGGGCTGTTCGACTACATCATCGTCTCGGGCCTCTATAGTTACTTGCCCGCCGAAGCCGGCCAGGCATTGATGCACGCCTGCGGCCAGTTGCTGTCGCCACGCGGCATGCTGTACCTGGACAGCCACGTCTATCCCGGAGCCAAGTCCCTGGAAGTCGTGCGCGACGCGATCCTGCTGCACGGCCACGCCGCGCAAACGGATGCCGAGCTGCGGGAAAGCGCCCTCGCGGCGCTGTCTCTGTTCAAGGACGGCATGGCGCCGGCCAACCCGCACGGTGCCCTGCTGGCTGCGGCCGCGGCGCAATTTGAACGCGCCCTGGGAGCCGATTCGGCCGGCGCACCAGCGGCTGCCGGGCCGCTGGCCTGCAACCCCAGCTATTTCGTCGAGCTGGCGGGCATTGCCGCCCAGGCCGGACTGGCCTATCTGGGCGACGCGCAGCCGCTCAGTGAAATTGCCCTGTCGTTCGGTCCGGGTGTGTCGCTCAATCACAGCCTGCTGGCCATGGGCCAGCCGGCCACCGTACGCCAGCAGTATCTGGATTTCGCCACAGGACGCGCCTTTCGCCAATCTCTCTGGGTCGCGCAGGAACGTGCCGCGCAGGTTCAGAGCCAGCCCGATATGGCCCGGTTACAGGACCTGCGTTACGCGGCCGGCCTTGTCCGCCTGGCAGCCAATGGCCAGGAACAGGGCGCCACCTATGTGAATCACCTGGGCCGGGCGCTGATCACGCAGGACGACGACGTCGTGACCGTGGTAGATACCCTGGCGCACGCTTGGCCGGCATCAATGCCCTATAGCACCCTGGTGGCGGTGCTGATGCACAAGAACCAGATCGACACCACAGCAGCGGCCAAAACGCTGAGCCGTGTCCTGCAGACCCTGCTGGAAAACGACCTGCTTCATTACTGTCTGGATCGGGGCCCCTATGAAGCCGAGACCGACGCGCCGCTGCGCCTGCCCGCTTTTCTGACCGAACCGGCCCCAGCGCCGGGCGACGCGCCGCTGCCTCGCTTCAACCTCTGGCACGAGCCCGTCAATTACCTGCCCTCGCCCGCCCAGGCGGCGATCCTGGGCCATCTGGCCGCGGGCCGGCTGCCCAGCGAGCCGGCCGCCGACGGATCCTCGGCCGAACCGGCGGAAGTGGGTGAAACCCTGGCGCTGCTCAAACGCTATGCGCTGGCGCTGGCCAATACCAGAACCTGGGCTGACGTACTGCGCCGCACGCTCGAAGCGGCGGATGGCTACATGCCCCTGATAGGCCTGTATGTCAGCGCCCAAGCCACCCTGACCCTGAATGCGCGGGTGCTCTCGGCCAGCGGGCATCAACCCAATCCGGGCGCCAACATCGCCTCGCAGGTCCAGCGCATGCACGAGTTGATGGTGCAAAAGGCCTATCTCGACGCCGAACCGCTGGCGCGGCGCCTGACGAAAGTCGCGCCCCGCTTCTGGGACGCCTGGGAAGCGCTGGCCGTCGCCTTGTTCAGCACCTTCCGCGGCCAGGAAGCGCTGCGGCCGGCGTTGACCATGGTGGATCTGGCACCGGCCGACACCCAAAGCTATATCGTGCTGGCGGCCATCCTGACGCAGCTTGGACGCACCTCCGAAGCGATCGGCGCGGGGCGGCGTGCGGTCGAGCTGGCGCCTCGCCATGCCGAAGCGCATTCGGCGCTGGCGGACGCCCTGGCCGCCGAACGGCGTTACAAGGAAGCCCAGGCCAGCAATCGCACCGCGATTGCCCTGGACCCCAGGCAGCGTAAGGCGCGCGTCAACCTGAGCAAGGCGTACATCGACGCCGGCGAAGTCGCGCTGGCCACGCAGGCGGCGCGCGACACCGTGGAGATGTTCCCGACAGAAGCCCTGCCTCGCAGCAATCTGCTGTTCACACTGAATTATTCCGAGGAACACACCGCCCAGGAGGTGTTCCAGGCGTATCAGGAATGCGATCGCGTACTCTACCAGCCGCTGCGCGACAAATGGCGCCCCCATGCCAACCCACGGCACACGAACCGCAAGCTGAAGATCGGCTATGTCTCGCCCGACTTCAAACAGCACTCAGGCAACAGCTTTATCGAACTCGTCTTCGCCCATCACGACCGGCAGACGTTCGAGCTGACCGCCTACGCCGAACTGGCCAGGGAAGACAGCGTCACTACCCGCTTCAAGACCTACTTCGACCACTGGGTGCCTACCGCCTCATTGACGGACGCCGAGCTGGCCGAAAAGATCCGCGCCGACGGCATCGACATACTGATCGACCTGGCCGGGCATACCCAAGGCAACCGGCTCGGCGCGTTCGCCCGCAAACCCGCCCCGGTATCACTGACCTGGATGGGGTACGGCTACACCACCGGCCTGACGGCCATCGACTATATCGTCATGGACGAGGCGATGGCGCCGGCAGGCAGCGAAGCGCTGTTCTCGGAAAAGATCTGGCGCCTGAAGACCTGCTGCGCGTACCGTCCCGACACGGCGATGGGCGAAGTCAGCGCGTTGCCTGCGATGTCGAATGATTACGTCACCTTCGGCACGCTGTCGCGCGCCATCCGCATCAACCACCGCACCGTCCGCACCTGGGCCGCGATCCTGCGACAGGTGCCGAACGCCCGCCTCGTGGTCGACAGCGGCAGCTACCGGGATGCGGCCATGTGCGATGTCTTGGCCGCTCGCTTCGAAGCCCACGGAATCAGCCGCGACCGCCTCATGATCGGCTACCACAGCCCGCCCTGGGATGTGCTGCGCCAGATCGACATCGGCCTGGACTGCTTCCCCCACAATTCCGGCACGACCCTGGTGGAGTTCATCTACATGGGCGTGCCCTACCTGTCTCTGGCCGACCGGCCAAGCGTCGGCCGCCTGGGAAGCTCGATTCTGAAGTCGGTGGGCCACCCCGAACTGATCTGCGGCACCGAGCAAGAGTACGTGGAAAAGGCCGTGGCGCTGGCCAGCGACTTGCCAGCGCTTGCCCGCATCCGCAAACAACTGCGCCAGGCCATGCAGGACAGCGTCCTGATGGACGAGGTGGGTTTTACCCGCGAATTCGAAATGGGACTCAAGAAAATGTATACCCAATGGTGCGAGGAACAAGCATGAAGGCTATCATCCTCGCTGGCGGTCTGGGCACCCGGATCTCGGAAGAAACCCAGTCTCGCCCCAAGCCGATGATCGAGATCGGCGGTCGCCCCATCCTGTGGCACATCATGAAGACCTACTCCGCCTACGGCGTGAACGACTTCGTGATCTGCTGCGGCTACAAGGGCTACATGATCAAGGAGTACTTTGCCAATTACTTCCTGCACATGTCGGACGTGACGTTCGACATGGCCGACAACCGGATGGAAGTCCATCAGCGCAAAGCCGAGCCCTGGCGCGTCACCTTGGTGGACACGGGCGAAACCACCATGACCGGCGGGCGGCTCAAACGTGTCGAGGCCTACGTCAAGGAAGAAGAGGCGTTCTGCTTCACCTACGGCGACGGCGTATCCGATGTCGATATCGGCGCCCTGATTGCATTCCACCGCCGCCACGGCAAGGCCGCCACGGTCACCGCAGTGCAGCCGCCGGGACGCTACGGCGCGCTGCGACGCGACGGCGACGCGGTGACCGGCTTCACCGAGAAACCGCGCGGCGACGGCGGCCTGATCAATGGCGGCTTTTTCGTGCTGTCGCCCAGTGTGCTGTCGTTGATTGAAAGCGACGACATGCCGTGGGAAGGCGTGCCCCTGGAAACGCTGAGCCGCAATGGCGAGCTGCAGGCCTACGAACATCTGGGTTTCTGGCAGCCCATGGACACGCTGCGCGACAAGAACCAGCTGGAAGCCTTGTGGGCGCAGGGAAATCCGCCATGGAAAAAATGGGCGTAACGCAATTTGACGGAGCCTACGACGGCGCCCGGGTCCTGCTCACCGGCCATACCGGGTTCAAGGGCAGCTGGCTCGCGATCTGGTTGAAGCAGCTGGGCGCGCGGGTGACCGGACTGTCGCTGCCGCAATTGGACGAACCGAGCCACTGGACCGGACTGCGGGATTGCGCGGTGGACCTGCGCGGCGATGTGCGCGACGCAGACGCCGTAACCGACGCCATGGCGCAGGCTCGGCCGGATATTGTCTTTCACCTGGCCGCGCAGACCCTGGTACGGCAATCCTACGGTGCGCCACTGGACAGCTGGTCAACCAATGTCATGGGCACGGCGAATGTTCTGGACGCTTGCCGCCGCACGCCTGGTGTCCGCGCCGTGGTCGTCGTCACCACGGACAAGGTCTACGCCAACCGGGAATGGCATTGGGGGTATCGCGAGAACGACATCCTGGGTGGCCACGACCCCTATAGCGCGTCCAAGGCTGCCTGCGAAATCCTGGTGGAAAGCTATCGCAAGTCGTTCTGGCAAGCCGGTGCGCCGGTGCTGCTGGCCTCGGCGCGGGCCGGCAACGTCATCGGCGGTGGCGATTGGGCCCCGGATCGGCTGGTGCCGGACCTGGTGCGGGCGGTGCAATCGAACCAGCCGCTGGAAATCCGCTCACCGACATCGACGCGGCCGTGGCAACATGTGCTCGACTGCCTGTCGGGCTACCTCATGCTCGGCCAGCAGTTGCTGGCCGGCAACGCCACATTCGCCGATAGCTGGAATTTTGGCCCCGCCGCACAAGACAACCGCAGCGTGGCGCAGTTGCTGGGCATGCTGAATGGCTACTGGCCACAGCTGCAATGGGCCGCGCGTCCGCCCAGCCCGGCCCTGCACGAAGCCGGCCTGCTGCTGCTCGATTGCGCCAAGGCGCACAACGTCCTGGGCTGGCGCCCGACGCTCGCGCTGCCTGATGCCCTGTCGATGACCGCAGACTGGTACCGGCATCATCACGCGACCGGTCAATCCCTGTCGTTGGAGCAACTCCGCCGGTATGTCGAGATGGCCGCCGCCATCGGCAACGCATGGGCACGGTCATGAATGTAATGCCGACCCCCATCGCCGGCGCGGTCGTGGTCCGGACACTGGCACACCAGGACACGCGGGGCGCCTTTTCCCGCCTGTTTTGCGCAGAGGAACTGGCCCACGTCATCGGGTCGCGGCAGATCGTGCAGATCAACCAGTCACGCACGCTGCATGCCGGAGCCATACGGGGCATGCACTTCCAGCATCCGCCCCACGCTGAAATGAAACTGGTGCGCTGCATCCGCGGGCGGGTCTGGGACGTGTTGGTGGACCTGCGCGCCGGCTCGCCCACTTTCCTGCATTGGCATGCACACGAGCTTGATGCCCGATCCGCTGACATGTTGGTGATACCGGAAGGCTGCGCACACGGTTTCCAGGTGCTGCAGGCCGACAGTGAACTGCTCTATCTGCACACGGCCTTCTACACGCCCGCGGCGGAATCGGGCGTCAGGCACGACGACCCCAGACTGGACATTCGTTGGCCGCTCACGGCGACGGACCTTTCTCCCCGGGACCGGGCCCATGCCCTGCTACCCGACGATTTCGCAGGAATCCAAGTATGAAATGCCGCCATTGCGCGACGCCGTTGCAATTGACGCTGGTCGATCTGGGCACGGCGCCGCCCTCGAATGCGTATCTGACCGAGCAGGATCTGAGCCGCCCCGAAGCGTATTACCCGTTGAAGGTCCGCGTCTGCGACCATTGCTGGCTGGCCCAGACAGAGGACTACACCGAAGCCGATGCGCTGTTCACGCACGACTACGCCTATTTCTCGTCCACCTCGGCCAGTTGGCTGGACCACGCGGAACGCTACAGCAACATGATCACCGAGCGCTTGGCGCTGGCACGCGACAGCCTGGTGGTTGAGCTGGCCTCCAACGACGGCTACCTGCTCAAGAACTTCGTCGCTGCCGGCATTGCCTGCCTTGGGATCGAACCTACCGCCAGCACTGCCCAAGCCGCCCAGGCGCTGGGCATTCCCGTGCTGCGCGAGTTTTTCTCGGAAGCGCTGGGCCGCAGACTGCACGCCCAGGGCCAGGCGGCGGATTTGATCATCGGCAACAATGTCTACGCCCACGTGCCGGACATCAACGACTTCACCCGGGGCATGAAAGCCCTGCTGAAGACGGGCGGAACCATTACGCTGGAGTTCCCCCACCTGCTGCGCCTGTTGGCACAGACCCAGTTCGACACCATCTACCACGAGCATTTTTCGTATCTCTCGCTGTACGCCGTGAGCCGGATCTTCGCCCACTGCGGCCTACGCGTGACGGACGTCGACGAATTGCCGACCCATGGCGGCAGCCTGCGGGTCTATGGCTGCCACGCGGACGATGCCCGCGCAGATAGCCCCGCGGTCGCGCGCCTGCTGCAGGCCGAACACGATGCCGGCCTGCAATCGCCGCAGGTCTATCAAGCCTTTCAGGCGCGCGTGGACGAGATCAAGAACAACTTCGTCGAATTCCTGATCCAGCAACAGCGCGCAGGCAAGACCGTGGCGGCCTACGGCGCCGCGGCCAAAGGCAATACCTTGTTGAACTATGCAGGCGTCAAGCCGGATCTGTTGCCGTTGGTCTGCGATGCGGCGGCGTACAAGCAAGGCAAGTATCTGCCGGGCAGCCGGATTCCGATCCATGCCCCCGAGAAGCTAAAAGATGCCCGGCCGGACTACGTGATCGTGTTTCCCTGGAACATCGTCGACGAAGTCATTGGCCAGAACCCGCACGTACACGCCTGGGGCGGAAAGTTTGTGACAGCGGTTCCTACCCTGGAAATCCGATGAGCGCGCGCATCCACTACACCAAACCGTCCATCACCGATCTGGAAGTCGAATACGCCACCGACGCCGCACGGCATGGCTGGGGTGAACGTTGCTACGAATACCTGGGCCGCTTCGAGCGCGGGTTTGCGCAACACATTGGCACCCGGCAAGCCATCGCCACGTCCAGCTGCACGGGCGCACTGCACATCGGCATGGCGGCGCTGGGCATCGGCCCGGGTGACGAAGTCATCATGGCTGACACCAATTGGATCGCCAGCGCCGCGCCCATTGTGCACCTGGGCGCCAAGCCCGTATTCGTGGACATCCTGCCCGACTCCTGGTGCATCGACCCGGCACTGGCCGAAGCTGCGATCACCCCCCGCACCAAAGCCATCCTGGCCGTCCATCTGTACGGCAACCTGTGCGACATGAGCCGCCTCCTGGACATTGGCAAACGCCACGGCATTGCCATCATCGAGGATGCCGCAGAAGCCATCGGTTCATCCTACCGCGGTCAGCGCGCCGGCAGCATGGGGGCATTCGGCACCTTTTCGTTCCACGGCACCAAAACGTTGACGACAGGCGAAGGCGGCATGCTGGTCACCAACGATGCCGCCCTGCACGAAACCGCCGCGACCTTGTCCAACCATGGCCGGCACGCCAGGCAGACCAAGCAATTCTGGCCCGACCTGCTGGGATTCAAGTACAAGATGTCCAACATCCAGGCGGCAATCGGCTGCGCGCAGCTCGAGCGCATCGACGAGCTGATCGCCGGCAAGCGCCGGGTGTTCGAGTTCTACCAACAAGCCTTGCGCGACGTGCCTGGCGTGACACTCAATCCCGAACCGGAGGGCACGCGCAACGGCTACTGGATGCCCACGGTGGTACTGGACCGTGCGCTGGGGATTTCCCGCGAAATGCTCCAGGCCGCGCTCAACCCCGAAGGCATCGACGCCCGCGTCTTCTTCCACCCCCTGTCCAGCCTGCCGATGTTCGAGCGTTGCCCGCAGAACACCCATGCTTACGACATTGCACAGCGGGCGATCAACTTGCCGAGCTATCACGACATGACTGATGCAGACCAGGAACGCGTGGTCCGCACGATCCGGAGGCTGGTGCAGGAGTCGCCCCGTGGCTAGCCCGTCGCGCTGCGCCGTGGTTTCCCAGCCCATGTACTTTCCCTGGGTGGGCATGCTTGAGCAGATCCGGCTCGCCGACCACTTCGTCTACTACGACGATGTGCAATTCGCGCGGGGCTTTTTCAACCGGGTGCAGATCAAGACGCGCACCGGCTCGAGCTGGCTGACGGTCCCGCTGGCGGGGCTCAAGCGCGGACAACTGATCAACGAAGTCCGGATCGACAATCAGACCAATTGGAAACGCAGCCACATCGATCAATTGAAACAGGCTTACGACGGTGCGCCGTTCCGCGCGGACATGCTTGCCGTGGTGGAGCAGGTATTTTCGGCTGACTATCGAACGCTTGCTGATCTGGCGCGGGCCTCGATGGATGCCCTGGTTCACTACTATCCGGCCATCGGGGCGAACAAGCCCTTCTCGGCGTCTTCTGCCCTGGAGGTTCCGGGTGCAAGCACGCAGCGGCTGGTGAACATTTGCGTGGCCCTTGAAGCCGACCACTACCTGACGGGGCATGGTGCGCGGCATTATCTCGATCACGCAGCCTTCGAGTCGCGCGGCATCGCCGTGTCATACATCCGATACGGCACCCCGCCCTACTCCCAGCTGCACGGTGAATTCACGCCCTACGTCAGCGCGCTGGATCTGATTGCAAACCGCGGCGCCGCAGGCCTGGCCGACATTGCCGGCCAAGCCGTTCCCTGGCGTGAATTCATCACCACATCGGCCGAGACCGCCACATGAACATGAAACCCGATCTGAATGCCGTCTCTTCGGAATACCGTCCCAACGGCGCCACCGAAATCGAAAACAACCTGATGCTGAATTGGTATCCGCATCGAATCATCGATCGGTTCAAGCACACCGATTCGCTCCTGGAACTGGGGCTGGGCCACGGCTATACCTCGCGCATTTTTGCGCAGGCCAGCAATCGGCACGTGATCGTCGACGGCGCCAGCGTCGTGATCGAGCAATTCCGCCAGAACACGCCGGGTTTCACCGGCGATATCGTCGAAGCCTATTTCGAGGACTACACCCCGAATGAGCAATTCGACGTCATCGTCATGGGGTTCATTCTCGAACACGTCGAAGATCCCGACCTGATCCTGGAGCGCTATCGGCGCTTTCTGAAACCCGGCGGAAAGATGTACGTGGCGGTGCCCAACGCAAAGTCGATGAATCGACGCCTGGGCCTGGAATTGGGGTTGATTGACGACATCTACAGCCTGAACGCCAATGACATTGCGCTGGGCCATCAGCGCCAGTACTGCCGCGACACACTGACCGCCGCGGTGCAACGGGCCGGTTATCGCGTTACCCACGAAGAAGGCATCTATCTGAAGCCGCTGCCCCTGGCCGTGCTCAAGACCCTGGACGACTTTGACGCGAACCTGCAAGCGATGCTGCGGGTCGGCGTGGACTTCCCGGATCTTTGCGTTGCCTTGTTGATGGAACTGGACGCCAAATGAGTTCGCCGGATCAGGACACCGGTGTCGCCGCCGTGCCGCCTGAGACCATGGTGATCGCCGTGACCGGCGTGGGCGCCATCATCGGCCAGGGCATTGTCAAGAGCCTGCGTCAATGCCGCTACGCCGTTCGGGTCGTAGGGGTCGATCGCAATGCCGACTCCCCCGGTCCCAGGCTGTGCGATGCCTTCGAACAGAAGCCGGACGCATCGGAAGACAGCCAGGCCTATCTGGACTATTGGACTCGCATCGTCCAGACGCACGGCATCTGCCTGGTCCTGCCAGGCCTCGAAATCGATATGGCGTTTTTCAACCGCCATCGGACGTTCTTTGCCGATCTTGGGGTGAAACTTGCCCTGAATACCGCCGGACTGATCGAGAAAACCGGCAACAAATGGGATTTCGGCCTGGAACTGGCGGCCTTCGGCTACCCGGTGATCCCCTCGGCTCGGCCCGCATCCTGGGCCGAGGCGATCGCGAGCCTCGGGCCGGCGCCATTGCTGCTCAAACCGCTGCAAGGCAATGGGTCGCGCGGCATCCAATGGCTTGAAGACGAAGCTGACTTCAACTACTGGACGCGTAAGGCCAGCTACGCCTGGATGCTGCAACGCATCGTCGGCACGCCTCAGGAGGAATTCACGGTGGGCGTGTTCGGCTTGGGCGGTGGCCGACGGCTGCGCCCGCTGATATTCCGGCGCCGGTTATCCAGCGCCGGCAACACGCTGGTCGCGCAGGTCGTTCCCGAACATCGGGTGCTCGAAGCCGCTCTCGACCGACTTTGCGAGCATTTCCAACCCCTGGGGCCGACCAACTTCCAATTCAGGGTGGAAAACGACACGGCGTTCCTCCTCGAAATCAATCCGCGCTTCTCCAGCAGCAATTCTCTGCGCACGGCATTCGGCTTCAACGAGGCGGAGATGGCGATCGAACTGCACCTGCTGGGCCAGACGCCCCCCGAGCCTCGCATCTGCGCAGGCAAAGCCTGGCGCTACACCGAGGACTTTGTGATCCATGCTGGCCATTCTTTCTGACATACACGGCAACCTGCCCGCGCTGGAGGCAGTCGTCGCGGATGCCCAAGCCCAAGGCTGCACCCGCTACCTGTCGCTGGGCGACGTTGCCGGCTATTACGCCGAGCCTGGCGCTTGCATCGATCTGCTACGCGACCTGGGCGCGCCCAATGTGCTGGGCAATCATGACAGCTACATCACCCTGGACGAAAACTGCCCGCGCTCGCGGGTCGTCACCCAGATCATCAATTTCCAGAAGACCCAACTCAGCAAGGAGCAGGTGGACTGGTTGAAAGGTTCGCACGCGTTCATACGCGACGACGATCGGCTGTTCGTGCACGGTGGCCCCGAAGATCCCCGCGACCAGTATCTCTACACGATCCAGCGTGCCAGCATCCCCGCAGACGTGCGGCTGCTGTTCTCGGGCCATACACATGTCCAGGTGCTGGCCGATTTCGGCGACAAGCGCTATTGCAACCCGGGATCGATCGGCCAGCCCAGGGACGGCAACAGCCAGGCAGCCTATGCGATCCTGGACAACGACGAAATACGGCTACGCCGCGTGGCCTATGACATCGACCGCACCGCCCACGCCATGAAGAACGCGGGATTCGAACCGTTCTGCTACGAAAACCTCTATAAGGGCGCGCAAATCGGCGGCAGAGTCGATAGCGTCACTATCCTTCACACCTCAGAGTAAGACACCATGGACGCCATCAAGCAGTTCAACAACGAAGTACAAGCGAATATCGAGCGACTGGGTGCGGACGAGGCGCTGGCCGCCGACACCCTGGCTTGGATGATCAAGGCCGGCACTGTCGGTGCGTACACCTACAATTTCCAATGGCTGGGCCGGCCCATCATTCAATATCCGCAAGACATTCATGCGATGCAGGAGCTGATCTGGGCCACCCGTCCGGACGTCATCATCGAAACCGGCATTGCCCACGGCGGTTCGCTGATCCTGAGCGCTTCAATGCTGGCGATGCTCGACTACTGCGACGCCCAGACCAACCGGACGCCCCTGCTGCCAGGCATGTCCAACCGGCGCGTCATCGGCGTGGATATCGACATCCGGGCCCACAATCGCAAGGAAATCGTCGCGCATCCGCTGAGCCATCTCATCACGATGATCCAGGGCTCCAGCATCGCCCCGGACGTCATCGAACAGGTGCGCCAGGCGGCGGGCGATGCCAAACGCGTGCTGGTCTGCCTGGACTCCAACCACACGCACGATCACGTGCTCGCCGAACTCGAGGCATACGCCCCAATGACCTCCGTTGGCAGCTATTGCGTCGTCTTCGATACCGTCATCGAGGACATGCCGGCCGAGCTTTGCGCCAACCGCCCATGGGGTCAGGGCAACAGCCCGAAATCAGCGGTCCGTTCATGGCTCCCGCAGCATCCCGAATTCACGCAGGACTTGGCCATGCAACACAAGCTGCAGATTACGGTCGCGCAGGACGGTTTTCTCAAGCGCACACGCTAGGCCACGGCTGGCCGAGCCGCCCGCGGATGCGCCGAAGCCATGCCAAGCCCCCATTTTTCCCAGCTGTTCGCACGATGGCATGACAACCGCGTCATTCATAATTGACGCAGGCTGTTTGTATCTATATTTTTCGTAACATGACCATCCCCCCGCTCGGTCCTACCGCTACGCAGCATGACAGCATGACGGATCCCCACGACGAGGAGCCGGAAGACGCGCAGACCCAGCAGTTGCGCGAAGAGAACCGCGCGCTGCGAGAGTTGCTGGCCGCGCAGGTGCAGGCGTCGCTGCCCCAGCCTGGCCCGGCCAGGCGCCTGGGCTGGTGGTTGATCAGCGCACCCGGCGCCGCCCTGGTCGGCTGGCGTCGTTTGCTGGGTCGCGGAAACGCCCGCCCCATGACCGGCAAACGGGTGGGGTACGCCACGCTGACAGTCCTGTACACGCTGGCCATCTACGGCGCCCTGGTATTGCTGGTGGTGTCGTGGAGCACACCCAAAGCCGCGCGCTCGGGCGTTAACGCGGCCGGGCCAGTACGTGTCCCGCTGCAGTCGCCCCCCGCGCCCGGCAAGGAGTCCCAGCCCAAATCGTTCGATCCCGCTGCGACCAGCACGCCTTCGCTGGCGGCGGTTGCCACGGACGAACGCGTGACGACCGCTGCCGGGACGGAGCCTTCCCCCGGGACGCCAGCCAGGTCCTCCACCGAGCCCGACGTTACCGAAACTCCACCGTCGGACAGGCCGGCGATCAGCTCTCACACACCCGCCCCGCGTGACCCAGCCGCCACGCCGGCCCCCTCCACGCCGCCCAAATCCACGCTGCGCATCACAGAAATACCCGCCGAAAACCCCCACGCCTGGGTCGACCACCTGAAAGCGGCACTCGCACGCTGCGCCACGCTGGGATTTTTCGAGCGTCCCGACTGTGCCTGGGCTGCGCGCAAGCAATTCTGCGAGCCAAACCAGGGCTGGGGCGCGATCAAGGAATGCCCGATCCTGCAATGACATCGGCCGTCGAGCGGTCGTAAAACGTTGCCCCTGAGATGCGAAGCAGGCGATAATCGACTCATCCTTGCCGGACTCCGCCCGGCATGCACGCCACCAGGACACCCCGCCATGGATCTTTCCGTCAACAACACCGTCAATACCGGCCTGGCCATGCGTGATGCGCAGCTGATGCAGGAAATCCAGGCGCGCGTGACCAAGAAGGCCATCAATGCGCAAGCCGATACGGTCGCCACGCTGATGCAATCGCTGCCGGTAGTCGCCATCGACGGCACCCTGGGCACGCGCATCAACACCCAAGCGTAACGGCCGCGCTGCCCGCCACGCGGCAGCGCCACCCGCCGCCCGAGCCGGACGGCGCATGCCCGTCCCATCCGCCCTCACTACGCCGCTACGCCCGAGTCCAGGTGCTTGCGCATCAGCTCCTCGAACCATTCCAGAAATATCGCCAAGCGGCGCGAGCGCTGCCGCCGGTGCGGATACAGCAGGGTCACCGGCATGGCCGGAGCACGGTGGGTCGGCATGACCTCGACCAGTTCACCCGCATCCAGCAGGTGCTGCACATCGAAGCGCGGAATCTGGATCAGCCCCAAACCTGCCAGGCAGCAGGCGATATAGCTTTCGGCATTGTTCACCACGACGCGGCTGGGTAGCCCGATCGCCTGCGTGGCCCCCTGCCCGGCCTCGATCTCCCAGGGCAATTCGCGGCCCGTCGTCGGCGAGGCATAGCCCACCATCCAATGGCCCTCGGCCAGATCTTCCGGCTTGAGCGGCGCCCCCTGCTCGCGCAGGTAGGCCGGGCTGGCGCAGTTGATCAGGGCGATGCTGCCCAGCGGCCGCGACACCAGGCTGCTGTCGTGCAGCGCGCCGACGCGCACCGCGCAATCGACGCCTTCCTGAATCAGGTCGATGGCGCGGTCGCTGGACCCCAGCGCCAATTGCAATCGCGGATGGCGGCGCAGCAGCCCGGGCAGCGCCGGCGCCACCAACCGTCGGGCGATGCGGCTGGGCACGTCCACGTTCAGGCGCCCGGATACCTGGCGGGCGCTTTGCTCGAACAAGTGGTCGATCTCTTCCACCTCGGCCAGCAGCGGCCGCAGGCGTTCCAACAATTGCCCGCCGTCGGCCGTCAGGCGTACCTGGCGGGTAGTCCGATGCAGCAGGCGCACGCCCACGTGGGTCTCCAATTGCTGGATCGCCGCCGATACGGAGGCGCGCGGCAGCTCCAGCGCATTGGCGGCCTTGATGAAACTGCCCATCTCCGCGACCTGCGCGAAGACGCGGTACTGTTCGAGTCTATCCATGATCCCGATCCCGGCGTTGCCCGGCGGCACCGTGCCGCCGGAGCCAGCATAGCCGGTCTGCCCGCTATTTCTCCCTGGCCGGCCGGTCCGGGCCGCCCGCCGCTGGGTCTGGCCGCTGCGTTGGACGCCTACTTGGTGGTGTAGCCGCCGTTGATCAGGATGGTCTGGCCGGTGATCCACCAACCATCGCTGACCAGATGGCGGATAAAGGGCACGACATCCTCAATGTCGGTCAGGCCGGTCTTGGAGAACGGCGACAGCGCCGCGGCGGTCTTGTGATACGCCACCGCGTCGGCGCCTTCGGCCGGATAGAAGAACGGCGTATCCATCGGGCCCGGACCCACCGCCGTCACCGAGATGCCGCGGGCGCCGAACTCCTTGGCCGCCGCGCGGGTGTAGTGCTCGACCGGCGCCTTGCTGCCGGCATAGGCCGCATAGAACGGCGTGAATGCCCCCAGCAACGAGGTCACCAGCGTGCAGACCTTGCCGTTGTCGTTGACGTGGCGGCCCGCCTCTTTCAGGAAGAAGAAGGCCGATTTGGCGTTGACCGCCGCCATCTCGTCGTATTCGGCTTCGCTGATCTCGGTCAGGGGCTTTTTGAGCACTTTGCCCACGGTGTTGATGGCGATGTCGGGCCGGCCCACCGCGGCCACGGTATCGGCAAACAGCTTTTCAACGGCACCCGCGGTGCTCAGGTCGGCTTGCAACGCCACGGCCTGGGCGCCGGCGGCCTGAATGGCGGCCACCGTGGCGTCGGCGTCCGCCTTGGACGCCGCGCTGTTGTAGTGGATGACGACGGCGCGAGCGCCTTGCTGGGCCAGATCGCGTGCGATCAGGCCGCCCAGGTTCTTGGCGCCGCCGGCAATCAGCGCGACTTTGCCCTTGATGGAATGGTCTGCCATGGAAACTCTCCTGCTTCGGTGGGGAAGCTTCGATTCTAGGCAGCCGCACCGCGCGGATCAGCCCGCTACGGCGAGATGGATTATCCAGAAAAGCGTTCCAATGCCAGGCCGAGTGCCCGGCGCCGGCCCGGCAAGCCGGCCCCCCCAATGCAAACAGCCCGAAGGGAGGACCGTGGTCCTGCCTTCGGGCTGGGGTGCGCCGACCGCGGCGGACCCAGGTCCGCCGCGCGTCGTAACG
This sequence comes from Achromobacter sp. FW305-C-28, assembly GCF_058783235.1. Lineage (NCBI taxonomy): Bacteria > Pseudomonadati > Pseudomonadota > Betaproteobacteria > Burkholderiales > Alcaligenaceae > Achromobacter > Achromobacter sp. FW305-C-28. The sequence continues at coordinate 233,940 of NZ_JBYSYL010000002.1, read as the reverse complement.
GCTTACTTCTTCTTCATGGGCGGCAGATCGGTGCAGACGCCTTCGGCCACTTCGGCCGCCATGCCCACCGATTCGCCCAGGGTCGGGTGCGGGTGGATGGTCTTGGCGATGTCGATGACGTCGGCGCCCATTTCCACGGCCAGCGCCACTTCGCTGATCAGGTCGCCGGCGTGGGTACCCACGATGCCGCCGCCCAGGATGCGATGCGACTCGGCGTCGAACAGCAGCTTGGTGAAGCCTTCGTCGCGGCCGTTGGCGATGGCGCGACCCGAGGCTGCCCAGGGGAAGACGCCCTTCTCTACCTTGATGCCCTGCTTCTTGGCTTCGTCTTCGGTCAGCCCGACCCACGCCACTTCCGGATCGGTGTAGGCCACCGACGGAATCACGCGGGCGTCGAAGAACGACTTTTGGCCGGCGGCGACTTCGGCTGCCACGTGGCCTTCATGCACCGCCTTGTGCGCCAGCATGGGCTGGCCCACGATGTCGCCGATGGCGAAGATGTGCGGCACGTTGGTGCGCATCTGGCGATCGACTTCGATAAAGCCGCGGTCGGTCACCGCGATACCGGCCTTGTCGGCACCGATCTTCTTGCCGTTGGGGCTGCGGCCCACGGCCTGCAGCACCAGGTCGTAGCGCTGCGGTTCTTTCGGCGCGCCCTCGCCCTCGAAGGTGACGTAGATGCCGTCTTTTTTGGCCTCTGCGCCGACCGTCTTGGTCTTCTGCATGATGTTGTCGAAACGGCCGACGTTCTTTTTCTGCCAGACCTTGACCAGGTCGCGGTCGGCGCCCTGCATCAGGCCGTCCAGCATTTCCACGACGTCCAGGCGCGCGCCCAGCGTGGAATACACCGTGCCCATTTCCAGGCCGATGATGCCGCCGCCGATGATCAGCATCTTCTTGGGGATTTCACGCAGCAGCAACGCGCCGGTGGAATCGACGATGCGCTCGTCGGCGGGCAGGAACGGCAGCTTCACCGACTGGCTGCCGGCGGCGATGATGGCCTGCTTGAAGCGGATGGTCTGCGACTTGCCGTCGGCGCCCTTGACCGCCAGGTGGTTGGCATCGGCGAACTCGCCCACGCCCGTCACCACGGTGACCTTGCGGGCCTTGGCCATGCCGGCCAGGCCGCCGGTCAGCTTGGCGACCACGCTGTCCTTGTAGCCGCGCAGCTTGTCCAGATCGATCTTGGGCTCGCCGAAGCTGATGCCGTGGGCCGCCAGCTCGCGCGCTTCGTCGATGATGGCGGCGTTGTGCAGCAGCGCCTTGGACGGAATGCAGCCCACGTTCAGGCACACGCCGCCCAGCGTCGAATAGCGCTCGACCAGCACCACGGACAAGCCCAGGTCGGCGGCGCGGAAGGCGGCCGAATAGCCGCCGGGGCCGGCGCCCAGCACCAGCACGTCGCATTCGGAATCGGCCGAACCCTTGAAGCTGGCGGCCGCGGGAGCCGGTGCGGCGGCCTTGGGGGCCTCGGCTTTCGCGTCGGCCTTCGGGGCCTCTGCCTTGGGCGCGTCGGCCTTGGCGGCCGGCGCGGCAGCGGCATCCGAGGCTTCGACCTCGAGCACCACGGCGCCCTCGGCGACCTTGTCGCCCACCTTCACGGCGATCGACTTGACCACGCCACCCTGCGAGGCCGGGATTTCCATCGAGGCCTTGTCGGATTCGACGGTGATCAGGCTTTGCTCGGCCTTGATCGTATCGCCCACGGCCACCAGCACTTCGATGACTTCGACTTCCTTGAAGTCGCCGATGTCCGGCACTTTGATTTGAACGGTATTGCTCATAGGGCTCCCCGTTTACAGCGCGATGCGGCGGAAGTCGGCCAGCAAGGCGCCCAGATAGGCGTTGAAGCGGGCAGCAGCCGCGCCGTCGATGACGCGATGGTCGTACGACAGCGACAGCGGCACGATCAGGCGCGGCACGAACTGCTTGCCGTCCCAGACCGGCTTGTGCGACGAACGCGACACGCCCAGGATGGCCACTTCGGGCGCGTTGATGATCGGCGTGAACGACGTGCCGCCAATGCCGCCCAGCGACGAGATCGAGAAGCAGCCGCCCTGCATGTCGGAGGGCGAGATCTTGCCGTCGCGCGCTTTCTTGGACAGGTCGGTCATTTCCTGGGCGATCTGCAAAATGCCCTTCTTGTCGGCATCGCGGATCACCGGCACCACCAGCCCGTTGGGCGTGTCGGCGGCGAAACCGATGTGGTAGTACTGCTTGAGCACCAGGTTGTCGCCATCCAGCGAGGCGTTGAACTCGGGGAATTTCTTCAGGGCCGCGACCACGGCCTTGATCAGGAAGGCCAGCATCGTGACCTTGATGCCCGACTTCTCGTTTTCCTTGTTCAGCGTGACGCGCAGCGCTTCCAGGTCGGTGATGTCCGCTTCGTCGTTGTTGGTGACGTGCGGGATCATGACCCAGTTGCGGTGCAGGTTCGCGCCGGAAATCTTCTTGATGCGCGACAGGGGCTTGGCTTCGACCGGACCGAACTTGGTGAAGTCGACCTTGGGCCACGGCAACAGGCCCAGCGCGGCGCCGTCGGCCGAACCGCCGGCGGCGGCAGGCGCGGCCGAAGACGACAGGGCCTGCTTGACGAAGGCGCGCACGTCCTCGGCGGTGATGCGGTCTTTCGGACCAGAACCCTTGACGCGGCTGAGGTTCACACCCAGTTCGCGGGCGAACTTGCGCACCGACGGCGATGCGTGCGGCAGCTGGCCGGGCTTGAGGTTGGCGTCTTCCAGCGCGGCGGCCGGGGCCGGGCGCGAGGCGGGCGCTGCCGGGGCGGCTTCCGACTTGGCCTCGGCCTTCGGCGCGGCGGCGGTTTCGGTCTTGGCGGCAGGTGCAGCGGCCGGTGCGGCGGCGGCAGGCGCGCTGCCTTCCACCACGACCACGATCGAGCCCTTGGCGACCTTGTCGCCGACCTTGACCTTCACTTCCTTGACCACGCCGCCTTGCGAGGCGGGAATTTCCATCGAGGCCTTGTCGGACTCGACGGTGATCAGGCTTTGCTCGGCCTTGATCGTGTCGCCCACGGCGACCATGACTTCGATGACTTCCACTTCCTTGAAGTCGCCGATGTCCGGCACTTCGATCTCGACCGGGCCGCTGGCGGCGGCCGGCGCGGCCGCTTCCGCCTTGGCGGCGGGCGCGGCGGCGGCAGCCTGCTTGGGCGCTTCCTTGGCTTCGGCCTGGGGGGCTTCTTCCTTGGCGGCCGGCGCGGCAGCGTCCGACGCTTCCACTTCGAGCACCACGGCGCCTTCGGCGACCTTGTCGCCGACCTTCACGGCGATCGACTTCACCACCCCGCCCTGCGAGGCGGGGATTTCCATCGAAGCCTTGTCGGACTCGACGGTAATCAGGCTCTGCTCGGCCTTGATCGTGTCGCCCACCGCCACCAGCACTTCAATGACTTCCACTTCCTTGAAGTCGCCGATGTCGGGAACCTTGATTTGCACGACGTTGCTCATGTCTCTTTACCCTCAGGCGTATTGCGGGTTGGCTTTGTTCGGATTGATGCCGTACTTCTTGATGGCTTCGGCCACCTTGGCAACCGGCACCTTGCCTTCGTCGGCCAGCGCGCGCAGCGCGGCGACCACGACGAAGTGGCGATCCACTTCGAAGTGCTCACGCAGCTTGGCACGGAAATCCGAGCGGCCGAAACCGTCGGTGCCCAGCACCTTGTATTCGCGGCCCTTGGGCACGAACGGGCGGATCTGGTCGGCGAACAGCTTCATGTAGTCGGTCGACGCGATGATCGGGCCTTCCGTCTTGGCCAGCTGCTCGGTGACGTAGGCCACCTGGGGCTTCTTCTCGTCGGGGTGCAGCATGTTGTGGCGCTCGGCGTCCAGGCCATTGCGGCGCAGCTCGGTGAAGCTGGTGACGCTCCAGAGGTCGGATGCCACGCCCCAATCGGCTTCCAGCAGCTCTTGCGCGGCCATGACTTCGCGCAGGATCGTGCCCGAACCCATCAGTTGCACGCGGTTCTTGCCCTTGCCGTGCGACTTGAGCTTGTACATGCCCTTGATGATGCCTTCCTCGTCGCCCTGGGTCAGACCGGGCTGCGGGTAGTTTTCGTTCATCACCGTCAGGTAGTAGTAGACGTTTTCCTGGTCTTCCACCATGCGCTTCAAGCCATGCTGGATGATGACGGCCAGTTCATGGCCGAACGTCGGGTCGTACGAGACGCAGTTGGGGATGGTCGAGGCCAGGATATGGCTGTGGCCGTCTTCGTGCTGCAGGCCTTCGCCGTTCAGCGTGGTGCGGCCCGCGGTGCCGCCCAGGAGGAAGCCACGCGCCTGCATGTCGCCGGCAGCCCAGGCCAGGTCGCCGATGCGCTGGAACCCGAACATCGAGTAGTAGATGAAGAACGGGATCATGATGCGGTTGTTCGAGGAGTACGACGTGGCCGCCGCAATCCAGGAGCTCATCGCGCCCGCTTCGTTGATGCCTTCCTGCAGGAGCTGGCCGTCGGCCGCTTCCTTGTAGTACATGACCTGGTCCTTGTCGACCGGGGTGTACTTCTGGCCTTCCGGCGCGTAGATGCCGATCTGGCGGAACAGGCCTTCCATGCCGAAGGTGCGCGATTCGTCGGCCAGGATCGGCACGACGCGCGGACCCAGTTCCTTGTCGCGCAGCACCTGGTTCAGGATGCGCACGAAAGCTTGGGTGGTGGAGATCTCACGGCCTTCGGCGGTGGGTTCCAGCACGGCCTTGAAGGCTTCCAGGGCGGGGGCCTTCAGTTGCTCGTCGGCCTTGGCGCGGCGGCGCGGCAGGTAGCCGCCCAGCGCGGCGCGGCGCTCGTGCAGGTACTTCATTTCGGGCGAATCATCGGCCGGCTTGAAGTACGGCAGGTCGGCCAGCTGGTCGTCCGGGATGGGGATGCCGAAGCGGTCGCGGAATTCGCGGATCGAGTCCAGTTCCAGCTTCTTTTGCTGGTGGGTCGGGTTCTTGGCCTGGCCCACGTGGCCCATGCCGTAGCCCTTGATGGTCTTGGCCAGGATGACGGTCGGCTGACCGGTGTGGCTGGTCGCGGCGTCGAACGCGGCGTAGACCTTGTGGGGATCATGGCCGCCGCGGTTCAGGCGCCAGATGTCTTCGTCGCTCATGCGCGACACGGCTTCGAGCAGCTTGGGGTGCTTGCCGAAGAAATGCTCGCGCACGAACTTGCCGTCGTTGGCCTTGTACGCCTGGTACTCGCCGTCGACGGTTTCTTCCATGATCTTGCGCAGGATGCCTTCCTTGTCGTGCGCCAGCAGCGGGTCCCAGTAGCCGCCCCAGATCAGCTTGATGACGTTCCAGCCCGAACCGCGGAAGTCGCCTTCGAGTTCCTGGATGATCTTGCCGTTGCCGCGCACCGGGCCGTCCAGGCGCTGCAGGTTGCAGTTGACGACGAAGATCAGGTTGTCGAGCTTTTCGCGGGCCGCCAGGGCGATGGCGCCCAGCGACTCGGGTTCGTCCATTTCGCCGTCGCCGCAGAACACCCAGACCTTGCGGTTGCTGGTGTCGGCGATGCCGCGGGCGTGCAGGTACTTCAGGAAGCGGGCCTGGTAGATGGCCATCAGCGGGCCCAGGCCCATCGACACCGTGGGGAACTGCCAGAAGTCGGGCATCAGCTTCGGATGCGGGTACGACGACAGGCCCTTGCCGTCCACTTCCTGGCGGAAGTGGTTCAGCTGTTCTTCGGTCAGGCGGCCTTCAAGGTAGGCGCGGCCGTACATGCCGGGCGAGGTGTGGCCCTGGAAGTAGACCAGGTCGCCGCCGTGGCCTTCGTCTTCGGCGTGCCAGAAGTGGTTCTGGCCGCAGCCGATCATGGTGGCCAGCGAGGCGAACGACGCGATGTGGCCGCCCAGGTCGCCGCCGTCCGGCGGATTGTGCTTGTTGGCCTTGACCACCATGGCCATGGCGTTCCAGCGCACGTACGAGCGGATGCGCGATTCCAGTTCCAGGTTGCCCGGATGCGCGGGCTCCAGGCCCGGGGGAATCGTGTTGACGTAAGCGGTATTCGGCGAGAACGGGATGTGGGCGCCGGAGCGACGGGCTTCGTCGATCAGGCGTTCCAGCAGGTAATGTGCGCGCTGCGGTCCTTCGCGATCAAGGACTGCCGCCAGGGCTTCGAGCCACTCCTGGGTTTCAAGGGTGTCTTCGTCGTTGGCAGCCTGCACGGCGCCAGCCTGGGCGAAAGAGGACATCGTGTGTCTCCTGTTGGGGTTCGTTCGTGACCACACCCGCTTATTTGATCTACTCGCGGACACGCCATGGTAGCCGGGATCATCCGGGCTGCCCTGCCATGCATGGGTCGGGGTGTTGTGCTAGAGACCGGCTACTAGATGAGCGGTATCTCTCTATCAGCCGGCATTCTAAGAAAGAAGATTAACCGGTCGCAAGGAAAATTTCATGTTGCGGTACGGCATTTCATAATGCGAAAATATGAATGCAAGCTGAAAAGGAGGAGAGCCACTTTTTTAGCCGATCGCCGGGTTCGCGGGCTTGATTCCCGGCAATTCCGTTCCGACACGCATTAAAATGCCCCCCACGCCGCGCCTTCGGCTTGCTGCCCCCGCGGGGTCGTTTTCATCTTGAGGCGGCTCGGCAATGAAAAATGCCCGCCCTATCCGGCCCGAATTCCATGTCCAGCGCGCCCAAGTCCAATATACCCACGCCGTTCCACGACCACGCCCGCACGCGCCGCCGCGGGGTGTACTGGGTCACGCCCGCGATGGTGCTGATCCTCTATATCTGTGTGATGGGGGTGTTTTTCTGGTTGCAGCGCATCCACGACGACAGCGTCATGTTCGTGACCATCGACCAGGAAATGCGGCAGCAACGCCTGATCTGGGTGGTGCTGGCGCTGTCGTGCGTGATCGTCATCAGCCTGTTGATGCTGTGGCGCTATACCCGCTTCCGCTCGGCGGCCGAGGCCGCGCTCATCGCCGAAACGGGTTTTCGCCGCGCCATGGAAAACTCCATGTCCACCGGCATGCGGGTGCTCGACATGGAAGGCCGCATCGCCTACGTCAACCCGGCGTTCTGCCGCATGATCGGCTGGAACGAAGCCGACCTGATCGGCCGCAGCCCGCCCTTCCCTTATTGGGTGCCCGGCCGCCACGAGCAGCACCAGCACACGCTGGACGTGCTGATGTCGGGCAAGACACCCAGCAGCGGCCTGGAAGTCGAAGCCCAGCGGCGCGACGGCTCGCGCTTCACGGCGCGCATGTACGTGTCGCCCCTGCTGGACCCCAATGGCAACCAGATCGGCTGGATGACCTCCATGACCGACATCACCGAGCCCAAGCGCATCCGCGAGGCCCTGACCGCCGCCCACGAACGCTTCATGACCGTGCTGGAAGGCCTGGACGACGCCATCTCGGTCACGGCCGATACCCACGACGGGCTTGAGCTGCTGTTTGCCAACCGCACCTACCGCCGCGTGTTCGGCGCCCAGACGGGCGGCCACGACGAACTGCTGGCCGGCCGCCGCGGCCGCTTCACCGACGAATCCGTCGAAGTGTTCGCGCCGTCGGTGCAGCGCTGGTTCGAAGTGCACCACCGCATGCTGGCCTGGACCGACGGGCGCCGCGTGCGCATGCAGGTGGCGCGCGACATCACCGAACGCCGCGGCCACGAAGAAGCCTCGCGCGTACAGCAGGAAAAGATCCAGCTGACCAGCCGCCTGACCACCATGGGCGAAATGGCCTCGTCGCTGGCGCACGAGCTGAACCAGCCCCTGACCGCCATCGCCAACTACAGCATGGGCGCCGTGGCCCTGGTCAAGGCGGGCCACACCAGCCCCAACATGCTGTTGCCCGCCCTGGAAAAGGCCGCCTCGCAGGCCGAGCGCGCCGGCAAGATCATCAGCCGCATCCGTGAATTCGTGAAGCGCAGCGAGCCGCGCCGCCAGCGCGTGGCCATCGGCCGCATTGTCGACAACGCCATCGGTTTTGCCGAAATCGACGCCCGCAAGCGCCGCATCCGCATCGACAGCTTCGTGCCGTCCAACGCGCCCGACGTGCTGGCCGACCCCATCCTGATCGAACAGGTGCTGCTGAATTTGCTCAAGAATGGCCTGGAAGCCATGGAAAAGAGCGAGTCCGACGAGCTCAAGGTGGCGGTCATCCTGCACGAACAGCACATCGAAGTGGCGGTGGTCGACCGCGGCCACGGCCTGGCCGAGCCGGAACGCCTGTTCGAACCCTTCTTCAGCACCAAGACCCAGGGCCTGGGCATGGGACTGAATATCTGCCGTACCATTATCGAATCGCACCACGGCCGCCTTTGGGCGGACCCCAATCCCGCCGGCGGTACTATTTTCCGCTTTACCCTGCCCTGCGCTGCGTCTCAGACGCAGGCTCAGAATGATCAGTCCGAGGAGTTGCACGCATGAACACGCCCCACCTGTCGAGCACGGTATTCATTGTTGATGACGACGAAGCGGTCCGCGATTCGCTGCGCTGGCTGCTGGAAGCCAACGGCTATCGCGTCCGCGCCTATGCCAGCGGCGAATCCTTCCTGGAAGACTACGACGCCAGCCAGATCGGGGTGCTGATCGCCGACGTGCGCATGCCCGGCATGAGCGGCCTGGAACTGCAAGAGCAGCTCATCGCTCGCAACGCCCCGCTGCCCATCGTCTTCATCACCGGCCACGGCGACGTGCCCATGGCCGTGTCGACCATGAAGAAGGGCGCCGTCGACTTCCTCGAAAAGCCGTTCAACGAATCCGATTTGCGCGAAATCGTGGCGCGCATGCTTGAGCAGGCCACGCAACGCGTGAGCAAGCACCAGGCCCAGAAGGACCACGAAGCCATGCTGGCGCGCCTGACCGCGCGCGAGCAGCAGGTGCTGGAGCGCATCGTCGCCGGCCGCTTGAACAAGCAGATCGCCGACGACCTGGGCATCAGCATCAAGACCGTCGAGGCGCACCGCGCCAACATCATGGAAAAACTTGAAGTGACCACCGTTGCTGATTTGATGAAAGTGGCTTTGGCCAAACCGGAGGCGCACGCATGAGCCGCAGGGCCGCTCCCAAGGCGAATACCGTAGCGCTCCGCGCGGAGGCTGCCGAATGACCGCCAGGATTATCGATGGCGTGGCATTGTCGCTGCGCATTCGCGAAGACGTCGCCCAACGCGTCGCCGCCCTGGCCGCCAAGGGCACGCGCCCCGGGCTGGCCGTGGTGCTGGTCGGCGAAGACCCGGCGTCGCAAGTGTATGTCCGCAACAAGGTCGCGGCCTGCGAAAAGGCCGGGCTGCATTCCGTCAAGGAACAGTACCCCGCCGACATGACCGAGGCCGAGCTGCTGGCCCGCATCGACAAGCTGAACCGTGATCCGTCCATCCACGGCATCCTGGTGCAGTTGCCGCTGCCCAAGCACATGGACTCCCACAAGGTCATCGAAGCCATCGCGGCCGAAAAGGACGTGGACGGCTTTCACATCAGCAACGCCGGCCTGCTCATGACGGGCCAGCCGCTGTTCCGCCCCTGCACGCCCTACGGCGTGATGAAGATGCTGGAATCCGAAGGCGTGGCCCTGCGCGGCGCCGAAGCCGTCATCGTGGGCGCCAGCAACATCGTGGGCAAGCCCATGGCCATGCTGCTGCTGGCCGCCGGCGCCACCATCACGATCTGCAATTCCAAGACGCGTGACCTGGCGGCCCAGACCCGCCGCGCCGACGTCCTGGTGGTCGCCACCGGCAAGCCCGGCATGATCGACGGCTCGATGATCAAGCCCGGCGCCGTCGTCATCGACGTCGGCATCAACCGCGGCGCCGACGGCAAGCTGTGCGGCGACGTGGACTTCGCATCCGCCAGCCAGGTGGCCGGCGCCATCACGCCCGTGCCGGGCGGCGTAGGCCCCATGACCATCGCCATGCTGCTGGTCAACACCGTCGAAGCGGCGGAACGGGCCGCTGCCTGAAGCCGACCGTCTGCCCCGCTGCGGCGCCCCTGTGGGTTTGCCCCGCGCCCTTTCGAGGGACGGGGGGCAAACCCATAATCGTTTCTGGGCGCGGCCAGGGTCACCCGCCGCGGCCGGCGCGCCTGCGGCAAGCGACGCCCTTGCTTTTCGGCGCGCCGCCCCAACCTGATCCTTATGTTTGCCGGCGCGCTCGCGTGCTGCCCGCCCCCCTCTTACGCAATTGGTAACGCCATGACCCAGAATCCCCTGCTCGCCCCCGTCTCCGAACTGGTCGATTACCAGGCGGTCAAGCCCGCCCACGTGGTGCCGGCCATTGAAGAACTCCTGGGCATCGCCCGCCAGGCCGTGGACCGCGCCGCCGATCCGGCGCTGGCGCCCACTTGGGAAGCCGTGGTCGAGCCGCTGGACACGGCATCCGAACGCTTGTGGCGCGCCTGGTCGGTGGCCGGCCACCTGAACGCCGTGGTCAACACGCCCGAACTGCGCGAGGCCTACAACGCCGCCCTGCCCCTGGTGACCGAGTTTTCCACCTGGGTCGGCCTGCACGAGGGCCTGTACCAGCAGTACCAGCGCCTGGCCGCCGCGCCCGATTTCGCATCGTGGACCCCGGTGCGCCGCCGCATCGTGGAAATGGCCCTGCGCGACTTCCGCCTGAGCGGCGTCGAACTGCGCGGCGCCGACCGCGAACGCTATGCCGCGATTTCCGACCGCGAAGCCCAGGCCTCGCAGAAATTCTCTGAAAACGTGCTGGACGCCATCGACGCCTGGTCGCTGGTGGTCGAGGACGAATCCCGCCTGAAGGGCATTCCGGCCGACGTGCTGGCCGCCGCCCGCGCCGCCGCCGACGAAGACGGCAAGGCCGGCTGGAAGCTGACGCTGAAGATGCCCTGCTACCTGCCGGTGATGCAATACGCGCAGGACCGCACGCTGCGCGAAGCGCTGTACCGCGGCTACGGCACGGTGGCCTCCGAGCAGGGCGATGCCCAGTTCGACAATTCCCCGTTGATCGAAGAACTGCTGTCGCTGCGCGCCGAAGAATCGAACCTGCTGGGCCTGGGCACGTTCGCCGCGCTGCGCCTGCAGACCCGCATGGCGCGCGACGCCGCCGAAGTCACCGGTTTCCTGCGCGACCTGGCCGCGCGCGCCAAGCCCTACGCCGAACGCGACCTGGCCGAACTGAAGGCCTTTGCCGCCGCCGAACTCGGCCTGGCCGATCTGCAACCCTGGGACGTGGGCTATGCGTCCGAGCGCCTGCGCGAGTCGCGCTATGCGTACTCGGAAGACGAGGTCAAGCAGTACTTCACCGAGCCGCGCGTGCTGGCCGGCCTGTTCGAGGTCATCGAAACGCTGTTCGACGTGCGCCTGGCCGAAACCCCGGTGTCGTCCTGGCATGCGGACGTGCGCGGCGTGCGCGTCGAAAGCCCCAAGGGCGACCTGATCGGCTACCTGTACCTGGACCTGTACGCCCGCTCGGGCAAGCAAAGCGGCGCCTGGGTCGACAGCGAGCGCACCCGCCGCGTCGTGGCCGGCCGCGTGCAGACGCCCATCGCCTACCTGACCTGCAACTTCTCGCGCCCCAATGGCGACCGCGCCGCCGTGCTGACGCACGATGACGTCATCACCCTGTTCCACGAAACCGGCCACGCCCTGCACGCGCTCCTGTCCGAAGTGGACGAGCCCGGCGCCGCCGCCTTCGCCAGCGTCGAATGGGACGCCATCGAGCTGCCCTCGCAGTTCATGGAAAACTTCTGCTGGGAATGGGCCGTGGTGCAAAAGCTGTCGGCCCACGTCGAGACCGGCGAACCGCTGCCGCGCGCGCTCTACGACCGCCTGGTCGCGGCCCGCAATTACCAGAGCGGCATGCAGACCGTGCGCCAGATCGAATTCGCGCTGTTCGACATGCTGATGCATGACCGCGCCAAGGGTGCGTCCATCGACGAAGTACTGGCCTTGCTGCAGCAGGTGCGCAGCGAGGTCGCGGTGCTGTTCCCGCCGGCCTGGCACCGCCTGCCGCACGCGTTCTCGCACCTGTTCGCAGGCGGCTACGGCGCGGGCTACTACAGCTACAAATGGGCCGAGGTGCTGTCCGCCGACGCCTACGAGGCCTTCGAGGAAGCCGCTGCTGGCCAGGCCGCCAACGCCCTGGGCACGCTGGACCCGGCCACCGGCGCGCGCTTCCGCCGCGAAGTGCTGGCCGTGGGCGGTTCGCGCCCGGCCGCCGAATCGTTCGCCGCGTTCCGTGGCCGCGCCCCACGGATTGATGCGCTGCTGCGTCACAGCGGCATGCAGCCGGCCTGAGGCCGGCACGCAGCGCTACTGCCCGCCGGGCCGGCGCGCTGACACCACCAGCCAGCGCCCGTGCAGCGATGAATCCGACCCAGCCTGCCGCCAGAAGTGGCGGCTGGGTTCGTCCTGGGCACGTTTGAGGCGGGCTTGGCAATCGCGCCGCGCCGGCCACGCAATCAGCCGGTCAAGCCAGGGGACCTGGCCGGCTTCGACCACTTTGTGCAGGGTGATGTCGGCAAAGCCCTGGTCCGCCAGCAGCCGATGCAATTGCGCGAAGCCCCAGGGCAAAGGCATCGCACTCGCGGTGCTGCCGGGCGGGTTCGATTGCGCCGAGGAATCGGCCTGGAACCCCCGCTTGAGCGCCCGAAGCCGGGCGCGCACATCGACCGCATTCGGTGCGGTCAGCACCAGCGTGCCGCCGGGGCGCAACGCTTGACGCAACGCCTGGACCAGCAGGCCGGGATCGGTCGCCTGATGGATGGCTTCGCTGCAAACAACCGCGTCGTACGGTGCCGGCACGGGTAGCGGCGATTCCAGGTCGTGCACCGTCAGTCGGCGATAGCCATTGGCCGACTCGGGCAAGGCAGCCGGGCCGATGCCGTCCACCTCGACGTCGCGCCCCGTGGCCGGGCGCGCCATGTCGCCCAGCCAGCCGCGGCTGCAGGGCGCGTCCAGCACGCTGTCGGCCCGCCGGCTGCGCAGGATGTCCAGCACTACCGGGTAATACGGAAAATAGGGATAGCCCAGCGCATGGTTGGCCGCAGTATTCATGGATGACGCCTCGCCGGTTCGATTACTGACACGGCCCTGAATGTATGCCCTGCCGCGCCCCGCGGGGGCCGTTTTGGCAGAAGGCCAACAATATTCAGACAAAGCTTCACAAGTGGCCTTTGCGCCAGGACAAGTCCGCGTCTGCCGCCCCACCGGCCGCCCCCAGCCAAGCAGGTAGAATCGACGGGTTTATCCCCCAACCGGCGATGGAACTCATGCGACACCTGAACACCGGCCGCGCCTGGCGCGGCCTGCTGCTGGCCCTGTGCGTACTGCTTGCCGCCTGCGGCGACCGCAACGTCGACTGGAAGCTGTACAACGTTCGCGGCCATCTGCCCGACCTGAAGTTCTCGTTGCCGGGCGCCGGCGGCAAGACGGTCAGCAGCGACGACCTGAAGGGCAAGACAGTACTGCTGTTCTTCGGTTACGCCAGTTGCCCGGACATCTGCCCCACCACCATGGCCCAGCTGTCGGCCGTGTTGCAGAACCTGGGCGACAAGGCCCGCGACGTGCGCATCCTGTTCGTCAGCGTCGATCCGCACCGCGATACGCCCGACATCCTGCAGGCCTACGTCAACGCCTTCAACAACAACGCCATCGGCGTGACCGGCAACGAAAAGCAGGTGGCCGACCTGGCGCGGCGCTACCGCGTGGCCTACCAGATCGAAAAACCCAAGCCGGGCGACGATGCCGATCAGTACGAGGTCACGCACAGCCGCGGCGTGTATATATTCGACAAGGAAGGCCGCGCGCGGCTGCTGGCTTCGGACACCGACAGCATCGAGACGCTGACCCACGACCTGCGCCAGCTGATCGACCTGACGTCCTGACGATTGCTTCACCCGCACGACGGCGGGACGACGCGGCGCAGCATGTTGCGCCTGCGCCCCACATACCAGTTGTTACAGCCCCTGCGCGGTGCGCGTGAGTAATATCAGGACGCATTGCCCCTTTACCCTCGCAAGGAGTACGCGCATGAGCATCATCATCATGATCATCGTCGGGTTCATCGTGGGCCTGATCGCCCGCGCGATCATGCCCGGGGACCAGAACATGGGGATCATCATGACCACCATCCTGGGCATCATCGGCGCCGTCGTGGCCGGTTTCCTGGGCCAGAACCTGGGCTGGTATGCCCCCGGCGAACCGGCAGGCTGGATCGGTTCGGTCGTCGGCGCGATCATCGTGCTGTTCGTCGTCGGGCTGATCACCAAGAAACGCGGCTGACGCGCCAGGCGCACGCATCAAGCAAAGCGGGCCGATCTTTCGATCGGCCCGCTTTTTTTTGCACCGTCCCTTGCGACAAGGCGGCGCACCACGCGTGGCAGAACGTCAGCCGGGCTGCGCCTGGCCGGCCGCCGGCGTGGCCGCGCCATCCGCCGGCTGCGCCGCGGTGACGGTGCGCTCGGTCCAGCCGCCGCCCAGCACCTTGTACAAGGTGACCAGGTTCGACAGGCGCGTCAGGCGCGTGTTCACCAGCGTCTGCTGGGCGTTGTAGAGCGAACGCTGCGAGTCCAGCACCGTCAGGTAGTCATCGATGCCCTGGCGAAAGCGCTGGTCGGACAGGTCGTAGGCGCGCTGGTTGGCGGACACCAGCAGTTGCTGCGCCTGGATCTGCTCGTCCAGCGTGCCGCGGCCGGCCAAGGCGTCGGCGACTTCGCGAAAGCCCGTCTGGATGGACTTTTCGTACTGCGCGACCTGGATGTTCTTCTGCACCTTGGCCAGGTCCAGATTCGCCAGCAGCGAGCCGCCCGCGAAGATCGGCACGGTGATCTGGGGCACGAAGCTCCAGGCGCCGGAACCGCCGTCGAACAGGCCGCCCAGGCTGGCGCTGGCCGTACCGGCGTTGCCGGTCAGGCTGATGGTCGGGAAGAACGCGGCGCGCGCCGCGCCGATGTTGGCGTTGGCGCCCTTCAACTGGTGCTCGGCCGCGCGGATGTCCGGGCGGCGCGCCAGCAGTTCGGACGGCAGGCCGGCCGGCAAGGCAGTGGGCAGCATGCCGTCGTCCAGCTTGACCGCGTTGTCCAGCGCTGCCGACATATCGGGCGACAGCGGCTGGCCCACCAGCAACACCAGCGCGTTGCGGTCCTGGGCGGCCTGGCGCGTGTACTGCGACAGGTTGCTCTGGGCAGTGCGCAGCGACACTTCGGCCTGACTCAGGTCCAGCGCCGTGGACAGGCCCTGGTCGAAGCTTTGCTTGGTGAGCTTGTACGAGTCGTCCTGGCTCTTGAAGGTATCGCGAGTCAGGTTCAGCAGTTCCTGGTCGGCGCGCAGCGTCAAGTAGGCGTTGGCCACTTCGGCAATCAGCGTCAACTGGGTCGCCGTACGGGTTTCGTCCAGGGCCAGGTAGGATTCCAGCGCCTTGTCGCTCAGGCTGCGGATGCGCCCGAACAGGTCCAGTTCCCACGACGACAGCGCAGCGCCCACCTGGTAATTGTGGCTGGTGGAAGCCTGGCCGCTGGGCGACAGGTCGGCCGGCGTGCGTTGCGCGGTTTCCTTGCCGGCGAGGCCCACGGTGGGCAACAGGTCGGCGCGCTGGATCCGGTATTGCGCCCGGGCGGCCTCGACGTTCAGGGCCGCCACGCGCAGGTCGCGGTTGTTGGCCAGCGACTGCTCGATCAACTGCTGCAGCAGCGGATCGGTGAAGAAGTCGCGCCAGCCAATGTCGGCGGTGGCCACGCCGGTGCCCGCCGCGTCCGCCTTGTAGGACGGACCGGTCGGGTACGCCGAAGACACCGGCGCATCGGGCCGCTCGTAGGTCGGGGCCAGCGAGCAGCCCGCCAGGGCCGCCGCCAGGGAAACAGACAGCAAGGTTCTCATCTGAAGCTTCATTGCGGTTTTCCTTCGACGGACACGTCCTGCGCATCGTTGGCGCTGGGGTCGTGCTTGTCGCGCCGCGCGCTCATGCGTTCCACCTTGAACAGGCGCAGCATGATCACGAAGAACGCGGGGACGAAGAAGATGGCCAGGAAGGTCGCGGTCAGCATGCCGCCGATCACGCCGGTACCGATGGCGTTCTGGCTGCCCGAACCGGCGCCCGACGAGATCGCGAGCGGCACCACGCCCAGGATGAACGCCAGCGACGTCATCAGGATGGGGCGCAGGCGCTGGCGGGCCGCGTGGATGGCCGATTCGGTCAGGCTGGCGCCGGCCTCGTAGTGCTCTTTGGCGAACTCCACGATCAGGATGGCGTTTTTGGCCGCCAGCCCGATTGTCGTCAACAGGCCCACCTGGAAGTACACGTCGTTGGACAGGCCGCGCAGCAGCGTGGCCGCCAGCGCGCCGATGATCCCCAGCGGCACCACCAGCATGACCGCCGTCGGGATGCTCCAGCTTTCATACAGTGCCGCCAGGCACAGGAACACCACGATCAGCGAAATCGCGTACAGCGCGGGAGCCTGGGCGCCCGACAGCCGTTCTTCGTACGACATGCCGGTCCATTCGAAACCGACGCCCACCGGCAGCTTGCTGGCGATGCGTTCCATTTCGTTCATGGCCGCGCCCGAGCTGTAGCCCGGCGCCGCCTGGCCTTGGATGTTGAAGGACGGCACGCCGTTGTAGCGGTTCAGCTTTTGCGGGCCGAAGCTCCAGGTGGCCTTGGCAAACGCCGAGAAAGGCACCATGTCGCCGTTGTTGTTGCGCACGTACCATTTGTCCAGGTCATCGGGCAGCATGCGCGAGGACGCTTCGCCCTGTGCGAACACCTTCTTGACCCGGCCGCGATCGATGAAGTCGTTGACGTACGACGAGCCCCACGCGGTGGACAGCGTGCTGTTGATGTCCGACACGGCCACGCCCAGCGCACGCGCCTTTTCACGGTCGATGTCCAGCTGGTACTGCGGCGCGTCTTCGATGCCGTTGGGGCGCACGCCCTGCAGGATCTTGCTTTGCGCCGCTTCGCCCAGCAACTGGTTGCGCGCGGCCAGCAGTTTTTCATGGCCCACGCCGGCGCGGTCCATCAGCTGGAAGTCGAAACCGTCGACGTTGCCCAGTTCCATCACCGAAGGCGGCGGCACCACGAACAGCTGGGCGTCGCGCTGGGTCTTCCTGAAGTGGGCGTTGGCGCGCGCCGCCACGGCGGCCGCCTTCAACTTGGCGTCGCCGCGCTCTTCCCAGTCGCGCAGCTTGATGAACAGGATCGAGGCGTTCTGGCCGCGGCCGCCGAAGTTGAAGCCGTTGACGGCGAACACGGACGTGACGGCGTCTTTTTCCTCGGTCAGGAGGTAGTTGGTGGCTTCGTCGATGACGGCCTTGGTGCGTTCGGCGGTAGCGCCGGCCGGGGTCTGGATCTGGGCGAACAGAATGCCCTGGTCTTCGCCCGGCAGGAACGCGGTCGGGATACGGGTGAACATCCAGCCCATCGCGATGACGATGGCCAGGTACACCACCATCAGGCGCTTGGTGCGGCCCAGGCCGCGCGCCACGGTGTTGGCGTAGCCGTTGCTGCTGCGCTCGAACGTGCGGTTGAACCAGCCGAAGAAGCCGCGCTTGGTGCCGTGGTGGCCCTTGGGAATGGGCTTGAGCAGCGTGGCGCACAAGGCCGGCGTGAAGACGATGGCCACGATCACCGACAGCACCATCGAGGACACGATGGTGATGGAGAACTGGCGGTAGATCACGCCCGTGGAGCCGCCAAAGAACGCCATCGGGATGAACACGGCGGCCAGCACCATGGCGATGCCGACCAGCGCGCCGGTGATCTGGCTCATGGATTTACGCGTGGCCTGCTTGGGCGTCAGGCCCTCTTCGGCCATCACCCGTTCCACGTTTTCCACGACCACGATGGCATCGTCCACCAACAGGCCGATGGCCAGCACCATGCCGAACATCGTCAAGGTATTGATGGAATAGCCGAACGCGGCCAACACGCCGAACGTACCCAGCAGCACCACCGGCACCGCCAGCGTCGGAATCAACGTGGCGCGGAAGTTCTGCAGGAACAGGTACATCACCAGGAAGACCAGGATGATGGCTTCGATCAGCGTCTTGAACACTTCCTCGATGGACAGGCTGACGAACGGCGTCGTGTCGTACGGATAGACGACGTCCATGCCCGGCGGGAAGTACGGCTTTAGGTTGTTGATGGTGTCGCGCACCGCCTGGGCCGTATCCAGCGCGTTGGCGCCCGGGGCCAGCTTGATCGCCAGGCCCGAAGCGGGCTTGCCGTTGAAGTAGCTGTCGATGGCGTAGGTCTGGCCGCCCAGTTCGATGCGGGCGACGTTGGCCAGGCGCACCTGGGAACCATCGGGATTGACCTTGAGCAGGATGCGGCCGAAGTCTTCCGGCTTTTCCAGGCGCGAGGGGCCGATGATGGTGGCGTTCAACTGCTGGCCGCGCACGGCGGGCAGGCCGCCGAGCTGGCCGGACGACACCTGGACGTTCTGCTCTTTGATGGCGTTGACCACGTCGACCGTGGTCAGGCCGTAGTTCACCAGCTTGGCCGGATCGAGCCAGATGCGCATGGCGTACTGCGAGCCGAACAGCTGGAAGTCACCCACGCCCTCGGTACGGCTGATGGGATCCTGGACGTACGAGGCGACGTAGTCGGCCAGGTCGTCCTTGGTCATCGTGCCGTCGGTGGACACGAAGCCCGCCACGATCAGGAAGTTCTTGGTGGCCTTGGTGACGCGAATGCCCTGCTGCTGCACTTCCTGCGGCAAGAGCGGTTGCGCCAGCGACAGCTTGTTCTGCACCTGCACCTGGGCGGTGTCGGGGTTGGTGCCCTGGCGGAACGTCAGCGTGATGGACATGCTGCCGTCGGAGTTGCTTTCCGAGGAAATGTATTCCAGGCCGTCAAGGCCGTTCATCTGCTGCTCGATCACCTGCACCACGGTGTCCTGCACGGTCTGCGCGGACGCGCCCGGGTAGGTCACCGCGATGCCGATGGCCGGCGGCGCGATATTCGGATATTGCGAAACCGGCAGTTTCAGGATGGACAACGCGCCGGCCATCATCAGCACGATCGCGATCACCCATGCGAAAACCGGTCTTTCGATAAAAAACTTTGCCATGCAAGGCTCCCTGACTACTGCTTGGCGGCCGCGGCGCCCGCTTGCGGCTGCTGCGGCGACTTGGCGCCGGCTTCGGTGGCAACCACCTCAACGCCCGGACGCACCATCTGCACGCCTTCCACGATGACCTTTTCGCCGGCCTTCAGGCCGTCGGTAACCAGCCACTGGTCGCCGATGGCGCGATCGGTCTTGAGTTCACGCAGTTCGACTTTGTTCTCGGCGTTCACCACCAGGGCCGTCGGCAGGCCGCGCTGGTTGCGCGTCACGCCGCGTTGCGGCACCAGCAGGCCGTCGGCCGCCACGCCGTCGACCAGGCGGGCACGCACGAACATGCCCGGCAGCAGCCGGCGATCGGGGTTGGGGAACACGGCGCGCAGCGTGACCGAGCCCGTGCCCGGGTCCACCGTCACTTCCGAGAACTGCAGCTTGCCTTGCTGGGTGTATTGCGAACCGTCTTCCAGCGTCAGCGTCACCAGCGCGGCCTGCTCGCCTTCGGCCTTTTTCAGCTGGCCGCTGGCCAGCGCATTCTGCAGGCGCAGCAGCTGGACGCTGGATTGGGTGAGGTCGACGTACATCGGGTCGATCTGCTGGACCGCGGCCAGGGCCGTGGCCTGGTTGGCCGTGACCAGCGCGCCTTCGGTGACGGCCGAGCGGCCGATGATGCCGTCGATGGGCGACAGCACCTTGGTGTAGACCAGGTTGATGCGTGCGGTGTCCAGCGCGGCCTTGGCCGACAGCACGTCGGCAACGGCCTGGTCGCGCGAGGCGACGGCGTTGTCGTAGGTCTGTTGGCTGACGGCGCGGGTGGCGACCAGCGGCTTGTAGCGTTCGGCCAGCAGCGCGGCGGTCTTTTGCTGCGCCTGGGCGCGCGCCAGGGCGGCCTTCTGGCTGTCGAAGCTGGCCTGGTAGAGCGCGGGGTCGATCTGGTAGAGCTGCTCGTTCGCCTTGACCTCGCCGCCTTCGGTGAACAGGCGCTTTTGCACGATGCCGTTGACCTGCGGGCGGACTTCAGCCACGCGGAAAGGCGAGGTGCGGCCGGGCAGTTCGGTGGTCAGGGAAACCGGCTTGGTGGTCAGCGTCACCACCGTCACCTGCGGCTTGCCCGCCTGGGGCGCGTCCTGCTTCTTGCCGCAAGCGGCCAACGTCAGAGCCGATGCCGTCAGCGTGACCACCGCCGCGCTGCGCCACATAGCGCTTTTCTTGTTCATAGATTGCATTCCCGATTTCCAACTAAAAAGGTAGCCCTCGCGCCCGCCCGTCAGGGGCTGATCGCCCGCTGGAAGGCCCCGGTCGCCGCGGGAGTCGCGGCGGCATCGGCGGCACGTCCCGAGCCGCGCGGCGGTCGGGATCGCGAGGATTGACTGGGGTGGTGTTGCCTCAGGCATCAGGCGGGGCTTAGACGCAATGCTGCATTGCAGAAATTGCATTTTGCGTTATCCCGTTCCAGAAACAAAGGGGCATATGGAGAAAACATCATTCCAGATATGGGACAATCTTGAGCCCCATCGTGTGACAGAATCGCTTTCATGAAACGCTTACAAGGCATGGAACTCTTCGTCGAGGTCGCCAAGACGCGTAGTTTTAGCCGCGCCGCGGCCGCGCTGGGAGTCCCGAAATCCACGTTGTCTCGCCAGGTGGCCGAACTTGAACGTTCGGTCGGCCTGCGCCTGCTCAGCCGCACCACCCGCAAGGTCGAGCTGACCGACGCCGGCCGGCTGTACTTCGAACGCTGCCAGCGCATCGTGGCCGAGGCCCAGATCGCCCATGAAGAGCTGCAGAAGCTGGTCGACACGCCGTCGGGGCCGCTGCGGGTGAACATGCCTGCGGATTTCGGCACGGACTTCCTGGCTGAATCGTTCATGGAATTCTCGCGCCGCTATCCCGACGTCACCTTTTTCCTGGACCTTGCCAATCCCGACCACGCACAGCGCGTGTTCCAGACCTGCGATATTTCCATCGAAATCGGCGATCTGCCCGACTCGACGCAGATTGCGAGGCTGCTGGGCATGCTGCCGGCCCATCTGTACGCCTCGCGGGAATACCTGGAGAAACATGGCGAACCCACGCACCCCAGCGACTTGACCCGCCACGAGTGCATCGAGTTCCGCGCCGAAGGCGCCGGCCGGGTGACCCGCTGGCCGCTGAACAGCGGCGACCAACACATTCAGTTCACGCCGGGCAACCGGTTTTCCGTGAATGGCGTGGCGATGGCCCGGCGCCTGGCGATGCTGGGCGCGGGAATCACCGTGCTGGTCGGCGGGCAGACCGCCGAACAGAAATCGGGCCAGTTGCGGCGTGTGCTGCCCGATTGGCAGCTGGGCCCGTTTCCGGTGTATGCCGTCACGGAAACACGATTGCTGCCCGCCAAGACCCGGATTTTCATCGAATTCCTGATGGAGCGCCTGGGTGGCGACGGGCAAGCGAAGGATACCGCGCCCTTCATGAAATGAAGGCGGTTCGGAAACAGACTGAAAAGTTTGTGGCGCGGCGGCCAGGCCCCGCGCCGCGCTGAGCGGCGCGCGGGCGCCGGCCCCTAGAAGCGTTCGTCGTCGCGCAGGTAACGCCATTGCCCCAGCGGCAGGTCGCCCAGCGACACCCGGCCGATGCGCACGCGCTTGAGCCCCACCACTTTCAGCCCCACCAGTTCGCACATGCGGCGGATCTGGCGCTTCTTGCCTTCGCGCAGCACGAAACGCAACTGGTCGTGGTTCTGCCAGCGCACCTGCGCGGGCTTGAGCGCCTTGCCGTCCAGCGACAGGCCATGGTTGAGCAGCGCCAGGCCGTGGTCGGACAGGTCGCCCTGCACCCGCACCAGGTATTCCTTGTCGACGCTGGAATCCTCGCCGATCAGGTGCTTGGCGATGCGGCCGTCCTGCGTCAGCACCAACAGGCCCTGCGAATCGATGTCCAGCCGCCCGGCCACGGCCAGGCCGTCCAGGTGGCCGCGTTCGAAGCGCTGCGGGCTGCGGCAGCCTTCGAAGCGCGAGCGCGCGTCGATCAGCGCGACGGCCGGCGTGTAGCCTTTTTCGGCCTGGCCTGACACGTAGCCCACCGGCTTGTTGATGAGGATGGTGACGCGCGAGGTCTGGCGCGCCTGCGCCGCGCGTTCCAGGGTGATGACCTGGTCGGGATAGGCCTTGGCGCCCAGTTCGGACACCACTTCGCCGTCGACCCGGACCCAGCCGCGTTCGATATAGCTGTCGGCCTCGCGGCGCGAACAGAGTCCACGCTCGGACATGAGCTTGGAGATTCGTACTTTTTCCATGGGCGGTATTGTATGCGGAGCCCGGCGCGCGGCCGGTGCCGCGCCTTGCCCGGCGCCCCTGCGGCAATCGGACACAGGGCGCGGGCGCGAATCTGCCCGCAGCCCTTGGCATAATACGCAGCCATGATGAACCTAGCCGTAGCACATCACCCTCCCCTGGCAACGGGCTGGCTGGCCAGCGCCCCGCCCGTGCTGCCCCTGGCGCAGCGCCATTGGCTGTTCCGTCCCGGCGCCCTGACCGCCGGCCTGCGCCAGGTCGGCCAGGTACGCCTGCGGGTGCTGGCCGAATACGCCGACGGCGCCCCCGCCGACGAAGCGCGCGCCATGCGCATCGCCCCCGGCTCGCCGGTGTGGGTGCGCGAGGTGCTGATGTCGGTCAATGGCGTGGACAGCGTGCCGGCGCGCAGCCTGACGCCGCTGCGCGCCTCGCATGGCGCCTGGCAAGGCATGCGCCGCCTGCTGACGCGGCCGCTGGCCGACATGCTTTACCACGACAGCACCGTCATCCGTTCGCCGTTCGCGTGCCGGCGCCTGGCCTCGCCCGTGCCGTTCCATGCCACCGCCACCACGGCGCTGGCGCAAGGCGGCCGGCCGCAGGATGCCGACCGCGTCTGGGCTCGCCGTTCGGTGTTCTGGCGCCAGGGCCAGCCGCTGCTGGTGGCCGAATGCTTCCTGCCGGGCTTCTGGGAACAGGTGACGGGCCGCCAGGCGCCGCCTCTGGTCCCGCACCAGCGCACCCCGCGCTGATCGTTGCGCGTGGCGCACCCTGCCCGCGCGCTCAGGCATGCGCAGGCCGCGGCCGGGTATCCACCGCCAGGCACAACAGCGCCGTCAGCAGCGCCAGGCCCACGTGGCCGATGTACAGCGGATCGAAATCCGCATGGCTCAGCGAGCCCTTGCCCAGCAGCAGCACGGTCAGCGCCACGCCCAGCACCGCGCCGATCTGCCGCGTCGCCTGGTTGACGGCGCTGCCCACCGCATAGTGCTGCGGCGGCAGGCGGTTGACCGCGGCGCCGGCCAGTGACGGCAGCACCATGCCCACACCCAGGCCGCTCAGGATCAGCCCCGGCAGCCATTGCGTCAGATACGCCGGCTCGGCGCCCGGCATCAACAGGAACCACAGGCCGCTGGCCGCGTACACCAGCGATCCGCCTACCAGGAACGGCCGGTGCCCCAGGCGGGCCGCCAGCTTGCCCGTAATGATCGCGGTGGGCATCACCAGCAACGGCCCCGGCGTGACGGCCAGGCCGGCGCGCGGCAGGCTGTAGTGCCAGACGCCCGTCATGTAGAAGAAGAAGGCGAAGAACATCATCGCGAACGCGATGCCGAAGCTGAGCGTGGCCAGGTTCACGTAGCGGTAGGTGCGATGCTTGAACAACGACAGGTCCACCAGCGGATGCGGCGTGGTGCGGGCCCAGCCCACGAAGGCCGCCAGCGATACCAGCCCCACAGCCGCCACCATCCACAGCTCGCCGCGCGTCCAGGTGGGCGATTCGGACTGCACGATGGACAACGCCACCGCCCCCACGCCCACCATCAGCAGCGCCATGCCCACGCCGTCGACGCGGCGGCGCGCTTCGGGCCGCACCGATTCCACCAGCCGGCTGGCGCCGAACCACAGCGACAGCGCGCCCAGCGGCAGGTTGATGTAGAAGGCCCAGGGCCAGCCGGCCGCGTCCACCACGAAGGCGCCCAGGCTGGGGCCCACGGCCGCGGCCAAGCCGGCCACGGCGCCCCACAGGCTGACCGCCACCGAACGCTGCGACGCCGGAAAGGCGGCCAGCACGATGGACAGCGACGCGGGCGTCAGCAACGCGGCGCCGACCGCCTGCGCCACGCGCGCGGCGATCAGCCAGCCCACATTGCCGGCCAGCCCGCAGGCCGCCGACGCCGCCAGGAACAGCAGCACGCCGACCATGAACATGCGCTTGCGGCCATGCGTGTCGGCCAGGCCGCCCGACGGGATCAGCATCGCCGCGTAGACCACGGTGTAGCCATTGAGCACCCACGACATGTCGGCGGCCGAGGCCTCGGGAAAGCCGGCGCGCATGGCGCTGAACGCGGCGTAGAGCATGGTCGCGTCCAGCGAGACCAGGAAGACGGCGACGCTGGCGATCCAGAAGATGGGCCAGGGCGACGCGGCCGCGTGCGGCACGGCGGCGGGCTGGGCCGCCGCGGAACTTGCAGGGGAGGACATGATGGTCGGGCTCGAAAGGCGATGGGAAGGAATAGGGCGACGGGAGGCTGTCAAAGGCAGGCAAGCGGCCGGCTGGCCGCGCCCATCACGCTTGCAGATAGGACGCCTGTTCGGCGGACAGGCCCTGCTTGACCTGGCGGGTCAGCGGGTCGGCCAACACTTCTTTCGCCCCGGCCTCGAGCGCGTCGAACGCCTGCTTGACCACGTCGTCGGGGCTGAGCTTGGGCGCGTCCAGGTCACGGGTCAGGTCGGTATCCACAAAGCCCATGTGCAGCGCCAGCACCTGGGTGCCCTGCTCGCGCAGTTCATGGCGCAGGCCGTTGGTCAGGGCCCAGGCGGCCGATTTGCTCATGCCATATACGCCCAGGCTAGGCCGGTTGATCCAGCTGGCGATGGACAGCACATTGAGCAGCGCGCCACCGCCATTGGCGGCCAGCGCCGGGGCAAAGGCCTGCGCCACGCGCAGCGCGCCGATCAGGTTGGTTTCCAGGTGGCGGCGGGTCGATTCGATGCTGTCCTTGGCCAGGAAGCCGCCAAAGTCCGCAATGCCTGCGTTGTTGATGACCAGCGTCACGTCGCCAGCCCGCGCGGCCGCGGCGGTCACGTCGTCGTCGCGGGTGACGTCCAGCTTGATCGGCTCTACGCCGGGCAGCGTGACGCTGGCGGGATCGCGGGCCCCGGCGTAGACCTTGCGGGCGCCGCGCGCCAGGGCCTCGCGGGCAAAGGCCAGGCCGATGCCGCGATTGGCGCCGGTGATCAGTACGGTTGCGTTCTTCAGTTGCATGATGGGTTCCTTCGGGTTCGCAGCAGTGGCCCTGATAGCGGGGCCGGTTATATAAATATGATGATCATCATATTCAGGGAGTGAAAAAAGGCCGCGGACAGCGGCCGACGACGGCGGGCATCAATGGGAAGCTTGCCCGCCTTCGGTGTCGTATTGATCCAGGATGGACTGGCGCGCCGCGGCCAGCATCGCCCTGCCCTCAGCGTTGTCGCCCAGGGCGCGCGCCAGTTGCATGGCGCCCACCAGGTTCGCAGTGATGGCCATGGCGGCGTGCTCGCCGGCAGTGGCCGGCAGCGCCTGCTGCAAGGCCCTGACCAGCCCCTGCACCCGGGCGGCCGAGGCTGCGCGCACCTCGGCCGATTGGCGCGGCATTTCCGAGGCCAGCGCGGCTATCGGGCAACCGGTTTCGCAACTGACCAGCATTCTGTCGGACAGGTAGCTCTCGACCATGGCGCGCAGCGGGCTGGCGCCTTCGGCCTGGCGCCGGGCCATGCCTTGCGCCATGCGGCCGGCGCCGTCGCGGCCGGCGCGTTCCATCGCGGCGGCCAGCATGGCATCGCGCGATGGGAAATGGGCGTAGAAGCCGCCGTGGGTCAGACCGGCTTCTTTCATGACGTCAGCCACGCCCACGCCGGCATACCCCTCACGCCGGATCGCACGCGCGGCCGCTTCCACGATGCGCTCGTGGGATAACGCTTTGCGGGAGGCGGGGCCGGCCATGATCGGGATTCCTAAAATATGATGGTCGTAATATAAATCCGCCCAAAGAACTTTGCACGTTCTTTTTTGTTGCGGCGCAGTATTTATTCTGGAATGGGCTTCGGCCCAGGGGACGACAGGTTGCCGCCCCACCACCGCTCGCGTCAGGGCTCGATCAGGCGAGCCACCGCGTCAGCAATGGCCTGGCGCGAATCGGCCGGGGGCACCATGCCACTATGGGCCTCGGGGCTGTCAGGCGCGCCCATCCGGGTCAGGGTCAGCACCAGCAGCAGCAGGATCTCGGGGCTGAAGCGCTTGCTGACACGGCCGGCCTCTTGCGCCTGCCGCACGGCATCGATCTTGTGCCCCATGGAGGCCATGGCGGCCGGCGGCAGCGGCTTGCCTTCCAGCTGGTACCAGCCGGCCAGCCGCAAGGTTTCGGGATGCGCCTGGTAGCGGTCGAACAGGCGCACCGCGTAGCCCGGCAGGTCGAAGGCATCGATGGGCACGCTTTCCAGGATGTCTTCGACCATGGCGTCCAGCACGGCGTCGCACAGCCCGTCCTTGCTGCCGTAATAGGCGTAGATCGCCTGCTTGTTGCAGCGGGCAGCGTCGGCAATGCGGTCGACCCGGGCGCCGGCAATGCCATACGCGGCGAATTCGGCGGCGGCGGCTTCGAGCAGGCGCTTGCGGGTGTCTTCTGAATTTCTGGCCATGGCGAATTATAACCAACCGGTTGGTTGACAACATCGCGGCCCCGGTCGTACATTGATAAAACCAACCAGTTGGTTGGATTCCTGAATACCCTACCCAACCCTGCTGCGCCGATTGGATTCGCCCTCATGACCTCCCCTCTTACCCAACGCGTCGCCCTGGTGACGGGCGCCTCTTCCGGCATCGGCGAAGCCATTGCCCTGCGATTCGCCTCGATGGGCATCACCACCTACGCCGCCGCGCGCCGCGTCGACCGCATGGCGGCGCTGCGCCAGCACGGCATCCACGTGCTGCCGCTGGACCTGACCGACGCCGCATCCATCGACGACTGCGTGGCGCAGATCACCGCCCGCCATGGCGGCGTGGACATCCTGGTCAACAACGCCGGCTACGGCGCCTACGGCTCGGTCGAGGAAATGCCGATGGACGAAGCGCGCCGCCAGGTCGAAGTGAACCTGTTCGGCCTGGCGGCGATCACCCGCCGCGTCATCCCGCACATGCGCGCGCAGCGCTGGGGCAAGATCCTGAACATCACGTCCATCGGCGGCGTGCAGGCCGCGCCCTACGGCGGCTGGTACCACGCCACCAAATTCGCGGTCGAAGGGCTGTCGTCGTCGCTGCGCCAGGAACTGGCGCCGTTCGACGTGGACGTGGTGCTGATCCGCCCGGGCGCGATCCGCTCGGAGTGGGCCGACATCGCGGCCGGCCACATGCAGGAGGTGTCCGGCGCCGGCCCGTACGGCGCGGCAGTCGGCGCGCTGCACGCCCTGTTCACCAGCGAACGCCTGCAGAAGATGGCGGGCGACCCGGCCGTGATTGCCGACGTGGCCCAGCGCGCCATTTCGGCGGCACGGCCGAAATCGGCCTATACCGCGCCGCGCGCCGCGCGTGTCATGCTTTGGGTGGGCAAGCTGCTGGGCAGCGACCGCCTGCGTGACGCGTCCACCCGGGCCTTCATGGGCCTGCCGGCCAAAATGTAAGGAGCACGCCATGAAAGTGATGCTGTTCGGCGCCAGCGGGATGGTGGGGCAAGGCGTGCTGCGCGCGGCCTTGCAGGCCGACGACGTGACCGAGGTGCTGGCCGTGGGCCGGGCGCCGTCGGGGCTGCAACACGCGAAGCTGCGCGACCGGGTGCTGCCGGACCTGTTCGGCTTTGCCGCCGCCCAGCCGCTGCCCACGGGCTACGACGCCTGCTTTTTCTGCCTGGGCGTGTCGTCAGGCGGCATGACCGAAGCCGACTACCAACGACTGACCTACGACCTGACGCTTGCCATCGCCACCGCGCTGGCGCCCGCCAATCCGGGCATGACCTTCATTTACGTGTCGGGCGCCGGCACCGACAGCAGCGAGCAGGGGCGCACGATGTGGGCGCGGGTGAAGGGCCGTACCGAAAACGCGCTGTTGCGGCTGCCGTTCAAGGCGGTGTACCTGATGCGGCCCGGCATGATCCAGCCGCTGGACGGCATCCAGTCCAAGACGCCCGCCTACCGCTGGATGTACCGGGTGATCGGCCCGCTGCTGACGCCGCTGCGCCGGCTGCTGCCGCGCCATATCCTGACCACGCGCAGCGTGGGCCAGGCCATGCTGGCGGCGGCGCGCCACGGAGCGCCGTCGGCGGTGCTGGAAACGGCGGATATCCAGGCGCTGGCCGCACGCGGCTAGCGCCTGCGAGGCGCCTTAACGCCAGGCTTCGGGTTCGACGCTGACTTCGCCCTTGTCGGCCGAGAAATACACCACGCCGTCGGAAATGTTGGCGTTCAGCTGCATGGTGCGCTCGGCCAGCTTGGCCAGCGCGCGGGTCTGGTCCGACGGCAGGTTGACCACCTTGAGATTGCGCGTGCGTTCGAGCTTGTTGCGCACGCCGTCCCACCAGATCTTGCTGGCCGAGCCGCCGTAGCAATACACGATGACTTCGTCGGCGCGGCCACAGGCGCGCAGGATGCGGCGTTCTTCGGGCTGGCCCACTTCGATCCACAGCTTGATCGCGCCGGTCAGGTCCTTGACCCACAGGTCCGGCTCGTCGGTGTCGCTCAGGCCCTTGGTGAAGGCCAGTTCTTCCTGCGCGTGCAGCGCGTACGCGACCAGGCGCACCATCATGCGCTCATCGGTTTCGGACGGGTGGCGGGCGACGGTCAGCGAGTGGCTGCCGTAGTAGTGCCGATCGGTGTCGGCGACGTTGAGCTCGGCCTTGTAGATGGTGGCGCGCAGGGCCATGGCGAAAAATCCGTTCAGAAAGCAAATTGTCGAAGGCCGCCATGATACCGCCTGCACGCCCGGCGCTACACTGACGCCCTCGGCCAGCCTGTAGCTGGCGCGCTCAAGCCGGCGGGTTGCCGGCTTTTCCCCGGTCTGCTTGCTTGCCGGCTTTCCCCCCGGTCTGCTAGCTGCCGGTTTCCCTTTCAGGCAGACCCTCATGACCGCCACCGCCGCCCTGCTCGCCTTCACCCTGGCCGCCGCCATCCTGACCATCACGCCGGGGCTGGACACCGCCCTGGTGCTGCGCACCGCCGCGGTCGAAGGCGGACGCCGCGCCTTCATGGCGGGCCTGGGCATCTGCGCGGGCTGCCTGCTGTGGGGCGCCATCGCGGCGCTGGGGCTGGGTTCGCTGCTGGCGGTATCGACGCTGGCCTACGATGTGCTGCGCCTGTGCGCGGCCGTGTACCTGTTCTACCTGGGCGCCAAGCTGCTGTGGCGCACCCTGCCCGGCCGCCGCGCGGCAACGGGCGCCAGCGATGCCCCGGCAGCGGCCGCGCCCACCAGCGCCAGCGCGGCCGGCTGGTTCGCACGCGGCTGCCTGACCAACGCGCTCAATCCCAAGGTGGGCGTGTTCTACATCACCTTCTTGCCGCAGTTCATCCCCGCGGGCGCGGACGTGCTGCGCTTTTCCCTGCTGCTGGCCGGCATCCACGCCTTGCTGGGCGTGGTGTGGTTCGCGCTGCTGGTGGCGGCGACCCGGCCGTTGGCGCGCTGGCTGTCGCGCCCCGCGGTGATGCGAGGGCTGGATCGCATGACCGGCGCGGTGTTCATCGCCTTCGGCCTCCGGCTGGCGCTGGAAAAGCGCTGACGCCCGCGCGGCACGCGGCCGGCGTCGGTGTGCCGCCGCGCCGGGCACACTGCCGTCACTGCACCGGCAGATTGGCCGCACGCACCACGGCGGCCCATTTGACGGTTTCCTTTTCGGCGTAGTCCGCCAACGCCTGCGGCGCGCCGCCCACGATTTCATCGTTGCCCAGCGCCACCAGCCGGTCGCGCACGGCCGGATCGGCCAGCACTTCATTGAAGCAGCGATTCAGGCGGTCGACGATGGCGGCCGGCGTGCCCGGCGGCGCCACGATGCCGCCCCAGGCCACGCCTTCGAAGCCCGGCAAGGCGCCTTCGGCGACGGTGGGCAGGTCGGGAAATTGCGGCGAACGCGCCAGGCCTGTCGAGGCCAGCGCCCGCAGCTTGCCTGAACGGATGTAGGGCGTGATGCTGATGGTGTTGTCGAAGATGGCATCCACCTGCCCGCCGATCACGTCGGTGGTAGCGGCGGGGCTGCCGCGGTACGGCACATGGATCATCCGCAGCTTGGACGCCTGCGCCAGCATTTCGCCGGTCAGGTGACCCGACGTGCCCTGGCCGGGCGAAGCAAAGGTGACCTTGTCGGGATGCTGGCGCACGTATTCGACGAATTCGGGCAGGGTCTTGACCGGCATGTCCGGATTGACCGCCAGCACGTTGGCGACCTTGAGCACGAAGATCACGGGCGTAAGCTTTTGCGGATCGTAGGGCAGCTGGCTGAAGGTGCTGCGGTTGATCGCCAGCGTGACGTTGTTGGCGTAGCCCAGCGTGTAGCCGTCGGGCGCGGCGCGATACACGTCCAGCATGCCGGCGATGCCCGACGAGCCCGGCTTGTTCTCGACGACCAGCGTCTGGCCCAGCCGCTTGCCGGCTTCCTGCGCCACCAGGCGCATCACCGTGTCCGGCGAGCCGCCTGCCGCCGACGGCACCACCAGCCGGATCGGCCGCGACGGATATTCCTGCGCGTGGCTGGCCTGGGCCAGCAAACACGCCGCGCCCACGGACAGCAGCGCGGCGCCACGTTTCAAGACTCGGTGCAACATGGTTTTCCCCTGGATCTTCTATGGCCGGGAGACGGCCCGGCTCAGGCAGTCATCGTAGGCGCTTATGAAACGTTTGATCCATTAATGATTACCCCGATATAAATGTTTCACAATCGGACCAAAAGAAGCGCGGCCGGACGAGGTCGGGCCGCGCGTCTTTTGGTCCAGGCCGCCTTGCGCCTGCAGGCGTCTACCGTATCAATACACGCCGATGGCGTGCCGCGCGACGTAGTGGCCTTCGCCCACCTGCACCAGCGGCTCGACCAGGGGGTCGTCGCCCAGCTTGCGCATCGGGCTGGGGATCTCGTCGACCAGCAGCGAACGCTCGCGGTGGCGCCGCTGCGGATCGGCAATGGGTACCGCCGCCATCAGCTTCCTGGTATAGGGATGCTGCGGATTCTCGAAAATGGCACGGCGCGGGCCGATCTCGACGATCTGCCCCAGGTACATCACCGCCACGCGGTGGCTGACGCGTTCGACCACCGCCATGTCGTGCGAGATGAACAGGAACGACACGCCCAGTTCGCGTTGCAGGTCCAGCAGCAGGTTCACGATCTGCGCCTGGATCGACACGTCCAGCGCCGACACGGATTCATCGGCGATCACGACCTTGGGGTTCAGCGCCAGGGCCCGCGCGATGCAGATGCGCTGGCGCTGGCCGCCCGAGAACTCGTGCGGATAGCGGTCGATCATTTCGGGTGCCAGGCCGCACTTGTCCATCAGCCAGCGCACCCGTTCCTGGGCCTCGCGGCCGCGCGCCACGTTGTGGATCAGCAGGGGTTCCATGATGGAATAGCCCACCGTCATGCGCGGATCGAGCGAGGCGAACGGGTCCTGGAAGATGAACTGGATGTGCCGGCGCAGCGTCTGCATGGCGCTGCCGCGCAGCGCGCCAATGTTCTGGCCGTCGAATTCGATCGAGCCGCCCTGGCTCTTGACCAGCTGCAGCAGCGACCGGCCGGTGGTGGTCTTGCCGCAACCGGACTCGCCCACCAGCGACAGGGTTTCGCCGGGATAGAGGTCGAAGCTGACCTTTTCCACGGCGTGCACGCGCTTTTGCACCCGGCCCAGGATGCCGCCGGTGATGTCGAAACTGGTGGTCAGGTCGCGCACTTTCAGCACCGGGCCGTTTTCGCGACGCACGGTGGACGGAGCCGCCACGGGGGCCTGGTCCGGCAGGGGCTGATGAGCCGCTTCCTCGACCTTCAGCAAGGGGAACGGCGCGGGCTCGTCGGTGCCGTGCATGGCGCCCAGGCGCGGCACGGCCGACAGCAAGGCGCGGGTGTAGGCATGCTGCGGCCGCGCGAAGACTTCGTCGGAACCGCCCTCTTCGACCTTATCGCCGCGGTACATGACCAGCACGCGGTCGGCCACTTCGGCCACCACGCCCATGTCGTGCGTGATGAAGATGACGCCCATGTCCATCTCTTCCTGCAGTTGGCGGATCAGCTGCAGGATCTGGGCCTGGATGGTGACGTCCAGGGCCGTGGTGGGTTCGTCCGCGATCAGCAACTGCGGCTTGCACGACAGCGCCATGGCGATCATGACGCGCTGGCGCATGCCGCCGGACAGCTGGTGCGGATAGCGGTCGAGAATGGCGCGGGCCTCGGGAATGCGCACGCGTTCCAGCATGCGCAGCGTTTCGGCGCGCGCGGCGGCAGCGTCCAGCCCCTGGTGCAGCTGCAAGGCTTCGGCGATCTGGTTGCCGGCCGTGAAGCTGGGGTTGAGCGAGGTCATGGGCTCCTGGAAGATCATGGCCACGTCGGCGCCGCGCACGCGTTGCAGCGTGCTGTCGGGCGCGTTGACCAGGTCCAGCACCTCGCCATTGCGACGGCGCAGCAGCATGCCGCCGTTGACGATCTTGCCGCCGCCATACTCCACCAGGCGCATCAGCGCCAGCGAGGTCACGGACTTGCCCGAGCCGGACTCGCCCACGATCGCCAGCGTTTCGCCGCGGTCGACGTGAAACGACACGTTGCGCACCGCTTCCACGGTGCGTTCGGGGGTCGTAAAGCGCACGGTCAGGTCATTGACCTGGACGACGCGTTTGGAATCCATTGTTGCCATGGTGATCATTTTTCCTGACGGGGATCCAGCGCATCGCGCAGCCCGTCGCCCAGCAGATTGAAGCCCAGCACCACCAGGAAAATGGCCGACCCGGGGAAGATCGACATCCAGGGCGCCTGGGTCATGAAGTTCTTGGCGGTGTTCAGCATCGAGCCCCACGACGGGTTCGGCGGCTGCAGCCCCAGGCCCAGGAACGACAGGCTGGCCTCGGCGATGATGGCCGTGGCGATGGTGATGGTGGCCTGCACGATCAGCGGGGGCATGACGTTGGGAAACACGTGCCGGGCGATGATGCGCAAGTCGGAGGCGCCCAGCGCGCGGGCGCTCTGGACGTAGTCTTCGTTTTTCACGGCCAGCACCTGGCCGCGCGTCAGCCGCACGAACTTGGGCGCCGCGGACACGCCGATGGCAATCATGGCGTTGATCAGGCTGGGCCCCAGGAAGGCCGCCAGCGCAATGGCCAGGATCAGGAAGGGAATCGCCAGCAGCGCTTCGGTGGCGCGCGAGATGCAGCTGTCGGTCCAGCCGCCAAAATAGCCGGCGGCCAGGCCGAACGGCACGCCCACGGCCAGCGCGATCAGCACCGACACCAGGCCGGCCATGAGCGAGGCGCGCGCGCCATAGACCATGCGGCTGAAGATGTCGCGGCCCAGTTCATCGGTACCCAGCCAGTACGAAGCCGAAGGCGCCTTGCGGATGGTCGTGAAGCTGGTCTGGAACGGATCGTGGTTGGCGATCAGCGGCGCCAAGAGGGCCAGCAGCACGAAGAACGCGACGATGCCCAGGCCCAACATGGCCACGTGGTTGCGTTTGAATTTGCCCCAGGCGCGGTTGCGGCTGCGGGGCGGCGTGACGGCAGCGGCCGTTGCAGGAAGTGCGCTCATGAGTGCCTCAGGCGGGGATTGACCAGGATGTACAGGATGTCGGCCAGCAGGTTCATCAGGATGAAGCCCACTGCAACGCAGAGCACCACGCCCTGCACCACCGCGTAGTCGCGCGTGAACACCGCGTCGACCACCAGCTTGCCGAACCCCGGGATCGTGAAGACCTGCTCGGTCAGCACGGCGCCCGCCAGCAATTCACCAAACAGCAGCGTCACCAGGGTGACGATGGGCATCAAGGCATTGCGCAGCGCGTGGCGCAGCACCACCCGGCGCGGCGACACGCCCTTGGCGCGCGCGGTGCGCACGTAGTCGGCCGACAGCGCTTCGAGCATGGCCGAGCGGGTGTGGCGCATCAGGTAGGCGGCGATGGCGGTGGACAGCACCAGCGCCGGCATCAACATGGTCTTGATCGACAGCCAGAAGTCTTCGGCCGGCGACACATAGCCCGACGCCGGCAACAGCTTCCATTGCACCGACACCACCATGATGAGGATGATGCCGAGCCAGAAATTGGGGATGGACATGCCGGACAGCGCCGCGATGTTGGCGCCCATTTCGATGGGCTTGCCCTTGCGCACCGCGGCCAGGATGCCCATGGGTATGCCCACCAGCAACGCGAAGAACATGGCCATGGCCGCCAGTTGCAGGGTCACGGGCAGCTTCTGGGCGATCAGCGTGGTGACCGGCACGTCGGTGCGCAGCGACTTGCCCAGATCGCCCTGCACCACCTGGGTGGCCCAGGCGACGTACTGCATCGGCAAGGGGTCGTTCAGGCGGTATTTTTCGCGCAGGTAATCCAGCACGGCCGGATCGCGCTCTTCGCCGGCCATGGTCAGCACCGCATCGCCGGGCAGGATTTTCTGCAGCATGAAGACGATCATCGACACCAGTATCAGTGTCGGTATCGCGACGATCACGCGGCGCAAGATAAGTTTAAGCATGTGGGAAAACCGTAGAACAAAAGCGGTGGACGACAGCCGGGCCGGTCAGGCTTGGCGCACGGCCACCGCGGGAAACAAGCGGCCGCGCGAAACGCGCGGCCGGCGGGCGCGGCGGCAAGCCGCCGCATCCCGTTTACTTCTGTGCGAACGTCACGCCCTTCAGGCGGATCATGCCGTCCGGGTACGGCACGAAGCCCTTGACCTTCTTGCCCAGCGCGAACGGCCACGGCTGGTAGTAGTTGTACACCCCCGGCAGTTCGTCCTGGATGATCGCCTGGGCCTGATCGTAGATGGCGCGGCGGCGGGTTTCATCTGGCACCGTGCGGGCCTCGTTGAGCAGCTTGTCGACTTCCGGGTTGCAATAGTGGCCGTCGTTCAGGGCGCCCTTGCAGGTCACGAAGGTATGGATGTTGCCGTCCGGATCGACCCGGCCCGACCAGCCCAGCATCACGACCTGGAAGTTGCCGCCGGCCGATTCCTTTTGCAGGGCGGCGTATTCCGTGGGGCGCAGCGACAGGTCGAAGCCCGCCTCGGACGCCATGGCCTGCACCATTTCGGCCACCGAGGAGGTCGTGGTGTTGTTGCCGAACATGACCTCGGCCTTGACGCGGTCAAAGCCGGCCTGTTTGAGCAGCGCGCGGGCCTTGGCAACGTCGCGCTTGGTCACGGGGAACTTGTCGCTGTGGTAGGGGCTGGCGGGCGGGAACGGCTGCTGCGCCGGTTCGAAGATGCCGCCGCCGGCCACGTCGTTGATGGCGTTGCGGTCGATGGACAGCTGGAACGCCTGGCGCACCAGCTTGTTCTTGAACGGGTTGTCTTCGGCGCGCTTGCCGTTGCCCACGTTGAACATGAACTGCTGGAAGCCCAGGCCGGCCACCGGCGCGAAGGTCAGGCTGGCGTCGGTCTTGACCTGCGGCGCGTCGGACGGGTTCAGGCGTTCGAGCATATCCAGGTCGCCAGCGCGCAGGTTCGACAGGCGCACGGTGGTGTCCGGAATGGGCAGGAAAGTGATGCGCTTGAAGGCGTAGTCCTTGGCGTCGTAGTACTGGTCGAATTTCTCGAGCACGACGCGGTCGTTCTGGATGCGTTCGACGAACTTGTACGGACCCGAGCAGATGGGCTTGCGGCCCACCGAGGCGACGTCGGGATCGGCGAAGGTCTTGGGCGACAGCATCATGCCGGCGCGGTCGGACAGCTGCGCCAGCAGCGTGGCGTCGGGCTGCTTGAGCGTCAGCACCAGCGTGGTGGCGTCGGGCGCGTCGACCTTCTCGACCGAGGCCAGTTCGCCCTTGCGCAGGCTGTCGGGCAGCGTCATGGCGCGGTCCAGGTTGGCCTTGGCGGCCGCGGCATCGAACTTGCTGCCGTCGTGGAACAGCGCGTCTTCGCGCAGCTTGAAGGTCAGCACCTTGTTGTCGGGGCTGAACGACCACGAGGTGGCCAGTTGCGGCACGAAGTGCAGCTTGGGATCGATGTCCACCAGCTTGTCGCACAGCGAGGTGAAGACGATGCGGCCGACGTAGGTGCGGGCGCGGTGCGGGTCCAGGACGTCGGGATCTTCCTGCAGGCCGATCCGGATGTTCTGGGCGCAGGCGGCGCCGGCGGCCAGCGCCAGCACGCTGGCGCCGAAGGTCATGGTCAAGCGTTTCATTGTGATTTTTCCCCTTGAGGCTGCACTGCCGAGTATCAGAAGCCGACGGCCTGGCCGTCGCGGCGGCTGTCGCTGGCGGCGACGTAGCCCAACTCGTTGTCGCTTTCGGACATGCGCCAGATGAACTGGCCGGCGCCGAAGTCCATGTAAGGATCGTCCACCGACTTCAAAGCATGCCCGAGGTCTTTCAGGCCCGCAATAGTGGAAGCCTTCATATTGGTCTCGATATCCAGCGTGAAATCGCGGTTGACCTTCCAGCGCGGCGCGCAGCAGGCGGCCTGCGGGTTCTGGTGGTAGTCGATCATGCGCACGACGGTCTGCATGTGGCCCTGGGGCTGCATGTCGCCGCCCATCACGCCAAAGCTCATGACCGGCTTGCCGCCGCGGGTCAGGAAGCCCGGGATGATGGTGTGGAACGGGCGCTTGCCGCCTTCGACCACGTTGGCCGACTTGGGATTCATCGAGAAGCCCACGCCGCGGTTCTGCATGCTGATGCCGGTGCCCGGCACCACCACGCCCGAGCCGAAGCCCATGTAGTTGGACTGGATGAACGAGATCATCATGCCGTTTTCGTCGGCGGCGGTCAGGTAGACGGTGCCGCCGGCATGCGGACGGCCGGCTTCGAAGTGGGTGGCGCCGTCCAGGCGGATCAGCTTGGCGCGGCTGTCCAGGTAGTCGTCGGACAGCATCTGCTCGGGCGTGACTTCCATCGAGCGCGGGTCGGCCACGTACTTGTACAGGTCGGCAAAGGCCAGCTTCATGGCTTCGATCTGCACGTGCTGCGACTGCACCGAGTCGACCGGCAAGCTGGCCATGTCGAAGCGTTCGACGATGCCCAGCGCGATCAGCGCGGCGATGCCCTGCCCGTTCGGCGGAATTTCGTGCAGCTCGTAGCCGCGGTACGACTTGGAGATCGGCTTGACCCATTCCGGGCGGTAGCCACGCAGGTCTTCCAGCGTCATGGCGCCGCCGCCTTCCTTGGCGAAAGCGGCGATGCGCTCGGCCAGTTCGCCTTCATAGAAGTCGCGGCCATGCGATTCGGCAATGCGGCGCAGCGTGTTGGCGGCGTCCGGGAAGCGGAAGTGTTCGCCGACCTTGGGCGCGCGGCCTTCCGGCATGAACGCCTGGGCGTAGCCCGGCTGATTGCTCAGTTCCTGGGCGGCGGCAGCCCACTTGTGCGCCACCACCGGCGGCACGGCGTACCCACGCTCGGCGATTTCGATGGCGGGTTCGAACAGCTGTTCGAACGGCAGCTTGCCCAGCTTTTCGTGCAGGGCCGACCAGCCGGCGACCACGCCCGGCACCGTCACCGAGTCCCAGCCGCGCTTGGGCTGGATGGCCAGGCCGTCGGGGCCCGTGCCGTACTTGCGCTTGAAGTATTCGACGTTCCAGGCGGCCGGAGCCACGCCCGACGAGTTCAGGCCATGCAGTTCCTTGCCGTCCCAGACGATGGCGAAGCAATCGCCGCCCAGGCCGCACGACACCGGTTCGACCAGCACGATGGTGGCGGC
Organism: Achromobacter sp. FW305-C-28; assembly: GCF_058783235.1. Classification (NCBI taxonomy): domain Bacteria; kingdom Pseudomonadati; phylum Pseudomonadota; class Betaproteobacteria; order Burkholderiales; family Alcaligenaceae; genus Achromobacter; species Achromobacter sp. FW305-C-28. The sequence continues at coordinate 196,149 of NZ_JBYSYL010000002.1, read as the reverse complement.
CGCGGCAATGGCGGCGTCCACGGCGTTGCCGCCCTTGAGCAGCATGCGCAGGCCCGCCTGGGCCGCCAGCGGGTGCGACGTGGACACCACGTTGCGGGCGAACAGCGGAATGCGGACGGAGGGGTAAGGGTTGACCCAGTCGAAGGATTTCATGGCGCGTGTCTCAGATAGGTAAGCCCGCGAAGGTACTCCCGTGATCTAATTAAATCAATTTGATTTTTTGTTCGCTCATAAAAGAAATTTTTGTGAGTCAACAGGGGCTTTTCCTGCACAGATCGCCCCTGGATTCAACCCCGGAATCACCCTGATGAGCACCATCCGCTTCTTGCGCACGTTCCTGGCCGTGGCCCACCACGGGTCGTTTTCCGAGGCGGCCGAGCAGGTCGCCCTGACCCAGGCCGCCGTCAGCTTCCAGATGCGCTCGCTGGAAGCCGAGCTGGGGCGCGAATTGTTCGACCGCAGCGGGCGTCTTGCCATTCTTAACGCAGCCGGCCGGGAATTGCTACCGGAAATCAAGCACTTGCTGGATTTATACGACCGCATGCGGCTGCCGCGCACCGTCCCGGGTGAACTGGCGGGGTCGGTGTCGGTGGGCAGCATCGTGTCGTGCATGGGGACGCTGTCCAAGGTGGTGTCGGGCATGAAAAAGGCCCATCCCAAACTGGACGTGCGGATTCTGTCGGGCAAGGCCAGCGAACTGGCCGGCAAGGTCGAAGACGGCGAGCTGGACGCGGCGTTCCTGGTGGAAGCCGGCCGCAAGATGGCCAGCACCCGCTGGGTGCCGCTGTATGAAGAACCGCTGGTGGTGATCGCCTCGCCGTCCGCTGCGGGCCGCGATGCCCGCCAGGTGCTGGCGGGCAACCCCTTTTTGCGGTTCGACCGGACCCAGCGCACCGGGCTGCAGATCGACCGGCTGCTGCGGCGCCTGGCGGTGCCGCTGAACGAATTCCTGGAACTGAACGCGATCGAAACCCTGGTCGAGCTGGTGCGCCAGGAGGTCGGCGTAACGCTGTTGCCGCTGATCAACGGCTCGAACTGGCACGCCAGTCCGGAACTGCGCATCCTGCCCCTGCCCGCCGACCTGGGTCCGATGTCGCGGGCCATCGGCATGCTGGAACGCCGTGAACATGCCCGCCAGGGCATCACCGCGGCCATCTGCGAGGCCTGCGCCGCGGCATTCCGGGCACGCGAACCGCAGGGGGCCGCCCCGGCCTGACGGCGCCAGGCCGGATGCGGTGGCGCCCGGGGGCCCGCCGATACGGGGCGGCCCCGGACCCTGCCCAGGCATGGCAGGTCCCGGGGCGCGGGGCCGTACCTTACGTACCCATCGCCGGGTCGGTCACCGTCGGCTTGCCCGTTTCCACGCGGCCGGCAAAGCGGCGCAGGTAGGCGGGGTCTTCGTTCAGGCGCACCGAGAAGTCGTACCAGGCGCCGCTGGCCTTCAGGGCCCACGACTGTTCCACCTGGCTGCCCGCCGGCACCGTGAACGACCACTTCTCATTATTGGTGTAGTAGGCGTTGGGCGTGACGACGAACGTGACCGGTTTCTTGCCGCTGTTGATGAAGCTGGCGTAGACGTCGCCGTTGGCCACGTCGTAGCAGACGCGGATCTCGGCATCGAGCTGCTCGCTGCGGGCCAGGGCCAGGTCGCCGGCAAAATGGCGCAGGTAGCCGTTCGGACCCATCACCCACAGGTCGTACTTGCCGCCGTCCGCGGCCGCATCCCAGCTGCCTTCCAGCTGCTTGTTCGGCTCGACCGTATAGCGGCGCGGCAGGCGGTCCAGGTGCAGGCGGTCATAGACGTGGAACACGCCCGTGGCCGTGCCGGTATTGGCGAACACCAGCCACATGGCGCTGGTGCCCGGCTGGGCGCGGCCGCTGGTGTGCAGTTCGTAAGGCAGCGGACGCGAGAAGCGCACGCCGGTTTCCTGCACGGGCTTGGCCTGCGTGGTGGTGTCGGGCAAGGCCACCTGGGGCAGCGCCTGCTGGTCGGCACGGGTCTGGTCCGCCTGGGCCTTGGTCAGCAAGCTCAGGTCGGGCAGCTTTTCGTCGTTGGGCGTGGCGAAGTTGAAGGCCGACGTCAGGTCGCCCAGCACGGCGCGGCGCCACGGGCTGATGTTCTTTTCCGCCACGCCGAAACGCGCTTCCAGGAAACGCAGCACCGAGGTGTGGTCGAACGCCTGCGAATTGACCCAGCCGCCGCGGCTCCAGGGCGACACGATGTACATCGGCACGCGCGGACCGGGGCCGTAGACGCGGTTGTCGGCCGCATCCTGGGCCGAAGGCCGCGTGTGGCGTTCCAGGTCGGTGTTGACGGTGGATGCGCCCGCCATCGAGCCGTCCGGGTTGATCGACGGCGCGGCCGGCGACGGCACGTGGTCGAAGAAGCCGTCGTTCTCGTCGAAGTTGACCAGCAGCACGGTCTTGCTCCAGACGTCCGGGTTGGCCGTCAGGGCATTCAGCGTTTCCTGGATGTACCAGGCGCCCTGCACCGGGCTCGACGGGCCGGGGTGCTCGGAATAGTTCGCGGGCGCGACGATCCAGGACACCTGCGGCAGGTTGCCGTTCATCACGTCATCGCGCAGGGCCTGCAGCAGGCCGCCGTCCGGCATGGTGTTGGCCGTGCCCTTGTAAAGCGGGTTGGTCGCGTCCGATGCGGGCGTCCAGGCCGGCGGGTTGGGCGTGACGGTGGGGTCGTTGCCCGACAGTTCGTAGGCCTTGCGGAACTGGCGGAAACCGGCCAGCGGGTTGTCGGTGAAGTTGTCGGGCAGGTTCTGGTAGACCTTCCAGGTCACGCCGTTTTCCTGCAGGCGCTCGGGGTAGGTCTTCCAGGTCCAGCCGATGGTCGAGGCGCCCAGGCCGTCCCATTGGTTGCGGGTGGACGGGCCGTTGCCCTGGGCCAGCGGATCGTTGGTGCCGGTCCAGTGGAACAGGCGGTTGGTGTTGGTGCCGCCGTGCGAGGCGCAGTGATAGGCATCGCACAACGTGAAGGCCTCGGCCAGCGCGAACTGGAAGCCCAGCTCTTGCCGGGTGTAGTAGCCCATGGACTGGTTCTGCTTGTAGCGCGGCCACTGGTACAGGCGGCCGCCGTCCCAGGCGTTCTGCGCGTCCAGATAGTCGTGCGGCGTGCCGGACACGCGCTGGGCGTTGCCCTTGGTGCTGTCCAGGTGATACGGCAGCACCACGCGGGTGCCGTTGGTCTGTTCCCAGACCGAGCGGTTCTGCGGCAGCGGCACGGTAATGCGGTCGCCAAAGCCGCGCACGCCCTTGAACGTGCCGAAGTACATGTCGAACGAGCGGTTTTCCTGCATCAGGATGACCACGTGCTCGACGTCGTTGATGGTGCCGGTGCGGTTGTTGGCGGGAATCGCCAGCGCGCGGCGGATGGCCGGCGGGAACATCGACAAGGCGGTCAGGCCGGCGGTCGAGGCGGCGGCGTTGCGCAGGAAGCGGCGCTTGCCGGCGTGGATCGGGTCTTTTTCGGACGTCACAGGTGCTATTCCTTGAATTCTGATTGAGGCGCCGCCGTCAGGGCGCGCAACGCAATTGGGGCTTGGCGGGCTGGGTCGGCGTCTCGGGGTTGCCGCCGCCGGGGGTGCCGCTGTCGCTGTCGTCGTCCTTGTCGCCGCCGCAGGCGGTCAGGGTGGCGGCGATCATCAGCACCGCGCCCAGGCGCAGGAACGCGCGCAAGATCGGAGAAGTATTCATGTTGTGTCTATCCTTGGGACATCAGGGGATCAGTTCGGAAACGGACTTGCCGGACAGGGCCAGCGACTTGATCTCGGCTTCGGTCAGCGCGCGCGACCAGAAGGCCAGGTCGTCGAAATACATCGTGTAGGGGCCCTTGGTGCCGGCGCAGCACACGCCGTAGGTGCCCTTGCCGTCTTCATTCAGACCCAGGTGCGGGCCGAACAGGCCGGCGATCTTGGTCAGGTCGACCGCGGCGGTGGGCGTGGAACGGCTGGTGAAGCCCAGTTCCGGGTCATAGACGTAGGCCGACATGGTCTTGGCCGTCTTGTCCACGGACATGGCCACGTACACGGGTTTGTTCGGCGTGAACTTCACCCCGTTGATGTCGACCCGGGTCCCGCCAGCCAGGTTGAAGCGCAGCTCGGGGCCGGCCCACTGGGCGATGGTGATGCCGGGGTTGCCGCCCGAGTTGTAGTCCTTGTTGCCCAGGATGGAGCGGTCGTTGGCGGTGCCGTCCGACTGGTACCAGAAGCCGATGGTGAAGGCGTTGACGGTGTCCAGCAGGCCCGCCGGATAGTCCAGCTTGAAGGCGCCGATGGGGTCGCCGGTACGCACGTTCTGGAACATCTTGCCGAACACGCCCTTGTCGGCGAACACCGGCGTCTGCGTGCCGTCGTAGGGGGTGATCGCCCCGCCGCCGGCCGCCTTGTCGGTCAGGTTGCCTTCGAACGGGAACAGCAGCGTCAGGCCGGTACGCAGCGACGCCAGCAGCGGCACCGGCGCCGTGTACACCACCGTGGCGCGCACCGCCGTCACGGCATTGCCCACCGAGATGGTGTAGTTCAACTCGTGCATGCCTTCGGTCGTGAACGAGAACGCGGTGTCGACGTAGTCGGTCGCCGTGCCGGGCAGGCGGGCGATTTCGGCGCCGTCACGCGCAATCACGATGTCGCCGGTCGGGATGCCGACACGGGTCCAGTTCAGCGACACGCTCTTGTTGTCCATCGACGTGCGGCTGGCGGCGCGGCGCAGGGCCACCGACTCGGTCAGGGCGGCGCCCGCCATGTCGTACTGGCCGGCGGCCGGCATGGCGCCCAGGTGCGCCAGCACGGTGGGCGCGGCGTCGGCGGCGCTGGGCAAGGCGTACCAGGCGCTGTTCCAGACGCCGTCGAACGACGCGTCGTCGGCGCTGCCGCCCAGCAATTGCGGCCGGTTCACCGCCAGCAGCGTGGTCTTGTTGAGCGAGAGCTGCAGGCCGTCGCTGCCGCCCGTGCGGTCCAGGCCGTGGCTGGACGCCACCACCACCAGCCAGTTCTCTTCCGGATGGTCGGCGCGGCGGCCGGCCACCTGGGCCAGCAAGGCGCCGATAGCGCTGTCGGTCTGGCGCAAAGTGGCCTGGTAGCCGGCGCCGAAGCCGGCGGCCAGGGCCGCGGTCTCGGGCGCGCCGAACTGCGCCACCACTACGTCATAGCCTTCGGTGATGCGATCGCGCGCCTGGCTGGCCACGCAGGTGTCCACGCCCGCACAGTCGGTCAGGCTTTGCAGGTAGCCGGCAGCGCGGTCGTTGCCCGCCAGGCTGGCCAGCAACGTCGCATTGAAGGCCGCCGCGGTGCGTGCGGCGGGCTTGGCCGTCTTGACGCGCTGGAACAGCGTCGGCGTCTTGGGCGCCTGGCCCGGCGCGTTGCTGCGCACGCCGTGCTGGTCGGCCCACTGGCCGGTCAGGAGCGTGGTCCAGCCCGGCACCAACAGCGTGGGTTGCTGCGTCACGCCGCCCGTCACGCCGCCGGTCCAGCTGCGCGTCACGGTCAGTTGCGCCAGGCTGGGCAGGGACTTGTCCGCCACGCTCTGGCGGTAGGCGTCGTACGTCAGGCCGTCCACGCCGATGAAAAGCACCTTGTTGGCCGCAGACGCGGCGGGCGGCTGCGTGGCCGGCGGCGGCGTCGCCTCGTCGTCGTTCTTGTCGTCGCTGCCGCCGCATCCGGCCAACGCGCCCAGGGCGGCCAGCGCCGCGCACCAGCGCTTCCACTTCATTACCTGCATGTTCTTTCCCTTTCGAAACCCGCTTTGTGGGTGGCCCACATAGTGGCTTCGCAAGGTGAACGACGCATGAAGCAAAGAAAGGAATCGCTGATCGACGGATCAGGATTTTTTTCTGATGCGACACACACGGAAACAAAGCGAAGGGACCGGCGCGCCGGTCCCTTCGAGGTATCGCGCAGGCGGGCGCGGCGTGTTGCGCACCGCATCCGCCCTGTTCGGCGCCAGGCCGATCAGCTGCCGATCTTCACGCCGGTCAGGTAGCCCACCGACGCGCCGAAGCCGTCCTTGTAGTTGGCCTTGACCAGCGGTTCCAGCGTGGGCCGCACCTTGGCGTGCACGCTGCCCCAGTCGGCGGCGTGCTGGAAATTGCTGGTGATGTAGGTCCAGCCATTGATCTCGTCCACCGCCTGCAGGCCGGTGGATTCCGCCGCCACCGGGCACGACAAGAGGCGCGACAGCGCCTTGGTGTCGACGTTGTAGGCCCACAGGAAGTTGTTGACGTGGCCGCCGCTGTCCTCACCCACGAACAAGGTGCGCAGCTTTTCCGAGAACTTCAGGTTGTCGGGGTTGGAGATCTTGTCGGCGTTGTGGGTGTTGCCCAGCTCGTCGACCGGAGAGATCGGCGTGCCGACCAGTTCGGCCACGGCCGCCATGTCCACGGGCACCCATTCGCTGTCGATCGCCTGGCCGTTGGTGTCGACCTGGCCGGCCTTCATGTGCAGCTGATAGACGGCGCCGGCCGAGTTGGCCGTGACCTTCATGCCGGCCACGGTGCCGTCGACCATCGAGCTTTCGATGCGCGACATGGCGCTGTAGGCGATCTTGTCCTTGACGTTGACCGTGGTGCCTTCCATCTTGGTGAAGCCCAGCGTGCCGCCGACCAGCGCGGCGTAGCGGTGGGTTTCCAGGAAGGCGGCGGCCTGGCGGCGGCCCGGCATCAGCTTGACCCAGTTGTCACCGCCGCTGAAGCGGATCTTGGTGAAGGTGTTGTCGGCGGGGTCCGTCTTGCGCACGTCCATGATGTCGGCGGCGGTCAGCTGGTCGGCCAGTTCCTTGACTTCGGCGCTGGTGGCGTGACCCAGGTTGATCCAGGTCAGCGTGCCGGCGCCCGGGCCGGTGCCCGAGGTCTGCGCCCACTTGGCCACGTACAGCGAGCCCGACGACAGGTCGGCCTTGCGGTCGGCCACGAACATGAACAGGCCACCGTTGGTGGCGTCGTCGCCCATCAGCGCGGTGCGCTGGTCGGGCATGATCTGGACCAGCTCGTGCGAGATGCGGCCCATGCAGTAGTGCTTCTTGATGCTGCCGGTGCCGTCCGGGTTCACCGTCACTTCCGGCATGTGGCCGTAGTGGTACGGGTTGGCCTTGTTGGGGTCGTTGAACAGGTTCTGGCTGTAGGCCTGGAACTGCGCCTGGGTCTTGGCGACGGTGGCATCGGGTTCGTATTCTTCGCTGGACAGGTGGGTATTCCAGGGCGACAGGCTGGCGCCGCAGGTGATCCACAGGCCGTTCACCGACGAAGTGTCGACGTTGCTGTACTTGACCAGGCTGAGCTTGCCGGTGGCCGGATCCTGCGCCAGGGTCAGCACGGCGATCGGCGACGGCAGGCGGCCGTACATGTCGTTGCCGGCCTGGTCCATCGACTGGTATTCGAACTGCACCACGGCGAACACGGTGTTGCCATTGACGCCCGGCACCTTGGGCGCCTCCAGCTTCAGCAGCGACATGCCGTCCGGGCAGTTCGAGAAGAACGCGCGCGCCTTGGCGGGCACCGAGTTGTCCATGATGGGCGCGCCGGTGTTGTCGAAATAGGCGCCGGCGATGATGCTGCCGCCCTTGCCGTCCGGCACCGCGTCGCCGGTCATGAAGAACTGTTCGTAGCCCAGGTCGACCTTGCGGGTCGAACCGTCGCTGAACGTCAGCACCATTGACGAGCCTACCGTGGTACGCGCCATCAGGGCGGGGTTGGCCAGGGAAGGCGCGGGCATCGACGTGAACGAGGCGGACTTGAACGTGACGTTGGGCGCGGGCGGGTTGCCCGGCGTGACGACTTCATCATCGTCATCGTCGCTGGAATTACAGCCCGCCAGCAGCGCGGCCATGCTTACGCCGCCCAGCGGCAGCATCGGCGCACCGCCGAGCATTTTCAGAAGGCGACGGCGGTTGGCGTGTGTCGTGTCTTGCATCGTTGTTTCCTGTGGGGAGGGGTCAATGCCGCGGGGCTTCGCCGCAGCGTGCACGCATGCTAGACAGACGGCATTTAAGCTTGATGACAGCGCGTCGTTTGCATCTTGAAAGCAATTGCCCCCCGCTATCGCGGACTTGTCATGATCGGCCGCTATAGTCGGGCGCATTCCTGTCTGCGCGCCCCGCCTGTCGGTGCGCGTCTTTCTCCTTGCCTTCATGCCTTTGTCCCTGCGCTTGTCTCTTCCCGCGGCGCCCGCCGCGCTTCGTGTCCTGGCCGTGCTGGCGCTGGCCGCCGGCCTGGGCGTGTGGGGCGCGGTGCTGTTCGCACCCGGCCCCGGTCCCCTGCCCCCCGCGCTGTCCGCGCCCGCGCCGCGCGCCGCGGACAACACGCCGGTGGCGCTCTGGTTCGGCCGCGATGAAGTGATGCGCACGCAGATCAGCGTGCTGGGCGTGATCGCCGCGGGCACGGACGGCGCCGCCGTCTTCAGCGTCGACGGCGGTCCGCCCCTGGCCTGGCGCGTGGGCGATGAAGTCGCGCCGGGGATTCTCTTGAAAGAGATCAGCGCCGACGCCATCACGGTCGAGCAAGGCGGCCGCGCCAGCCGCCTGACGGCCCCGGTGTTCCCGGCCCCCGCGGACGGCATCGCCAGCGCGGCCAGGTGAGCGCGCCAGGCTCATATTGCTGTCATATTTCATGTCCACAATCCTCCGCTTCTACTGAAAGACCGGAGTTGTAAAGTGCGTCAGACATCGCGTGGGCCAGCCCGCCAGCAAGGTTTCACCCTGATCGAGATCATGGTGGTCATCGTGATCATGGGGATTCTTGCGGCCCTGATCGTTCCGCGCGTGCTCGACCGTCCCGACCAGGCCCGCCAGGTGGCGGCGCGCCAGGATATCGGCGGCATCATGCAGGCGCTCAAGCTGTATCGGCTGGACAACGGCCGCTACCCCACCACGGCCCAAGGTTTGCGCGCGCTGGTCGAAAAGCCCGAAGGCGCGTCCAACTGGCGCGGCTACCTGGACAAGCTGCCCAATGACCCGTGGGGCCATCCGTACCAATACCTGAGCCCTGGCGTCAAAGGCGATATCGATGTGTTCTCGTTCGGCGCCGACAACAAGCCCGGGGGAGAAGGCGGCGATGCCGACATCGGTTCGTGGGAACTCTGAACGCGGCTTCACGCTAGTCGAAGTCCTGGTGGTGCTGGTGATCGTCGCCATCGCCGCCAGCATGGTCAGCCTGTCCATCGGCAAAGGCCCGGACCCGCTGCGCGACGACGCGCAGCGTCTGGCCGACGCCTTTACCGTGGCCCAAAGCGAAGCCCGCAGCGACGGCCGGCCGATACGCTGGCTGCCCGCTGCCGGCGGCTGGTCGTTCGAACGCCAGGGCCGCGCCGACTCGCCCACCGCCGACGAAAACGTGACGCTGCCCGTGGACAAGCTGGAACGCGACGACGCGCTGCGCCCGCGCACCTGGCTGGCCGGCCCTGTGCAACTGCGGCTGGACCCGAACCAGCCGCTGGTCTTCAATACCGAGTGGGTGGCCGATCCGTTCAGCCTGCAATTGCGGGCGGGCGAATCGCTCGTGACGCTGTCGCGCGATGCGTCGGGACACTATGACATCCGCTGAATCCCCCGCCTTGCGGCAACGCCAGCGCGGCTTCACTTTGATTGAAGTGCTGGTGGCGCTGGCCATCATCGCCGTCGCGATGGGCGCGGCCCTGCGCGCCACCGGCGTCATGGCCGCCAACAACCGCGCGCTGCAGGACAAGACGCTGGCGCTGCTGGCCGCGCAGAACGCGCTGACCCAGTTGCGGCTGGAGCAGATGCTGCCGCGCGCCGGCACGCAGACCGTGCCCTGCCCCCAAGGCGGCCTGGCGCTGCGCTGCGAGCTGGAATTCACCAATTCGCTGAACCGCAGTTTCCGCCAGGTCTCGGTCAAGGTCCGCGATAACGCGGACGGCGGGGTCCTGCTGCAACTGGACGGCCTGTTGTCGAGCCTGCGATGAGTCTGTGCCACACCTCGCGTCCCACTGCGCGCCCGGCTTCACACTGCCCTCGCCGCCGCGCCGAAGCGGGCTTCACCCTGATCGAAGTGCTGGTGGCCCTTGCGCTGATGGCGCTGGTCAGCCTGATGGCCTGGCGCGGCCTGGAAAGCGTGTCCAGCGCGCGCGAATGGATCTCGCAGCAGGCCGAAGACACCGACGCCATCGTGCGTACGCTGGGCCAGATCGGACGCGACGCCGAACTGGCCTACAACGGCCCGTCGTTCGCCTCGCCCGGCATCGATGCGCGCGTCTTCACCAGCGGCATCCGCCTCTTGCCCGGGACGGCCGGCGCGCAGACGCTGGAAATTCTGCGGCCCGATCCGGACGGCAGCGGCCGCTGGCAGCGCGTGCAATGGTCCGTGCGCAAGGACGGCCTGTGGCGCGCCAGCGGTGCGTCGGCCGAACAGGCGCCGCTGCCGCCGGCGGGCGACGGCGTGCTGCTCCTGCCCGGCGTGCGCGCGCTGGTGCTGCGCGGCTGGGTCCCCGGGGCCGGCTGGATGGACACGCGGTCGCCATTTTCGGCCAGGCCCAGCGGTATCGAGATCGCGCTGGACCGCGGCGCGGGCGGCGACACCCGGCGCTACAGCCGCATCCTGGAGCTGCCATGAACGCGCCCCAGCCCCGCGAACGCGGCGCCGCCGTCATCAGCGCCCTGATCATCGTGGCCATCGTGGCCGCGCTGACCACCAGCCTGTTCCAGCGCCAGACCGCCAGCACGCGCCGCGTCGAAAACGAAATGGCGCGCGTGCAGGCGCGCATGATGCTGGCCGGCGGCATCGACTGGGCCCGCCTGGTGATCCGCGACCACGGCAAGCGCGAATCCACCACCCGCGGCGACCAGATCTGGGCCACGCCGATACTCGACACCCGCATCGAACGCCCCGGTGACGACCGCGTGGCGGTGTTCTCCGGCCGGGTACAGGACGAACAAGGCAAGTACAACCTGAACAACCTGGCCAGCCACGGCGTGCCGCAGCCCGAACAGGAGCAGGTGCTGCGGCGCCTGTTGGCCAGCCTGCGCCTGCCCGACGCGCTGGCCGCGCGCATGCTCGACATCATCGTGGCCAGCCAGCCGCCCGCGCAGCCGGCCGATGCGCCCACGCCGGCCCAGGGCGGCCAGACCCCGGATGCCCGTGCGCCGCAGCCGCGCGGCATCGACGACGTGGCCGCGTTGCTGGGGCTGGCGCCCGCGGTGCGCAACGAACTGCGCCGCACCATGACCGTGCTGCCGCTGGCCACCAATGTCAACGTCAACACCGCGCCGCCGGAGGTCATCGCCGCCCTGGTGCCGGGCCTGTCGCTCAGCCAGGCCCGCGCCATCACCGGCGAACGCGACCGCGGCAACTGGTTCAACAACAGCGGCGACTTCGCCAACCGGCTCGCCGCCACGGGCGTGAAAACCCCGGCGCCGGCCGTCGTCACCGCCAGCGGCTGGTTCATCGCCAATGGCGTGGTTGCTTACGAACGGGCCCGGGTCTCGATGCAGGCGCTGATACGCAGCGCCCCGCCGGCCGCGCCCGACACCCTCTGGACAAGAGAAAATCCGTGAAGAATTCCTTGCGCATCGCGCTGCCCCCCCTGGCCGAATTCGGCCCCGGCTCGCCGCTGCCCTTTGCGTGGTTCGACCGCCGCGGCAATTGCGCGCGTCGCGGTGAACTGACGCTGGCTGCCCTGGGCCAGGCCTATCCGCAAGCCGCTTGCGAAGCGGTGCTGCATCCCGGCGATGTCATCGCCGCCACCGTGCAGGTGCCCGCCGTGGCCCGCGCGCGTTTCGGCGCCGCGGTGCGCAGCGCGCTCGAACCCCTGGTGCTGAGCGACCTGGACGACCTGGCGATCGGCCACGGCCCGCGCGCCGCCGACGGCTCGGTGCCGCTGGCCTGGGCCGCGCGCGAGCCGGTGCGCCGCGCGTGGAGCCTGCTGAACACCCACGGCCTGCGCGCCCACGCCTTGATCGCGCCGCAGACCTTGGCGCCCGACGACGCCACGCCGTTGCGCGACCCCGCCGACCCGCGCTGGCGGGCTCCGTCGCCGTCCTGGTCGCTCGCCATGCCGCAGTTGGCGCCTGCACGCGTATCGCGTTGGCAGCCCGTCTGGCGCTGGGGCGCGGCGGCCGCCGTGGTCTGGATCGGCGGATTGAACCTGCACGCCGCGCAATTGCGCGGCGAGGCCCAGTCCCTGCGCGACGGCATGCGCCGCCAGGTGCTGGCCGCGTTTCCGGACATTCCCGTGGTGCTGGACCCGGCCCGCCAGGCCCAGCAAGGCCTGGATGCGCTGCGCAACCATCGCGGCGCCGCCAGCGCGGGCGACTTCCTGCCGCTGGCCCGCGCCGCGGCACAGACCCTGCCCTTCGCCGCCGACAAAGTGGCGCGGCTGACCTACGCCGACCAGGCCCTGACCCTGCAACTGGCCGACGCCGGCCCTGCCGCCCAACGCGTGGCCGAAACCCCCGCGCTGATCCAGCAAGCGGCCGCGCAAGGCCTGAAGCTGGAACGCGGCGATACCGACAACACCTGGCGCATCACGCGCAGCCAACCATGAAGCCCTTCGAACGCCTTGACGCCGCCTGGCGCGCCGTCCGCAAACCCCTGGCGCCCGCCGCCGATCGCGCCCGCCAACGCTACCTGGCCCTGGCGCCGCGCGAACGCCGGCTGGTCAACGCGGCCGGCGCGTTGCTGGGTGCGGTCGTAGTCTTTACCGTGCTGATCGAACCGGCCCTGACCACCACCCGCAAGCTGCGCGATGAACTGCCCCTGCTGCGCACGCAGGCGGCATCCGTGGCCGACCTGGGCGCGCAGGCCATGGCCTTGCGCGGCAAGGCGGCTGCGCCCGCCGCCACCCTGCCCGCCGCGGCCGACATCGGCACCAGCCTGGAACGCGCGGGCCTGCCGGCCGACCACTGGAAGCTGGATCACCCGGGCCAGGGCGACAGCGTCAAGCTGTCCCTGTCTGAAATCCCCTCGTCCGCCCTGCTGCGCTGGCTGGAAAACGCCGCGGGCGATTGGGGACTGGCCGTCAAAGACGTGGACCTGGCCCGCGCCGCCAATGCCAACGGCCGCCCGTTGCCCGGCCTGGTCAACGGCAGCATCACGCTGGCGCTGCCGGCACGCAAGGCCCGTTCCTGATGCGCCTGCCCCGTTTGCCCAAGCGCACCGGCCTGGTGCTGGCCTGCGGCGCCTGTGCGCTGGCGGCCGCCGCCGCGGTGCTGCCGGCCCGCTGGCTGCTGGCGCTGCTGCCCGCCGACGCACCGGTCACGCTGGCCGACGCCGCCGGCACGGTCTGGAACGGCAGCGCCTGGATCGCGCTGGGTCCGCCCGGCGCGCGCCGGCTGCTGCCACAGGCGCTGCACTGGCAATGGCGCTGGCCGTCGATGACGCTGGAACTGTCGCACCCCTGGCTGCAAGGGCCGGTGCGCGCAGGCGTCAGTTGGACGGGCCTCACGCTGTCGGCTCAATCGCTGCGCCTGCCGGCCACCGCCCTGCCCGCGCTGGGCGCCCCCTGGAACACGCTGGCCCCCGAAGGCACGATCGAGGTCAATTGGCAGGCCCTGCGCCTGGGCGGCAACCTGCCCGACGCGCCACTGGCCGACCTGCGCTGGCGCGATGCCGGCACGGCGCTCACGCGCGTCTCGCCGGTGGGCACCTACCTGCTCAGGATTCGTGGCAACGGCAAGTCCGGCGCCACGCTGGCGCTGACTACCGAAAGCGGCCCGCTGGCCGTCACCGGCCAGGGCAGCGCCAATGCGCGCGGCGTGCGCTTCACGGGCCAGGCCACGTTCGCCCCGTCGGCCAGCGAGACCGACCGCGCGGCGCTGGACGGCCTGATGTCCACGTTGGGCCGGCGCAGCGGCGATACGGTGGAGTTCGGCACCGGCAAGTAAGGCCGCGGACGCGCGCGACGCGCCATGGCGGGCCGCCCGCGCATGCCCTGCGGTCTCGCGCCCTCTTGCGCTGCGGGGCGTGCGCACTGCCGCCCCGCGTCCTTCAGGCGTCCCGCGTCACCCGCAGGATTTCTTCCGGCGACGTATCGCCGCTTGCCACCCAGCGTGCGCCGTCTTCGCGCATGCTGAACATGCCCGCAGCGCTGGCCGCGCGGCGCAGCTCGCGCTCGTCGCTGCCTTCGTGGATCAGCCTGCGGGCCTCGTCGTCCACCGTGAACAGCTCGTGGATGCCCGAGCGGCCGCTGTAGCCCGTGTGGTTGCAGGCCTCGCAGCCCACCGGCTGGAACACCGGCACGCCATCCTGCATCGACGGCTTCTTGCACGCCGGACACAGCTTGCGCACCAGCCGCTGCGCCAGCACGCCCAGCAACGACGACGACAACAGGAAGGGTTCCACGCCCATGTCCGTCAGCCGGGTCACGGCCGACACCGCATCGTTGGTGTGCAGCGTGGCCAGCACCAGGTGGCCCGTCAGCGACGCCTGCACGGCAATCTGCGCCGTTTCCAGGTCGCGGATTTCGCCGATCATGATCACGTCCGGGTCCTGCCGCAGAATCGCCCGCAGCGCCAGCGCGAAACTCATGTCGATCTTGGCGTTGACCTGCGTCTGGCTGATGCCCGGCAGGTCGTATTCGATCGGATCTTCCACCGTCAGGATGTTGCTGGTGGAGGCATCCAGGCGGCTCAGGGCAGCATACAGCGTCGTGGTCTTGCCGCTACCGGTCGGCCCGGTCACCAGCACGATGCCGTGTGGCTGGCGGATCAGCCGGTCCAGCTGGCCCAGCACGCCGGGCGCCATGCCCAGCTTTTCCAGCCGCAGCCGGCCGGCTTCCTTGTCCAGCAAGCGCAGCACCGCGCGTTCGCCATGCCCCGTGGGCAGCGTGGATACGCGGATGTCGATCGGCCGGCCGCCCACCCGCAGCGCAATGCGGCCATCCTGCGGCAGGCGCTTTTCGGCGATGTCCAGGTGCGCCATGATCTTGATGCGCGAGATCAGCGCCGCATGCAGCGCCTTGCGCGGCGACACCACGTCGCGCAGCGTGCCGTCCACCCGGTAGCGCACCACCGAATGCGTCTCGAACGGCTCGATGTGGATGTCGCTGGCGCCGTCGCGCGCGGCCTGCGCGAACAGCGCGTTGATCATTCGGATCACCGGCGCGTCGTCCTGTGCGTCCAGCAGGTCCGCCACTTCGGGCATGTCCTGCAGCAGGCGGTCCAGGTCGATCTCGTTTTCGGCCACGCCCATCACCGAGGCCGCATCCTCGGCATGGCTGTAGGCGGCCGCCAATAACGTTTCCAGCGCCTCGTCGTCCACCTGCGCCACGGCGATATCGCCGTGGCAGCGCCGGATCTCGCGCACCGCCCATTCCGGCGTGCGCGGGCTGACCGTCAACTGCGCATGGCCCGCGCGCAACGACAGCACCGCCCGCTGGGCGCGGGCCCAGGCATAGGGCAAGGGATGCGCGCTCATTGCAGCGACGACAGGTCACGCGCCGCGCCCGCGGCCAGGGGTCGGGTCGCGCGGATCGGCACGGACGGATCGCCGGTCTGAACCAGGTCCGGATACTGCCGCACTGCGAACGACTGCACCGTGGCCGCAGCCGGCCGCGCGGCCTGGGCCTGCGGGTTGCCGCGGAAGTCGTAGACGTTGTTGGACACCGAGCCCGCGCCCGCGCCGGCCGGCGGCAGCATCGGCGCCTGCGCGTCCGGCAGCAGCCAGTGGTTGCTCGGCTGCGTGGCCGCCTGGGCGCGGCGCATGTAGTCGTAGCGGTCCAGCGTGACCGACGCGCTGCGGTTGGCATCGCGCACCACGTAGGGTCGCAGGAACACCATCAGGTTGGTCTTGGTGCGCTTGCGGCTTTCGTACTTGAACAGCTCGCCCAGCACGGGAATCGAGCTCAGGCCCGGCACGTTGTTCGACGTGATCGTCACGTTTTCTTCCAGCAGGCCGCCCAGCACGATGATCTCGCCGTCGTCCACCAGCACGCTGGTGTCGATGGCGCGCTTGTTGGTCACGATGCCCGTGGTGGGCGTCGAGCGGCTTTCGTCGATGCTGCTGACTTCCTGGTAGATGTCCAGCTTGACCGAGCCGCCTTCCGACACCTGCGGCCGGATGTTCAGCTTCAGACCCACGTCTTCGCGTTCGATGGTCTGGAACGGATTGTTGTTGTTGCCGCCGCTGGTCACGTACTGCCCCGTCACGAACGGCACCGTCTTGCCCACCAGGATGCTGGCCGACTGATTGTCCAGCGTCAGCAGATTCGGCGTGGACAGGATGTTGGCCTGCCCCGTGTTCTGCATGGCTCGCGCCAGCACGCCCAGGTTGATCACCTTGTTGCCCAGCACGTCCACCGTGCCCTTGACGACGCCCAGGCTCAGACCGCCGCCCAGCGCATCGATCGACGTCGGACCCTTGCCCGACAGGCCGCTGCCGCCCAGGTTGGTGCCGCCGATGAAGCTGGTGCCGCCGCTGTTGATGTTGCCCGCGCCCGTCATCCACTGGATGCCGAACTCGGCCGCCGCGTCTTCGCTCACTTCGACGATCAGGCTTTCCACCAGCACCTGCGCGCGGCGCTGGTCCAGCTGGTCGATCACTTCACGCAGGCTGCGGTACAGCGGCTCCGGCGCCGAGATGATCAGCGAATTGGTGGCCGGGTCCGCCTGGATGGTGGCGCCGCCCGCCGAATACGACACCGCCTGGTTGCCGGTCTCGTCACGCGCGATGCGTTCCTGGTCGCCCGACATGCCGCCCTTGGACGAACTGGACGAACCCGTCGAGCCCGACAGCCCCAGGCCGTTGTTGCCCGTGCTGCTGCCCGTGGGCTGCTGCGTCCGGTTGTTGCCGGTCTGTGCACCGCCCGCATTGCCGCCCGTCGGGTTGGCGCCGGGCGCGGCATTGGCCTGGCCGGCCAGCAAGCCGCCCAGCACTTCCGCGATACGCGTGGCCTGCGCATTGCGCATGTACACCACGTGCAGGTTGCCCGCGCGGTTCTGCTGCGCGTCCAGCTTCAGGATCAGATCGCGCGCCAAACGCGTGCGCGCCGGGCTGCCCGCGCGCACCAGCACGCTGTTGCTGCGCGGGTCCGCCACCACCGCGATACGCTGCGTGGGGTCGTTGCTTTGCGTGTCCAGCAACTGCGACGCCAACACCGCTATATCCGACGCGATGCCCGACCGTACCGGCACCACGTCCGTATCGATCGAACTGGGCACATCGATCCGCGCGATCACCGCCGCGATGCGCTCCAGGTTGTCCGCGTAGTCCGTCACCACCAGCGTGTTGTTGCCGGGATACGCATTGATCGGGTTGTTCGGCGGCACCATCGGGCGCAGCACCGGCACCAGGTTCGCCGCGTTCTCGTACTTCAGCGGAAATACGCGCGTCAGCATCTCGCCGCTATTGCCCGAGCCGTTGCGCGCAAACGTCGACACCGGCACCGAACCCTTGGCCGCGCCGCCCGCAGGCGCCGCCGGCCGCGAATCGCCCACCACCGCGCTGCCCTGCAGCTTGGCGTCGGCTTCCGGCACCACGCGCGTCACGCCGTCCACCTCGACGATCGCAAAGCCTTGCAGCCGCAGCGCACCCGTCAGCATCGACAAGGCCTGGGCGCTATCGACGGGCCGATCCGACACCAGCGTGAGCTTGCCCTTGACCCGAGGATCCACCAGGAAATTGCGCTTGGTGAACAGCGACAGCGCACGCAGCACGGCCGGGATATCCGTGTCCACGAAGTTCAGGCTGACGCGATTGTCTGCCTGTTGAGCATAGGCCTGGCTGGCCGTGGGTCCGAGTTGGCTTGCCGCGAGCAAGACCGCAAGGCTGAACTGCGCGATATGACGCATGACGAGATGTGCCTGAGACGTGAAGACGTGTGAAAAGACGTGAAAGCGCGTCGGAGTATACGGGGTGACACTGCAACACTACGGTCATAATCCAAAGGCAAGGTGACGGCCTGGAAAGCCTTTATTCACGGGCCTCTCGCGCCTGCGGGCAGGCTCCCGGATCACCCTCCCACCATGCCATCCTTTCGTTACGAAGCCACTGACGCGCTCGGAAAAATCGTGCATGGCACGATCGACGCCGACAGTGAGCGCGGCGCCCGCAATCAACTGCGCGGCCGCGGCCTCTTGCCCCTGTCCACGTCCCCCGCCGCGCGCGCCGAGGGTCTGGGCGCGGCCTTGCGCACGCGACTGTCCGATGCCGACCTGGCCTGGCTCACCCGCCAGCTCGCCAGCCTGCTCGCCGCCCGCCTGCCGCTGGACGCTGCGCTGTCCGCCACCCTGGAACAAGCCGAAAAGAAACACATCGCGGCCACCCTCGAAGGCGTACGCGACGACGTGCGCGCCGGCCACCGCCTGTCCACCGCGCTCGCCTCGCGCCCGCGCGACTTCCCCGAGATCTACCGCGCCCTGATCGGCGCCGGCGAAGAATCCGGCGACCTCGCCCAGGTCATGGAAAAACTCGCCGACTACATCGAAGAACGCAACACCCTGCGCAGCAAGGTCATGACCGCGTTCATCTACCCCGCCGTCGTCGGCTGCGTCTCGGTCATCATCGTCATCTTCCTGCTCGGCTACGTCGTGCCCCAGGTCGTCTCCGCCTTCAGCCACGCCAAACAGCAGCTGCCGCTGCTCACCCGCATCATGCTGTCGCTGTCCGACTACGTGCGTGACTGGGGCCTGGCCACCGGCGCCGCCATCGCCCTGGCCATCATCCTGTGGCGCTACTCCTTGCGCGTGCCCGCCGCCCGCCATGCATGGCACGCCCGCGTCCTGCGCCTGCCCCTGGCCGGCCGCTTCGTCCTGGGCGTCAACGCCGCCCGCTTCGCCTCGACCCTCGCCATCCTGTGCGGCAGCGGCGTCGCCCTGCTCACCGCCCTCGAAGCCGCCCGCCGCACCCTCGGCAACGACGTGCTGCGCACCGCGGTCGATGAAGCCTCCGCCCGCGTGCGCGAAGGCGCCGCCCTGTCCAGTTCGCTAGCCGCCCAGAAAGTCTTCCCCTCCCTGCTCGTCCACCTGATCGCCAGCGGCGAAAAGACCGGCCAGCTTCCAGAACTGCTGGACCGAGGCGCCCAAAACCTCTCCCGCGACCTGGAACGCCGAGCCATGGCAATGACCGCGCTGCTCGAGCCCGCGCTGATCCTGCTGATGGGGGGATTCGTACTGTTGATTGTGCTGGCGGTGATGATGCCGATCCTGGAAATGAATCAGCTGATCCGCTAGAGGGGAAGGTCCGGAGCGAAGGCTCCGGACCGCAATCGTTGGCGCGCACACGCGGTGCGCGGCCCGCGCCGGGCGACCTACGAAGAAAAGATACCTACGAAGACCAACAACCTACAAAAGAATCACAAAGCTTCTTCGTCGCTCTCACCCGTCCGAATCCGGATGGCTTGTTCGACCGGCGTGACGAAAATCTTGCCGTCCCCGATCTTGCCCGTACGCGCCGCTTTCACGACCGCTTCGATCGCGGCTTCGACCTGATCATCCGGCAGCACCACTTCCACCCGGATCTTCGGCAGGAAATCCACCACGTATTCCGCCCCCCGATAAAGCTCGGTATGCCCCTTCTGGCGCCCGAACCCTTTCACTTCCGTCACGGTCAGCCCGCTGACGCCCACCTCGGCGAGCGCCTCGCGGACTTCGTCGAGCTTGAAGGGTTTGATAATGGCGGTGACTTGTTTCACGTTCGTCGTCCTGGTTTTTGATCTGTTGCAACGCCTCGCCCCGGCCACATGCCGGCAAGGCGCAATGATTAAGAGAATACCACCGGGCATAGCGGCCGCCACGCTGGCGCCGCCCCCCGTGCCGCCGGGAAAACCCGCAGGCGCCTAGGGCCTGTTCACACTAGAAGGCGCCTCGTCCGGAATCCGGTCCGCGTCCCGCATCCACACCACCGATTCCGAATCACTCGGCGCCCGCCAGTCGCCACGCGGCGACAGCGACCCGCCCGACCCCACCTTCGGCGCATTCGGCACGCACGTCCGCTTGAACTGGCTGAGCCGGAAGAACCGATCCAGGAAAATCTTCAGGTTGCGCTTGATCGCCGCCAGGTCGTACTGGTTGCGCGCCACGTGGCCGCCGTCCGGCCAGGCCCCCGCATCCCGGTCGCGCCAGGCCGCCAGGGCCAGGAAAGCCACCTTCGTCGGAGAAAAACCGTAGCGCAGCGTGTAGTACAGATTGAAATCCTGCAGCTCGTACGGCCCGATCGTGTCCTCGCTCTTTTGCCCCGGCTTGCCGTCGGCCCCGCCCGGCACCAGCTCGGGGCTCACGTCCGTGCCCAGCACGTCCAGCAGCACCGCCGCGCCTTCCGGCCCCAGGCGGCCCGACTCGGCCACCCAGCGCACTAGGTGCGTGATCAGCGTCTTGGGCACGCTGGCGTTCACGCTGTAGTGCGACATATGGTCACCCACCCCATACGTGCACCAGCCCAGCGCCAGTTCGCTCAGGTCGCCCGTGCCGATCACGATCGCGTTCTTGAAATTGGCGATGCGGAACAAGTGGTTGGTGCGTTCGCCCGCCTGCACATTTTCAAACGTGATGTCGTACACCGGCTGGCCGTCGGCATACGGGTGCCCCAGGTCTTTCAGCATCTGCAGGCAACTGGGGCGGATATCGATCTCGGACGCCGTGCAACCCACCACCGCCATCAGCTGGCGCGCCTGCTGCAGCGTGCGCGTGCTGGTCGCGAAACCCGGCATCGTGATCGCCAGGATGTTCGAGCGTGGCAGCCCCAGCGTATCCATCGCCTGCGCGCACACCAGCAGCGCGTGGGTCGAATCCAGTCCGCCCGAAATGCCGATCACCACCTTGGACATGCCGCTGGCCGACAGACGCTGAGCCAGCGCCTGCACCTGGATGCTGTAGACCTCTTTGCAGCGCGCGTCGCGGCGCTGCGCATCGGCCGGCACATAGGGAAAGCGCGCCACGCGGCGCTCGAGCGGCAGCTCGGCGTCTTCGAGCGGCGGATTCACCGGCACGAGCACGCTTCGAAACTTGCACACTTCGTCCTGGTGGCGCCGCACCGACTGGCCGAAGGTGGTCTGACGCATGCGTTCGCGCGACAGACGTTCCAGGTCGACGTCCGAGAACAGCAGATGCGATTCGGTCAGGAAGCGGTCGGATTCGCCCAGCAGTTCGCCGTTTTCGTAGATCAGGGCCTGGCCGTCCCAGGCCAGGTCGGTCGACGATTCGCCGCGCCCGGCCGACGTGTACAGGTACGCCGACAGGCAGCGCGCCGACTGCTGCGCCACCAACTGGTGGCGGTATTCGGACTTGCCCACCACGATGTTCGAGGCCGACAGGTTCACCAGCACCGTCGCACCCGCCAGCGCCGCGAACGACGACGGCGGAATCGGTACCCACACGTCTTCGCAGATCTCGACGTGGAACTGGAACAGCGGCAGCTTTTCCATCTGGAACAGCAGTTCGGCGCCGAACGGCACCGTCTGGCCCAGCAGGGAGATTTCAGCCTGCGCCGCGCAATCGGCCGCGCTGAACTGGCGCGCTTCGTAGAATTCGCCGTAGTTCGGCAGATAGGTCTTGGGCACCACGCCCAGGATGCGGCCGCCGGCCACCACCACCGCGCAATTGAACAGCTGGTGCGCCACCCGCAGCGGCGCCCCGACGATCAAGGCGATATCCAGTTCGGCCGTGGCCTGCACCACCTGGTCCAGCGCCGCCTCGCAGGCGTCCAGCAGGGCCTTCTGGTGGAACAGGTCGTCGCAGGAGTAGGCCGACAGGCCCAGCTCGGGGAACGCGGCCAGCACGGCGCCGCCCTGGGCGGCCTGCTGCGCCAGCGCAATGGTCTGCGCGGCATTGAAGGCCGGGTCTGCGACCCGGCACTCGGGCACGCCCACCGCCACGCGGGCGAAACCGTGGGAATACAGGTTGAAGAACGGGTTCGACATCGGGTTTCTATCGCCTGGGAATCCAAGCGCCGATTATCTCACGGCGTCATCCGGATAACCGGGGCATTCCCCTATGGGCGGGAGGGTGCCGCCGGAGGCGCCAGGCGGTCCGGCCCCGGGTGTCCGCCCTCCGCCGCCAGCGCGGCCTGGATGGCGCCGTCGCGCAGGTAGCTGCCCATGGCGCCGATGTCGGCGCCGGACGGCTGCTGGTACAGGCGCAGGCCCAGTTCCGGCAGGATCGCCAGGAGGTGGTCGAAAATGTCGCCCTGGATGCGCTCGTACTCGACCCAGGCCGTGACCGCCGTGAAGCAATAGACCTCGACCGGAATGCCGTCGGCCGTGGGTTCCATCATGCGCACCATCATGGCCATGTCCTGGCGCACCTCGGTGTTCTGCTTCAGGAAGGCCAGGCCATAGGCGCGAAACGTGCCGATATTGGTCAGGCGGCGGCGGTTGGCCGGCACGCTGGCCAGTTCGCCCATGGTCTGGTTGGCCTGGGCGATGTCGTGCGTCTTGACCCGCAGGTAGTCGTGCAGCAGGCGAAAGCGCATCAGCCGCTGGGCTTCTTCGTCGGTCAGAAAGCGCACGCTGCTGGCGTCGATGCGCAGCGTGCGCTTGATGCGCCGGCCGCCCGACTCGAACATGTGGCGGTAATTGCGATAGCTTTCGGAAAACAGTTTGTAGGTCGGCACCGTGGTGACGGTGTTGTCCCAGTTCTGCACCTTGACCGTGTGCAGGGCAATGTCCTTGACGAAGCCGTCGGCGTTGGACTGCGGCATTTCGATCCAGTCGCCGATGCGCAGCATGTCGTTGCTGGTCAGCTGGGTGCTGGCCACCAGCGACAGCAGGGTATCCTTGAACACCAGCAGCAGCACCGCCGACAACGCGCCCAGGCCCGAAATCATCCACAGCGGCGAGCGGTCGATCAAGATCGACAGCACCAAAACGGTGCATACGGCCATCAGGATCAGCTTGCTGATCTGGATGTAGCCCTTGATGGAACGGGTCTGCGCCCGCGTGGTGGCCGAATAGGTGTCCTGCCAGGCGCTCAGCACCCCCGAAAACGCCACGAACACGCAGATCCAGGCCCCGGCATGCGCCAGCCGGCCCACCAGCGCGGCCGCCTTTTCCACGTGCGGCACCAGCTCGATGCCGATCGACACCACCGCGAAGGGCACGGCGTACCACAGGTTCTGGTAGGCGCGGCGGCGCTGCAGCGCCTTGTCCCAGTCTTCGTGGCCGCTCACCACCAGCAGCCGGTGGGCCAGCAGCAGCACCACCCGCGCGACCACCCACTGGACGAACAGCGCCGTCAGGATCAGCACGCCGATGCCGACCAGCGTCTGGGCCCAGGGCTGGTGCGGCATGTAGGTATCAAGTTCGGTGGCCAGTTCTTCCCATTCCATGGGCATAGCGCGAGTGCTCTCTAGTGATTCGGACAAGGCGGCGCGGTGCGAACCGGCCAGATCGCTGCCGCCAGGATACGCCCCGGCGGCCCGCGGATACGACCCTGAATTATCCGACAAGTCACGACGGGGCAAAGTATCCAGGCGCTACCAGGACGCCCGGCTGCGGCGCCCCCTCCCCCTGCGGTCACTACGGACTCGGCAAGTCCGGATTCGTCAGCCCTCCATGGCAGGCCCTATAATTCGGGCCATCATGGCAAACACTCCCTCCCCCGATCAAAACCAGTTCGCCAACAAGGCGCAGGCCTGGTCCGCCCGGTTCTCGGAACCGGTTTCCGAACTCGTCAAACGCTATACGGCGTCCGTGGATTTCGACAAGCGCCTGGCGCACGTCGACATTCAAGGTTCGCTCGCGCACGCAGACATGCTGGCCGCCCAGGGCATCATCGGCGCCCAGGACCTGGCTGACATCCAGCGCGGCATGACCCAGATCCTGTCCGAAATCGACGCCGGCAGTTTCCAGTGGCTGCTCGACCTGGAAGACGTCCACCTCAACATCGAAAAGCGCCTGGTCGAGCTGGTCGGCGACGCGGGCAAGCGCCTGCACACCGGCCGTTCGCGCAACGACCAGGTCGCCACCGACATCCGCCTGTGGCTGCGCGGCGAAATCGACACCCTGATCGACCTGCTGCGCCAGTTGCGCCACGCGCTGGCCTCGGTCGCGCTGGACAACGCCAGCACCATCATGCCCGGCTTCACCCACCTGCAAGTGGCCCAGCCCGTCACGTTCGGCCACCACCTGCTGGCCTACGCCGAAATGTTCGGCCGCGACGCCGAACGCCTGGCCGACTGCCGCCGCCGCGTCAACCGCCTGCCGCTGGGCGCCGCCGCCCTGGCCGGCACGTCGTTCCCCATCGACCGCGAACGCGTCGCCAAGACCC
This sequence comes from Achromobacter sp. FW305-C-28, assembly GCF_058783235.1. NCBI lineage: Bacteria > Pseudomonadati > Pseudomonadota > Betaproteobacteria > Burkholderiales > Alcaligenaceae > Achromobacter > Achromobacter sp. FW305-C-28. The sequence goes on along the minus strand of NZ_JBYSYL010000002.1, from coordinate 171,996 downwards.
TGGGCTTTGACGGCGTCTGCCGCAACTCGCTCGACGCCGTCTCCGACCGCGACTTCGCCATCGAATTCTGCGCCGCCGGCGCACTGATCATGACGCACGTCTCGCGCCTGTCCGAAGAGCTGGTGCTCTGGATGAGCCCGCGCGTGGGCTTCATCGACCTGGCCGACCGTTTCTGCACCGGCAGCTCGATCATGCCGCAAAAGAAAAACCCCGACGTGCCCGAACTGGCCCGCGGCAAGACCGGCCGCGTCAACGGCAATCTGGTCGCCCTCTTGACCCTGATGAAAGGCCAGCCGCTGGCCTACAACAAGGACAACCAGGAAGACAAGGAAGGCCTGTTCGACACGGTCGACACCGTGCGCGACACGCTGACCATCTTCGCGGACATGGCCGCCGGCATCAAGGTCAAGGCCGACAACATGCGCGCCGCCGCCCTGCAAGGCTTCGCCACCGCCACCGACCTGGCCGACTACCTGGTCAAGCGCGGCGTGCCCTTCCGCGACGCCCACGAAGTCGTGGCCCACGCCGTGCGCGACTGCGAACAACGCGGCTGCGACCTGGCCGACCTGTCGCTGGCTGAACTCAAGGCCTACCACGCCCAGATCGGCGACGACGTCCACCAGGTCCTGACCCTGGAAGGCTCCGTCGCGGCCCGCAAGCACGTCGGCGGCACCGCCCCCGAGCGCGTGGCCGAAGAAGCCCGCCGCGTACTGCAGGAAACGGCAACCTGACACGCCAATCGGCTCTGCACGAAAAAACGGCTCCGGATTCTTTCCGGAGCCGTTTTTCTTTGGCCAATGAATGCCTGTGCCGGATTAACAGACGACCGAGATGACAGAGGAAAAGCACGCCTGCCCGACACGCGCCGCAAGCCCCGCCAGGTTCGCTATCATGTTCGCTTTCCGGCCCCACTCCCGCCCCATGCCCTCCTTGCGCGCGCCTGCCGTCACGCCGTTCGCCCTGCCCCGTTTTGGTCTGGCCCTACTGGCCAGCGCCTGCCTGATGGCGCTGGCCGCCGGCCCGCTGGCCCAGGCTCAGACGGCCCGCAAGCCGTCGCCCTACGAAAATTCCCGGCCTTTGCGGCCCGAGGAGATCGAGGCCCGCAAGGCCGAGGACGCCCGCCGGGGCGGGTCGGCCTTTCTGGCCAAGGTGCAAAGCCAGGCGGAATTCCAGCAACTGGCCCGCGTCTACAACGCCGGCACGCCGCTGGAAATGCCGCACGTGCTGTTCGTCATCGATCGCCAGCGCGGCAACCGCATCTATTACCTGGACACGCCGCGCTACGGCCTGCATGAGACCTTTGCGCGCGAACGCAAGCTCTTGCCCGGCAAGGACAAGGCCGCGCTGATCGCGCAGTACAAGGACCCGAACCGGCGCCTGCTGTTCGGCACCCTCAGCTGGCAGCGCGACCTGCCGGGCTATACCTATGAATTCTGGGAAGGCGACCGCCTGACGCCCGATCTGCTGAAAGTGGCGGACGAGGCGGTCAAGAAGAGCTTCTATGCTCCCGTGAAGTTCAAGAGCAATTCCACCTTGCAGGAACAGGCCGCCAAGACCACGGGGCTGACGTTCGTGACGCAGGAAGCCCTGCTGCGCGAGCAGCCCTTCCTGCCGCTGAACCCGGGCCGCGCCCAAGGCCGGCTGCGCATCGTCACGTCGGTGGACAACACCCCCGACCTGGCGCGCGACGACATCGTGGTGCTGGACGAGGTGCCGATCTGGCTGCCGCCCGTGGCCGGGCTGATCACGCAGCGGCCGTCCACGCTGCTGTCGCACGTCAATCTGCTGGCCAAGGGCTGGGGCGTGCCCAACGCCTACGTGCGCGACGCGGCCAAGACGCTGCGCCAGTACGACGGACAATGGGTGACGCTGACCGTCACCGGCAACGACTACCAGGTGCAGCCCGCCGAACGCCCCGCCACCGCCGGCCCGGGGAGCCAACCGCCCAAGCCGCAGGCGCTGCTGCCCAAGCCCGACCTGACGGTGCAGGCCGCAAAGCCGCTGGACGCCCTGGCCGTGCGCGACAGCCGCCATTGCGGCGTCAAGGCCGCGAACCTGGGCGCGCTGAAATCGGCCCTGCCCCCGGCCGCCAGCGTGCCGGACGGCTTCTGCATTCCGTTCTCGCAATACGCGGCATTCATGAAGCAGCTGGGCATCGCCCAGCGGGTGGCGGCGCTGGAACAGCGCGACGATTTCAAGGCCGACGCCACGGTGCGCCGACAGGAACTGGCCACGCTGCGCCAGGACATCCAGGCGGCCCGCCCCGACCCGACGCTGGCCGCCGCCTGGCAGGCACGCTGGCAACAGCAATTGCAGGGCCGCGGCGTGTTCGTGCGCAGCTCGTCCAATTCCGAGGACCTGCCGGGCTTCAGCGGCGCCGGGCTGTACACCACCGTGCCCAACGTGGTGCAGGCCGATGCGCTGACGCAGGCCGTGCTGACGGTGTGGGCCTCGGTCTACAACTTCGAGGCCTACGAGGCGCGCCGCGCCGCGGGCATCGGCCAGGACGCGGTGGTGATGGCCGTGCTGGTGCAGTTGGCCGCGCCGTCCGACAGCTCCGGCGTGATGATCACGCGCGACCCATTCGACGCCAGCCGGCGCTACGTGACCTACATTTCGGCCAAGCGCGGCCTGGGCATCAAGGTGGTCGAAGGCAAGCGCCAGGCAGAACAGGTGATGTATTCCAGCTGGTCCAAGGCGGTACAGGTGCTGACCCGCTCGGCCGAAGACACGCAATTGGTGGCGGACGCCGCCGGCGGCGTGCGCGAAGTGGCGCTGACGGACAACCGCCAGGTGCTGAACGACGCGCTGGTGGCGCGGCTGGCCGCCGTGGGCAGGCAGATCAAGCAGCGGCTGGGCGGCGTGGACCAGGATATCGAGTGGGCCGTGGTAGGCGACAAGATCGTGATCCTGCAGTCGCGGCCCTACGTCGACGGCCGCCGTTGAGCAGCGCCGCCGCCCCGCCCAAGACGTGGCGGCGGCATCCTCAGCTCCCATGAAAAAGCCGCGGCACGATATCCTCGTGCCGCGGCCGGTCACGCCGAGCCAGTCAGCTCAGGCCAGGCCCGCTAGATGTGCAACGCGTGCCCCAGCGCCTTGAGCGCCGCTTCCTGCACCGCTTCGCCCAGCGTCGGATGCGCATGGATGGTGCCCGCCACGTCTTCCAGCGTAGCGCCCATTTCCAGCGACTGGCCAAAGGCCGTCGACAGCTCGGACACGCCGCGCCCCACCGCCTGCCAGCCCACGATCAGGTGGTTGTCGCGACGCGCCACCACCCGCACGAAACCGTCGGTGGATTCCAGCGTCATGGCACGGCCGTTGGCGGCGAACGGGAACGAGGCGGCCAGGCAGTCCAGCCCCGCGGCTTCGGCATCGGCGGGCGACAGGCCCGCCACCACCACCTCGGGGTCGGTGAAGCACACGGCGGGGATGGCGGCCGGCTGGAAGTGGCGGCGCTTGCCGGACACCAACTCCGCCACCATCTCGCCCTGCGCCATGGCCCGGTGCGCCAGCATGGGTTCGCCGGCAATGTCGCCGATGGCCCAGACGTCGCGCATGGACGTGCGGCATTGGTCGTCGATGCGCAGCGCGTTGCCCTTGCGGTCCAGTTGCAGGTTTTCCAAACCCCAGCCCTGCGTGCGCGGGCGGCGGCCGACGGCGATCAGCACGCGATCGGCCGGCAGCTGGGCCTCGGCGCCGCTGGCGTCCTGCACCCGCACCGCGTTGCCTGCGCCGTTCAGCCCCAGCACCTTGCGGCCCAGGTGCAATTCGACGCCCAGCTTGGCCAGCGCGGCCGCCACGGGCTTGGTCAGTTCGGCGTCGTAGGTCGGCAGGATGCGGTCCTGCGCCTCGACCACGGCCACCTCGGCGCCCAGCTTGCGGTACACCGTGCCCAGCTCCAGGCCGATGTAGCCGCCGCCCACCACCACCAGCTTCTTGGGGATGTCGGCGGGCGACAGCGCCTCGGTGGAGGACACCACGATGCCGCCGAACGGCACCGACGGCAGCGGCGTCGGCTCGGACCCGGCCGCCAGCAGCAGGTGTTCGCACTGGATGCGCACGCGTCCCTGGTCGGCGGTATCGACCTCGACCGTCTTGCCGTCCAGCAGGCTGGCCCAGCCGTGCACCACCTGCACGCCGTTCTTCTTGAGCAGCGCGCCCACGCCGCCGGTCAGCTTGCCGACGATGCCGTCTTTCCAGGCCACGGTGCGGCCAATGTCGATGGCCGGCGCCGACACCGAGATGCCCAGCGCCGACTGGCCGGCGTAGTGCCGCGCCTTGTCGAATTCCTCGGCCGCGTGGATCAGCGCCTTGGACGGAATGCAGCCGATGTTCAGGCAGGTGCCGCCCAGGCGGTCGCCTTCGACCAGGATGGTGGGCACGCCCAACTGGCCGGCCCGGATCGCGGCCACATAACCGCCGGGCCCGCCGCCGATCACCAGCAAGGTTGTCGTCTTGGTAGTCTGGCTCATGCTTACTCCACGAAAAGCAGCGCGGGTTGTTCCAGCAGCGCGCGCACGGCCTGGATGAACCGGGCGGCGTCCATGCCGTCGACCACGCGGTGGTCGAACGAGGACGACAGGTTCATCAGCTTGCGCGCCACCACGGCGCCTTGGCGGAAGGCGGGCCGCTCGACGATGCGGTTCACGCCCACGATGCCGACCTCGGGATGGTTGATGACCGGCGTGGTGACGATGCCGCCCAGCGGCCCCAGGCTGGTGATGGTGATGGTGGACCCGGACAGCTCGTCGCGGCCGGCGCTGCCGGACCGTACTGCCTGCGCCAGGCGCGCGATCTCGGCCGCCATGGCCCAGACGTCGCGCGCTTCGGCGTGGCGCATCACCGGCACCATCAGGCCGCCGTCGCTTTGCGTGGCGATGCCGATGTGCACGGCGCCGTAGCGCGTCACCTGGCCCGCTTCGTCGTCATAGCGCGCGTTGATCTGCGGAAAATCGCGCAGCGCGATCACCATGGCGCGCGCCAGCAGCGGCAGCAGCGTCAGCTTGCCGCGCGCCTCGCCGAACTTCTGGTTCAGCTGCGTGCGCAGGTCTTCCAGCTCGGTGACGTCGATCTCTTCCACATAGCTGAAGTGCGGAATGCGGCGCTTGGACTCGGCCATCTTCTGCGCGATCTTCCTGCGCAGGCCGATGACCGGCACGAGTTCCTCGTCGTTGCGTTCGGCGTAGGCGGGACCGCTGCGCGCGCTGGCCGCGCCCTGCCCTTGCAGGTAGGCGTCCAGGTCTTCGTGCATGACGCGCCCGGCCGGGCCGCTGCCCGGCACGAAGCGCAGTTCGATGCCCAGGTCCCAGGCGCGCTTGCGCACGGCGGGCGAGGCCAGCGGCTTTTCACCGGGCTGGCGCACCGCGGCGGGCGCCTGGCGCGCGGCGCCCGAACGGCCCTGGCCTTGCGGCGCGGACGCGTGCGACGGGGTTGCCGCGGTGGATGCCGCCGGCGCCGCCGCTTGCAGCGATGCGGCGATCTGCCCCGCCACGCCGCCCGCGGGCGCCTTGTCCGCCTTGGCGGGCGCCTTGTCCGCCTTGGCGGGCGCCGCCGCGGAGGCCCCCGCCGGCTCCGCCGTGGACACGGCTGCCGCCTGGGGCTTTTGCGCCGCGTCGGCCTTGAGGTTGCCCTCGCCTTCGACTTCCAGGCGGATCAGTTCGCCGCCCACGGCCATCACCTGGCCCACGTCGCCGCCCAAGGCGACCACGCGACCCACCACGGGCGACGGAATCTCGACCGTGGCCTTGTCCGTCATGACGTCGGCCAGCGGCTGGTCTTCGGCGACGGTGTCGCCGACCTTGACGTGCCAACCGACCAATTCGACCTCGGCAATGCCTTCGCCGATGTCGGGCATCTTGATGACATGAATCCCCATCTCACACCTCCATCGCGCGTTTGAACGCTTCGCCGACCCGGCGCGGGCCGGGGAAGTACGCCCATTCCTGCGCATGCGGGTAGGGAGTATCCCAACCGGTAACGCGCTCGACAGGCGCCTCCAGGTGATGGAAGCAGTGCTCTTGCACCAGCGAAATCAGTTCGGCGCCATAGCCGCAGGTGCGCGTGGCTTCGTGCACCACGACGCAGCGGCCGGTCTTCTTGACCGAATTGACGATGGTTTCCAGGTCCAGCGGCCACAGGCTGCGCAGGTCGATGACTTCGGCGTCGATGCCGGTTTCCTCGGCGGCCGTCAGCGACACGTGCACGGTGGTGCCATAGGTCAGCACCGTCAGCGCGTTGCCGGGCCGCACGATGGCGGCCGTGTCCAGCGGCACCGTGTAGTAGCCGGTGGGCACCACGCTGCCGGGGCGCCCGGTCCAGGGCGTGACGGGGCGGTCATGGTGGCCGTCGAACGGGCCGTTGTACAGGCGCTTGGGTTCCAGGAAGATGACCGGGTCGTCGTTTTCGATGGACGCGATGAGCAGGCCCTTGGCGTCGTACGGGTTGGACGGCATCACCGTGCGCAGGCCGCACACCTGGGTGAACATCGCCTCGGGACTCTGGCTGTGCGTCTGGCCGCCGTAGATGCCGCCGCCGCAAGGCATGCGGATGGTCATGGGGGCAATGAATTCGCCCACCGAGCGGTAGCGCAGCCGCGCGGCCTCGGACACGATCTGGTCGGAAGCCGGGTAGAAATAGTCGGCGAACTGGATTTCGCAGACGGGCCGCAGGCCATAGGCGCCCATGCCCACCGCCACGCCGACGATGCCGCCTTCGGAAATGGGGGTGTCGAACACCCGCGAGCTGCCGAACTTGGCCTGCAGGCCTTCGGTGCAGCGGAACACGCCGCCGAAATAGCCCACGTCCTGGCCGAACACCACCACGTTGTTGTCGCGCTCCAGCATGACATCCATGGCCGAGCGCAAAGCCTGGATCATGGTCATCGGCGCAGAGGCCGGACCCACGTTGTTATCGATAGCCATCACTCACACTCCGAGCTGCTGACGTTGCCGGCGCAGATGCTCCGGCATGTCCTTGTAGACGTCTTCAAAGATGCTGGCGGCGCTGGGGACGTGGCCGTCCACCAGAGTGCCGTAGCTTTCCGCTTCTTTCTGGGCCGCCTGGATCTCGGCGTCGAGCTCGGCGCGCACGGCGTCGTGTTCGGCGTCGGACCAGATGCCCAGCAGGATCAGGTGCTTCTTGAAGCGCTCGATCGGATCGCCCAGCGGGAAGTGGCTCCAGTCGTCGCCCGGACGGTACTTGGAGGGGTCATCGGAGGTAGAGTGCGGGCCCGCGCGGTAAGTCACCCATTCGATCAGGGTCGGGCCCAGGTTGCGGCGGGCGCGCTCGGCGGCCCAGCGCGAGGCGGCATACACCGCCAGGAAATCGTTGCCATCCACCCGCAGCGAAGCGATGCCGCAGCCCACGCCGCGGCCGGCGAAGGTGGCGCCCTCGCCCCCGGCGATGGCCTGGAAGGTCGAGATGGCCCACTGGTTGTTGACCACGTTCAGGATGACCGGCGCGCGGTACACGTGCGCAAAGGTCAGCGCGGTGTGGAAGTCGGCTTCGGCGGTAGCGCCGTCGCCGATCCAGCCCGACGCGATGCGCGTGTCGCCCTTGATGGCCGAGGCCATGGCCCAGCCCACCGCCTGGATGAACTGCGTGGCCAGGTTGCCCGAAATCGTGAAAAAGCCGTTGGGCTTGTCGGAATACATCACCGGCAGCTGGCGTCCCTTGAGCGGGTCGCGCTCGTTGGACATCAGTTGGCACATCATGGTCACCAGCGACACGTCGCGCGACAGCAGGATGCTCTGCTGACGGTAGGTCGGGAAACACATGTCGCCCTGCTCCAGCGCCAGCGCATGGGCCGAACCGATGGCTTCCTCGCCCAGGCTCTGCATATAGAAGGAGATTTTCTTCTTGCGCTGCGCGGTCAGCATGCGGCCATCGAAGATGCGCGTCTTGAGCATGGCGCGCATGCCTGCGCGCAGCAGCTCGTTGCTGATCTCCGGGGCCCAGGGCCCGACGGCGCGCCCATCGTCGTCGATCACCCGCACCAGGCTGTACGCCAGGGGGCCGGTATCGATCGCGGCAACATCAATGGGGGGTTTGGGCACCTCGCCTGGCGGCGACAGGCGCAGGTAGGAAAAGTCTGTCTTGCAACCCGGACGCCCGGTAGGCTCGGGGACGTGCAACTTCAGCGGCCCATATTGGCTCATGGTTTGTCTCCACGCTTGATCGTGTCATGCGTCTTCTTCTTGCCAAAGACACTGTTCAAGGGGGTGACCTCGAACACTGCCATCGTCGGCGCATGCAAAGGGATGATCATGCATGGCCGGGGGCCAGATTAGCACAGGGCACGAGGGCTTGCGATGCCCCGGCGGGAGTATGAAAAACCCGGCTGGTGGCCGGGTTTTTCACTTCATGACGAACTCGCGCCCCGCGTCAGACCGGACCGGTCCAGGTGGTGACGAATTCGCTATACGCCGGGCGGTTGGCCGGCGGCACCGCGCAGGCGGGCGTGCCGATGGCCAGGAAACCCAGGAAGCGGTAGTCCAGGGAATCCAGGCCCAGCGCATGCTGCACGTCTTCGACGTAGGTGCCGATGCCGGTGCTCCAGAACGCGCCGTAGCCCAGCATGTGGGCGGCGTTCAGGATGTTCATGGTGGCGCAGCCAGTGGCCAGCAGTTGCTCGGCTTCGGGGATCTTGGTGTTGTCGTGGGCGATCTTCTGCGCCACGGCGATGAACAGCGGCACCCCCGCCATCCATTCGCGCACCGACTTTTCCTTTTCGGGCGTCATGCGCGGGTCGCCGCTGCGCTTGACCGCGTCCAGCGCCACGTCAGCCAGCTTGCCGATGGCCTCGCCCTGGATCACCACGAAACGCCACGGACGCAGCGCGCCGTGGTCGGGGGCCGACATGGCGGCCTGCAGGATCTGTTCAAGTTCGTCGGGCTTGGGCGCCGGAGCGCGCAGGAATTTGACGGAACGGCGCGAGGTGATGGCGTGCAGCGGAGTGGCAGTCGTGGTCTGGGTCATGGATCTGGCGCAATGGGGCCGGAGCGGCAAGAGCCGCAACAGCGTAAATAGGAAAGGTTCTCATATTACGCCACGACCGCGGCGGGGGGGGCTATCCCCCTGCCCCGGGCATGGCGACTCGGGCTGCCGGCGCGGCAAACGCCCGGCGGCCCGGCAGGATCATCCCAGGTGGGTATGACGTTCCTGGCGTTCCTCGACCTGCATTTCCGACAGGCCGTGCAGGATGCCGCAATCGTCCGTATCCGGGCGCGCCGACAGGCAGCGCTGGCGCAGGTCGGTCAGCTGCGACTTCAGCTGGGTCAGTTCGGCGATGCGTTCATCCACGTGGGAAATATGCTCGTCGAACAGCTCGTTAATGGGGCCACATCCCGTCTGATGATTGTCGGCCAGCGACAGGATGGCGCGGATTTCGTCCTGCGTCATATCCAGCGCGCGGCAGTTGCGGATCAGCCGCAGCCGCTCAAGGTGGGTCTGACCATAGCTGCGGTAGTTGTTCAGCCCCCGTTCCGGGGCGGGCAGCAGCCCTTCTTTCTCGTAATACCTGACGGTTTCGACCGTGGTGCCGGCCGCCGTGGCCAATTCGCCGATACGCATGACGCCTCCCGGAATGCATCCGATGGGTCGGGGCCGATTCACACGAAAAAGCCCCAGGGGGTTGACCCTATAGTAACTCCAAGGTGTGAAATGCGGCCAATCGCTTACGAAAAGGCAACGAGCATGTCCCTGGCACCCATCAAAATCTCCCGCGATACCCCGTCCGCGCAGCCAGACGCCTGCTGCGGCGGGCACGGCGATGCCCAGGCCCGGGCGCAGGATCATGGCCTCAAGCATGACCACGGGCACGATCACGGCCATGACCATGGGCACGACCATGACCACGGCCACAAGCACGACCACACTGACGACCACGCCCACGATCACGCCCCCGCCGCCGCGGCCTGCTGCGGCCACGACCATGGCGCGGCCGATGTGCGCCTGTCCGCGGGCGGCGCAGCCGCGCTGCAAGCCGGCCCGGGCCAGGTGCTGGCCCGCCTGCGCATCGGCCAGATGGACTGCCCGACCGAGGAAACGCTGATCCGCAAGAAGCTGGACGGCATGAATGAAGTCCACGCGCTGGACTTCAACCTGATGCAGCGCATCCTGACCGTGGTGCACGCCGAAGGCGCGCTGGACCGCGTCGTGGCCGCCATCCACTCGCTGGGCATGACGCCCGAGCCCCTGGCCGACGACGCCCCGCGCCCGCCGGCTCCCGCCGCCGCCCCCGTGAACTGGTGGGCCATCGGCGGCGCCGGCGTGCTGGCGGCCCTGTCCGAAGCCTCGCACTTTGCCGGCATGCATTGGGGCGCCACCGCGGCGCTGGCGCTGGCCGCCATCCTGGCCTGCGGCATCAGCACCTACCGCAAGGGCTGGATCGCCGTGCGCAATGGCAACCTGAACATCAACGCGCTGATGAGCATCGCCGTCACCGGCGCCGTGCTGATCGGCCAATGGCCCGAAGCCGCCATGGTGATGTTCCTGTTCAACGTCGCCGAACTGATCGAAGCGCGCTCGCTGGACCGGGCCCGCAACGCCATCCGCGGCCTGCTCGACCTGGCCCCGGAAACCGCCACCGTGCGCCAGGCCGACGGCAACTGGCGCGAGGTGCCGGCCGCGCAATTGCAGGTGGACGACGTGGTGCGCGTGCGCCCGGGCGAACGCATCGCCGCGGACGGCATCATCGTCAGTGGCCGCTCGGCGGTCGACCAATCGCCCATCACCGGTGAAAGCCTGCCGGTGGAAAAGGCCGAGAACGATCCCGTCTTTGCGGCCACCGTCAACGCGGCCGGCTCGTTCGACTACCGCGTCACCGCAGCGGCGGGCAATACCACCCTGGCCCGCATCATCCACGCCGTCGAGCAAGCCCAGGGCGCCCGCGCCCCGACCCAGCGCTTCATCGACCGCTTCTCGCGCATCTACACCCCGGCCGTGGTCGGCGTGGCGCTGCTCGTGGCGGTGCTGCCGCCGCTGTTCTGGGGCCAGCCCTGGTTCGACGCGATCTACCGCGCGCTGGCGCTGCTTATCATCGCCTGCCCCTGCGCACTGGTGATTTCCACGCCGGTGAGCATCGTCAGCGGCCTGACGGCGGCCTCGCGCCGCGGCATCCTCGTCAAGGGCGGCGTCTATCTGGAAGAAGGCCGCAACCTGAAGTGGCTGGCGCTGGACAAGACCGGCACGCTGACCCACGGCAAGCCCGTGCAGACCGACCTGCTGGATTGGGACGTGTCCGACCAGACCCGCCAGCCCGCCGCGCTGATCGCGGCCAGCCTGGCCGCCCGTTCGGACCACCCGGTGTCGCTGGCCGTGGCCAACGCCGCGCGCGCAGCCGGCAAGCCCCTGCTGGAAGTCGCCGACTTCACCGCACTGCCCGGGCGCGGCGTCAGCGGCCGGGTGGACGGCGTGCCGTTCCAGCTGGGCAACCGCCGCCTGATGCGCGAACTGGGCGTGGCCAGCCCGCAGCTGGAAACCCGGCTGGACGAGCTGGAACGCCAGGGCAAGAGCGCCATCGCCCTGACCGACGGCATCCGCGTGCTGGCGGTGGCGGCCGTGGCCGACACGGTCAAGCCCACCAGCGCGGCCGCCATTGCCGACCTGCATGCCCTGGGCGTGCGCACGCTGATGCTGACCGGTGACAACACGCCGACCGCGCAGGCGATTGCCCGCCAGGTGGACATCGACGAAGCCCGCGGCGACCAACTGCCCGAAGACAAGCTGGCCGCCATCGAAAGCAAGCTGGCGCCTGCGGGCAAGGTCGGCATGGTGGGCGACGGCATCAACGACGCCCCCGCCCTGGCCCGCGCCGACATCGGCTTCGCCATGGGCGCGGCCGGCACCGGCACCGCCATCGAAACGGCCGACGTGGCCCTGATGGACGACGACCTGCGCAAGATCGGCACCTTCCTGCGGCTGTCGCGCGCCACCCACCGCGTGCTGATCCAGAACATCGTGCTGGCGCTGGGCATCAAGGTGGTGTTCCTGGCGCTAGCGATGACGGGCAACGCGACTCTGTGGATGGCGGTGTTCGCCGACGTGGGCGCCAGCCTGCTGGTGGTGGCCAACGGCCTGCGCCTGCTGCGCGCAGTGCCGCAGGCGGCTTGATTTCCACGCCATCCGGCAGCCAAAAAAACGCCCCGCAGGCATGACCCTGCGGGGCGTTTGCTTTGGGATCGAATAACCCGTCAGCCCGTCTGCTCTTCCTGCGGCCAGTCGCGCAGCACCGGCGCATCGGGCGCGCCCGGCCCCACGTCGCGCAGGTGGTCATGCTGCAGCAGCGCCATCCGGTAGGCGTCGCGATACATGCCATTGGAGAAGAATTCTTCCTTCAGCAGCCCTTCGATCTGGAAACCGCAACGCTCGTACACGTGCACGGCGGCGGTGTTGTCCTTGTCGACGACCAGGTACACCTTGTGCAGGTTCAGCACGCGGAACGCGTAGCCCACCGCGATGCGGGTCGCCGCCTTGGCGTAGCCCCGGCCCTGATAGCTGGGCGCGATGATGATCTGGAATTCGGCGCGGCGGTGGATGTAGTCGATTTCCACCAGCTCGACCAGGCCCGCGGGCTGGCCGGTGTCGTGCTCGATGATGAAGCGCCGCTCGTTCTGGTCGTGCAAGTGGCGGTCATAAAGGGCGACCAGTTCGTCGTAGGCCTCGTAGGGCTCTTCGAACCAATAACGCATGATGACGTCGTTGTTGTTGATCTTGTGCACGAAGTGCAGGTCGCCGCGCTCCAGGGGGCGTATTTTGATATCGGATATGACCGACATAGAAACCTCCGAAAGTGGCTCCATTGTAGCTGACACTGCCCTGAAATGCCCGTCGCACGGTTTTCTTGCAACAGAAGTGGCGTATTCATTGACCTACAGCAACAAAATGCCCGAAAAAGCGCGTGGATGCTGGTTTTGCTATTTTTCACACTCCGCCAACGGTAACGGAATGCACGCCACCTCGGACCGGCGGGTTGCGGCTGCCCGCCGGCCCCCTGGCCGACGGCATCCGCACTTGCCGCGCTACGGCGCCGCAAACGCGGGCAGGCGTTGCTCGATGCGCCTGACCACGTCATGGGCTGCCGACGACAACGGCCGCCCCAGCCGCAGCAACACCTGGCATTCCGGTGCGCTCAGGATGGGATGCGCGATCGGCAGCGCCACCAGTTCGCCGCTGGCCACCTCGTGGTGCACGCCCAGGTTGGGCATCAGCGTCACCCCCGCGCCACTGATGGCGTATTGCTTGAGCACACGTAGCGAATTGGTGGTCAGGCTGGGCGTCAGGTGGATGCGCTCGGTGAATTCCAGCAGGTCCACCGCCTGGCGCAGGCCGTAGGGCGCCGACATCAGCGCGAATGGATACGGCAGGATATCGGCGATGGTCAGCGGCGCGCGGTGCCGCGCCAGCGCATGCCCCCGCGCCGCCAGCAGGCACACCGGGTGCTTGCGGCTGACCCGGCAACGCAGCCGCGGGTCCACCGGCGGGTTGTAGGCCAGGCCGATATGCGCGGCGTCGGTGGCCACCGCCTCGACCACCTCGTTCACCGACCCGACATTGACGCTGATGTTGATCTGCGGGTGCTCGATGCAGAACGGCCCCACCACGTGTTCCATCAGGCTGTCGATGAAGCCTTCGCTGATCATCAGGTGGACATTGCCGCGGCGCATGCCGCGCAGTTCCTGCAGCCGGGTGTTCAGGTGTTCCTGCTGGGCGCGGCAGCCGCGGTGGTATTCCAGCAGCATGTCGGCGGCCTCGGTGGGCGTGAGCCCGCGCGAACGGCGTTCGAACAACGCCACGCCCAGCTCTTTTTCCAGCAGCTGGATCTGACGGCTGATGACCGACGGCGCGGTGCCCAGCTTGTCGGCCGCGCCGCGGATCGAACCGCAGGCCACGACCTCGTTGAAGTACTTCAGCCGCAGCTGGCTGATTTCCTGCATGGCGCTTCCCCGTCTGACGCGGCGTGACCGGCGCGGCCCGCGACGGCGCCTGTGCCGCCCCGGCCGCGCAACCGTCCCGTGCTGCGTCTTGTTTTAAGTGTTGCCTTGAAGGCAACGATAATTTATCACCCCGGTCATTGTTTCGAACACCCGGCTCTCGCAATATGGACGCCGCGCGGACCCGCCCCGGGACCGCCCCCCCTATTTCAGCCGCCGCGGGCGCAGACCCGCGCGAGGAGACTCGACAATGCCCCATCAGGCCACGCCAGGCGCCGATCCGCGCCTGGCCCCCCTTTACCGCAAGATCACCTGGCGCCTGTTGCCGTTCCTGCTGCTCTGTTATGTGTTCGCCTACCTGGACCGCATCAACATCGGCTTTGCCAAGTTGCAGATGCAGCAGGACATCGGCATCTCGGACGCCGTCTACGGCCTGGGCGCCGGCATCTTCTTCCTGGGCTACGTCATGTTCGAGGTGCCCAGCAACCTGCTGCTGACGCGCATCGGCGCCCGCCGCACCATCAGCCGCATCATGGTGCTGTGGGGCCTGACGTCGGCCTCGATGCTGTTCGTGCAGGGCGAATGGAGCTTCTACGTCCTGCGCTTCATGCTGGGCGTGTTCGAAGCCGGCTTCGCGCCCGGCATGATCTTCTACCTGACCTACTGGTATTCGCAGTCGCGCATGGCCGGCGTGATGGCCGTGGTGATGCTGGCGGGCCCCATCGGCGGCATCGTCGGCGGCCCGGTGTCGGCCTGGATCATGACGGCGTTTTCCGGCGCGCACGGCCTGGACGGCTGGCAATGGATGTTCCTGCTCGAAGGCCTGCCCTGCGTGCTGCTGGGCGTCATTGCCTTTCGCTTCCTGGACGACAAGCCGGCCGATGCCCGCTGGCTCAGCGCCGACGAAAAGGCCCTGCTGGCCGCCGACCTGGAAAGCCGCGGCGCGCACAAGAAGCACGCCTTTGCCCAGGTGCTGCGCGACCCGGCCATCTACGGCATGGCGCTGACGTATTTCTGCCTGATCTGCGGCATCTACGCCGTGAGCTTCTGGCTGCCCACCCTGCTCAAGCTGGCGGGCGTGCAGGACACCATGGAGATCGGCCTGTATTCGGCGATTCCGTACATCGCCGCGGCCATCTTCATGCTGGCGTTCGCGCGCAGTTCGGACCGCCGCCGCGAGCGCCGCTGGCACACGCTGGTGCCCGCGCTGCTGGCCGGCATCGCCCTGTGCGTGGCCACCGCCGCGCCGACGCAATTCGCGCTATCCCTGACGGCCATCACGCTGGCCACGGGGTTCATGTGGGCGGCATACACGGTATTCTGGGCGATCCCGTCGCAGTACCTGCAAGGCGAGGCCGCAGCCGGCGGCATCGCGCTGATCAACAGCATCGGCCTCTTGGGCGGCTTTCTCAGCCCGTCCATCATCGGCTGGTCCAAAGCGGCCACCGGCACGCTTGCCGGCGGCCTGTATGTGATCTCGGCGTTGTTGGTGGCCGGGGCCTTGCTGCTGCTGGTGAACCGTCCTCCGAAATCCGCGCCCGCGCGCGCCTGACGAACCAAGGAATCGATCATGCATATCCTGGTGGCTGGCTTCCAGCACGAAACCAATACCTTCGCGCCGTCCAAGGCCGCCTACGAGAACTTCGTGCGCGGCGAGGGCTTTCCCGCCATGGTGCGCGGGCAAGACATGCTGGCGCTGCGCGAGGTCAACATCCCCGCGGGCGGCTTCATCAACGCCGTACTGGCCGATGGCCATACGGTCAGCACCGTGATCTGGGCGGGCGCCAGCCCGTCGGCACACGTCACCCGCGATGCGTATGAGCGCATTGCCGGCGAGATCGTCGACGCCGCGCGCGCCGGCGGCTACGACGCCATCTACCTGGACCTGCACGGCGCCATGGTGGCCGAGCACCTGGACGACGGCGAAGGCGAACTGCTGGCGCGCGTGCGCGCCGTGGCCGGCCCCGATCTGCCGGTGGTGGCCAGCCTGGACCTGCACGCCAACGTCACTGCCCGGATGCTGCACGAGGCCGACGGCCTGGCGGCGTTTCGCACCTATCCGCACGTGGACATGGCCGATACCGGCGAGCACACCGCGCGCCTGTTGGCCGCGCGCCTCGCGGCGGGCAACGCCTGGGTGCGGGCCGAGCGCCGCCTGCCCTTCCTGATTCCCATCAACGGCATGTGCACGCTGTTGCAGCCGTCCCAAGGCGTGTACGAAGAACTGGAACGCCTGGAAAAGACGCCGGGCGTCGCGTCCATCTCGTTCGCGCCGGGTTTTCCGGCAGCGGACTTTCCCGAGTGCGGGCCGGTGGTCTGGGCCTATGGCACCGACGCCGCCGCGGTCGAACGCGTGACCGACGCGCTGTACCAGCGTGTGCTGGAACTGGAGCCGCAATGGTCGCCCGACTTCCTGGCGCCGGCCGACGCCGTCAAGCGCGCGCAGGCCCTGGCGGCCGGCGCCTCGCGGCCCGTGGTCATTGCCGACACGCAGGACAACCCCGGCGCGGGCGGCGACGCCAACACCACCGGCATGCTGCGCGCGCTGGTCGAGGCCGACGCGCAGAATGCGGCGCTGGGCCTGCTCTGTGATCCCGAGGCCGTGCGCCAGGCCACCGCCGCGGGCGTGGGCAACACGGTGCGGCTGCGGCTGGGCGGGCAGTCCGGCGTGGCCGGCGATACGCCCTTCGAAGGGGAATTCGTGGTGGAAACGCTGTCGCCCGGCAAACTGCGCTATGACGGTCCGATGATGCACGGCATGGACGTGGACCTGGAAGCCGTGGCCGGCCTGCGGCTGGGCGGCGTGCGCGTGGTGGTCAGCGCCACCAAGACGCAGATGCTGGACCGCAACCTGTTCCGCGTGGGCGGCGTGCAGCCCGAGGAAATGGCCATCCTGGTGGTGAAGAGCTCGGTGCACTTTCGCGCCGACTTCCAGCCGATCGCGCACGAGGTGCTGGTGGCCAAGGCCCCCGGCCCGATGCAGGCCGACCCCGCCGACCTGCCCTGGACCCGGCTGCAGCCGGGCATCCGCGTCAAGCCGCTGGGACGCGCGTTTACCGAGTGAACGAATGGGCGCGGCAAGCGGCACGACGGCCGCCGCGCCGCGCACTGCCAGCGTTACTTGAGCTTGCCCTGGGGGCTGACGAAATCTTCGAGCGTCAGCCCTTTTTCCTTCAGGATGGCTTCCAGCAGCGGTTGCAGGCGGCCCAGGCTTTCCTGGACGGTTTCGCGCACGGTGTCCACCACCACCTGGGTGCTGCGTTCGATTTCGATATTGACCGAATCGCCCACCTGCTTGTCTTCGAACACCGTCATGCGGCGGGTTTCGGGGATCAGCCAGACTTCGAACCAGCCTTCGGCGCGGTTCACTTCCGATACGGTCAGGCTGGCGCCGTTGATGGCGATGTAGCCCTTGGCGAAGACGTATTTGCGGAACGCCTCGGGGATGGAAAAACGCATCAGCCGGTTGGTGTCCGACGATTTCACCATCACGACTTCCGAGGTGAAATCGACGTGGCCGGACAACGGGTGGCCGCCGATCTCGGCGCCATCCTTGGCGGCCCGCTCGACGTTGGCGCGGTCGCCTTCCTGGTAGCTGCCCAGGGTGGTGATGGCCAGGCTTTGCAGCATGACATCGAAGGTGGCCTGGTTGGCGTCGAGGATTTCGGTGACGGTCAGGCAGACGCCGTCGGTCGAGACGCTGGCGCCGATGGCCAGGTCCTGGCAGAAGCCTTCGGGAAATTGCAGCGTAAACGTGCGCAGGCCTTCGCGGTCCGCGATGTTCGCGATCTTCGCGGTGCCTTGGACAATACCGGTGAACATGCTGATCCTGGATACGGGGCGTGGTGCCCCTGGCAAAACATCAAAGTTAACCGATATTTTGCCACCGGACGCCGGCCCCGGGCGGGGCGCGGCGCCCGATTGCCGCCGGATCAGTGGCGGATGGCGATGGTCTTCAGGGTGGTGAAGCCGTACAGCGCCTCGAAGCCCTTTTCGCGGCCGTAGCCCGATTGGCGCGACCCGCCGAAGGGCAGCTCCACGCCGCCGCCGGCGCCGTAGTTGTTGACGAACACCTGGCCCGCGCGCAGCTTGCGCGCCAGGCGCAGCTGGCGGCCGCCGTCGCGCGTCCACACGCCGGCCACCAGGCCGTACAGCGTGCCGTTGGCGATTTCCAGGGCCTCTTCCTCGGTGTCGAACACCATGGCCGCCAGCACCGGGCCGAATACTTCTTCCTGCGCCAGGCGGCTCTTGGGCGGCACGTCGCGAAACAGCACGGGCGGCTGGTAGAAGCCGGCATCCGGCGTGCCGTCCTTGAGCTTGCCGCGCGCAGCGACCTTCAGGCCTTCGGCTTCGGCCTCGGCCAGGAAGCCGCGCACGCGGTCATGCTGGCGGGCGCTGATCAACGGGCCCACGTCCAGGTCCTGGGCGGCGGGGCCGGTGACCGTGGCCGAGAACGCCTCGCCCAGGCGCGCCAACACCTTTTCGTACACGCCGCGCTGGATCAGCACGCGGCTGCCGGCCGAGCAGGTCTGGCCGGCGTTCTGGATGATGGCGGCCAGCAACACCGGCAGGGCGGCGTCCAGGTCGGCATCGTCGAACACGATCTGCGGCGACTTGCCGCCCAGTTCCAGCGTGACCGGCACGTGGTTGTCGGCGGCGGCGTGGGCCACCATCTTGCCCGTCTGTGGCGAACCGGTGAACGAAATATGGTCGATGCCCGGATGCGCCGACAGCGCCGCCCCGGCTTCGTGGCCGTAGCCCGTGCAGATGTTCAGCGCGCCGGCCGGCAGGCCGGCTTCGGCCGCGATCTCGGCCACCTTGAGCAGCGACAGGCAGGCGTCTTCGGCCGGCTTGACGACGCAGGCATTGCCCGCCGCCAGGGCCGCGCCCACGCTGCGCCCGAAGATCTGCAGCGGATAGTTCCACGGCACGATGTGGCCGGTCACGCCATGCGCCTCGCGCACGGTCAGCACCGTGAAGCCGGGGGTATAGGGAATGGTCTCGCCGTGCAGCTTGTCCACCGCGCCGGCATAGAACTCGAAATAGCGGGCCACGGCGGCCGCGTCGGCACGGGCCTGCTTGATCGGCTTGCCGGTGTCGGCGGATTCCAGCTGCGCCAGTTCTTCCTGGCGGTCCAGCAGCGCAAAGGCGATGCGCATCAGCAGGCGGCTGCGGGCGGCCGGCGCCATCTGGCCCCACTCGCCCTCGAAGGCCTCGCGCGCGGCCACGACCGCGCGGTCCACGTCCGCCTCGCCCGAGCGCGCGATGGCCTCGAACGGCTTGCCATCGGACGGGTTCAGGACGGGAATGGTTTCACCGGTGGCGGCGGCCACCCATTGGTTGGCGATAAAGTTCTTCTGAGTCACGATGTGCGGAGTAAAGTGTGGGCCGTATGGCAGGGGTGTCAGTATCGGAACAAGGTACGAGAGCCCTCCTCGACTTGTCAATTCAATTGACACCTTTCGTCCCAAGCTTCAGGATAATTTGGGTCGACCTGGGGAAATCCCTAGTTGGATGGCGACCTTGCAAAGCCCCTGCCACGGACCCGATTTGTCATTACGAATAACAAAACCGACCGGCCCGGCCGGAGGAACCAAGCAATGAGCAATGTGCGCGACCCGCAGCTGGACAAGCTGCTGATCGCGGCCAGCCGGCCGCGGCCCGAACTGGATGTGCTGGCGGAAGTCGCTTCCGGGTTGGGTTATGTACGCGCCGAACGGTTCGCCGAGCGTGTCTACGAAAGCCTGTTCTACGCCATCGCCACCGGCAAGATCGGCCCGGGCGCCAAGCTGCCTACCGAACTGGAACTGGCCGCGCTGTTCGAGGTGTCGCGTCCTGTCGTGCGCCAGGCGCTGGACCGGCTGCGCGAAGACCAATTGGTCGAATCGATACGCGGGTCCGGCAGCTACGTGCGCGCCAAACCCGACCTGATGGGCGGCATGCCTGCGGTGGACCCGGCCCGGCGCGTGGGCCACATCCTGGAAGGGCTGGAACTGCGCCGCGTCATCGAGCCCGAGTGCGCCTATCTGGCTGCGCTGCGCCGCACCGACGAAGACCTGCAGGAAATGGACCGCATGCTGACCGGCTACGAAGCGGCCGACGCCGCCGGCGCCATCGCCCATCACCACGATTACGGTTTTCATCGCGCCATCGCCGCGGCCACCGGTAACCAGCGTTTCGTGCAGGTGCTCAAATCCCTGGAGTACGACGTCAGCCACGCCGTCAACATGATGCGCCACCTGGTTCACAGCGAACCCTGGAAGCGCACCCGCGCCGCCATCGACGAGCACCGCCAGATCTACCGCCTGATCCAGCAGCAGGACGCCGACGGCGCCCGCCACATCATGCTGGCCCATATCGAGAAAGCCCGCAGCCGCATGCTCAACAGCGGCTCGGAACACTGAACCGGTGCCACTGCGCCTTTGATGCTTGCCCGGCCACGCCGCCGGCCAGCGACCGTTTTCCTGAATCCGAACCGCGGCGCTTCACGCGCCATGAAGCTCCCATGCAACGTCCCGTCTTGAACCTGAACCAGCAACTCGTCATCGTCACCGGCGCCAGCCGCGGCCTGGGCGCGGCCATCGCCCGCGCCTTCCTGCGCGAAGGCGCGCAGGTCGTCATCAACTACCTGAACAGCGAGGCCCAGGCCCGCGAACTGGCCGCCACCGCGCCCGACCGCGCCCTGGCGCTGCAGGCCGATGTGCGCGATGCCGAGGCCGTGGCCGCGATGGTGGCCCGCGCCAGCCAGCATTTCGGCCGGCCCGTCAGCACCGTGATCAACAACGCCCTGCCCGCCTTCCAGTTCAACGGCGATGCGCGTCCGCATGCCGACACGCTGAACTGGGCGCAGATGCAGGCGCAACTGGAAGGCAGCGTGCGCGCGGCCCTGAACACCACCCAGGCCGTGCTGCCGCTGATGCGCGCGGCCGGCGGCGGCAGGATCATCAACGTGGGCACCAACCTGGTCCAGAACCCGGTCGTGCCTTACCACGACTACACCGCCGCCAAGGCCGCGCTGCTGGCCTTCACCCGCACCCTGTCGCATGAACTGGGCGCCGACGGCATCACCGTCAACATGGTGTCTGGCGGCCTCTTGCGCACCACCGACGCGTCGGCCGCCACCCCCGAAGCCGTGTTCGACCTGATTGCCGAAGGCACGCCGCTGCGCGAAGTGACCACGCCCGACCAGTTCGCGGACGCGGTGCTGTTCTTTGCCAGCCCGTGGTCGCGCGCGGTGACGGGGCAGAACCTGATCGTGGATGGGGGGCTGGTGAAGGGGTAGCAAGACTGACCACCGCCACACTGGACCCTGAAGGCTGCAAGGCAGTTACGCAAGATCGTCGAAATCGAAGAAGTGAGGAAACGCGATGAACGCACCTACTAGTATTCAGGTCATCAACGGCCCCGACGGACAGCCGGCATTCGTCGTCATTCCCTACACGGATTACATCAGCGCCCGCATGCGGAAAAAGGCCTTATTCCGCATGCGGTGATCAGCCGCAGCGTGGACGGTGCCACGCCGTCGCGCGCCTGGCGTGAGCATCTGGGGCTGACCCAAGCCGATATGGCCGAGCGCCTGGGTATCAGCCAATCGGCCTATGCGCAACAGGAAGGCAACGCACGGCTGCGCAAGAGCAGCCGCGAGAAGATCGCGGCTGCGCTGGGCATCGAGACAGCGCAATTGGACTTCTGAGGCCTCGGTACGCCGCGTCAGCGGGTATCATCTGGCCTTGCACAAACGATCGACAAGAAACATGAAATTAGCCACCTGGAACGTCAACTCCCTGAACGTGCGCCTGCCGCAAGTGCTGGATTGGCTGGCCGCCAACCCGGTCGACGTGCTGTGCATCCAGGAACTGAAGCTCACCGACGACAAGTTCCCCGAAGCCGCCTTCAAGGAAGCGGGCTACCACGCCGTCTGGGCCGGCCAGAAGACGTACAACGGCGTGGCCATCGTGTCGCGCATGCCGGGCACGTCCATGGTGCGCAACATCCCGGGCTACGAAGACCCGCAGCAGCGCGTGCTGGCGCTGACCTTCCCCAGCCCTGACGGCGATGTGCGCGTGGTCTGCGCGTACTGCCCCAATGGCCAGTCCGTCGGCTCGGACAAATACGCCTACAAGCTGGAATGGTTCGAAGCCATGCGCGCCTGGCTGGCCGACGAGATCAAGCAATACCCGCGCCTGGCGGTGCTGGGCGACTACAACGTCGCCCCGGCCGACGAAGACGTGCACAACCCCGAAAAATGGGAAGGCCAGGTGCTGGTGTCCGTGCCGGAACGCCAGGCGCTGAACCACCTGATCGACCTGGGCCTGGCCGATTCCTTCCGTCTGTTCGAGCAGCCCGAAAAATCGTTTTCGTGGTGGGATTACCGCCAGTTCGCCTTTCGCCGCAATGCGGGCCTGCGCATCGACCACGTCCTGCTGTCGGCCCCGCTGGTCAAGCGCTGCACCGCCTGCGTGATCGACAAGGAACCGCGCCGTAACGAACAGCCGTCCGACCACGCGCCGGTGGTGGCCACGCTGACGTTTGACTAATGCCTCTCGGGGCCGCCTGCTTGCGCGGCCTGTAAATGTTCCTGTATAGTTTTGGTCTTGCTTGATTGGGGCGGTAGCTCAGCTGGGAGAGCGTCGCGTTCGCAATGCGAAGGTCGGGAGTTCGATCCTCCTCCGCTCCACCAAATTCCAGACAAAAAAGCCTTGGACTCGCGTCCAAGGCTTTTTTGTTTTCGGCGCCCTTTTGTGATTGCCGGAGGAGTCATTGCCGGAAAAGTCATTGCCGAAGCATTGCCGGAGCCCGACCATGGAATGCGTACCGAGGGATCCGCAACAGGACATGCCGCAGCTTGCGAGCCCCCCCTGCAAGAGTGATATCATTTAAATAAAGTGATATCATGCGGAACAAGCGGAGGAATCAATCATGCCTTCTATCACCGTCAGAAACATTCCCGAGGAAGTGCACCGAGCCATACGGGCTCGGGCCGCCACGCACGGTCACAGCACCGAGGCGGAGGTTCGGCTCATTCTGGAGCAAGCCGCACGACCTCAGGGACGACTCAAATTCGGTTCAATGCTGGCGTCCATCGCCCGCGACGCGGGTGGCTTGACCGAGGCCGAAGCTGAAGCCATCAGTGGCGGGCGTGACAAGACCCCCGCCACACCGCTGGACTTCGAATGATCGTCATCGACACCAATGTCATCTCCGAGCTCTGGAAAGCCGAGCCCGCGCCACAGGTGCTGGCCTGGATGGACGCGCAGATGATCGAAACACTGTATCTGTCCGCGATCACCGTGGCCGAACTGCGATTTGGCTTGGCAGCCATGCCGCCGGGCAAGCGCCGGACCACCTATCTGGACCGGCTGGAACGCGAAGTCATCCCCGCGTTCTCAGGGCGCGTGCTGCCGTTCGATCTGGATGCATCGCGTGCCTACGGCGACCTGATGGCGGGCGCCAAGGCCACGGGCAACGCCGTGGGCAAGGCGGACGGATACATTGCCGCCTCGGCGGCCGCGCGGGGCTACACGGTCGCCACACGCGACACCAACCCGTTTGAGGCAGCAGGATTGGCCGTCATCAACCCCTGGCAGCACCGCTGATACCTGGGGGCACGCTCAAGCCGCATCGTAGCGTCGATTCGGTCCTGAATGCCGGCGCTATTGCGCCAAGTTACGCCAGCGGGTTCGCGGCGGGAGCCCTGCGGCGCTTCGCGTCATGGATGGCGAACGCCTGAGACGCACCGCGACATAATCATAGAAAATTGCGCCGGGATAATGCATCAGCACGCCGCCCGCGACCGCGGCCAAGGCGGCGACGGTACCGGCTAATTCCCAAGTGCTCATGATGGCTCTCCGTGCAAGGGGGTGGACGTGCAGCTTCGACGCCACACCCATGGACGAAGTCTACCAACGGCCACGCAATTATGGTAGCGGCTGGTGGTGCTTGGAAACACGACGAAACAGGAAATGGGACGAAAAGCGGAAAGGGAAGCGGGAAGAAAAGCGGGATGGGAAACGGGAAGGGAAACGGAAAAAAAGCGGGATGGCGAAAACGCGACGGGTTGAGCCGCCCCCCCAAAAAAACGTTGCCTTGGCGTCCCGCCCACGTCGGCCATCGCTTGATGGCTAGGTCAGGTCTTTCGCCACGCCCCACTCCAGCCGCAAGGCCTTGATTTCCCAGACGCGCTGCGCGCTGCGTTCGGCGATGCACTTGGCACGGGTTTCGGGTTCGGCCATTTCCGGAGCATCGCAGATGGCTTGCGTCTTTTTCAGCCATTCGCGTTGCGCCTGGCGCAGCGTTTCGCCGTGTTCGGGGCGCAAAACCGGCGCGGACAGCGTGTGGCGGTAGATCTGGTTCAGGCGGTCGTCGTAATACTGCTGCAGGAAAGCGTAGGGACGGTTCGGGTCCAGTTCGCCGGGCAAGCGGCTGAGGTCGAAGAATTCGTCCTGGTTGCCATTGTAGAAACCGTTGTAGCCGACCTTGGCCTGGAAGAAGCGGCCGCCTGCGTCGGCGGCGGAAGCGTTGCCCACTGGCGACGTGCGCCAGCGCAGCAGCAGGTAGTCGGTGTTGCCCAATTGCGCCACGACATCGGAACGCAGGTTGGAAATCTGCAGGTGGCTGTCGCGCAACTGCACCGCATAGCAGGCGCCGTCGGCGTTGATGTCTTCGGGCACGGGCCCGGTGCAGGCGCCGGACTGCACGGGGCTTTCGGCGAATTGTTCTTCGTTGCGATCGATGGCGATGACGCCCAGCAGGGCCGCGGCCTGGTCGCCGTCGCGCGCCATGTCGAGCAGGTCGACCACCAGCAGGGCTTCGGCATGGGCCGGGGTGGCGATGGCGGATAGCGACAGCGCCGCGCCGGCCACCCAGGCGCGCCACGTCCGGCGCGGGTACGCGCGTGCAGCGGATACGTTCAGGCAAAGGTCGGCAGTGACCGGGAAAATAGGCATGATGGATAGCGTGCTTTGCGTCCGGGCGCTTATCTTATCCCAGCCGCCGCACCGCCTGGGCGGCCCGGTTGAACTGCGCCACGCCCCCAACAGCACTGCGTTCATTCGCCTTTTGCCACCGGAGTCACCCGCCCATGCCCTCCCCCGCCGCGCCTGCCGATGAACGCCTGCCCTTGCTGCTGAGCCTGAACGGCGGCTATGTCGATACCCTGGGGTTCATTGCCTTGCACGGCCTGTTCTCGGCGCACGTGACGGGCAACTTCGTGACGATCGGCTATGCGCTGGGCAACGGCGCGTCCGGCGCCTGGACCAAGCTGGCGGCGTTGCCGGTGTTCTGCCTGGGCGTGTTCCTGGCGCGGCTGTACGGCCAGTCGCGGCGCGATGCGGGGCGGCCGGCATTCATGTGGCTGCTGTCGATGAAGACGCTGCTGTTGTGCGTGGCGGCGGCGGTGGCATTGGCGCTGGGGCCATTTCCGGTGGGCGACAGCTGGGGGTTGTTCGCCACCGGCATGACGATGGTGCTGGCGATGTCGATCCAGAACGCGGTGCATCGGGTGCATCTGAGCGCGGCGCCGCCGTCGACACTGATGACGGGCACCACCACGCAGATCATGCTGGACCTGGCCGACGCCGCGCGCGGCGAATGCGACGAAGCCGGCAAGCGCCGCATGGCGCGGATGAGCCGGGCGGTGCTGGCGTTTGCGGTGGGCTGCGGCGCGGCCGCGCTGCTGCACGCGGGCATCGGCCTCTGGGCCTTCGTGGCGCCGCCCGTGATTTCGTTGGCGGGCCAGGGCCTGGCGCGACGCTATCCCGGCTGATGACGCGACGCCCGCGCGTGCCGCCCCGCGCAAGCGGCCTATCCCGGCTGACGCACCTGGCGGCCGGGCGTCGAACTGGCGGACGCCGCCGACGTCTCGGCGGCATGGACCTGCCCCGAAGGCTCATCAGATTGCCCGCTCCGCAACCGCGTCGCAAGGTAGTCATAAAGCCGCACGCCCGGCATGCGCACCAGCAGCATCACCAGCCCCCCCAACAGCAGGCACCACAACACGGCGCGACCCGAGATCATGGCGCCCCCTCGGCCTGGCCGGCGCGCAGGTGGCGACGGATGGACTTCGAGAAGCCCATCGAGTCTTCGCCCAGAATGGGCGGGATGCCGACGAAGCCGCGTTCGCGCAGCGTCTGCAGCGGCAGGCTGGTGTCCAGCCCGCCCTGGTCGTACAGGTATTCGGGCAGATAGCCCGACAGCAGGATGCGGTAGTCCAGCGGCAACCCGGGCACGATGGCGCGCACCATGCGATAGACCAAGGTGGTGCAGTTGGCGGTGACGGTGTGATAGAAGCGCGGCGTATCGGCCAGGTCGTTGGCGGTGCGAATGTACGACAGGAAGAGCGCGCGCATGTCCTCTACCGGCATCTTGACGGGGTAGATATAGACGTTCTCGGCGCGCGGGCCGGCGCGCACGTAGAGCACGTCGCGTTCGTCGGCGGCCACCACGCTCAGTTCGAACTTCTTGAAAAAGCCGCCCAGTTCCGAGAATTGTTCGCCACGCTCTTTACGGATCTCGACCGAGAACACCAGGTGGCGGCCGTCGGCAAAGCCGAACGACACCAGCGTGTGGGCGATGGCCGGGCCATCCCAGTACGACAGCACCATGTCCACCGATTGCAGGTCGTTCAGGTCGTAGACGCGGGTTTCCCAGCGCGGCGTGTAGTCGGTGTCCGAGCGCCACTTGAAGTCGCGCACATTGTCCAGCGTGACGATGTTGCCGGCCACCGTGCCGCGCAGTGTCTTGGCGACGTCATCGGCCCAGACGCGGTCATTGGACGGCGCGATGGCCTGCCACCACAGCGCCAGGAGGACCAGCGCCACGAGGTAGGCCCACAGCGCGGGCCGGCGCCGCAGCCGGCCGATACCATGCCACAGGCGCAGCAGCGCATACAGGCCAAGCACCGTCCAGGCCAGCATCAGCAGCCCCTTGGCCCAGAATGCGGACGGCCCCTGGTACCACAGGGCCAGGCAGGCCCACACCATGGACAACAGGATCGCGAGGCTCAGCGCGGCCAGGCCCAGCACGCGCAGGCAGCGCCGGGCGAGGCTGGGAGCGTCAGGCGCCGGCGGCATGTTGGGCCACGATTTCAAGCACGCCGTTGATGACGAACTGCACCGCCATGCACACGAGCAGAAAGCCCATGATGCGCGAGATGGCTTCGACGCCGCTGTTGCCGATCAGGGCGACGATGCGGCCGGCCGAGCGCAGGCAGATCCAGAACAACAGGCCCAGCAGCACGAATACGATGATCGGCGTGACGGCGATGGTCCAGGCGGGGTAGTGCCCGGCGGTTTCGCCGCCCACGGTCGAGGCGGCGCTGATGATCATGGCGATGGTACCCGGACCCGCGGTGCCGGGCAGCGCCAGCGGCACGAAGGCGATGTTGGGCACCTGGCGGTGCACGGCGACGTCGGCGGCCACGTCGGCCTCGCGTTCATCGGTGGCCGTGCTGGACGGGAACAGCATGGAAAAGCCGATGCTGGCCACGATCAGGCCGCCGGCGATGCGCAGGCCGGGAATGGAAATGCCGAAGGTGGCCATGATCCAGGCGCCCGCGTAGTAGGTCACCAGCATGATGCCCACCACATAACAGGCGGCCTGCCGGATCTGGCGTTCGCGCTCTTTGAAGGGAATGTGCTGCCCCAGGGACAGCAGCAGGGTCATCGAAGTCAGCGGGTTGGCCAGCGGCAGCATCAGCGCCAGGCCCAGGCTGACCAGCTTGCCCAGTTGAACCAGATCATCAATCATCGCGGCGGGGGAAAGAGCGGCGGATCGGGAAAGGCGCGCAATGATCCGCCTGCACCGATTTGCACCAGGCCCTCTAGTGTAATGTAAGCAAAGGCACGTTCTAGTATTTACCCTAGTCTCGCTTCCTATACGATGCCGCCTGCTTGCGCGGAGGGCATCGGCTTGATCGATGTGGCCGCCGCGCCCCCCTTTCGCCCTTCAGGAGTTTGCCCCTAGATGCGCCGTTTCTCGCCTTGCTCGTTCGCCGCCCTGCCCCTGGCGCTTGCCGCGTTTGCCGCGCCCGCGGCGGCGGCGGGCATGGACTGTGGCCGCGCCCGCACGCCCGCCGAAATTGCCATTTGCGCCGACCCGGGCCTGTATGCGCTGGACGCCGAGCTGGGCACCACCTACGGCACGCTGCGCGCGGCCCAGCCGCAACAGGCCGATGCGTTGCGGCAGACGCAGCGCGGCTGGTTGAAGCAGCGCGATCTGTGCCGCGCCGATGCCGCCTGCCTGCGTGCGCGCTATGAGGCGCGCGTGGCCGACCTGCAAGGGCAACTGGCCCGCGTGCAGGCGTATCAGCCCGATGACATCGACCGCCTGGCGCTGGCCGACCTGCGCCAGGCCGTGGACGCGGCGCGGGCGAACGATCCGGAATTCGCGCTGGAGAAAACACTGGAGTCCCTGTCGGTCAAGGCTGGCACGACGACCTTTGCCAACGTGCGCGACAAAGACAGCGATGACGCGGCGCACTTTCCCACGGCGCGGCCGGACGGCGTGACGGACGACGAATGGCGCGCCTTGCAGGCGTCCGGCCTGGAGGTCGAGGCCGAAGGCGGCAACGTCGGCTATACGCTGATGGACCTGGACGGCGACGGCCGGCGCGACCTGGTCATCGATGCCTATGTGGGCGGCACGGGCCTGTTTT
The DNA here is from genome assembly GCF_058783235.1 of Achromobacter sp. FW305-C-28. Taxonomy (NCBI): domain Bacteria; kingdom Pseudomonadati; phylum Pseudomonadota; class Betaproteobacteria; order Burkholderiales; family Alcaligenaceae; genus Achromobacter; species Achromobacter sp. FW305-C-28. Next base: position 143,412 of record NZ_JBYSYL010000002.1, on the reverse strand, counting down.
CGGATGTCAGCGCCTGGCGTCGCGATGGCGCGCGCTTCGTGCCGGCCGACGTCGGCAATGCCGATGGCGACGCCGGCTCGTCGCTGTACACCATCAACGGCCGCGGCGCCAACCAGGAAGGCACCTGGATCCGCTTGCGCGACCGCGTCTACGTCGCCTACCGCGTGGGCGCCTACGGGCAGGACCGCGTGTACCTGATGCGGCCGCTGCACCGCATCGGCGATGTGCCGACGCTGACGGTGCGCTACCGCTACGGGATGTCGGTGCCCAAGCAGCAGAAGATTGACAACGGCGCGACCCGGACGCTGGACGACACCCTGCACGCGGAGTTGACCCGTTCATTGAAGGGCATCGATACCAGCCAGGTGCGCGAGGCCTACAGCGGCGAAGAACCGCTGTGCCCGATGCCGCCCGGCGTATCCCAGGACGACCGCGACAGCTACTACGGTTTCGGCGCTGGGCACTACAGCTACGAAATCGTGGGCGACATGGCCGTGTACGTCGGCCAGCGCTGCCATATCGGCCGGGTGGTGGACTGGTTCGGCAGCTACAACAAGGACGGCCTGGCCGCGCAGCTCTGGATCCGCGACCCGGGCCCCGACGGCAAGGAACAGACGTTCGACCTGACCGGCAAGCGCAACGTGATCAAGACCGACACGTCGATCGGCCCGGTGGTGGGCGACAACGGCTAAGGCCGATCGCCCCCAGGGATCAGGCCAGCGGTTGCCAGCGCTGCGCCGCCAAGGCCAGCAGGCGCGCGTCCGATCCTTCGGCCGCCACCAATTGCAGGCTTACGGGCATGCCGTCTACGAAACCCGCCGGCAAGGCGATGGCCGGCAAACCCAGCAGGTTCCACGGATTGGTCAGGCCCAGCAGGGTTTCGCGCACGCCCGCGCTGCCCGGGCCGGCCACGCTGCGCTGCTGCAAGGCCGGCGCGGTGATCGCCACCGTCGGCAATGCCAGCACATCGACCCGCTCGAAGATTTCCGCGAACACGGCGCGCAGCCGGGTGCGGGTGTTGAGGGCGCGCACGTATTCCCAGCCTTGCACGGGGCGCGAGGCCCGCAGGCGTTCCAGGACTTCGGGGTCGAACTTTTCGGGTTCGTCCTCGACCCGTTCGGCATGCACGGCGTAGGCTTCCGAACGCTGGATGGCGCCCAGCGCGCCTTGCAGCGCGCGGGCATGGCGGGTGACCTCGGCGCCGTCCCGCAGGCCGGCGTCGTCCGGTGACCCCAGAAATCGCAGCGCCGCCGCCCGCACGCAGGCAGTGACCGCTGCCTCGTCGATGGCGAATGGCGCGTTGGGCACCCACATCATGCGCGGCGCGGCCAGGCCCGGATCGGCAGCGTCGGCAAAGGCGCCGATGGCGCCGCCGGACAAGGCCTGCATGAAGGCCTGGGCATCCTGCACGGTATTGGCCAGTACGCCGGCATCTTCGATACTGGGCGACAGCGGGAACAGGCCTTGCGCCGACACGCGGCCATGCGTGGGCTTGAAGCCCACCAGGCCGCACAGCGCCGACGGCACGCGCACCGAGCCGCCTGTGTCGGTGCCCAGCGCCACCGGCACCATGCCGGATGCGACCGCCGCCGCGCTGCCGGCGCTGGAACCGCCCGTGATCTGGGTGGTGCGCCACGGGTTGCGCGACGCGCCCTGCACGCTGCGGTCGCCGGTGGGGCCGTAGGCGAATTCGTGGGTCAAGGTCTTGCCGATGACGATGGCGCCGGCCGCGCGCAGCAACGCTACGCAGTCGGCGTCGGCCGCGGGGCGGTGGCCCAGGAAGTGCGCGGCGCCCATGGTGGTGGGCATGTCGGCGGTGTCGACGTTGTCTTTGATGGCGACGGGAATGCCATGCAGCGGTCCGCGCACCCGGCCCTGCGCGCGCTCGTCGTCCAGGGCCCGCGCCGTGGCCAGGGCGGCGTCGATGTCGACGTGCACGAAGGCGTTGAGCAGCGGGTTCAGGCGTTCGATCGCAGCGCCGGCATGGCGCACCAGGACTTCGGCGCTGAGCGCGCCCTGGCGCATGGCGTCCTGCAGGTCGGCCAGCGTGCGGCCGGCGAAGAAGCCGGGCTCGACGGCCATGGGCGGGCGTGGGGGGTGTTGCGGGTTCATCGTGCGGCTCCTTGGCGCGGGGCGGACGGCAGGCGCGGGCCGACCCCGGGGCGAACCTGCAGCATCGCACACATGCCGACCGCGGTGGCGACCGAAGCGGCCACGAACATGACCGAATAGCCGTGGCGCGCGGCCAGGTAGCCGGTCAGCGTAGGCGCCAGGATGGACGCGATGTTGGCGAAAAAGTGCATCAGGCCGCTGAAGGTGCCGACGCGATTGGCCGGCGCGGTATCGATGACGACGGCCCAGTAGACCGAGTTGGGCAGTGCGTTCAGGGCGTTGGCCAGCGTCATCAGGGCAATCACGGCGAACACCGATTGCGCCTGCGACACGAGCAGGAAGCACAGCGTGGTGGCCAGCAGGCAACCGGCGGCGAACCAGCTGCGGGCGATCTTCAGGCTGCCGGTGCGCTTGAACAGCAGGTCGGAAATACGGCCGCCCAGCAGCACGGTGACGCAGGCGCCGGTCCAGGGGATCATGCCCATGTACCAGAGCGACGACAGGCTGTAGCCGAAGTTGTCCTGCAGGTACTTCGGCGTCCAGGTCAGCAGCAGGAAGTTCACGTACATGAACGAGAAGTAGCCCAGGGTGTTCAGCACCAGGGTCTTGCTGCGAAAGAAACTCCACCACGGCAGCGGCGGGGCGTCGTCGCCCTGCCCGGCCGCGGCCTGGGCGCGGGCGGCCTGGATTTCCTGCAACTCGGCCGGGGACACGCGCGGATTGGTTTCCGGGCGGTCGGTGAAGATGCGCATGAAGAACACCAGCACGATCAGGCCGGCGGCGCCCAGGATGTAGAACATGGCGCGCCAGCTGCCGGTCAGGCTGAGCAGGCCCACGGCCACCGGGGCGGTCAGCAAGGCGCCCAGCGGCGTGCTGAGCAGGCCGAAGCCGACCACGAAGCCGCGCTCGCGGGGGGTGGCCCAGTTGGCAATGGTCTTGTTGATGATGGAATACGCCGGGCCTTCGGCCGCGCCGAACAGGATGCGGATGGTGGCAAAGCCGGCCAGCGCCGAGCCGCCCAGGAAGGCCAGGCCGAAATCCCCCGCCCAGGCGGTGGCGATCTCGAAGATGGACCAGGTCACGCCGGCCACGATCCAGACCTTGCGCGGGCCGAAGTGGTCGGCCAGCATGCCGCCGAACAGCGCGCCGACCATGTAGCCGTAGCCGAAGTAGCCCAGCACCGAGCCCCAGTCGCCGCGGTCCAGGCCATATTCGCCGGTGATGTGGGCGGCGGCGTAGGACATGGCGCCGCGGTCGATGTAATTGATCAGTGCCAGCAGCACGACCATGGTGAAGATCCGGTAGCGGAACCGGGAATTCTGGGTGTCAGGTGTCATTGCGAATCGATCCAGTCGTTTGACCCAAACGTTTGGGTTGCGGAATACTAAGGGGTCGTAAGCGAAAAATCGACACCGTGTAAACCCTAGGTTGCCGGCGAAGGCCCTAAGGCGGTATTCGAACGTGTATCCTCCAGCCCCATGAATAAATCGCGCCCTGTCACGCTGCAAAGCCTGGCGCGGCAGCTCGGTTTGAACGTTTCGACCGTGTCCCGCGTCCTCAACGGTTCCGAGGACGACGCACGCGCCGCCGCCGCGCCCGACACCGTCAAACGCATCCGCACGCTGGCCGCCGAACTGCAATATCAGACCAACCCTCATGCGGCCAGCCTGAAGACGCGCCGCAGCCGCACCATTGGCGTGCTGGTGCCGCGGCTGTCGGACATGGTGCTGGCCACCATCTACGAAGGCGTGGACGAGGCCGCGGCCGAACATGGCTACCTGACCTTCGTATCGAACACCCAGGACGTGCCCGACAAACAGCGCAAGCTGATCGAGATGGCCCTGGCGCGCCGCGTGGACGGCCTGATCCTGGGCGATGCGCACAGCCACGATGGCGCCGAGGTCAATCCCCTGCTGGCCGAGCTGGCGCAGCACGAGGTGCCGTTCGTGCTGGTCAGCCGCCATGCCGACGACCATTGCGCCGTCACCTGCGACGACATCGAAGGCGGCCGCCTGGCCGCCGAACACCTGCTGGCCATGGGCCACCGCCGCATCGCGGTGATGTTGGGCGAGCCGTTCGCCAGCACCGGCCGCGACCGCTCGGCGGGATTCTTCGCGGCCTGTGCCCGGCAAGGGGTGGACGTGCCGGCCCACTGGCGCATCGAAAGCCCGTTCGATACCGATGCGGGCCGCCACGTGGGCGCGCGCCTGTTGGCCGGCCCCGACCGCCCGACTGCCATCTTCGCGGTCAACGACTTCCTGGCGGTGGGCGTGATGGGCGCGGCGCGCGAACAGGGCCTGGAAGCCGGCCGTGACGTGGCCATCGTGGGCTACAACGACACGCCGCTGGCGGGCGCCCTGCCCATCGGCCTGACCACCATTCATTCGCCCATGCACCAGATGGGCCGGCTGGGCCTGGAACTGCTGTTGCAGAAAATCGCCGGCCACCAGCCGGACAGCGTGCGGCTGGCCCCGGCGCTGGTGGTGCGCGGCAGCAGCGATCGGCCGATTCCGGGCTGACGCTGCCGCCCCGGCTGACGGAACCATCCGCGACGGGGCGTTACTCACTTTCCTGGCATCCGGCCGTGGCGGCCGATGCATCGCACCAGGAGAGGCGCATGAACCCCCAAGTACGTTTCGAGGAACTGCTGGCGGCGCTGGCCCAGGCCTTGGGCCAGCCATCCCTGCCCGTGGGGCAGGACGGCACCTGCACGCTGATCATCGACGGCCGGTTGGCGGTGAACCTGGCGGTGGATCCGCAGGGCCGCGACGTTCAGATCTTCGCCTCGCTGGGCCACGTGCCCGCCGAGCATCGTGCCGCCGTCCATGTCCGCATGCTGCAAGCCAATGGCGCGGGCGCCTCGCCCTACACGCTGGGACTGACCCGCCAGGGCGACACCGCCATCCTCAGTGCGCGCCGGCCGCTGGCCGAGCCCGCCGTGCCGGACCTGGCGGACGGCATTGCGGCATTCGCCCAGAACGCCCTGCGCTGGCAGGCGTCGCTGCGGGCGCCCGCCGACGATACTGCCGGCGCCGCGCCTGCCCCCGGCACCTGGATGCCAGCCTGAGGAGCACGCCATGGGCTTTGACATCAGCCAATTCAGAAACATCGCCGCCAACCGCGCAGCGAGCGACCAGATCGACATCGACAGGCAGAATCCGCAGGCGCCGGCATTGACCACACGGCCCGAGAGCAGCGGGTTGGCCTGGTTGCTCGACCAGGTCATCGAGTTTGGCGACAACCTGTTCGAAGGCCCGTTGTTTGCGCAGCAGCAGGAAGTGCTGCTGGCCTTCCACGATGCCTTGAGCCAGGGCCTGAGCCCACAAGCCGCCGATGCCGTGCTGGCCCGCGAACCGATACAGCCCCTGACCGCCGGCCGCATTGCCACGCTGATCCAGCAGGCCGAAGGCTGGGAGGCCACGCGCATGGCCGCCCTGCAGCTGGCGTCGCAGCCCGGCGCCTCGGCCTCGGCCATGAATACCGCGCTGGACTATGTCCTGGACGAATGCGTGCTGCCGGAAGGCGCCCACTGCGCGCTCATCGTGCCCACGTTGCGTGATGCCCTGAGGCAGGTGCTGCCTGCCCTGGTGCAGGCCGACGGCACGGCGCGGCTGGAACTGGCCGGCCGCCTGGCCTCGCAATTGGCGCCGCGGATCGAGGAATACATCGTGCGTGCGCTGTTTGCGCAATCGATGCAGCCCGCCAGCACGGTCAAGGGGCTGAACGGCAAATCCGCAGATGAGGTGATCGCCACCCTGGACAGCCTGGGCGGCCTGCCCCGCCTGCATCAGGACGTACCGGCCCTGAACGTGCATCTGCAACGCGAAGTCGCGGGCTTCGTGACCTGCCTGAACACGCTGTTGAACCGGGTCGACCAGGACAAGGCCGACATCGGCACGCGCTTCTTCGGCGACAACGCGCCGGGCAAGCTGCAAGGCATCAGGCTGACCGACAGCGACCCCCACAAGCAGGGCAACCGCGTCGCCATCCTGAGCTTCGGCACAGACCGGCAGGTCGTGTACAAGCCGCGCGACGTGCGCATCGACGAGGCGCTTTCCGGCGCACACCTGGCGCCCGACGCCCAAGGCCCCCGCCAGAGCCTGCTGGAAATGGCCGGTGCGGACGCCATGACCTACCGCTTTCTGCCGCGGCAGCAAGCGGGCGTGGACTATGGCTACGTGCAGTTCTTGCCCCACGGCGACGCGCAAGACCATGTGATCGACGCGACCGACGCGCCGCGGGTGTTCGGCGACCTGGGCCGAGCCATCGGCGCGCTGATGCTGGCCGGCGCCAGCGATCTGCACCACGAGAACATCATGGTCAGCGGCGGCCGCTTCTATTTCACCGACCTGGAATTCGCGCTGTCGCCGCAAGCCATCGGCTATGCGACGCAACTGTTGTCGCGCCAGCCCGGCCCGCTCGATGCGGATGGCGTGCCGTCCGACCAGGTGGCCGCGCGGGCCGAGTACGACGACCTCATGCGCAGCATGATATTGAACGATACGTTCCAGCGAGCGACCGACAACAATCCGCTATGCAGCCCGTGCACGGTGGCCCAGGGCCGGTTCCATCCGGCCGACACCAGCAGTGAAGTCATCGAAAGCCTGGTCATCCTGCGCACGGTGGGTCCGGACGGTACGCAATACCTTGACAACCGGCGCGCCCCCGACGGGGAAGACGACAACCTCTACGCGCGCTATCACCAGCCTTTCGGCCAAGGCGTCGCGGCGGGCCTGAAGGCCGTGCGCGATGCCGCCGGCCAGGGGCTGCCTCAGTTTCATGCGTCGATCCCGGATTTCCACCTGCGCTATCACCCCATCAGCACGGGGGACCAGCGCACCGTGCTGAGCGATCTGCGTTTTGAATCATTCAACGCCAGCGCCCTGCAGGCGGTGAACGACCTGTACGACGGGACCACCCCTACCCAATCGCTGACCGACAAACTCGCCGACATCACCCTGTGCAACCAGGATGCCGCCAAGCTGAACGCGCTTCGGCAAGCCATGTACGGCGCCTACCAGCAGCACGACATCCCCTACTTCAGCCGGCAGGTTTCGGGCCAGGCGTTGTTCCCGGACGGCATGACCAACCAGCCTTTTCAATGGGGCCCCGGTCCGCACGACTACTTCCCCACGCGCGCCGACACGCACGCCCAGGGGCTGGAAGCGCTGCTGGCAGGCGTGTCCGATGCCGTGCTGGATCGCCTGGGCACCCTGGCAGGCAGCTGGATGAACGAGCAGTCCCCGCGCGAGGCCTACGTGCTGCAATTTCCGAACGGCAAGACGCAACGGATGATCGACGACATCACGCGCCAGTGAGTTTCACCGCGCGCGTCGCCAGGAACGTCGGCAGGTAGCGGTCGATCAAAAAGCGCGGCCGCGGCTGGCGGTCTTCGTGAAAGCCGGCCAGGACGAAGCCGGCATCGAGCTGGCCGCCGATCTGGTCCTGCAGCGTATGGCCGAACACCAGCGCTTCGCCGCGGGCGCGCTTGGCGGCGAGCGCGGCCGGGTCCAGGGCGTCGACATCGGCATACGGCAGTGCGTGCAACGGCCGGATCAGGCCCTGCTCGGCCAGCGCCGGATCGCGGTCGCCAACGAAAACCACCGGGTTGTAGAAGCTGGACAAGAGGCTGCCGCCAGGCCGCAAGACGCGGAAGCACTCGCGCCACACGGGCCGCACGTCGGGCACGTACAGGTTGGAAATCGGGTGGAACACCACATCGAAGGACTGGTCGGCAAAGGCCGACAGGTCGCGCATGTCGCCTTGCACGGCGGTCAGCGAAAGGCCGTCGCGGCGGGCCACGGCGCGGTCCTGTTCCAGCTGGCGTTCGGACAGGTCGAACACCGTGACCTGGGCGCCGGCCGCGGCCAGTACCGGCGCCTGCTGGCCGCCGGCAGACGCCAGGCACAGGATGGACAGCCCGGCGACGTGGTCCAGCCAGCCGGCCGGCAAGGGGCCGGGCGTGAGATGCACGGCCCAGTCGCCTTGGCGGGCGGCGGCAATGAGGTCGGCGGTGACCGGCCGCGACCATTCGCAGTCTTGCGCGGCGAGCTGGTCCCAGGCGGCCTGGTTGTGGGCGATGAGGTCGAACGAAGTGTGAGCAGGCATGAGTCCTCCTTGAACGGGATGCGGGCAGCGGCCTGCAATCAGGCGCGGCAGCGGGCGATGGGTTCAGGCAGCGAGGATCATGTTGGCAGACTCCGGTGGACGGGCGTTATTCTAGCGGACATGAACGCCCCTACGTCATCCCCCACCGTGCGCCACATCGGCGGCCTGCGCACCCTGGTCTTCAGCGACACCGGCCCCATCCTGGCCACGGGCCAGGACACCAACGACCTGATCAGCGCCGCCTGGGAACACGAGGCCGAGTGGCTGGTGCTGCCAGCCGCCCGCGTGCATCCCGATTTCTTCCGCCTCGAAACCCGCATCGCGGGCGAACTAATCCAGAAGTTCGTCAACTACCACCTGCATTGCGCGGTGGTGGGCGACATATCGGCGCACCTGGCCGCCAGCAAGTCGCTGCGCGATTTTGCCTACGAGACCAACCGAGGCCGCGTGTTCTGGCTGCTGGATGACGCAGCGGCGTTTGAAGCGCGGCTGGCGCCTGCCGCGGCCTGATTGCCCTTGCATTGGCCGGCGGACCGTGATGCGGGGGCCGGCACGCGCCCTGCCCTACACCACCGTATCGCCCGGCGCCAAGGGATGGAAGCAGGCCGCGGCGCGGTCGCCGTCCTGCGCCAGCGCCGGCACCTTCTGCTTGCAATCCGCCTGGACCCGCGCGCAACGCGGATGAAAGGTGCAGCCCGGCGGTAGATGGGTGGGCGCGGGAATCTCGCCTTCGATTTTGGCCAGCCGGATGCGCGCCTGCGGGTCGGGCACGGGCGACGAATCGCGCAACACCCGGCTGTACGGATGCCGCGGCTGGTCCAGCACCTGCGCGGTGGGACCCCGTTCGATGATGCGGCCCAGGTACATGACGCAGACCGTATCGCAGAAGTGCCGCACCACGCCGAGGTCGTGCGAGACGAACACGAACGACAGGCCGCGATCGCGCTTCAGGCGTTCCAGCAATTGCAGGATCTGCGCCTGCACCGACACGTCCAGCGCCGACACGGGTTCGTCGGCCACGATCAGTTCCGGGTCCAGCACCAGCGCGCGGGCGATGCCGATGCGCTGGCGCTGGCCACCGGAGAACTCGTGCGGATGACGCTCCAGCGCGGACAGCGGCAGCCCCACTTCCTGGATGGTCTGTTCGACCTTGGCGCGGATCTGCTCGGCGTTGCCGCGGCGATGCACGTGCAAGGGCTCGACCAGCGCCTGGCGCACCGTGCGGCGCGGGTTGAGCGACGCATACGGGTCCTGGAACACGATCTGGATGCGCTGGCGCAGCGCCCGCAGCGCCGACGCGCTGGCCTGGCGGATGTCGTGGCCGTCGAACACTATGCTGCCTTCGTCGGGTTCGATCAGGCGCAAGAGCGTGCGCGCCACGGTGGACTTGCCGCAACCCGATTCGCCCACCAGCCCCAGCGACTGGCCGCGCGCGACGCTGAACGACACGTCGTTGACCGCCCGGACGGTCTGGCGCGGACCGCCCAGCCAGCCGCCGCCGCTTTCGAAACGCTTGACCAGATTGCGCACCTGCAACAGCTCGCTCATGCCTTGTCCTTGTACGGTTCGGCGCGCACCACGCAGCGCACCTGGTGGCCCGGGCCGATGCCGCTCAGATCCGGCCGGCGGGCCTCGCAGCGCGCCTCTTTGAGACGGCAGCGCGGCGCGAAGGCGCAGCCGGCCGGCATCGCCGTGATGGCCGGCACTCCGCCCGGAATCGATTCCAGCACCTGGCTGTCGGCGTCCACACGCGGCATGGCGCGCAACAGCGCTTCGGTATAGGGATGGGTGGGTCGCGCAAACAGCGTCCGCACGTCGGCCGTCTCGACCACTTCGCCCGCGTACATGACGGCGACGCGGTCGGCGATCTGCGCCACCACGCCCAGGTTGTGGGTGATGAACAGCACGGCCATGCCGTGCGCCGCCTTCAGTTCCGACAGCAGGTTCAGGATCTGCGCCTGGATGGTGACGTCCAGCGCCGTGGTGGGTTCGTCGGCCAGCAGCACCCGCGGCTTGCAGGCCAGCGCCATCGCGATCATGACCCGCTGGCGCATGCCGCCCGAAAACTGATGCGGATAGTCGTCAAAGCGCCGCGCGGCGGCGGGGATCTTGACCTCTTCCAGCACCGCCAGCGCCAGCCGCCGCGCCTCTTTCCATGACAGCTTGCGGTGCAGCCGGATGGCCTCGGCGATCTGGTCGCCCACCGTCATGGTGGGGTTCAGCGAGGTCATGGGCTCCTGGAAGATCATGGCGATGGCCTCGCCGCGCAGCCGGCTCATCTGCTTTTCCGACAGCGCCGTCAGGTCCTGCCCGTCCAGCAGCACCTGCCCGCCGCCATGGCGGGCGCCGGCCCCGGGCAAGAGGCGCAGCACCGACAGCGCGGTCACGCTCTTGCCGCTGCCGGATTCGCCGACCACGGCCAGCGTTTCGTTGCGGCCCACTTGCAGCGACACGTCGCGCACCGCCGCGTGCCAGGCGCCGCCGACACGGAATTCCGTGCGCAGCGCGCGCAGTTCCAAAACGGGGGCTTCTGCAGTCATGAGCGCTCCGAACGCAGCTTGGGGTCAATGGCGTCGCGCAGGGCGTCGCCCAGCAGATTGAGCGCCAGCACGGTCAAGAGAATGGCGACGCTGGGAAACACGGTCAGCCACCAGGCGTCCAGGATGTTCTCGAAGCCTTCGCGGATCATGCTGCCCCAGGTGGCCGCTGGCGGCGGCACGCCCAGGCCGATGAAGCTGAGCGAGGCTTCGGTGCGGATGGCGGAGGCCATCCACAGCGAACCCAGCACCACCACGTCGGACACCATGTTGGGCAGGATGTGCACGCCCATCAGGCGCAGCGGGCCGTAGCCCAGCGCCCTGCCCGCCTCGACGAAATCGCGTTGCTTGAGCGCGATGGTGGGCGCCCGCGCCACCCGCACGAACGGCGCGATCTCGGTGATGGCGATGGCGATGATCAGGTTTTCCAGGCTGGCGCCGAGCATGGCGGCCACCATCAGGCCCAGCAGCAGCGTCGGAAAAGACAGCAGCACGTCGACCAGGCCCATGATGAGCTGGTCCACCAGCCCGCCGACGTAGCCGGCCAGGATGCCCAGCGCCGAGCCGATGCACATGGCGATCAGGATGGCCACGAAGCCCACCAGCAGCGACACGCGGGCGCCGTAGATCAGGCGCGACAGCACGTCGCGGCCATAGCTGTCGGTGCCCAGCCAGAATTCGGCCGACGGCGGTTCAAGGCGGTAGGCGATGTTCTGCTGCAGCGGATCGTGCGGCGCCAGCCAGGGCGCCAGCACGGCGGCCAGCACGATGATCAGCAACAGGCCGATGCCGACCCAGGACAGGCGGTTGCGGGACAAGGCCTGCCACAAGGCGTTGGGGCGGGCGGGGGATGCGGCGACGACGGCGCTCATTGGTATTTCACCCGGGGATCGACCAGCCCGTACACCAGTTCGGTCAAGAGGTTGACGACAATCACGCAGGACGCGAACACCACCATCAGCCCTTGCAGCAACGTGTAGTCGCGGCTGTTCAGGGCGCCCAGGATCAGCTTGCCCAGGCCGGGGCGGTTGAACACGATCTCGGTCAGCACCGAGTTGCCGATCAGCGTGCCGAAGTACAGGCCCACCACGGTGACGATGGGAATCAGCGCGTTGCGCAGGCCGTGGCGCACGATCAGGCGCGCCGGCCGCACGCCCTTGGCGCGGGCGGTGCGGACGTAGTCTTCGCCCATCACGCCCAGCATCGACGAGCGCGTGACGCGCATGACGTACGCCATCATGATCAGCCCCAGGTTGAAGGCCGGCAGCACCAGGTTGCGCAGTTGCGAAGCCCAGTCGCCCGAGCCGCCGCTGCCGATCACCGGAAACCAGCGCAGCTGGATGGCGAACACCAGCAACATCAGGATGGCCGAGACGAAAGCGGGAAACGACAGGCCCGTCAGGGACAGCAGTCGACCCAGGTAGTCGGGCCAGGCGTTGCGGCGCAGCGCCGCCCAGATGCCCAGCGGCAGGCCGAAGACCACGCCGATCAGGATGGCGGCGGCGGTCAGCTGCAAGGTCCAGGGCAGTACCAGCGCCACCTCTTGCAGCACGGTGCGGCCGCTGGCCATGGATACGCCAAAGTTGCCCGTCAGCATGTCGCCGAGAAAGCGGCCGTACTGCACGTAGGTGGGCAGGTCCAGGCCCAGCCGCAGGCGCAGCGCGGCCAGGGCCTCGGCGCTGGCCTGGTCGCCCAGCATGACGGCAGCCGGGTCGCCCGGCACCAGCCGTACCAGGATGAAGACCGCGGTCAGCATCGCCAGCAGCGTGGGGATGGCCAGCAGCAGTCGCTTGATGGCGTAACGCATCATGATGCTTGCTCCTTCGCGGGCGGCTGCATCAAGCGCGCCGCCTGCAGGTTGCCGATGGCGCGGGCGGTCTGCCCGCGCAGCGCCAGGTCGGCCAGCGCGGCGCCCACCACCGGCACCAGTTCGAAACCGTGGCCCGAAAAGCCGAAGGCGTGCAGCACGCCGGGCGCATTGGGCGACGGCCCCACCACCGGCAGCATGTCTTGCGTCTTGGCTTCCAGGCCCGCCCAGACCCGCACGATGCGGATGTCGCGCACCGCCGGGAACAGGTCGGTGGCGGCGTGCGCGCCCTTGGCCAGCACGCGCATGCGCGCCGTGGACGTCTCGCGGTCCAGGTCGGGAATGCCCTGCAGGCCGCCGCCGATGACCAGGGTGCCCTGGTCGGACTGCTTGAACGACAGCGAGCGGCCCATGATGGCCACTACCGGCTTGATGAAGGGCCGCAACCGCTCGCTGACCATCATCATCGACGACTTGGCCGACAGCGGAATCTGGTCGCCAGCCATCGCGGCGATGCGCGCCGACCAGGCGCCCGCGGCGTTGATGACGCAGGGCGCGGTGTAGACGCCGGCGTCGGTCTGTACCTGCCAGTCCTGGCCTTGCTGTTCCAGGCCGTTCACGCCGCAATGTTCGATGATGGTCACCCCGGCCGCCTCGGCGCTGCGCCGGAACGCGCGCAGGGCCCGATGCGGGTCCGCCGCGCCGTCGCGCCGCGCGATCGACGCGCCCAGGCAGTGCGGGCTCAGCTCAGGCAACAGGCGCCGCAGCTCGTCGGGGCCGATGATTTCCTCGTGGGCATAGCCGGCGGCGTGCAGGCCGGCCACGCGCGCTTCCAGCTTGGCCAGCGCCGCGGGCGTTTCGGCCACGCAGATCTGGCCGTTGGCATGAAAACCGCAGTCATCGCCCACCAGCGACGCCATGGCGTGCCACATGTCCATGGCTTCCAGCGACAGGTCCAGTTCGCCCAGGTCGCGGTTCAGCGTGCGCACCCCGGCGGCCGTGGCGCCGGAGGCATGGCGGCCCACCCAGTGTTTTTCGATGACGATGACGCGTTTGCCTTCGCGCGCCACGTGCAGCGCGGCCGACAGGCCATGCAGGCCGCCGCCGATCACGATCACATCGCAATGCCGTGCGCTCATGCCTGTTCTTCCTCGATGTCCAGCGACGCCAGTTCGCCCAGCGTCAGGGGCTTGAGCGGCGGGCGGATGCGGTAGAAGCCCACCTCGGCCACCGGCCGCTTCTGCTCGGCCGCCACGATATGGGCGATGGTGTAGCCGCACTGGCGGCCCTGGCACGGGCCCATGCCGGCGCGGGTGTAGGACTTGATCTGGTTGGGGCCGGGCTGGCCGATGGCGGCGGCGCGGCGGATGTCGCCCGCCGTCAGTTCCTCGCAGCGGCAGACGATGGTGTCGTCGGGCGGCGCGAAGATGCCGGCGCGGGGCGGATACAGCGCGTCCAGCATGGGACGCAGCCGCAGCAGCCCGGCCAGCTTGCTGCGCAGCGGCGCCGCGGCATCGGCCGCCCCCTGCGGCGTCAGCTTGCCGGCATGCAGCGCGATGCCCAGCGCCGCCAATTCGCCGCGCACGCAGGCGGCCTGCGCGCCGCCGATACCGGCGCCGTCGCCGGCGACGAAGATGCCGGGCCGGCTGGCCTGGCCCCATTCGTCCAGGTCCGGCGCCAGGCAGGCCTGCTGGGGGTTCCAGCTGTGCGCGCATTCCAGCGCGCGGGTCATGTGGATGGACGGCACCACGCCTTCATGGGACAACAGCACGCTGGCCGGCGCCCGCACCGCGCGGCCGTCGGCCGTGGCGTATTCGATTTCGCGCAGTTGCCCCTCGCCCAGCGCGCGCAGCGTGGTCACCCCGCGCACGCGCTTGACGCCGGCCGCGCGGATCTCGCGCAGCCAGGCCAGGCCCTTGCGCACGTCACCCCACGCCGCCAGCGCGTCGCCCGCCCACGGCAGCGCGCGGCGCCAGCCGCCGGGCGGCGAGGTGTCCAACCAGCCGGCGATCTGGCCGCCGGCACGCAGCAGCTGCGCCATATACAGCAACGGCAAGGGGCCACTGCCCGCCACCCAGACGGGGCCGGCCGGCACCTGGCGCGAGGTCTTGAGCAGGATCTGCGCGGCGCCCACGGTCAGCACGCCAGGCAAGGTCCAGCCGGGGAACGGCGCGGGCCGTTCCTGGGCGCCCAGCGCCAGCACCACGCGGGCCGCCCGCACCACTTCGGCGCGGCCCTTGCAGGTCATGTAGACGTGCCAGTCGGGCTCGATCTGCCAGACCTGGGTATCGGGTTCGTAGAACGCGCCGCAGCGGCGAAAGCGCTCGGCCAGGCTTGCGCCAGCCCGGTATTCGTCGCCCAGCAGCCGGCCGGTGGGCGTGGCCGCCACCGCTTCCACCGCGCGCCAGATCTGGCCGCCCGGCGCGGGCTGTTCGTCCACCACCAGCACCGACAGGCCCTGGCCGCGCAGGCCGATGGCCGCGCTCATGCCGGCGGGGCCGGCGCCGATCACCACCACATCGAATTCGCGTTTCATGGCAGCACGCTCCGCTTGCCGAACTGGCGCTGCACCTGCATGCCTTCACGCACGGTGACCAGGCAGGTCTGGGTGGACGCCACGCCGTCGACGACCGCCAGGCAGTCAAAGCACACGCCCATCATGCAGAACGGGGCGCGCGGGCTTTCGTGCACGGGCGTGGTGCGGCTGGCGGGAGATTCCTGGCGCAGCAGCACCGCGGCCACGGTCTCGCCAGGGGAAGCGGCGACCGGTTCGCCGTCGATGGTGAGCGTCAGCGCGGGCGCGCCGGACTCAGGCAACTTTCTGAACATTGAAGCGCTCATGGTGAAAGGCATCCAGGGTTTCAAGGGGCGCGCCGCCGGCCAGCGCGCGGGCGTACGGCCCCGCGTGGAACGAGGCCAGCGTCACGCCGGAATGGCAAAGCGCGATGGACACGCCATCGTGGGTGGGAGACTGCGCGTAGACCGGGCCGCCGTCGGGCGTCATGATCCGCAGGCACGACCAGTGCCGCACCAGCCGCGCGGCGGCCAGGCCCGGCAGGATGCGCAGGGCGTTGCGGCTCATGCGCGCCGCGGCCGCCGACGTCGTGCCCAGGTCGTAGCCGACTTCTTCCTGCGTCAGGCCCACCATGACGGTGCCCTCGCCGGTCTGGCGCATGCCGCTGGCGGGCACCGGCAGCAAGGGCGCCAGGCGTTCGGTGACCAGGATCTGGCCGCGTTGCGGCCGCAGCGGCACGTCCAGCCCGACCATCGCGCCCAGCGCGGCGGAACCGAGGCCGGCGGCAATGACCAGGCGCGGCGCGCGGGCCTGCAAGGCGCCGGCGCTGACCTGCAAGCCGCCGCCGGCAGCATGGGTGATGGCGGTGACCGCGTGGCGGTTGCGCAATTGGCCGCCGCGCCGCAGGAATGCGGCTTGCAGCGCGGCCAGCAGGCGCAGCGGATTGACGTGGCCGTCCTGCTCGCCCAGGCTGGCGCCGGCCACGGCGTCGCCCAGTCGAAGGGCCGGAAAACGACGCCGCAACTCGGCGCGGTCCAGTATCCGGGTACAGGGCGGCAGGTCCGGCGCCTGCCCGCGCCAGGCGTCCAGGCGGGCGGCGCGGTGGGCCAGATCATCGTCGCTCATGCAGAAATGCAGGCCGCCGCGCTGCTCGTAGTCCAGCGTGATGCCGCTGTCGTCCTGCAGTTGGCGGGCGAATGCCGGCCAGGCCTGTACGGCCTGGCGCGACAGCCGCTGGTAGGCGGGATAGCCGTGGCCCTTGCCTTGCAGCCAGACCAGGCCGAAGTTGGCCTTGGCGGCGCGGTAGTCGGTATCGGCGCCGTCCAGCAGCAGCACGCGCTGCCCCTCGCAGGCCAGGCCGTAGGCCACCGCCGCGCCGACCATGCCGGCGCCGGCCACGATCACGTCGTAGTCATGCGCCATGGTGCGGGGTCCTGTCGAGGGGCGGGGCGTCTGCGTGGGCCATCCTTGCGCAGTCGCGAGCCAGGCTATAACCTTCGCGACTGGAAACCGGACCAACGCCCTGTGAGGTTATGGCATGAAAGAGACCCTGAACCTGCGGCAGATCGAAGCCTTCAAGGCGGTGGTGGAACACGGCACCGTCAGCCAGGCCGCCGTCGTGCTGGGCGTGTCGCAGCCCGCGGTGAGCAAGCTGCTGTCGCACCTGGAAGCCGACACCGGGCTGGCGCTGTTCGATCGCGTGCGCGGCAAGCTGGCGCTGACCGCCCAAGGCATGCGCCTGTACCAGGAGATCGACCGCGTCTTCAGCGGCCTGCGGCAGGTGGAGCAAGCGGTGGATTCGATCCGCCGCGACGAGCAGCGCACGTTGACCGTGGGCGTGCTGCCGGCCCTGGCGGGCTCGTTCATCCGCCGCGCCACCATGCGGTTCCTGGAAAGCCATCCCGACGTGCGGGTGTCGATCCAGATCCGCGGGTCGCTGTTCCTGGCGGACTGGCTGGCGACTCGCCACATCGATGTGGCGCTGGTGGGCAGCCGGGTCGACAACCCGTATATCGAGCGCGAGGCGCTGTTCCGCTTTCCGCTGGTGTGCGCCCTGCCCGTCAACCACGAGCTGACGCGCAAGCGCGTGATCCGGCCGCGCGACCTGGACGGCCTGCCGTTCGTCTCGTTCGGCGCCGACAGCCAGACGCAGGCGTTGGTCCTGCAAGCGTTTTCCGCGTCGGACGCCAGACTGAACGTGGTGCTCGATACCAGCACGGCGCCGACGGTGTGCGAGTTCGTCGCCGCGGGCCTGGGAGTGTCGTTGATTCATCCGCTGTTCGCCGAAGGGTTTCAAAGCCGCCTGGTGCTGCGGCGGTTCGATCCGGAATTGAATTTCCATTTCCAGCTGTGCCGCGCGCAGGCATCGCGCAACGCGGCGTTGGTCGAGACCTTTGTCCAGGCGGCCCGCGACGTGGCCGCGCAGGTCTCCCGGGAAGTGTTGAAGGGACATTGATCGGGGCAGTGATTGCGCCGGGTGACGCGGCCGGGCCGCGTCACCCGGCGCCGCGGATCAGGGCGCCTTGACCGTGGCCAGCTCGGTGATGGGTGGCTGCAGGTTCAGCGCGCCCTTGAGCGCATAGCCGTAGTTCACCCGGTCGCTGTGCACCCAGACCTGCTTGAGCCCGAACAGCGGCACCGCGCAGACGTCGTCGTGGATCTTGGCCTGGGCCTCTTTCCACAGCGCCAGCTGGCGGGCGGCGTCGGGTTCGACGCGGGCCTGGCGGATGGCGTCATCGGCCACCGAGCAGTGCGAGAAATTCGACATCGCGGCCGGCGCGCCGATGGCGGCGGCCGAGTCGTAGAACTCGGTCAGGTAGGTATCGGCGTTGGGAAAGCGCGCCGCGCCGTAGAACACCAGGCCGCTCAGGTCCTGGCGGCTCTTGGCCTGGTAGGTGGCGTGATCCACCACTTCCATGTTGAGCTTGATGCCGGCCTTGGCCAGCTGCGCTTGCACGATTTCCATGATGGGCTGCTGTGCCGAGATATTCGACACGATCGACTTGATCTCGATGCCGTTCGGAAAGCCCGCCTCGGCCAGCAGCTTGCGGGCGCGGTCCGGGTCGTAGGCATAGCCGCCCGCGCCGCAGTCCTGGCCCAGGTAGCCGTTGGGCACCACCGAGCAGCCCTTTTCGGCCACGTCCTTGCCGGCGTAGCGCACGATCTCGTCGACGTTGATGGCGGCGGCAATGGCCTGGCGCACCTTCAGGTTGTCCAGCGGCTTGATGTTGCGGTTGATGTGCAGCGTGCGAAATTCCGCGGGTTCGAAGATGTCGACCTGCATGCCGCGCTTGGCCGAGCGTTCGACCCAGCGCTGTTCGCGCTTGCCCTGCATGATGTCGATCTCGTTGGACGTGAAGGCCAGTTCGCGGGCGCTGTCCGACGGGATCATGCGGTACATGATGCCGCCCAACTTGGGCTTGCCGCGAAAGTAGGCATCGTTGGCCACCAGCTTCACGTATTGCTGCGTGACGTGTTCGCCAAAGGCGAACGGCCCGGTGCCCACGGGCGAGGCGCCGAACTTGTCGCCCAGCTTTTCGGCGGCTTTCTTGCTGACGATATTGCCGCCGTGATAGTTCGACACGCGGCCCAGGAACGCGGCGTCCGGATACTTCAGCGTGAAGCGCACGGTGTAGTCGTCCAGCGCCTCGACGCTGTCGATCAGCGCGAACGTGGCGGCGAAGCTGGAGCGGTTGGGGTCGGCGGCGCGCTGGATCGAATACACCACGTCGTCCGCCTTCAGTTCGCCATAGCCGGCGTGAAACTGCACGCCATGGCGCAGGTGGAAGGTCCAGGTCTTGCTGTCCGGCGAGGCTTCCCAGCGTTCGGCCAGGTCGGGTTCCAGCGCCTTGGGGTCGGCGCTGCCGGCCGGAAAGCGCACCAGCGCGTCGAACATCTGCGCGGCCACGCCCTTGTCGGCCGTGGACGTGGCGCGGTGCGGGTCCAGCGAGGCGTTGTCGGCGGCGCCCGAACTGATGCGCAAGAGCGGGCGATCCTGGGCATGGGCGGGCGCGGTCAGGCCGGCGCTACAGGCCGCGAACATCGCGGCGGCGAAGACGAAAGAGGCAGGACGGTTCATGACTTCCCTTGTGCGCCGCACGGTGGCGGCTTGTCGTGGTCTGCAGTCAGAGGTACAGCGTGCTGGCAGACTAGAAGCGGCAAGCCCATGGCGTCAAAGTCCTGTGTCTACATAACCTATTCCGCAGGGTTATATGATGGCGCTTGCCTGTGCGGGCTTCCCAGGGGCGGCGACCGCACCTAGTGGTTAGTACTGATACGTAGAAAAGCGGCAAATTCAGGGAAAACACCGAGACCATGGCCGCACCTGCAAGCCCCTGCCCGGCACAGGTTCTCGCTTGACCGGGCGAATGGCTGCCCGTATTCTTATTTGAACGAACATTCCACAAAGACCGCCATGCGCACCAAGGACTTCGAACCCGACGACGTCGCCGACGCCGCCATGCACGTGTTCTGGCAACGCGGCTACGCCGCCACGTCGGTGCAGGACCTGGTCGACGGCACCGGCCTGGGCCGCGGCAGCCTGTACAACGCCTTCGGCAGCAAGCAAGGCCTGTACGAGGCCGCCCTGCGCCGCTATCACGACCTGACGATCGCCAACCTGGAACTGCTGGCCCGGCCCGGCACCGCGCGCGAGCGCATCGGCCGCCTGCTCGATTTCATTGCCGACGACGAACTGCGCGAAGCCACCCGGCGCGGCTGCCTGGTGGCCAACGCCTCGCTGGAAATGGCGGGCCAGGACGAAGCCGTGGCCGAACTGGTGCGGCGCAATTTCCAGCGCCTGGAGAAGGCGCTGGAGAAGATCCTGACCGACGCGCAGGCATCCGGCGAGATCGATGCCGGCAAGTCGCCGCGCGCATTGGCCCGCTTCATCGTCACCACCATCCAGGGCCTGCGCGTGGTCAGCAAGGGCAACAACGCCCGCGAACGCCGCCAGTGGCTGGCGGACGTGGTGGCGGTAGCGCTGGGCGCGCTGTAGCGCCCGTTTTCAATCCCCGCGGTCGCCCCGTGGCGCCCGCATTTTTTTACCCCATATTGGAATGATCATTCCAATTTAACCTGTGTTTCAATCCCCGCGAACCATGACACCCCCCTCTGCTTCCTCCGCGCTGCCCGCCAGCGCCAGCCTGCCCGACACCCCTGAAAGCCTGCCGCTGGGCAAACTGCTGGCCATGGCGCTGGCCGGCTTCATCACCATCATGACCGAGACCGTGCCCGCCGGCCTGCTGCCGCAGATCGGCCTGGGCCTGGGCGTCTCGGAATCCCTTGCCGGGCAACTGGTCACCCTGTTTGCCGCCGGCTCGGTGCTGACCGCCATTCCCATCATGGCCGCCACCCGCAGCTGGAACCGCCGGCCCTTGCTGCTGCTGGCCCTGGCCTGCCTGTGCCTCTTCAACGTCGTCACCGCGCTGTCCAACCACTACGTGTTGACGCTGGCCGCCCGTTTCATCGGCGGCATGGCCGCGGGCCTGCTGTGGGGCCTGTTGGCCGGCTATGCCCGCCGCCTGGTGCCGCCCCGCCAGCAGGGCCGGGCGCTGGCAGTAGTGGGCGCCGGCCAGCCCCTGGCGCTTTGCCTGGGCGTGCCCGCGGGCGCCTGGCTGGGCAGCCTGATGGACTGGCGCGGCGTGTTCTGGATCATGGCCGGCGTGTCGCTGGCGCTGGTGGTGTGGGTACGCGCGGCCGTGCCTGATTTCGCCGGCCAGGCCGCGCGCCAGCGCCAGTCCATCGCGCGCACCTTTCTCATGCCCGGCATCCGCCCGATCCTGTTCGTGCTGTTCACCTGGATCCTGGCGCACAACGTGCTCTATACGTATATCGCACCCTACCTGGCCCATCACGGCCAGCCGGTGCAAGTGGATGCGGTGCTGCTGGTGTTCGGCGCCAGCGCCGTCGCGGGCCTGTGGCTGATCGGCCTGCAGGTGGATCGCCGGCTGCGCGCCATGACGTTGGCGTCCCTGGCGCTGTTCGCCCTGACCGCGTGCCTGCTGGGATTGGCCGGCCATCAACCCGTGGCGGTGCTGATCGGCGTGGCCTTGTGGGGCCTGAGCTTTGGCGGCGCGCCCACCC
Organism: Achromobacter sp. FW305-C-28; assembly: GCF_058783235.1. Taxonomy (NCBI): domain Bacteria; kingdom Pseudomonadati; phylum Pseudomonadota; class Betaproteobacteria; order Burkholderiales; family Alcaligenaceae; genus Achromobacter; species Achromobacter sp. FW305-C-28. The sequence continues at coordinate 122,249 of NZ_JBYSYL010000002.1, read as the reverse complement.
TGCTGCAGACCGCCATTGCCGATACCGCCGGCGAACACTCGGATGTGGCCCAATCGATGCTGGTCACCATCTTCAACCTGGCGATTGCCTGCGGCGGCGTGCTGGGCGGGATATTGCTGGATACGGCGGGCGCGGGCTCGTTCGCCTGGACGGTCGCCGCGGTGGCCGGCATTGCGCTGCTGGCCGCGTGGCAGGCGCGCACGCATGGCTTTCGGGCGGGCCATCGGGCTTGACGCAAGGCGACACGCGGCGCTGGCCGCGCTCTACCCCTGGACGAAGACATCGACGGCGACGTGGCGCTCTGACGCAACGCCACGGCTGGACGCCAAACTGAATGGGACTCGCCGCAGCCTTGATCCCGTGATCCCGATCTACCGAAACAGCCGGCTAGCCCGCCATTTGAATCAGCTATCATGATGTTCAGCATCGCCACTGACGATGCAAATGCCCGCAGCCGATTCGTCTGCCTAGCATAGCGGCAGCCAGCCGGCGCCGCGCCGCCTGCCTTACCGCCTTACACCCCGGAGTTTTCGTTGAGCGACATCTATCACTTCAGCCGCGGGTCCGCGCCGCTGCTGATCTCCATTCCCCATCTCGGCAGCCAGATTCCCGACGCGCAGCGCGCCCGGATGACGCCTGTCGGCCAGCAGTCCGGGGACACCGACTGGCACCTGGACACGCTGTACCAGTTCGCCGACGCACTGGGCGCCTCGGTGCTGGGCGCGCGCTATTCGCGCTACGTGGTGGACCTGAACCGCTCGCCCGACGACGCAAGCCTGTACCCCGGCCAGACCAAGACCGGCCTGTGCCCGACCCACACCTTCCGCGGCGAACCGCTGTACCTGAGCGACGCCGCCCTGACCGACGACGAGCGCGCGCACCGCGTGCAGAACTACTGGCAGCCCTACCACGCCAAGCTGCGCGAAGAACTCGACCGCATCCGCGCCGAGCACGGCACGGTGCTGCTGTGGGAAGCCCATTCCATCGCCAGCGTGCTGCCGCGCCTGTTCGAAGGCAAGCTGCCCGACCTGAACCTGGGCACCGCCGACGGCGCCAGCTGCGCCCCCGACATCCTGGCCGCCATCGGCGAACGGCTGCCCGGCTGCGGCTACACCTCGGCCCTGAACGGCCGCTTCAAGGGCGGCTACATCACGCGCCACTATGGCTCGCCGGCCGAAGACATCCACGCCGTGCAGCTCGAGATGTGCCAGTCCACCTACATGGACGAGGCCTACCCCTACGGCTACCAGGCGCAGTCCGCCAACAAGGTCATTCCCGTGGTGGAAGGCCTGGTGCGCGCCGCGCTGGCGCAGACGCTGGCCCGCAAGCGCTGAGCCGGCCCCGCGCCCGCCTGAATGCCGCCGCCCATGAACCGCTTTTCGGTCAGCGCCACCGAGAACTATCCTGAATGGAGCCTGCTGCTGACCTGGGTGGCGGTGGTGGAAGCGGCGTCGGTTTCAGGCGCGGCGCGCCTGCTGGGGCTGTCGCAGGCGGCCGTATCGCAGCGCATCAAGCAGCTCGAAGCGGCCATGGCCACCGAACTGCTGGACCGCAGCACGCGGCCGGCGCGCCCCACGCCGGCGGGTGAATTGCTGTTCGAGCACGCCGCCCGGCTGCTGGCCCAGGCTGGCGACATGACGGAAAGCGTGCGCAATCTCAGCCGGGCCAAGCGCAACATCGTGCGCTTTGGCTGCGTGGACTCGTTTGCCGGCACCCTGGGGCCGACGCTGATCCACGGGCTGTCGGGCGCGTCGCGCCAGATCCGCCTGTGGTCGGGCATCACGCCCGTGCTGGACAAGCAACTGGAAGATCGGCAGCTGGACCTGGTGGTGACCACCAGCGCCGCCACCGGCAAACCCGGTATCCGCAAGACCCCCCTGTTCAGCGAACCCTACGTACTGGTGGTGCCGCGCACCCTGGACATGGACCGCATCACCACACTGAAAGAACTGGGCAAGCGGGCGCAGTTCATTCGCTACAGCGCCCGCTCGTTCATCGGCGCCGAGATCGACCGCCTGGTCGAGGCGCACGACGTGATGATCGAGCGCACCTTTGAATTCGACAACACCGACCCCCTGCTCAGCCTGGTCACGGCCGGACTGGGGTTCGGCATCAGCACGCCGCTGTGCGTCTGGCAGTCGCGCCATTTCGTCGACCAGTTGCGCGTGCTGCCGCTGGCGCCCTTCCTCGGCATGGCGCGCAGCGACGACGCCAGCCTGTCGCGCAGCTTCTACCTGGCGGCCCGCCCGCAAGAGGTCGGCAAGCTGCCGACCGAGGCGCGCGACGTCATCCTGGTGGCCATGGAACGGCTGGTGCACAAAGACATCGCCCCCGCGCTCGGCCTGCCGCCGGCCACGCTCTGGCGCAGCCTGCGGCGTTAGGCAGTTCGACCGGACCACCGGTCAACCCCATTCAGCCGGCAATCGGTCCATGGGCTTGCCGACCCGTGGGCCAACGGCCAGCCCAGGTCATCACAGTGCCGCGGTCAGCGCCGGCACGGCCTCGAACAGATCCGCGACCAGGCCGTAGTCGGCCACGCCGAAGATCGGCGCATCGCCATCCTTGTTGATGGCAACGATGGTCTTGGAATCCTTCATGCCGGCCAGATGCTGGATGGCGCCCGAGATGCCCACCGCCACGTACAGTTCAGGCGCGACGATCTTGCCCGTCTGCCCCACCTGCCAGTCATTGGGCGCATAGCCCGCGTCCACTGCCGCGCGGGAAGCGCCCAGCGCCGCCCCCAGCTTTTGCGCCAGCGGATCGAGCAGCTTGAAGTGCTGCGCGCTGCCCAGGCCGCGTCCGCCCGACACGACGGTGCGTGCGCCGCCCAGTTCGGGGCGTTCGGACGTGACGATTTCGCGGCTGACGACGCGGGCCAGCCCCGTATCGGCCACGGCGGCCACCTCTTGCACGGGAGCATTGCCGCCGCCCGCGGCCGCGTCGAACGCCGTGGGGCGGATGGTGGCCACCACCACCGGATAGGCGCTGCGCACCGTGGCGATGGCGTTGCCCGCGTAGATGGGGCGCTTGAAGGTGTCGGCGGCCAGCACCTCGATCACGTCCGAGACTTGCGCCACGTCCAGCAGCGCGGCGATGCGCGGCGCCACGCTCTTGCCCTGCGCGGTGGCAGCCAGGAAGACGTGCGTGTATCCGCCGGCCAGCGCCACCGCCTGCGCGGCCAGGTTCTCGGGCAGGCCATCGGCCAAGTGTGGGGCCTGCGCCAGCAGCACCTGATCCACACCCGCCACGTGCGCGGCGGCATCGGCCACCGCCTGCACGCCGTCGCCGGCCACCAGCACGTGGATGGGCCGCGCCAGCCGGGCGGCGGCGGCGATGGCATTGAGGGTGGCGCCGTGCAGCGTGCGCCCATCGTGTTCGGCAATTACCAGGACGGTCATCAGATCACCTTTGCTTCATGCTTGAGTTTGTCGATCAGCGCGGCCACGTCGGCCACCTTGATGCCGGGCGCGCGCGCGGCGGGCGATTCCACCCGCAGGGTCTCCAGGCGCGAGGCGGGGTCCACCGCCAAGGCCTCGGGCGAGGTCACGTCCACCGGTTTTTTCTTGGCCTTCATGATGTTGGGCAGCGTGACGTAACGTGGTTCGTTCAGGCGCAGGTCGGCCGTGACGACGGCCGGCAGCGCCAGATCCACCACTTCCAGGCCGCCGTCGACCTCGCGGGTGATGCGGGCGCGGCCGTCTTCGATCTGGATGGCGCTGGCCTGGGTGGCTTGCGGCCAGCCCAGCAGCGCGGCCAGCATCTGGCCCGTCTGGCAGGCGTCGTCGTCGATGGCCTGCTTGCCCAGGATCACGAGCGCCGGCTGCTCGGCCGCCACCACGGCGCGCAACAGCCTCGCCACCGCCAGGGGCTGCAAGGCGACCTCGGTCTGCACCAGCACGCCCCGGTCCGCGCCGATGGCCAGCGCAGTGCGCAGCGTTTCCTGCGCGGCCGCGACGCCGCAGGTCACGGCCACCACCTCGGTCGCGACGCCCTGCTCTTTCAGGCGCACGGCGGCCTCGACGGCGATCTCGTCGAACGGGTTCATCGACATCTTGACGTTGCCGATGTCGACACCCGTCTGGTCGGCCTTGACGCGTACGTTGACGTTGTAGTCCACCACACGCTTGACCGCGGCAATTACCTTCATGAAATGACTCCTGGGTCAGTAGAAAATGTCCAGCAATACGGCGGCCAGGCCGGGGGCTTGCCGTGACACGCTGGCGATGGGCGCGAACGTGTCTACCGCCTGGCCCGCAGCGGCACGGGGACCGCCGGGATTCACCGGGCTGCCGGGACAGGCCGCCGGCCACAGCAGGAACTCGCCCGCGGCCAACTCAGCCGCGCCATCCGGCGTCTGCCAGCGGCCCGCGACAAGCGCAGCGCACAACCGCAGATGCCGCGCGGCGCCGTCTGCGCAAGCCAGCGCGCCTGCTGACACGTCTGCCGGCGCGGCTGGCGGCGCCAGGCTCACGCCGCGCACCCGCGCCCGCGCCGCCCCGCGCCGCACGAACAGGTTCAGCACCTGCACCGGGCCGTCGACCAGCGTGCCGTGCCAGGCCGCGTCGCCCGCGAAGGCGACAGGCTGGCCGGGCGCCAACAAAACCTGCGCTGCCGCGTCGCACACCTGCGCTTCTACGTCGCACACCTGCGCTTCTACGTCGCACACCTGCGCTTCTACGTCGCACACCTGCGCTTCTACGTCGCGCAGTAGCGCTTCTACGTCGCACACCTGCGCTTCTACGTCGCGCAGTAGCGTTCCTGCATTGCGCCGGGGCATGCTTTCATCGCGCAACGCCGCACGGGTATCGCGCAACACCACACCCGCGCCAGACAGCACCACCGACACGCGGTCATCGCCCGCGAAGCGGGAATACAGGCCATCCCGTGTGATATCCGCGATGCTGACGCGCCACCGCGCCGCCGCGCTCTCGGCCGCATCCTTGTCCGCGGCCAGCGTGCGCGTCACGCCGCCGCCGTTCTTCCACGGCTCGGGCGGCAGCGCCCGCCAAGGGCCGCGCCGCGCGCCGCCGGCTTCAGGAGACGGCGCCAAGGCCGTACTTCCCGGTCAGCAACGCGCCGCGCTGAAAGCGGCTCAGCGCGTACGGCGCCAGCGATACGTCGGTGGCCAGGCCCAGCGCTTCCTGCGCCAGCACCCGGCCCACGGTGGGCGACAGCTTGAAGCCATGGCCCGAAAAGCCGAACCCCACCACCAGCCCCTCGACGCCAGGCACCCGGCCCAGCACCGGGTTCCAGTCCGGCGTCACGTCGTACACGCCCGTCCACGACGACGCCAGGCCGGCGGTTTCATAGGCCGGAAAGCGGTCGGCCACCTGCGCGCCGACCTCGGCCACGTAATCCAGCGGAATGTCGCCTTGCTCGGCGTCGCTGTGCTGCAGGGTTTCGCCCACCACGCCCTCGCTCACCAGCATCTGGTTGCCGCCGTAGCTGCGGCAATACAGCATGCCGGGCGAGGCCAGGTCCTTGTAGACCGGCATCGAATAGGTATAGGGCGCGGCCTCGCATTCCAGCGCCAGCACCGCGTGGCGTTCGGGCAGGACGGGCATGGCCACGCCGGTCCAGGCGGCCAGTTCCGACGTCCAGATGTTCTGCGTGCTGATGACGAGCGGGCTGGCGAAATCGCCCTCGGACGTGGACACGCCGATGACCCGGCCGCTCTCGACCAGCAGGCGCTGCACGTCGACATTTTCGCGGATGGTGACGCCGCGGCGGCGGGCGCCGCGCGCAAAGCTGGTGGCCACCAGGTAGGCATCGGCAAAGCCGGCATCCGGTTCGAAGCCGATCAATGCAGCGTCATCGAAGGTGGCGATCGGCAGCAGTTCACGGGCTTGCGCGGCATTGAGCAATTCCAGCGCGATGCCCTGGGCCTGCTGCTGCGCCAGCGCGCTGCGCAGCGGTTCCAGCTTGTCGTTGTCGGCCGCGCTGATCAGGTAGCCGCACTTGACCAGGCCGCACGAGGCTTCGTCGTCGCCCAGGTAGTTGGCGAAATCGTTGAACACGCCCCACGAGCGCTGGGCCAGTTCCACGTTCTCGCGCACCGAATAGTGGGTGCGCAGAATGCCGGACGATTGCGAAGTGGTGCCCGCGCCGATCGTCGCGCGATCCAGCACCAGCACATCCTTCGCCCCCAACGCGGCCAGGTGGAAGGCCACCGAACTGCCGATCACGCCCGCCCCGATCACGATCACGTCATAACTTTTCACGACTTGGCTCCAAGAACAAGTGGCCGGAGTGTGAACCCGCGTTTCCCGGGCCATCGAAATATAAGCGCGTTGGATTTAGAGCATCGGCATTGCTTATATACAGGCCGGCGCCGCGGCGGCGGGCGAAAGTCTGGGCAGCCGCACCGCAGAGTGCCGGCGACATCAGTCGTTCAGTCCATCACCAATCAAGCAGGGGAAATCGCATGAACATGAATCGCCGCGCCATGCTGGTCCGCACCGCCGCGCTGGCCGGGGCCAGCGCCTTGGGCTTTCCGATGATCGGCCGCGCCGCCGGGGCGTCCTACACCTACGGCGGCTCGGCCTGGCTGGGCCATTACTCGGCCTACATCGCCCTGAAGACGGGCCTGTTCGCCAAGCAGGGCCTGGATATCAAGTGGCAGAGCTTTGCCACCTCGTCCGACCGGATGAGCGCCGTGATGGCCGGCAACATCGACCTGGCCGGCACTGGCGTGGTCTCGTCGCTGGCGCTGATGGCGGCCGGCGCCCGCCAGTTCCAGGTGATCGCCACGCCCAACAATTTCGGCCGCGCCGAAGGCGTGCTGGTGCGCGACGACGTCAAGTCGGTCGCCGACCTGAAGGGCAAGAAGATCGGCGTGACCTACGCGTCCAGCGCCCACGTGCTGCTGCTGGACGTCTTGCGCCAGGCCGGGCTGGACCCGGACCGCGACGTGTCCATCATCAACCTGCCCGCCACCAACATCCTGTCGGCCTACCAGGGCAAGCAGATCGATGCCGCCGTGGCCTGGACGCCGGCCTTCGACCGCATCAAGGCCGTGCCCGGCACCCGTGTACTGCTGGACGACACCGCTTTCTCGCTCTACAAGCAATACGCCATCACGCCCGGCCCGGATGTGCTGCTGACCCGTGCCAAGCTGGGCCAGGACAACCCCGAGGCCGTGCGCAAGTTCCTGGCGGCCGTGTTCCAGGCCAACACCCTGCTGACCGAGCAGCCGCAGGAAGCGGCCGGCGTGCTGCTGGAACTGACCGGCCTGTCGCGCGACGACCAGCTGGGCGTCATCAAGCAGACCCAGTGGTACAGCGCGGCCGACCAGAAAGCGCTGATGGTGGACCCGGGCAATTTCGTCAGCGGCATGCAGAAGCTGGCCGAGATGCTGGTGTCCCTGAAGCAGATCGACCGCGCCCCGGCGGTCAAGGACTGGGTCCAGGCCTCGTACCTGTAAACCCGGAGCCGTCGCCTCATGTCCACGCGTACCGCTCCCCGCGATACCACGCTGATCTGGGTCAGCGTGGTGTCCCTGCTGTGTTTCCTGCTGTTGTGGGAAGGCCTGTGCCGCGCCGGCGCGGTCGACCCGATCTTCCTGCCCGCGCCGTCGCAGGTGCTGGCTCGCGCCCTGTCGATGTCCGACCAGGGCACGTTGTTCTATAACGTGCTGGCCTCGACCCGGCGCGTGATGGTGGGCTTTCTGGCGGCCGTGGCAGTGGCCATTCCGCTGGGCATCCTGCTGGGCACGTCCAAGGTGGCGCGCGCCGTGTTCGACCCCATCATCTCGTTCCTGCGCCCGCTGCCGTCCATGAGCTGGATTCCGCTGTCGCTGCTGTGGTTCGGCATCACCGAGACGCAGAAGTACAGCATCGTCTTCATGGGCTCGTTCGTGCCCGCCCTGCTCTACGTGATGGAAGCGTCGCGCAGCATCGACCCCGTGCTGGTGCGGGCCGCGCGCAACCTGGGCGCCAACCGCTGGCAGGTGATGCGCGAAGTGCTGTTTCCCGGCTGCCTGCCGCAGATCCTGTCGGGCATGAAGATCATCCTGGGCCTGTCCTGGACCTGCGTCATCTCGGCCGAGCTGGTCGCGTCCAAGGAAGGCCTGGGCTTCATGATCATGAACGGCAAGGAATTCTTCCAGACCGACACCGTGGTGCTGGGCATGGTGCTGATCAGCTTCACCGTGCTGGTCACCGACCTCTGTCTGCGTCTACTTGAACGATGGGTACTGGCATGGCAACGATAAGCAACGACACGATGATCCGCCTGCAGGACGTGTCCAAGGCCTATGGCGACATCACCGTGCTGGACAAGGTGGACCTGTCGGTCAAGCGCGGCGAATTCCTGGTGCTGCTGGGCGCTTCGGGCTGCGGCAAGTCCACCTTGCTGAACCTGATGGCCGGCTTCATCACCCCCAACACGGGCACGGTGACAGTGAACGGCAAGCCGGTCACCGACGTCACGGCGGCCTGCGGCATGGTGTTCCAGCAGTACGCGCTGTTTCCGTGGCGCACGGTACAGGAAAACGTGGAATTCGGCCTGAAGATGCGCGGCCTGTCCCGCGCGGAACGCGCGCCCATCGCCCGCAAATACATCGAGATGGTGGGCCTGAAGCAGGCGGCCGATAAATACCCGCACGCGCTGTCCGGCGGCATGAAGCAGCGCGTATCCATCGCGCGGGTGCTGGCCAACGACCCGGACGTGATGCTGTTCGACGAGCCATTTGCCGCGCTGGACGCCATGACGCGGCAGGTGCTGCAGGAACAACTGCTGTCGATCTACGAGCAGAGCGGAAAGACCATTGTCTTCATCACCCATTCCATCGACGAGGCGCTGACGCTGTCCACCCGTATGGCGGTCATGGGGTCCAAGCCCGGTCGCATCGTGCAGGACATCCAGAACGACCTGCCCCACCCGCGCAGCGCGGACGTGCAGCTGTCGCCGCGCTTCGTGGAACTGAAGCGCGCCATCTGGGAACGGGTGCAGGAAGAAGTGACGCGCAGCATGGAGCTGGCCGACGGCTAGGGCACCAACGCCAGCGGGCGCGGCCCGGGCCGCGCCCGCCCCTCAGGGCGCTTCGGTGTACCGCTCGATGCGGACGTGAAAGCTGGGAATCTGGTCCCACTGCGAACGGGACGACAGCAGGGTTTCTTCGGAACCGAAGCCGATCGTGTAGCCGTCCCCTGTGCGGGGATCGCGCCAGAACTGCGGCGGCGTCTGCCAGCCGCAGCACTGGTATTGCAGCGGCGCGATGCCGAATTGACGCCGCAGATAGCTTTCGGCCAGCGCAGCGGCGGCGCCATCCACCCGGTAGCGCGCCACCAGCGGCTTGCCGTGCGTGCGCATTTCCAGGCGGCACCCCTGGTACTCGATGAAATCGGGCTTGTTCGTCAGGGCCGCCAGGAAATCGTCGCAACCTGGCGTGGGCGCGGCCTGCGCCTGGACGGACAGCGGCAACAACAAGACCGGCAGCAACAGCCAGGCGCGCAGCGGGCGCAACAGCAATTGAACCAAGGTATTCAAGGACGCCTCGACAGGAATGGGCCGCGGACACTTGCCCTTTCGCCAGATGGCGCCGCGGGCCGGCGCGCTACCTGCGCGCCGCAACCGGATTCTGCCATGCCGCGGCGGCGCGGCCCTCTTCGGCCAGGAATTCCACCAGCGCCGGCAACGACGCGTCCATCGGCCGGTTGGCATGGATGCGCATCACGTAGCCCCACGAGCCCGGCATGCGCAGGCCCGGCGTCAGCGCCACCAGCCGGCCGCTGGCCAGTTCTTCGTCGATCAGCGGCGCGCGGCCCAGCGCGATGCCCACGCCGGCCGCGGCAGCCGCCACCACCGTGCTCAGGCCCGACAGCACCAGCGGGTCCTGGCCGGCGCTTTCCGCCAGGCCAAGACGCGGGCGCCAGGTGCGCCAGTCGGTTTCCGGGCTGTCGATGTGCTTTTCTTCCAGCCAGCGATGGCGCGCGAAGACGTTGGGGTCGTCGCGATCCTGCGGCGCCACCAGCGCGGGGCTGCACACCGGCACCACGGTCTCGGTCATCAGCGGAATGTCGCCCGGCGCGGCCAGATGCGGCCCCAGGGCGCGCACGTGCAGGAACGCCAGGTCGATGTCCTGCGCCTTCCAGGCCGGGTCCTGGCTGGCGTGCAGGAACACCTGGATGTCGATGTCCGGGTGCAATTCGATGAACCGGCCGATGCGCGGGGCCAGCCACAGCGCCGCCAGCGACGGGTTGGCCGACACGTTCAGGTTGTAGCGGCGCTTGCCCCGGGCGCTGGCCCGCGCGTTGCGGCAGGCGGTCTCCAGCAGGGTCAAGGCCTGTTGTACCGACGCCAGCAGCGCGGCGCCTGCCTCGGTGGTTTCGGCGCGCCGCACCGTGCCCCCGCGCCGCAGCAGGCTCACCCCCAGGTCGGCTTCCAGCGCCCGCAACTGGTGGCTGACGGCGCTTTTGGTCACGTGCAGCTCAACCGCGGCGCGGCTCAGGCTGCCCAGGCGGGCAACGGCTTCAAAGGCGCGCAGGGCGGCCAAGGGCGGCGTATGGGTGGGCAGATCGGACATAGGGGTTGAGTTTATCTCAACCCATGATTGAATAACTATCGCTTTCGCGCCGCTGCCGGATGCGTGACCATTCAGGCTTCAGAGGGAGCATTGATATGTATTTCGATTCCAGGCTTTGGCGATTGACCGAGGGTTTGCGCGCCGCCATGGCGGGCGGCATTTTCCTGGGCCTCTTGGCGCTGGCCGCAGGCATCGCCCGCTATGTTTTCCTGGGCCAGTTGCTGGCACGCGTGTTCGACGGCGCCGCGTGGCAGCAGTGGCTCACGCCCGCTATCTGCGCCGGCGCCATGGTGCTGCTGCGCGCCCTGTTCGACCACCTGCGCACCGTACAGGCCAACCGCTGCTCGGCCGACGTGCAGCAGGCGCTGCGCGCGCGTCTGTACGACCGCATCGTGGCGCTGGGCCCGGCCTGGTTCGCCAACCAGCGCACCGGCGGCGTCATGCTCACCGTCGTGGACGGCGTCGAGCAGTTGCAGACTTTCTTCGGCCAATACCTGCCGCAGGTCGCCATCGCCGCGGCCGCGCCGTTCGCCATCTTCGCCGTCATCGCCTTCTGGGACGTGCCCACCGCGCTGGTGTTCCTGGTGGCCGCGCTGTTCGCGCTGTTCGGCCCGATGGCCGTGCACATGCTCGACCGCCGCGCCAGCCTGGCGCGCACCCGTTCGCTGAATGAATTCGGCGAAGAATTCCTGGACGCCGTACAGGGCCTGCCCACGCTGAAGTCCTACGGCCAGGGCAAGGCCTGGGGGGAGCGCCTGGCCGCCCGTGCCCGCAAACTGTCCGACAACACCTTCTGGGTGCTGTCCGTCAGCCTGCTCACCCGCGGCATCAGCGACCTGGGCGTGGCCCTGGGCGCCGCGCTGGCGCTGACCGTCGGCGCCTGGCGCGTGGCGGCTGGCGACATGAGCGTCGAGGCCCTGCTGATCGTGCTGATGGCCGGCACCGAGATCTTCCGCCCGCTGCGCGACCTGCGCTCGGTCCTGCATCGCGGCATGCTCGGCCAGTCCGCCGCGCTCAGCATCCATGCGCTGATGGACGCCCGCCCCCAGACCGCCGCGCCCCAGGTCCAGGCGGCCACCGCCCCCGCGCGGCTGGCCCCCACCATCGAATTCGACAACGTCGCCTTCTCGTACACGCCGGAACGCCACGCCCACCAGGGCCTGTCCTTCCGCATCGCGGCCGGTGAGCGCGTCGGCATCGTCGGCCCCAGCGGCGCCGGCAAGTCCACCATCGTGCGCCTGTTGCTGCGCGAATGCGTGCCCCAGGCCGGCGCCATTCGCGTCGGCGGCCACGACGTCAACCAGATCGATACCCAGACGCTGCTCGGCCACATGGCCCTGGTCAGCCAGGACATCACGCTGTTTCACGGCACCATCGACGACAACCTGCGCCTGGGCCGGCCCGACGCCACCCACGAACAGGTGCGCGCCGCTGCCCGCGCCGCCAACATCGACGACTTCATCATGGCGCTGCCGCAAGGCTACGCCACCCGCATCGGCGAACGCGGCCTGCAACTGTCCGGTGGCCAGCGCCAGCGCGTGGCCATTGCCCGCGCCCTGCTGCGTGATGCGCCCATCCTGATCCTGGACGAAGCGCTGTCGTCCGTCGACACCGAAAACGAAGCCCTGATCCAGCAGGCGCTGGACCGCCTGATGGCCGGCCGCACCACCCTCATCCTGGCCCACCGCCTGGCCAGCGTCATCGGCGCCGACCGCTGCCTGGTGCTCGACCAGGGCCGCGTCGTCGAACAAGGCCCCCACGCCGAACTGATGCAGCAGCACGGCCTGTACTACCGCCTGATGCACGAACAGGCCGTGGCGCTGGCCGCCCCGCCGGCCGCCGCCAGCGACGCCCTGCGCACGGCCAGCGACGCCCTGCGCACGGCCACCGACACCGCCCTCGCCCAGTCGCCCGCCGATGGCGGCGATAACAGCGGCAACGACAGCGGCGACGGCCAGGGCCCCGCCCTGCGCCCGCTGGACGCCGACGCCGAACAGGTCGGCTGGCGCGCCACGCTCGGCACCCTGCTGTCCGTGGTGCGTCCGTGGCGCGGCACCCTCATCGCCACTATCCTCCTGGGCGTGGCGCGCGTCGCCGCCTTCATCGGCGTGGGCGTACTGAGCGCCCTGGTCGTCGCCGCCATCCGCGACGGCCGCGACACCGGCGCCCTCATCACCGGCCTGCTCATCGCCGCGCCGCTCGCCGCCCTGTTCCATTGGCTGGAATCCTGGCTGGCCCACGCGATGGCGTACCAGTTGCTGGCCGACATGCGCGTCAAGCTCTACGACAAGCTCGAACGGCTGGCCCCCGCCTACCTGCTGCAACGGCGCTCCGGCGACCTGGTCGCCCTGGCCACGCAAGATGTCGAAATGGTCGAATACTTCTACGCCCACACCATCGCGCCCGCCATCGTCTCGGTGCTGGTGCCCTTGTCGGTGCTGGGTTTCCTGGCCGTCTACAGCTGGCCCGTCGCCCTGGCCCTGCTGCCCTTCCTGGCCTATGCCCTGGTCTCGCCCATCAGCGGCCGCCGCAAGGTCGACGCCCTGGGCGACCGCGCCCGCCACGCCCTGGGCGAAATGAGCGCCCATACCACCGACACCATCCAGGGCCTGGCCGACCTCACCGCCTTCCAGGCCACCGGCCGCCGCCGCGACGAATTCCTCAAGGTCGCCCAGCAGTACCGCGGCCGCCGCCTGGACATCCTGCGCGACCTCTCCCGCCAGACCGCCTGGTTCGAAGTCGCCATGGGCCTGGGCGGCCTGGCCGTGGCCGTCGTCGGCGCCCTGCAAGTGTCCGCCGGCGCCCTGTCCGCCAGCATGCTGCCCCTGCTCGTGCTCATCGCCCTGGCCACCTTCCTGCCTGTCTCCGAAATCTCGCAGGTCAGCCGTCAACTGGCCGACACCATCGCCGCCACGCGCCGCCTGCACGTCGTCAACAACGAACCCGAACCCGTCACCGACGGCCCCCTGCCCCCGCCCGTCGCCGCGCACGGCCTGTCCCTGGCCTTCGACCACGTCCACTTCGCCTACCCCGGCAAGCAACGGGACACCCTGCGCGACCTGACCTTCATCGCCCCCGCCGGCGCCACCGTCGCCATCGTCGGCGCCTCCGGCGCCGGCAAGAGCACCGTCGCCAGCCTGCTCCTGCGCTTCTGGGACCCGCGCCAGGGCGCCGTCAAACTCGACGGCGTCGACGTCCGTCAGCTCAACCTGGACGGCCTGCGCGAACGCGTCGCCCTCGTCACGCAAGACACCTACCTGTTCAACGACACCCTCGAAGGCAACATCCGCCTGGCCCGCCCCGACGCCAGCCGCGAAGACCTTGCCCGCGCCCTGGACCAGGCCGCCCTCACGTCCTTCGTCCAGACCCTGCCCGACGGCCTGGCCACCCGCGTCGGCGAACGCGGCATGCAGCTATCCGGCGGCCAGCGCCAGCGCATCTCCATCGCCCGCGCCTTCCTGAAAAACGCCCCCGTCCTGATCCTGGACGAAGCCACCTCGCACCTGGACACCCTGTCCGAACTACAGGTCCGCGGCGCCCTGGACATCCTGATGCGCCACCGCACCACCCTGGTCATCGCCCACCGCCTGTCCACCATCCGCGACGCCGACCTGATCCTGGTCCTGGAAAACGGCACCCTGGCCGAATCCGGCACCCACGACCAATTGCTGCGCAAGCAAGGCGCCTACGCCAAACTCGCCAGCCATCAAGGCGCGCACGTGCAGGACACCGGCAACGCGGCGCCGATCCCGACGTAGCTCACCGCCACCAAGGCGGTGCGCCGCCCTCCCGACAAAACGCCAAGCAAACCACCCGCCCCAACCCCGCCGCGACGGGCGTCACCAGAACCCCACCCCAGGCAAGCAACCAAAGCGATACAACCCAAACCCCTCACCCCCCCGGCAACCACTCCTCCAACGTCACTTCAAACGTCATGCAAATCGTATTGGCCCCCGGCACGAACGCTCCCCCATGGACCCGCCCATCCGGATCCGCCACCACCCCCGACAGCGACGCCACGACAGACCCGTCCGCCTGCGCCCGCACCTCTCCCGCCAGGCTCACGATTTCCACCGCCGGCCCCGCCACCTGCCGAACTCCGTCCCGCGTATAAAGGCAAGCATCCACCAGACTGCCCAACGCCCCTCGCACGAACGCATTGCGAAACCCCTGCGCCAGGCACAGCTTTTCCACCCCCTGCACCAGATCCTCATTCGGACCGATGCGCGCATACGCCACCCGTCCCATGCTTCCGCTTTCCACCTCGGCCGGCATCATCATCAGACCTCCCACGGCTGCAACAGCCGCAAATTCGTTTCCGCGTCATACGTCGCCCGCAGCTCGAAGCCATCCAGCGACGTCACCAGCACCGGCACCGGTACCGGGCCCACGATCGTCGTCTGCGTCATGATGTGTCCGCCCAGCGGCTCGCCATCGGCCGCGCTGAACGCCGCATGGCAATGCACCAGCGGCGCGCCCGTATCGCTCTTGCCCAACGTCGCATTGCCGAAAATCAGGTACGCCGGCCCCGCCGCGATCGGTTCGGTATAGGCCACCACCCGCAGGTGCGCCGGATCGGGCGGCGCCGTGCAGTAATCCAGGTGGCTGAAGGCGCCGCCCAGCAGCGTCATCGACGCGTTCTGCACGCCGGCCTGGGCCAGCGCGTCAACCAGCGCATCGAACAGGGTCGCCCCAGGGCGCAGCCCCAGGCGCAGATGCCTGCCGCGGCCCGCGCAGCGGCTATGGATTCGTACCGGGTTGAACGCCCCGGGATGGATCAGCGTTCTGGGACGGGGTAGTACCGGTGACACCCGCAAGGAACGATCCACGGTGGTGGTTCGCATGATGTGCACTCCGTGCGCTTGTGGCGCAAGATGGGAATCAAACAAGACAGGGATAGAACACAGCCGGCCGCGGTAGCCGGAAACCTCGGTTTCAGTGCACCGCCGGCAGCATCCCCGCCGCAGTGAACCCGCCATCCACGCAAATCACCTGCCCCGTCACGAAGCTGGCCAGCGACTCATCCAGCAGCCAGCCTATCGTGCCGTTCAGCTCTTCCGGCGCCGCGTAGCGATGCTGCGGCACCACCTGGCGCCAGGCCGCCCGCGCCGCGTCCGTATGCATCTGCTCCACCAACGGCGTCTCGATCGGCCCTGGCGCCACGGCATTCACCCGGATGCCATAGGCGGCCAGCTCCACCGCCATCACCCGCGTCAGCGTCACCACCCCGCCCTTGGACGCCCCGTATGCCGCGCGCCCCGCATTGCCGCGGATGCCCGACACCGACGCGATGTTCACGATCGATCCGCGGCCGCGCTCGCGCATGCGCCGCGCCGCCTCGCGCGCCACCACGAACGACCCCACCAGGTTCACTTCCAGGATGCGCCGCAACAACGCCGCGTCCGTGTCCAGGAACGGCACGTCGCGCCCGATCCCGGCGGAATTCACCAAGCCGGAAATCGGCCCGAAATCCACTTCCAGCCGCGCCAGCGTGTCCATCACCTGCGCCTCGTCGGCCACGTCCAGCCGCGCGCAGCCCAGTTGGTCCGGCGGCGCCATGCCGCGCACCTCGTCCAGCCGCTCCTGCGATACGTCGGCCACCAGCACCCGGCGGCCCGCCCCCAGCAGACCGCGGGCCACGGCCAGGCCGATGCCCGACGCGCCGCCCGTGACCAGAACTGCTTCCTGCGTCACATCCATGATTCTGTCTCCTCGTTGTGATGCACTGCGTCGTTGCTGTTGAATCGACTTCCACGTCTTCTTTGCTCCGCGACAGGCACTCGGCAGCGGTCAGCCGGCAGGCAGGCAGCCGCGCTCGCGCAGGGCGTCGCGCACCAGCTTCTTGGTGATCTTGCCGTAGCCCGACCGCGGCAACGCGTCCCAGAAAAACACCTGGCGCGGCAGCTTGTAGCGCGCCATGCGCGGCCCCAGCCAATCCAGCAACGCGTCCGCGTCGAGCGCCTGCCCGGGACGCAGCACGCAGACCATCACGCCCACCTCCCCCCACACCGGGTCGGGCACGCCCAGCACCGCCGCTTCGGCCACTGCCGGATGCGCCAGCACTTTTTCCTCGACCTCGCGCGGATAGATGTTGGAACCGCCCGAGATATACATGTCGGACTCGCGGCCCGTGATGTAGAGGTAGCCCTCGTCGTCCTGGTAGCCCAGGTCGCCCGTGCGGAACCAGCCATCGCGAAAAGCCTTGGCGTTGGCCTGCGGATTGGCGTAGTAGCCCGCGAATACCGCCGGCCCGGCCACGCAGATCTCGCCCGTCTGCCCGCATGGCAACGGGCGGCCGGCGTCGTCCTGAATGCTGATCTGCATGCCGGTACGCTCGTAGCCGCAGGTGCCGACGCGGGCTTCGGGGCCGTCGCCAGCGTGGTGCTGCGACGGCGGCAGCACGGTGATGTTGCCGGTGACTTCGCCCAGCCCGAAGTACTGCACCAGCACCGGACCCAGCTTCGCCAGGGCGCGCTTCTGGTCTTCGCGGTACATCGGCGCCCCGGCATAGATCACGTAGCGCAGGCTGCCATGGTCGAACGCGTCCACCGCCGCATGCTCCACCAGCATCTTGACGATGGTGGGCACGGTGAACAGGTTGGTCACCCCGTGTTCCTGCACCAGCTGCCACGCCTGGGCCGCATCGAACCGGTCGCCCTCGGGCAGCACCGTGCACGCCGCGCGCGCCACCTGCGTCAGGAAATGGATGCCCGCGCCGTGCGACAGCGGCGCCACCACCAGGCTCACGTCGGCTTCGGTCGTGCCCGGCATCAGGTCGCACAGGTGGTTGGTCACCACGAACGCCATCTGCCCGTGCGTGAGCACCGCCGCCTTCGGTTGGCCGGTAGTGCCGGACGTGAAAAAGAACCAGCACGGGTCGTCGTAGGCCACGTCGGCACAGGCTGGCGCCGCCGTCCCCAGCCGCGCCGCAATCAGGGATGCGGTATCGGCCTCGCCGAAGTCACCCGGGCCCAGCCGCGCCAGCAGCGCCAGCTGCGGCATGGCTGCCGCCACCGCCGCGGCATGCTGCGGCGACTGACCTTCGCACAAGAACGCCTTGACCCCGGCCGCCTGCGCCAGATAGACCGCCTCGTCCGGCGAGATCCGGCAGTTGGTCGGCACCCACACCGCGCCCAGGCGCAGCACGGCAAACAGGGTTTCGGCGAACGCAAAGCTGTTGCGTGCGTGCACCAGCACCCGGTCGCCCTTGCCCACGCCGCGCTCGGCCAGCGCCTGCGCCAGCGCCGCCGTGCGCGCATCCAGCTCACGCCAGCTCAAGCGGGCATCGCCGCACACCAGCGCCGGCCGGGCGGGATGGCGGCGCGCCGCCTGCACCAGGAAATGCGCCAGGTTCATCGCCCGGCGCGACACGGGCGCCACGCCGCCCAGCGGCGGCCCCGCGGCCTGATCCGACGGGCCGCTCATTTGACGCGCTCCAGGATGCTGACGTAGTTGGCCACCGCCGCCCCGCCCATGTTGAACACGCCGGCCAGCGTCGCGCCCGGCACCTGCATGCCCCCGGCCTCGCCCGCCAGTTGCAGGCATGCCATCACATGCATCGACACCCCCGTCGCGCCCACCGGATGGCCCTTGGCCTTGAGTCCGCCCGACGGATTGACCGGCAGGCGCCCGCCCCGCTGGACCCAGCCTTCACGCAACGCCCGCGCCCCCTGCCCGCGCGGCGCCAGGCCCATGGCCTCGTACTCGATCAGTTCGGCGATGGTGAAGCAATCGTGCGTCTCGACCAGGCTCAGGTCGTCCAACGTGACGCCGGCGTCGGCCAGCGCGTCACGCCAGGCCCGCGTCGCCCCCTCGAAGGCGATCGGGTCGCGCCGGCTGAGCGGCAGGATGTCATTGACCTGGCGCCGCGCCCGAAAGCCGATGGCGCGCCGCAGGCTGGCCGCCGTGTTGGCATCCGCCAGCACCAGCGCCGCGGCGCCGTCCGAGATCAACGAACAGTCGGTGCGCCGCAGCGGCGCGGCCACATAGGGATTCTTGTCCGACACCGTGTTGCAGAACGCAAAGCCCAGGTCCTTGCGGATCTGCGCGTAGGGGTTGTCCACGCCATTGGCGTGGTTCTTGGCGGCGATGGCGGCCAGCGCCTCGCTGTGGTCGCCATGGCGTTCGAAATAGGCGGCGGCGATACGGCCGAATACGCCCGCGAACCCCCCGGCGATATCGGCCTCTTCCTTGCGGTAGCTGGCGTTGAGCAGGATGTCGCCGATTTCGGCCGTGGGCCGCGAGGTCATTTTCTCGGCCCCCACCACCAACGCGATGCGGCCGCGTCCGGCTTCGATGAAGTCCATGGCCGCATACAGCGCCGCCGATCCCGTGGCGCAGGCGTTTTCCAGCCGCGTCGCGGGCACGTGGGCCAGCGCCGGATCGGCCAACGCCACCAGCGCCCCCTGGAAGTCCTGCTTCTGGAAGCCGCTGTTCATCACGCCGGCATAGATGCCGTCCACGGCGTCGGGGCCGATGCCCGCATGATCCAGCGCGGCGCCGGACACCCGCGCCATCAGGCTTTCGGTGTCGGGGTCGTCGAGTTTGCCGAACGGGATGTGCGACCATCCCACGATGACGGCACGCTTGCTCATTGCTGTCTCCTCTGGTGGCAACCCCGCCGCGCCGACGCGGCGCTTCAGGGTTTGGGCTTGGCGGCCGGCGGGCGCACCCGCGCCTCGCGGCCTGCCGGGTTGGCCTGCGCAAGCAGGCGTTTGGCCTCGCGTGACAACAGCTTGGCCAGCTGGAACTGCCTTTCCTCATCCATGCGCGACTCGACCGCGGCAATGCTCAGCGCGCCCAGCACGTGGCCCGCTTCGTCGCGCAGCGGCATGCCGATGCCCCACGAGCCCGGCACCACCAGACCGCGATTCACGGCGTAGCCCTGCTCGCGCACCTCATCGACCAGCGTGCGGATCAGCGGCACCGAATAATGCGGATAGCGCCGCTCGATCAACCCGGCATTGGCCTGCAGGCAGGCCTGGACCTCGTCGTCGGGCAGCGCCGCCAAAATGGCCAGGCTGCCCGCGCCGATGCCCAGCGGATGGCGGTCGCCCGGCAGCAGTACGTGGGTCTTGAGCGGATAGTCGCCGTCTTCGCGCAATACGCAGACTGCGAACACGTCGCGGCGCAGCGAGAAGAACGCGGAATCGCCACATTCGTGCGCCAGCCGCGCCACCACCGGCGCGGCCAGGCGATTGATGCCGAACCGTTCGCTGGCGATGTTGCCCAGCACGTGGCATTCGGGGCCCAGAAAGTAACGGCGGCTGGCGGCGTCTTGCTCGACCATGCCTTCGGCTGCCAGGGCCGCCAGGATCCGGTGCACGGTCGGTTTGCTCATGCCGGTGTCGCGCGTCAGCGCCAGCAAGCCCGCGCCGTCGCTGCGCGTGCGCGACACGGCGCGCAGCACCAGCATGGCCCGCGAGATCGCCTGGGCGCCACCGACCTGGGATGAGGTCTCCGTCACGTCTCCGCCTGATTTTTCCAGAGGTCCATTTTGTGGACCATCAAACTGATTTTGTTTTTTCATTCTGCACCAGTTTTATTGATTTACGCCAGTAAATCGATGTGATTAAATAAATTTAAGGGTAGTAAGTAGGTCCACATAATGGACCTCATGCAAAGATAAAGCAAGAAGCCTGGCAAGGCGCTTTATCCGGCCACCCTCGATGGCGGCCGGATCTCATAACCAAGGAGACAGCATGAACACCACTCGACGCAAACTCATGAGCGCCGCGGGAGGCGGCGCGATCCTGGCCCTGGCGCCGTTCCAGCGAACGCTGGCGGCGCCGCAGTTTCGCTACAAGTACGCCAACAACCTGCCCCCTTCGCACCCGATGAACCTGCGCGCCAACGAAGCCGCGCAAAACATTCTGAAGGACACCGGCGGGCGCTTCGAACTGGCGGTATTCCCCAGCAGCCAGCTGGGGTCCGACACCGACACCCTCAGCCAGCTGCGGGCCGGCGCGGTCGAATTCTTCACGCTGTCCGGACTGATCCTGTCCACCCTGGTGCCCAGCGCATCCATCAGCGGGGTGGGTTTTGCCTTTCCCGATTACGACTCGGTCTGGAAAGCGATGGATGGCGAGCTGGGCGCGCACATCCGCGCCGAGATCAACGCCAAAGGCCTGTTCGTGATGGACCGCATCTGGGATAGCGGCTTTCGCCAGGTCACCACCAGCTCGCGCGCGATCAGCGGCCCCGACGACTTTCGCGACCTGAAGATCCGCGTGCCCGTCAGCCCGCTCTGGACGTCGATGTTCAAGGCGCTGGGCTCGTCGCCGGCCAGCATCAACTTCAACGAAACCTATTCCGCGTTGCAGACCCGGGTGGTGGACGCCCAGGAAAACCCACTGGCCATCATCCAGACCGCCAAGCTGTACGAAGTCCAGAAATACTGTTCCATGACCAACCACATGTGGGACGGCTTCTGGTTCCTGGGCAACCGCCGCGCCTGGGAAAAGCTGCCAGCCGATATCCGCGACGTCGTCGCCCGGCACATCAACGCGGCCGGCATGGCCGAGCGCGCCGACGTGCTGGCGCTCAACACCCAGCTGCAAGCCAAGCTGGCCGAAGAAGGCCTGGCCTTCAACACCCCCGAACCCGGCCCCATCCGCGAGTCCCTGCGCCACGCCGGCTTCTACGCAAGCTGGAAGGAAAAGTACGGCGACAAGGCCTGGGGCCTGCTGGAGCAGGCGGCCGGGAGACTGTCATGAGGGCTGCGCTGACCCACCCGGCGGACCTGCGGGGCGACGCCGGCGCGGCACCCGGCGCCCGGCGGCCCTGGGCCGTGGCCGCCGACAACGCGCTGGGCCACCTGGTGGAGATTCCCGCGGCCATCCTGGTGGTCGCGGAAATCGTCATCCTGTTCTCGGGCATCGTGGCGCGCTATGCCCTGCACACGCCGCTGGTGTGGTCGGACGAACTGGCCTCGATCCTGTTCCTGTGGCTGGCGATGCTGGGCGCGGTGGTCGCCTTTCGCCGCGGCGAACACATGCGCATGGGCGCGCTGGTCAACCGCGCCTCGCCCGCCACCCGCGCGCTGCTCGACATGGTGGCGGTGGCGGCGGCGCTGGCCTTTCTTGCGCTCGTGCTGGCGCCAGGCTACGAGTACGCGTCGGAAGAACGCTACGTCACCACCGCCGCGCTGGAAATCCCCAATATCTGGCGCGCCGCGGCGCTGCCGGTGGGCACCGCCCTGATGCTGCTGATCGCCCTGCTGCGGCTGGTGGAGCGGGCACAGTGGCGCATCACCGGACTGGCGTTGCTGCTGGTGGGCGGCGTCGTGGCCGGCATGATGGCATTGCAGCCCGTGCTGGCCGGCCTGGGCAACGCCAACCTGCTGATCTTCTTTGTCGGGGTCGTGGCCGCCACCGTGTTCACCGGCGTGCCGATCGCGTTCTCATTCGGGCTGGCCACCTTCGGCTACCTGTCGCTCACCACCGAGGTGCCGATGATGGTGGTGGTCGGACGCATGGACGAAGGCATGTCGCACCTGATCCTGCTGGCGGTGCCGCTGTTCGTGTTCCTGGGCGTGCTGATCGAGATGACCGGCATGGCCAAGCGCATGGTCGCTTTCCTGGCCAGCCTGCTGGGCCACGTGCGCGGCGGCCTGTCATACGTGCTGATCGGCGCCATGTACGTGGTCTCGGGCATTTCCGGAGCCAAGGCGGCCGACATGGCGGCCGTGGCCCCGGTGCTTTTTCCCGAAATGCGCGAACGCGGCGCCAACGAAGGCGACCTGGTCGCGCTGCTGTCGGCCACCGGCGCGCAGACGGAAACCGTGCCGCCCAGCCTGGTGCTGATCACCATCGGCTCGGTCACCGGCGTGTCGATCACGGCGCTGTTCACGGGCGGCCTGCTGCCTGGCCTGGTGCTGGGCGTGATGCTGTGCCTGGTGGTGTGGCGGCGCAACCGCCACGAAGACCTGAGCGCCGTGCGCCGCGCCACCGGCCGCCAGATCGGCCACGCGCTGATGGTTGCGCTGCCCGCGCTGGCCCTGCCCTTCGTCATCCGCG
Source organism: Achromobacter sp. FW305-C-28 (assembly GCF_058783235.1). Classification (NCBI taxonomy): domain Bacteria; kingdom Pseudomonadati; phylum Pseudomonadota; class Betaproteobacteria; order Burkholderiales; family Alcaligenaceae; genus Achromobacter; species Achromobacter sp. FW305-C-28. The sequence goes on along the minus strand of NZ_JBYSYL010000002.1, from coordinate 99,707 downwards.
CGGCGGTGGTCGAAGGCGTGGCCACCGCCACCGAGGTCTCCACCATCGGCATCGTCTACGCCACGCTGGTCGGGCTGCTGGTCTACCGCTGTTTCGACCCCAAGCGGCTCAAGCCGATGCTGGTCGACACGGCCTGCCTGTCCGGCTCGATCCTGCTCATCATCGGCACCGCCACGGCCATGGCGTGGGCGTTGACGCAGTCCGGCTTCTCGACCCAGTTGGCCCAGGCCATGTCCGGCCTGCCCGGCGGCGCGGCAACCTTCATGGGCGTCTCCATTGCGGCCTTCGTCATCCTGGGCAGCGTGCTGGAAGGCATTCCCGCCATCGTGCTGTTCGGCCCGTTGCTGTTCCCGATCGCCCACCAGATGGGCATTCATGAAGTCCACTACGCCATGGTGGTCATCCTGTCGATGGGCCTGGGCCTGTTCGCCCCGCCGTTCGGGGTGGGCTACTACGCCGCCTGCGCCATCGGCCGGGTCGCGCCGGAAGCCGGCATCCGGCCCATCTTGGGTTACCTGGGCTCGATGGCGGTCGGCATCGTCGTCATCGCCGCGGTGCCCTGGATCTCGACGGGGTTCCTGAAGTAGCGCCGCGCGCTGCCGCCCCGCCAGAGCGCGCCCTGGGTCAGTCGCGCCACGCGGCCCGCCGGCACCTTGCCGGCGGGCCGCCACCGTTGAAAAAAACCCACACGCGCCCTGATCGCGGCGCCACCCGGTTGATTCCCCTACACCATTTCTATAGAATCATCAATCCGGGCCTACGCCCACGTTTTTTCCCTTCACCTACACCTGGGAGGCGCAAGATGATGAATCCGCATACCGCCATCCCGCGCGTATCTCCGCGACGCCACTAAGTCGTCGTCGCCCGCGCGGACCCATCGCCTGGTTACCTGGCGACTGGTCCTCCGTGCCCGCTCCAACCCCTTGAACGCAATGCCTGCGCCTCGCTGCGCAGGTCGTATCACCCCCTTTCCCACAAGGAATCCGGCATCCCCGCGTTGCCGGCCAATCGCAATGAATCGAACAAAAATCGATCTGCGAGGACAAGCCTTCAAGGACGTCCTCGGCTTTACCTTCCGCTATTGGCGCGCCCAGCCCTGGCGCACCGCCGTCATCATCGGCCTGGCATTGCTGTCCGCATTGGCCGACGTGCTGACCCCGCTGTACGCCGGCCGCCTGGTCGACGCCGTCGCGTCCGGCGCCGCGGCCGACGAGATGATCTGGGGCGCGGCCATCACCTCGTTCTGGCTGCTGATCGCCCTGGGCATCGGCGGCACCCTGCTGCGCCAAGGGGTCTTCCAGAACATCATCACCTTCACCCTGAAGATGATGAATGAAATGGTGTCCAACGCGTTCTATCGCGTGCAGCGCTTTTCCACCGACTGGCATGCCAACAGCTTCGCCGGCTCGACGGTGCGCAAGATCACCCGCGGCATGTGGGCCGTCGATGTGCTCAACGACACCTTGCTGGTGGCCCTGCTGCCGTCCGTCGTCATGCTGGTCGGCGCTACCGCCTTGCTGGGCGTGCACTGGCCCATCATGGGCCTGGTCGTCGGCGCAGGGTCGGTGCTGTACATCGCCGTCACCGCGACGCTGTCGCTGGGCTACGTCGCGCCGGCCGCGCGGCTGGGCAACGCCTGGGATACGCGCATGGGCGGCGCCCTGGCCGATGCCGTCAGCTGCAACCCCGTGGTCAAGGCCTTCGGCGCCGAAACGCGCGAAGAAACCCGGCTGGGCCGCGTGGTCGACAAGTGGCGCCGCCGCACGCGCCGCACCTGGGTTCGCGCCACCATCAACGGTGGCGTCCAGGGCGCGATGCTGGTGGCGATGCAGGCCGGCATCCTGGGCGCGTCGCTGTTCCTGTGGTCGCGCAACCAGGCCAGCGTCGGTGACATCACCTTCGCGCTGACGATGTTCTTCATGCTGCAGGGCCACCTGCGCGACGTAGGCATGCACATCCGCAACCTGCAGCGCTCGGTCAACGACATGGAAGAACTGGTGGCCATGGCGCGGCATCCGCTGGGCGTGGACGACCGGCCCGGCGCGGGCGACATCCGCGTCGGTGCGGGCGAAATCCGCTTCGAGGACGTCACGTTCCGCTACGGCCGGCACGACACGGCGCTGTACGACCATTTTTCGGCGCGCATCGCCCCGGGCGAACGCGTCGGGCTGGTCGGCCATTCGGGGTCGGGCAAGACCACGTTCATCAAGCTGATCCAGCGCCTGTATGACGTGAACGGCGGCCGCATCACCATCGACGGGCAGGACATCGCCCAGGTGAAGCAGTCGTCGCTGCGCAGCCAGATCGCAATCGTGCAGCAGGAACCGGTGCTGTTTCACCGCACGCTGGCCGAGAACATCGCCTACGCCCGCCCCGGCGCGACGCAGGCCGAGATCGAGCACGCGGCGCGGCTGGCCAGCGCACACGAGTTCATCATGGCGCTGCCCAAGGGCTATGAAACGCTGGTGGGCGAGCGCGGTGTGAAGCTGTCGGGCGGCGAGCGCCAGCGCGTCGCGATCGCGCGGGCGTTCCTGGCGGACGCGCCCATCCTGATCCTGGACGAGGCCACTTCGAGCCTGGACAGCGAAAGCGAAGTGCTGATCCAGCAGGCCATGGAGCGCCTGATGGTCGGCCGCACCACGCTGGTGGTCGCGCACCGCCTGTCGACCGTGCGTGCGCTGGATCGCCTGCTGGTGATGGACCGTGGCCGCATCATCGAAGAAGGCAGCCATGACCAGCTGATCCGCTTGAAGGGCGGCCTGTACCGGCGCCTGTTCGAGCGCCAGGCCCTGGAACTGACCAAGGGCCTGACGCAAGCGGAAATGCTGGCCGATGGCGCCCAGCCCAAGCCGGTGAAAACGGATGGCGAGGCCGAGGACCAGGACGAAACATCCTTTGCCTTCGGCAAGTAATGCGCCGGCAACGCCGCAGATGACAAATGGGCCTGACATATGTCAGGCCCATTTTTTTGGCCGAGCCGCCCCTGCGCCTACCGGCTCAAGGTCAGCTTCAAGCCGAACCCGATCAGCGCGGTGCCGAACACCGCGCCCTGCCACTTGCGTACCCGCGGCCGGGCCGCCAGCCAGCGGCCCAGCGCGCCGCCGGCCAAGGCGCACAGCACGTCGAACGTCAGCCCCAGGCTCACCAGCACCACACCCAGCACCGCGAACTGCTGGCCGATGCTGCCTTGGGCCGGCGACACGAATTGCGGCAGCAGCACCGAGCAGAACAACAGCGCCTTGGGATTGAGCACATTGGTCAGCACGCCGCTCAGCAGCGCCGCGCCCAGGCCCTTGCCGCGCGCGGCGGCCTGCGCCTGGGCCGCCACGTCATACGACAGCGGCCCGGCGCGCAGCAGACGCACGCCCAGCCACACCAGGTAGCAGCCGCCCACCGTGCGCGCCGCGTCGAACGCCCACGGATGCGTCTTGAACAGCGCCGCCAGCCCCAGCGCGGCCAGCGTGACGTGGGCGGCGCGGGCAATCGCCAGGCCCACTGCCACGGCCAGAGCCGGCGCCCGGCCGCGCAAGGCGCCGGTTTCGAGCAGCAGGATCATGTCTGGCCCGGGCACCACATAGACCACCAGCAACGCCCCCAGGAACAACGCCATATCGGCCATGACCACCCTCTTTCAACGACTTGGAATGAGGGTCATTCTAGGGAAAAGGCATCGGCATGTGCTTTCTATTCCTGCCACTTGAAGTAGCATTATTGGCATACCTCACCAATCAACGACATTTTCGATCAATTCCATGCCAAAACGTGAATTGGACGCCTACGACCGCCGCATTCTGGAAGCCCTGCAGAAGAACGGCCGCCTGACCAACGTGGAACTGGCCGAGCAGATCGGCCTGTCGCCGTCGCCCTGCCTGCGGCGGGTGCGCCTGATGGAAGAGGCCGGCGTGATCCAGGGTTACGAAGCGCGGCTCGCGCCCGACGAGGTCGGCCTGGGCCTGACCGTGTTCGTGGGCGTCAAGGTCGAACGCCACCACGAGCGCGACGCCGCCCAGTTCCGCCAGGAAGTCAGCGCGCTGCCCGAAGTGGTGGCCGCTCACCTGGTGTCGGGCGAATCCGACTTCCTGTTGCAGGTGGTGGTGCCGGACCTGCGCGCCTATGAAACCTTCCTGCTCGGCACCCTGCTGAAACTGACCGGCGTGAAGGACATCCGCAGCAACTTCGCGATCCAGACCGTCAAGCCGCATGGTCCGCTGCCGCTGGATCATCTGGGGCGCTAGGCGCCCACCCGAGGCCTGGGCAGGCCGGCGCCAAGCCCCCCGAGCAACAGGCGCCTAGTCCCGCGGCATCGCCGCCGCGGCGCGCTCGACCGCCGCGCGGCGCGTCTCGAACCGCGCCTGCGACATATCCAGGTAACGCTGCACGATGGCCGGCTCCGACGTCTTGGGCGTGCCGCCCGGAAACGGCGGCTTGGGGTCGTATTCGATCTGCAGCTGGATCTGCTTGGCCACGTCGTCACCGCACAGCGTGGCCACCACTTTCAGGGCCATGTCGATGCCGGACGTGACGCCGCCCGCCGTAAAGAATTTGCCGTCCACGCACAGGCGTTCGTCGCTGGGGATGGCGCCGAAATGCGCCAGCAGCTCGCGCGCCCGCCAGTGGCTGGACGCGCGCTTGCCGCGCAGCAGGCCCGCGGCACCCAGCAGCAGCGACCCCGTGCAGATGCCGAACACGTGCCCCGCCGCTACCCCCTGCCGGCGGGTAAAGGCTACCCAGTCCGGATCAACGATGGCATCATCCGTGCCCGGCCCGCCGGGCGCCACCAGCAGATCGCAGGGCGGCGCCGAATCCAGCGTCTGGGTTGGCACGAACCGCAGGCCGCGATCACTACGCACCGGTGCGAGCGTTTTTGCGACAAAATCCACGGTGAAGCCAGGCGCGGCGGCCAGTACCTCGTACGGCCCCGTCATATCCAGCTGGGTCAGCCCTTCGAACAAGAGAATATTCACATGCATGACGATGCTCCTTCGCAGAATGGAAACGCCAGCGTAGGCGGACGCGCCGGCAAGCAGGCGCCAAATGCGTCCGCGATCGCGCCAAAACGCATTGTGTTCCTGCTGTACGACGGTTTCCAGCCGCTGGACCTGGCCGGCCCCTGGCAGGCCTTCAGCGCTGCCAACGAAGAAGGCGGCGCCGCCCATTACCAATTGGCCACCGTGGCCGCCACGCCGGTGGTATCCACCTGGGACCAGGGTCTGCGCATGCAGGCCGACGCCACCTTCGCCCACGACGACGACGCCCCGATCGACATGCTGTTCGTGCCCGGCGGCCCCGGCATCGACCTGGCCAGCGCCCACGGCGAAACGCTGGCCTGGCTGCGCCGCCGCAGCCCGCAGGCGCGCCGCACGTGCAGCGTCTGCACCGGCGCTTTCCTGCTGGCCTCGGCCGGCCTGCTCGAGGGCCGCCGCGTGACCACGCATTGGCGCTCGGCCGACCGGCTGCGCCAGCTGCATCCCGGGCTACGGGTGGAAGACGACCGCATCTATATCGAAAGCGGCGCCATCTGGACGTCGGCGGGCGTGACGGCCGGCATCGACCTGGCGCTGGCCCTGATCGAACGCGACGTCGGCGCCCAGGTGGCGCAAGACGTGGCGCGGCGCCTGGTCGTGTTCATGCGCAGAAATGGCGACCAGCGCCAGTACAGCCAATCATTGCGGCTGCAAGACCGCATGTCGGCGCCGTTTCGCGACCTGGTGGAAAAGATCGAAGCCAGCCTGTCGGCGCGCTGGTCGGTGGACGACATGGCGGACGCCTGCCATATGTCGCGCCGCACCTTCCAGCGCAAGTTCGCCGCCCATTTCGGCGTGACGCCGGCCGAGGTGCTGCGCCGGCTGCGGCAGGAACGCGCCGAGGCCTTGCAGGCTTCGGGCAAGGTGTCCGCCAAGACGTTGCGGCACGTGATCGGCCGGAAGCGGCCCTCAGCCTGACCCGAACGCCGCCGCGCCCTTCAGGCCAGAACAATTTCCACGCGTTCGCGATCGCGACCGGGATTTCTGCGCTTGAGCAACACGCCGCCGATTTCGCCCGTGCTGCGGGGATGGGTGCCGCCGCAAGCCATCTGCGCAAAGCCGTCGACCCGCCAGTAGCGTCGCTCGGTGCCTGCGTCGCTGAAGGCCGTGACGATGGGATGATCGGCCTCGATCAGCGCCTGCGCGTCGCCAGCGATGCCGGCCAACAACGGCGCCAGGCTGTGCTCGCTGGTGAAATCGATCCTCGCCTTGGCCGGCGCGATGTGCGCGCCGGTCCTCACGATACCGGGACATCGCTGGTAAATCAGCTGCAGCACCATCTCGGCCGCGAAATGCAGTCGCATGAGCCGGTAGCGACGGTCCCAGTCAAGCTGCGTAGCCACCCTGTCGCCCACCTTGATCGCGTGATCGGCGGGCAAGGTGTAAACGATGTCCAGCCCACGCTTGGCCGCCTGCAGGACGGGATAGCCGGCAATCGTGCCGGCATCGCTTTCCTGGCCGCCAGAAAAGGCGAACAGAATCGTCTGGTCGAGCAGCAGCTGGGCGCCGGCCACCTCGATGACCTGGGCGTCGAGCGCAGTCAGGTACGGGTCTTGCCAGAATATCTTGCGGGTCATCACGGCAACGTCGGGCGAAGAATGCCCGCATCATAGCCACGCCACGTCGGAGGGCGCCGGTACACCTTGTCGGATGCCGCCCTGTACAGCGGGCGGCGCCCGCATTGCGCCAGAACGGATTACGCTACCGGTTCCGCCTCCTGATGATTGCCGCAGGCCCCGCCATTGCCCTCGTACCCCGACCATGACCGAACGCATCACGCAATCGCCCTGCCCCGAGTGCGGCCAGCCCCAGATCGTGGCCGAACAGGGCCTGAGCCTGATCGCGCGGTGCACCGCATGCGGCTGGATGGTGGCCACGACCAATCCCAACCATCCCTTCCACGACCGCACGCCCTACACGCTGTGGGCGACGCCCGGCGCGCTGGGCACGGCCACCGCCATCGCCCGGCTGTCGGTGGCGCTGGGCATTGGCGTCAAGCGGGCGCGCGACCTGATCACGCAGAACCTGCCAGTCGCCGAAGACCAACTGGCGCATGAAGTGATCCGGCTGCACCAATTGCTGTCGCAGGCGGGGTTGGAATTGCGCATCACGCCGGACTTTCCCTGGCCGCTCAACGGCAGCGACGGCGCCGCCTGACCGGCTGGCGCCACCCTGCTCACCCGCCACCGGCCCCTACCCCGCCAACCCCACCGACATTCCCCCGCACACGTACAGCACCTGCCCGGTGATGAAGCCCGCGCGCGGGTCCATGAATCCGGACACCGCATGCGCCACATCTTCTGGTCTGCCGATCCGGCCCACGGGAATCGACGCTTCCAGCGCCACGGTCTTCGGCTCGCCCGGCGGGTTGGACTGATCGAACAGCTCGGTGGCGATGGGCCCCGGCGCCACCGTGTTGACGGTGACACCGGTCTTGCCCAGTTCCAGCGCCCAGGTGCGCGTCATGCCGACCAGGCCCGACTTGGTGGCGCCGTAGACCGAGCGGCCGGGCTTGCCCAGGGCCGCCCGGCTGCCGACGTTGACCACCCGGCCGTAGCCGGCCTGGCGCATGCCCGGCAGCAGCGCCTGCATCAGCAAAAGCGGCGCGGTCAGGTTCAGTGCCACGGTACGCGCCAGATCTTCCTGCGTGACGGATTCGATATCGGCGACCTGGATCATGCCGGCGTTGTTGACCAGGTGCAGCACGGGTTGCGCGGCGACCAGCGCGCCCGCCGCCGCGACGGTCGCCGCGGCATCGCCCAGGTCGACGGACTGGAAGGTCTCGCCGGGCAAGGTTTCGTCAGGCGCGCGGCGGCTGAAATTGACGACCCGAAAGCCGTCCTGCAACAGCCGCGCGACGATGGCGCGGCCAATGCCGCGGCTGCCGCCGGTCACCAATGCGATGGGAGAAGCGTTCATTGCGCGGTGATTCCTTTGTCTTTGATGAGGCCGCCCCATTTCTTGCGCTCGTCGCGCTCGAAGGCGCCCAGGTCGGGGCCGAACAGCGTACCCGGCCGGGCGCCCATGGTGGCGAAATTGGTAGCGATGGCCGGACTGGCCAGGCCCGTACGCGCGGCCTCGATCAGTTGCTTGACGACCGCTTCCGGCGTGCCGCGCGGCGCATACAGCGCGAACCAGGCCGTGACGTCAAAGCCCGGCAGGCCGGACTCGGCCACGGTGGGCAGGTCGGGCAGCGACGGGTCGCGCGTGGCCGAGGTGACGGCCACGCCGCGCACCAGGTTGCCGTCCTTGATCTGCGCCAGCGCGCCCGGCAGGTTGTCGAACAGCAGGTCCACCTGACCGCCCGCCACCGCCGGCAGCGACGCCGACGTGCCCTTGAACGGCACGTGCAGCATCGTCACCCCCGCCATCGCCTCGAAATAGGCGCCGGTCAGGTGCACCGACGAGCCGATGCCGGGCGAGGCATAGGTCAGCTTCTTGTCTTTGGACTGCCGGGCCGCCTGGATCACGTCGGCCACGGTCTTGTAGGGCGACTTGGCGCTGACGGCAATGACGTTGGGCGTGGTGGACACCAGCGCGATCGGCACCAGGTCGCGCTCGGGGTCGAACGTCATATTGGCATACAGGAACGGGTTGATGCTCTGCGTGCCGATGGTGCCCAGGCCCAGCGTGTAGCCGTCGGCCTTGGCGCGGGCCACGTAGGCCATGCCGATGTTGCCGCCGGCGCCGGGCTTGTTCTCGACCAGCACAGTCTGCTTCAGGCCCGGCTGCAGCGCATTGGCGATGGCGCGGCCGAAGATATCCGCGCCGCCGCCCGGCGGATACGGCACGACCACGGTGACGGGATGCTCCGGATAGCCCGCGGCGTGCGCCGCGGACAGGGCCAGCGCGGCCAGGGCGGCCGCGGCCAGCGCCTGCCGCCCGGCACGGCGATGCAGGGAATGCGTCATGGATCTGTCTCCTCGCGAATCCGCTGATCGCGGATTTCTGTTGGCTCCGCCGGCGGCGAATTGCCATTTTTTTCCTGCCGACCCACGCGGCTTGCGGCGAGCGAGGCCAACAGGTGCTTCCTATAGTACGTAAATACGGACTATATTCACAAGCACACGAAAAACAGACCGGAGACATGCCCATGAAACGCTGGACGCAACGGCCCGAAGGATCCACCTGGGGCGATTTCGGCCCCGACGACGAGATCGGCCGCCTGAACCTCCTGACAGAGGAAAAGGTGCTGCAAGCCGTGCGCGAGGTGCGCGCGGGCAAGGTGTTCTGCCTGTCGCTGCCGCTGGACCTGCCCGGCGGCAACGTGCTGAATCCGCGCCGTCATCCGCCGGTGCTCAAGCCCACGTTTCGCGACGGCGCGCCCTACCTGAACTTCGCCATGTCGCGCCTGCAACCCGAGGCCGTGGACGTGCTGTCCGACGACCAGGTCACGCTCAGCATGCAGTATTCGACCCAGTGGGACGGCCTGTGCCACGTGGGCGCGCAGTTCGACATCCAGGGCGACGGGGAGGCCCGCCGCGTCTACTACAACGGTTATGCGGCCGGCGTGGACGTGTTCGGCGGCGACGATGTCGCCCCGGGCGACTGCTGCCCGCCCGGCGGCTCCTATGCCCGCAAGCTCGGCATCCACCGCTACGCCGAAAAAGGCATGCAGGGCCGCGGCGTGCTGATCGACCTGGCGCGCGCCTTCGGCCCCGGCCGCACGCGGGTCGGCCATACCCAGTTGCAGGCGGCCATGCGCGAACAGAAGGTGGTGGTCGAACCCGGCGACATGCTGGTGCTGCGCACGGGCTTTGCCGAAACGCTGGTGGAAATGAGCGGCCAGCCCGATCCGCACCGGCTCGAGCAGACCGGCGCGGTGCTGGACGGGGCCGACCCGGCGCTGCTGGGCTGGATCACCGACAGCGGCGTGGCGGCCATCTGCGCCGACAACTACGCGGTGGAAGCGTACCCGGCGCGTACCTCGGGGCCCGGCCATTCGATCCTGCCGCTGCACCATCACTGCCTGTTCAAGCTGGGCGTGCCGCTGGCCGAGCTGTGGTACCTGAAGGCGCTGGCCGACTGGCTGCACACGCAAGGGCGCAACCGCTTTCTCTTGACCGCACCGCCCCTGCGCATGCCGGGCGCCGTGGGTTCGCCCGTCACCCCCATCGCCACGGTGTAAGCCATGACGCAGCCTGTTGCCTCGGCCCCGTTCGCTGCCACGTCCGACTCGTCGCGCCTGACGCCGATCGCCGCCACCTTTTCGCAGCACCTGGACGCCCTGGCCGCGCGCCAGCCCGATGCCCCCGCGCTGATCGACCGCGACCAGCCCATCAGCCACACGCAGCTGCGCACCCGCAGCCGCGCCCTGGCCGCCGGCCTGGCGCGCGCCGGTGTGCGCCCCGGCGACCGCGTGGCGGTGTGGCTGCCCAATTGCGCCGCCTGGGTCGAGACCTTCCTGGCCGCCGCCCACCTGGGCGCCCTGGTGCTGGCGGTGAACACGCGCTTTCGCGCGCTGGAAGTAGCCGACATCCTGGGCCGCGGCCGCGCCGACTGGCTGGTGTTCTGGCCGGGGTTCAAGGGCATCGACTTCCAAGGCATCCTGAACGACGTCGCGCCTGAATACCTGGCGCGCCTGCGCGGCGTGGTGGCGGTGGCCGACGAAGGCGGGGCGGACGACGCGTCTTCCCTGGCTTCCCGGAACGGCCGGCCGCTCTACCGCTACGCCGACCTTCTGGCCTGCCCCGACGCCCCGCCGCCCGCCCAGCCCAATGCCGGCGTGCTGTGCTTCACCACGTCCGGCACCACCTCGCAGCCCAAGTTCGTGCTGCACGACCAGACGACGCTGCTGCGCCACGGCGCGGCGGTGGCCCACGCCTTCGGCTACGACGACCGCACGTGCGTGCTGGCCAGCGCGCCATTCTGCGGCGCCTTCGGCTTTGCCACCCTGGTGGGGGGCCTGGCACAAGGCGCGCCGGTCGTGTGCGCGCCGGTGTTCGATGCCGCCGAGTCCGCCGCCGCGGTGGCGCGCCACCGGGTCACGCACACCTATGCCAACAACGAAGCGCTGGTCGCCATGATGCGCGCCGCCGCCCCCGGCGGCTTCGCCTCGGCCCGGCTGTTCGGCTTTGCCAGCTTCACGCCCGCGCTGGACCACATGCTGGACCTGGCCCGCGAGGCCGGCGTGCCCTTGACCGGCCTGTATGGATCCAGCGAGCTGATTGCCCTGGTGGCCGGCCAGCCGCGCGAGGCCGCGCAAGGCGACGTGTCGGCCCGCCACCAGCCCGGCGGCACGCTGGTCTACCCCGACGCCCGCGTGCGAACGCGCGACCCGGCCAGCGGCGCGGTGCTGCCGCACGGCGAATCGGGCGAACTGGAAGTTCGGTCGCCCAGCCTGATGCAGGGCTACCTGGACAACCCCGACGCCACCGCCCGCGCCTTTACCGAGGACGGCTACTTCAAGACGGGCGACCTGGGCTACACGCTGAATCCGCGCCAGTTCGTGTTCCAAACCCGCATGGGCGATTCGCTGCGGCTGTCGGGCTTTCTGGTGAACCCGGTGGAAATCGAACAGGTCGTCGAAACCCTGCCCGGCGTGCGCGCCTGCCAGGTGGTGGGCGCCACCCGCCACGGCAAGATCGTGCCCTACGCCTTTGTGCTGCTGCACCCGGACGCCGTGGCCGATGCGGCCGGCTGGACCGCCGCGTGCAAACAGGCGATGGCCGGCTTCAAGGTGCCCGTGGGCTTTACCGCACTGGACGCCTTTCCGTCGGTGGAAAGCGCCAATTCGGTGAAAATCCAGAAACACCGGCTGCGCGACATGGCCGACGCCCTGCTCGCCGCCCCTCTCTCTTCCTGATTCTGCCGACCCATGCCCGCGCGCAAGCTTTTCTCGCACAGTCCCCAGCCCCTGTACCTGCAGGCGGCCGCGCTGTTTCGCAGCCACATCCAGAATCGCACTTGGCGGCCCGGCCAGCAGATTCCGCCGCTGGAATCGCTGATGGACACCTACGGCATTTCGCGCGCCACCATCCGCCAGGCCTTCGGCCTGCTGGAGCAGGACGGCCTGATCCGGCGTTCGCGCGGATCAGGCACCTTCGTCAATGCCGCGCTGCCCGAAACGCCCACGCTGCTGATCCCCAAGACCTGGGCCGAAACGGTGGAACTGAGCAATCAGCTGGGCACCGTGTCGCTGGTGGAATCCAGCGCCGATTCGCCATTGCCGGACACCCTGGGCATGCCGTGCGAGGCCGACCGCGATGGCCGCTTCCAGTACCTGCGGCGGGTGCATACCACCGATGCCGGCCCCTTCTGCTACAGCGAGGTGTTCCTGGAAAGCAGCCTGTTTCGCAAGCACCGGGCCCGCATCCAGAAAAGTACCGTGGCGCCGGTGCTGGACCAGTTCTACGGCGCCCGCATCAGCGAAGCGCGCCAGGTGCTGAACGTGATCGAGGCCGGCCAGGAATCCGCGGAATCGTTGCAGATTCCCGTGTCCTCGCCCGTGGCCGAACTGCGCCGCTACGCCTGCATCGACGGTCGCGTGGTGTATTTCGCGCGGCTGGAGTTTCCGTTCCGCAAGGTCCGCATGGAATTCGACCTGCTGACGCAGCGCTAGCCGCGCCTGTGGCGCACGCGGCGCCCCCCGCTATTCCAGAAAAGGCGCGGCTGACCGCCCAAGCGCCCGCTGTTCCCCGCACGTATCCGGCATAACCATAAATGGAGACAACCATGACCCCGATGCCCCGGATTTCGCAGCAACGCAGCCCCCGACCCCGCCGCCACTTCGCACGGCTTGCGCCGTGCGCGGTGGTGCTGGCCACCGCCCTGGCATGGAGCGGCCCAGGCGCCGCCCAGTCCGCCCCCGCCATCTCGGACGACATCGTCCGGCTGGGCCTGATCCTGGACATGAGCGGCGTCTACGCCGACGTGACCGGCAAGGGCAGCGCCACCGCCGCGCAGATGGCCATCGACGACTTCGGCGGCACGGTGCTGGGCAAGAAGATCGACCTGCTGGTGGCCGACCACCAGAACAAGGCCGACATCGCCGCGGCCCGCGCCCGCGAGTGGTACGACACGCAGAAAGTCGACGCCGTGATGGACGTGGCCGGCTCGGCTCCGGCGCTGGCGGTGCTGGAAGTGGCCCGCGAGAAAAAGAAGATCGTGGTCTTCAGCGGCCCCGGCACCGAACGCATCACCAACGACCTGTGCTCGCCCTATTCGGTGCACTACACCTACGACACCTGGTCGCTGGCCAACACCACCGCCCGCGCCATCGTCGACCGCGGCGGCAAGAGCTGGTACTTCCTGACGGCCGATTACGCCTTCGGCCACACGCTGCAAGCCTCTGCCACCGACGTGGTCAAGGCCCGCGGCGGCACCGTGCTGGGCGCCGCGCGCCATCCGCTGGGGTCCAGCGACTTCGCCTCGTACCTGTTGCAGGCGCAGTCCAGCCGCGCCCAGGTGGTGGGCCTGGCCAACGCGGGCGGCGACACAGTCAACGCCATCAAGGCGGCCAGCGAATTCGGCCTGACCCAGGGCGGCCAGAAGATGGCCGGCCTGCTGCTGTACATCAACGACATCCACGCCATCGGCCTGGAGGCGGCCAGCGGCCTGATGCTGACCGAGGCCTTCTACTGGGACATGAACGACCAGACCCGCGCCTGGTCGCAGCGCTACTACGACAAGCTCAAGAAGATGCCGAACATGAGCCAGGCCGGCACGTATTCGTCGGTGATGCACTACCTGAAGGCGGTGCAGGCCGCCGGCACCGACGCGCCGGACGCGGTGATGAAGCAGATGAAGGCCATGCCCATCAACGACTTCTTCGCCACCAATGGCCGCATCCGCGAAGACGGCCGCATGGTGCACGACATGTACCTGTTCGAAGTGAAAAAGCCGTCTGAATCGAAACGGCCCTGGGACTACTACCACCGGGTGGCCACGGTGCCGGGCGACGAGGCCTTCATGCCTTTGGCTAAGTCGACCTGCCCGCTGGTGAAGGCGGCGGCGAAGTAGGCGGCGCCTGGGCCCGGTCCGTCAGAATGGCCGGGCCTGGCAGCCGCGCTTCACGCCCGCCCCGACCCGATCAGGCCACGCGTCGCTATGCCGGCGCCGCCACCGCCTCTTCCAGCATGTCCAGCCGGTCCTGCCCCCAGAACAGCTCGCCGCGGTACACGTACGACGGCGAGCCGAACACGCCCGCCGCCACCGCGGCGTCGGTGTTCTGGCGGTAGATCTGCTCGGCTTCGGGGCGCTCGGCGGCGGCCAGCCAGGCGTCGGCGTCCAGGCCCTGCTGCCTGATGATCGCGTGCAGCGTGGCGGGCGACGAAATGTCCTGCTCGTCGCACCACTCGGCCTTCAAGATGGCCTTGTACAGCGCCGCCACCGGCAACCCGGCGCGATCCGCCGCGATGACGATGCGCGAGGCCAGCCCCGCGTCCGGGCACATGAACGCCGGCTTGGGGTTGACGGCAATGCCCAGCTTGCGGCACCAGCGCGCCAGCTCGGCCACGCGGTAGGCCTGGCGTTCGGGCGAGCGCTGGCCCAGCAGCACGCCGCCGGTACGCGAGTACACATCGGGCAGGTCCACCGGCAGGTAGCGGATGCGCGCCTGGTGACGCGCCGCCAGGGCTTCGAGCCGGTCGGCGCCCAGGTAGGCCCAGTCGGAATTCAGCCAGAAGTAGTAGTCGATCGTCTTCATGTCGTCCTCAGGTTCGGATGCCGGCCGGAACGGCCCGCGCCACCTGCGCCGGTGTATCGCCGCGCATGCGCCAGGCGCTGAACACGGCAACGACGCCCAGTGCGCTCAGGTAAGCCACCACGTACTTCGGATCGCCGCCCGCCTTGGCCAGCAGCCAGGTCGCGATGATCGGCGCCAGGCCGCCGCCGATGGCGCCGGACACCTGCACCGCCAGCGAGATACCGGTGTAGCGCACCTCGGCCGGGAACTGGCTGGAAAACAGCGTACCCTCGGGGCCGTATAGGCAAGCGTAGACCAATCCCACCGCCAGGCATACCGCCGTGATGATCCAGGCAGTCTGGCCCGTAGCCAGCAGCTGGAAGAACAGCGGCGCGCAGGCCAGGATGCCCACGGCGCCCGCCATGAAGACCCACTTGTGGCCGACCTTGTCGCCCAGCACGCCGAACAGCGGCATGGTGAACAGCGCCAGCGCCGCGCCCCAGATGGTGGCGTCCAGCATTACCGAACGCGGGATGCCCAAGGTGCCCGTGGCATAGGCCAGCGAGAACGTCACCACCGTGTAGAACCACGTCACTTCGGCCAGCCGGGCGCCCACCACCGTCAGCAGCGCGCGTCGGTGGTGCTTGAGCACCACGGCCACGGGCACTTCCACCTTGGCGCCCTGCTCGCGCATCTGCTCGAAGTCCGGCGACTCGGCCACCTTGACGCGGATGAACCAGCCCACCAGCAACAGCACCACGCTGGCCAGGAACGGCAGGCGCCAGCCCCAGGCCAGCATGTCGGCTTCGGGCAGCGCGGCCACCGCCCCCATCGCCAGCGACGACAGGATCAGCCCCGGCGCCACGCCCGCCTGCGGCAGGCTGCCGAAAAAGCCCTTCTTGCCTTCGGGCGCGTGCTCGACGGCCATCAGCACCGCCCCGCCCCATTCGCCGCCCACCGCGATACCTTGCAGGAAACGCATCAGCACCAGCAGCACCGCGGCCCAGTAGCCGATCAGCTCGTACGACGGAATCAGCCCGATCAGGATGGTGGGCACGCCCATCAGCAGCAGCGTGATCAGCAGCATGGACTTGCGGCCGATCCTGTCGCCGTAATGGCCGAAGATCACCCCGCCCAGCGGCCGCGCGAAAAAGCCCACCGAATAGGTGGCAAAGGCCGCCAGCGTGCCCGTCAGCGGATCGAACGATGGAAAGAAGATCTTGTTGAAGATCAGCGCGGCGGCCGTGCCGTACAGGAAAAAGTCGTACCACTCGATGGTGGTACCCATCATGCTGGCCAGGCCAGCCGTGACGTAGTCGCGGCGCGAGCGCGCGCGTGGTGTCTTGGACGTCATCTGCGTGACTCCCCTTGAAATGTTGGTATGGAAAGCCGCGCTTAACGGCTGGGCAGCGGCAACGGCGCGATGCCGTGCGTCTGGCGGCACCAGTAATCGAAGGTGGCGCGCACGATGGAAGGCTTGAGCAGGTAGTCGTGCGCTTCGCGCGCCAGGGCGTCGTCCACCGGCGTCAGCGGGCCGAAGGCCTGCGCCCGGATCTGCATGCGCGCGGCGCGTTCCAGGTAGACCGACAGATACGTCGCTTCCTCACAGCTGGCGCCCGCCGTCAGGTAGCCGTGGTGCGCCAGGATGATGGCGCGCTTGGCGCCCAGCGCGGCCGAGATGATCACGCCTTCCTGGTCGGCGATGGGCACCCCGGGCCACTCGCCCAGGAACGCGCAGTCATCGTGCAGCGGGGTCATGTCCATCTGCGAAATCACCAGCGGCTGGCGCGCCGCCGCCAGCGCCGAGGCCCACGGCGAATGCGTGTGGATGATCGAGCGCACGTCGGGCCGGGCTTCGTACACCCACAGGTGAAAGCGCGTGGCCGGGTTGGCCATGCCCTCGCCCGTCAGGGTGTTCAGGTCGCGATCCACCTCGATGAAATCGGCCGGCGTGGCCTCGTCAAAGCCCAGGCCGAAGCGCAGCGTCCAGTAGGCGCCCGGGCGGTCCGAGCGCACGCTGATCTGGCCGGCCAGGCCGGCTTCCTGCTCGGTCATCGCCAGGATGCGGCAGGCGTAGGCCATGGTTTCCTGCGTGGTGCGCGGCACCGCGCGCAGGTGTTGCGCCATTTCCCTGGTGGCGCGGGTGTCGAAATAGGCTTTCTCGCGCAGGGCGTTGTCCATGCTGTCTCCTCATGTTGCGGACGGCGCGGACGAACCCCGCGCCATGGGAAGCAGTATGGAAACCTTGGCGGCATCAAGCCATGCAGTGCGGGTCATAGCAGGTATTCGGCGGCCGCCGCGGGCCAGCCTTGCCGCCCCTACCCCCGCGCGATGCGGCGCGCGCAGTCCAGCAGTTCGCCCACCAGCGGCAGCGGCTGGCGCTGGGCCGGGGTGATGGCCACCACCCGGCGGCGCAGCACCGGGCTGGCAATGGCCACCTTGCGCAGTTCGTAGTCGGCCAGCAGTTTTTCGGGAATGCGCGACGGCAGGATACAGGCGCCCACGCCCGAGGACACCAGTTTGAGCATGGCGTCGATGGTTTCGGCTTCGGCCACGAATTCGGGCTGCAGGCCCGCGCTGTGGATCATCTTGCGCAGCGCGTAGTGCGGCGGAAAGCCCACCAGCCGCAGCGCCATGGCGCCCAGGTCGACGCCGTCGGCGACGTCGACCCCGCGCCGCACGATCAGGCACATGTCGTCGTCGAACAGCGGCGTGGACGCCAGCGCATCGGACGCCACCGCGGCGTCGTAGACAAAACCGATGTCGGCCTTGCCGCTTTCCACCAGCGCCACCACCTCGGGCGAGCTGCGGCCCATGACCGACAGATTGACGTGTTCCCGGCTGCTGACGAACTGCGCCACCACCTCGGCCATGAAGTAATAGCTGAGCGTATGCACCGTGGCCAGCCGGACCGAGCCCTGCGTCACGCCTTCGCGCTGGCGCACGGCCTCCAGCGTCTGGTCGATGCTGCGATAGGCGGGCAGGATGCCGTCCAGCAAGCGCGTGCCAGCTTCGGTCAGTTCGACCCCGCGGCCCGTGCGCACGAACAGCGGCTTGCCCACGTGCGCTTCCAGCGCGGCCAGCTGGCGGCTCAGGCCCGACTGCGTCTGGTCCAGGTCTTCCGCCGCGCGCGACAGCGATTTCAATTCCGCGATCCGCACGAAATAGCGCAATTGGCGGTCTGGCGTGTCCATGCTTTCCCCTGCGAGGCCTGTCGGCGGGCCCCATCCTTATCGATCGCGCTCGAAGCGGCGCGGCTGACAGTGTGCCCCAAGGGGCGCGGCGCCACTATCGGGAGTTTCATTGATCGATGATAAATTACCGCACTGGACAAGGAACCCCGACATGGCCAAATTGCAACGTGACGCCGTCATCGCCAGCGCGCTGGAACTGCTGGACGAAGTGGGCGTGGACGGCCTCACCACCCGCAAGCTGGCCGAGCGCCTGGGCGTGCAGCAGCCGGCGCTGTACTGGCATTTCAAGAGCAAGCAGGCGCTGCTGGACGCGCTGGCCGAGGCCATGCTGCGCGACCCTATGCAGGCCATGCCGACGCCGGGCGGCCCCTGGAAGGAATTCCTGCAGGCCAACGCCCGCAGCTTTCGCCGGGCGCTGCTGGCCCATCGCGACGGGGCGCGCATCCACGCCGGCACCCGGCGCGCCGAACCCCAATACGACCGCGTGCAGGCCCAGTTGGCACTGTTGTGCGATGCCGGCTTCACGCCGCTGCGCGCGGCCAATGCGCTGCGGGTGATCGGCCACTATGTGGTGGGCTCGGTGATGGAGCAGCAGGCCTTTGACGCCGCCGCGCCCGATCGCGTCGCACCGCCCAGCCCGCCGCCGGCCCTGGCCCGCGCCATGAAGGCGCTGGACAAACAAGGCCCCGACGCCACCTTCGAATTCGGCCTGGCGATGATGCTGGACGGCCTGGCGCCCGACCCGGCCCCACGCCCCATCGCCGCCACCATCGCCGCCGTCGTCCGCGACGGCCACGTGCTGCTGGTGCAACGCGCCAACCCGCCCGACCAGCACCGCTGGGCCTTTCCCGGCGGCAAGATCGATGCCGGCGAACGCCTGGAAGACGCGGCCGCGCGCGAATTGTTCGAGGAATGCGGCGTGCGCGCCGAGCCGTTGAGGGTGTTCGATGCCGTTGACGTATTCGACCGCGACGACAGCGGCGCGCTGCGCCGGCACTACATCCTGACCGCGGTGCTGTGCCAATGGCAGTCCGGCGAACCGGTGGCCGGCGACGATGCGCTGGATGCGCGCTGGGTGCCGCTGGCCGACCTGGATGGCCAGGCGCTGGCTACCAGCTTCGGCGTGGCCGACATCGCGCGCAAGGCGGCGGCGCTGATGGCCCGGGACGGTAAGCTATAGCGCGATCGCCCAGGCCCCGGCCTGCCCATTGCCGAATGACCGACACAAGCCCATGTTCGACCCCTACCTGTCCCGCTGGAACCTCGTGCCCGACGGCGCCCCCCTCACCACGCCCGCCGCGCGGCTCTTGCCGGTGCGCCAGGCGGGCGTGCCCGCCATGCTGAAGGTGTCGGTCGAGGAAGACGAACGCCAGGGCGGCGTGTTGATGACCTGGTGGGATGGCCAGGGCGCGGCCCGGGTGCTGGCGCATGACGCGGATGCCATCCTGCTCGAACGCGCCACCGGCACGCGTTCGCTGGCCGCCTACGCCCGCACCGGCCGCGACGACGAAGCCACCCGCATCATCTGCGGCGTGCTGCGCGACCTGCACGCGCCGCGCGGCAAGCCCCTGCCGCCGCTGCGCCCTTTGCACGAATGGTTCGCCGACCTGTGGCCGATGGCGCAAGCGCGCGGCGGCCTGTTGGCCCACAGCGCCCGCCACGCCCGCGCGCTGCTCGATGATCCGCAAGACCCGGTCGTGCTGCACGGCGACGCGCATCACGACAACATCCTGGACTTCGGCGACCGCGGCTGGCTGGTCATCGACCCCAAGCGGCTCTATGGCGAACGCGCGTTCGACTACGCCAACGTGTTCTGCAACCCCGACCTGGCCGACCCGAACCCGGCGGTTGCCATCGTGCCGGGCTGCTTCGAACGGCGCCTGAACATCATGGTCGACGAATCGGGCCTGGACCGCCGCCGCCTGCTGCAATGGGTGGTGGCTTGGTGCGGCCTGTCGGCCGCGTGGTTCCTGGGCGATGGCGACGATGCGGCCATCGACCTGAACATCGCCGCGCAGGCGCTGGCGCTGCTGGAAGGCTAGCGGGCCACGCCACGAAGATCGGCAGGCCAGGCCCCGGCCAGCCGCGCCCCGCCCCCCCGCTACGTCGGCGCAATCTGCTCCAGATAGCGCGTGGGCGACACCCCCATCAGATTGCGGAACATATACACGAACGCGCTGGCGCTGGCATAGCCCAGCGCGCGCGCCACGCTCACCACCGACTGGCCCTGCAACAGCCGGCAGATGCCTTCGTCGATGCGCACCTGCAGGCGCCAATGGTGAAACGTCATGCCGGTCTCGTCCTTCATGCGGCGTGCCAGCGTGCGGGCGCTGGCCCCCATGCGCTCGCCCCACTGTTCCAGCGTGTCGTCGTTGCCCGGCGTTTGCAGCACGGCCGCGCAGACCTTGCGCAGGCGGCGGTCGAACGGCAGCGGCAGCTGGCGGTGCTGGCGTTCGGTGCCGGCCAGCAGATTGAGCAGCAGTTCGGCGCTCAGGCGCTGCACCGGCCCATGGCGCGCGGCCGGCTGGTTCAGCGTCAGGATCAGTTCGCGCATCAGCGGCGCCACGTCGAGCGCGCAGGTATCCTTCCAGAGCCACGGCGCGGCGTCCGGCGCGATGAAGGCCGACCGCATGGTGACCTTGCCCACCATCCGCACTTCGTGGGCCACGCCCGGCGGAATCCACAGCGCGCGCATCGGCGCCAGCAGCCAGGCGCCGTCTTCGGTCATGACGCGCATGATGCCGGTGGGCGAATACATCAGCTGGATGCGTTCGTGCGAATGCGGCTCCTGGCGCTGGCCGTCTTCATAGTGAAACGAGCGCGCCACCACCGGTGGCGCCTCGGAAGGAAACTCTCGCATTGGCGGGTTTTCGATAGTAATGGGTCAAACGACGCGCATCCAGACAGTTATGTCTGTTTTTCGACATTTTCTGTCCTGCGTTCGGGGAACTTGCTTTTTATCATTAATGCAAATGATTCCCATTGTTTTCAAAAGAAAATGACCCCCGCCGCACTCCTCCCTGTCGCTTTTGGCCCACGCCCCGCTGTCTTCCCCCACACCGCCCCGCACCGCCTGCGCCTGACCCTGGCCGCCGCCCTGCTGGCCCAGGCGTGCCTGCCCGCCCTGGCCCGCGCCGACGACGCCGTGCCGCAACTGAGCCCGGTGCGCGTGACCGGCTCGGCCGACAAGATGTCCGACCCCGGCCAGACCGAAGGCGTGCCGTCCTACACCGCCAACAAGGCCACCGTCAGCAAGACCGGCGCCGACGTGCGCAATATTCCCAATTCAGTGTCGGTCGTGACGCGCCAGCGCATGGACGACCAGAACATGGTCACGGTGGAAGACGCCCTGCGCCAGACCACCGGCGTCAGCGCCATGGCCTACGGCGATGGCACCGCCTATTTCACCGCGCGCGGCTACGAGGCCGACGTGCAGTTCGACGGCATTCCGGCCAACGGCGCCCTGCAATACCTGCCGCAGTTCGACCTGGCCCTGTACGACCGCGTGGAAGTGCTGCGCGGCCCCGCCGGCCTGCTGCAAGGCTTTGGCAGCCCCGCCGGCACCGTCAACCTGGTGCGCAAGCGCCCGCAGGATGCCTTCAGCCTGACCGGCGCGGTCATGGCCGGTTCCTGGAACAACTATCGCACCGAGCTGGATGCCACCGGCCCGATCACCGAAGACGGCCGCGTGCGCGCCCGCGCCGGTTTCGCCGCGCAGGACCGCGACTATTTCTTCGACAAGGCCAACACCCGCCAGGGCCTGGTCTACGGCGCGCTGGAATTCGACCTGACGGCCAACACCACGTTGACCTTGTCCGCCGCCTACCAGCGCCAGCGCATGGCGCCGTTCGACTACGGCCTGTCGATCTACTCGAACGGCAAGTTCGTCGATTCGCCGCGCAAGGGCTTCTACGGCACCGACTGGGCGCGCGGCGACACTACCCTGTCCGAAATCTATACCGAACTGAGCCACCGCTTTGCCAATGGCTGGACCGGCCAGGTGTCCATGAACTACCGCTCGACCGACCTGGACAGCCGCTACGGCTACGTCAATGGCCCGGTCAACCCCGCCAACGACCGCGCCGGCTACCGCCTGCAAGTGCAGAAAGACCAGATCCGCTGGCTGGGCATGGACACCCATGCCACGGGTCCGTTCGAACTCTTCGGCCGCACCCATCAGGCCATGATCGGCGCCAACTACGCCGAGCGTAACCAGGACAGCCGCTCGGGCGGCGCCAACTACACCAACGTGTCGATCTACGACATCGACGTGCCCAACCCGGACCTGCCCTACACCTCGGGCGACAAGTCCACGTCCAGCCAGATGGGCGTCTACGGCCAGTTGAGCTTGAACGTCGCCGACCCGCTGACGCTGATCGTGGGCGGGCGCCAGAGCTGGTATCGCAATTCCACGCAGGCCGTGCTGCCCATGCCGGGCGACACCCGGCGCGACCCCGAAGTGCGCAAGTTCGTGCCCTACTACGGTGCGGTGGCGCAGCTGAATTCGTGGCTGTCCGCTTATGCCAGCTATTCGGACGTCTACGCGTTCTCGGAAGCCTGGCAGATGACGGCCGACGGCAAACCGCTCAAGCCGCGCACCGGCAAGCAGTACGAAGTCGGCCTGAAGGGCGAATTCCTGGACGGTGCGGCCAACGCTTCGCTGGCGCTGTTCCGCATCCGCGACAAGGACCGTGCCGTGGCGGACGACGCCAACCCCGGCCGCTACCTGGCCCAGGGCGAGGCCCAGAGCCAGGGCGTGGAAGCCGAAATCACCGGCCGCCTGCTGCCCAATTGGGACCTGTACGCCGGCTACACCTACCTGCAGACCCGCTACCTGTCGGACCCCACGCAGGAAGGCCAGATCGTCAACCCCGAAACGCCCAAGCACCTGTTCAAGGTCTGGACCACCTACCGCTTCACCCCCGACGTGCTGCCGGGCTGGCGCGTGGGCGGCGGCGTGCGCACGCAAAGCCGCACCAGCCGCAACAACGTCTCGTGGCAAGGCGGCTACGCGGTGGTCGACGCGCAGGTTGGCTACAAGATCAACCGCAACCTGGATGCCTCGCTGACGCTGAACAACGTCTTTGACCGCAGCTACTACGCCCGCGTGCCGTCCAGCTACTACGGCATCTATGGCGAACCGCGCAACGTGATGCTGACGCTGCGCGCGACCTACTAGGCATCCGGGTCCGCGGCGGCGCGGGCCTGTGCCCTGTCAAGCGGCCGCCTGGTTTGATTTGTTAAGGTGTAGCTCCACACCCCTTGACCTCTCATTCCAGGAGTACCGGATGACCGGATTGTTTATCGTGGTGGCGGCGTTGGCATTTCTGATGCTGGCGGCGTATCGAGGCTACAGCGTGATTCTCTGCGCGCCCATCGCAGCCATGGGCGCGGTGCTGTTGACCGACCCGTCGGCGCTGGCGCCCGTGTTCTCGGGCATCTTCATGGAGCGCATGGCGGGTTTTGCCAAGCTGTACTTCCCCGTCTTCCTGCTGGGCGCCGTGTTCGGCAAGCTGATCGAACTGTCGGGCTTTTCGCGGGCCATCGTGCAGGCCGTGCTGCGCCTGATCGGCGCCGAGCGCGCCATCATGGCCATCGTGCTGGTGTGCGCCGTGCTGACCTACGGCGGCGTATCGCTGTTCGTCGTGGTGTTCGCCGTGTACCCCTTCGCGGCCGAGATGTTCCGCCAGGGCGGCATCCCCAAGCGACTGATGCCCGGCGCCATCGCGCTGGGCGCCTTCACCTTCACCATGACGGCGCTGCCCGGCACGCCGCAGATCCAGAACATCATCCCCACGACGTTCTTCGAGACCACCACCTGGGCGGCGCCCTGGCTGGGGCTGATCGGCGCCGCCTTCACGCTGACGGCCGGCATCAGCTACCTGGAATGGCGCCGCAAGCGCGCGGCCGCCGCGGGCGAAACCTACGGCACCGACCTGCGCAACGAACCGGCCACGCCGCCCGATGGGCGCGAGCATCACCCGCTGATCGCCCTGCTGCCCCTGGTGGTCGTGGGCGTGGCCAACTACCTGCTGACGCGCTGGATTCCCGGCTGGTACCCCGCCGGCTCGCAGGTGGACCTGCCCGGCCTGGCCCAGCCCATGCCCGTCAACGCCGACGATCAGGTCGCGCTGTGGGCGGTGATGGGCGCGCTGATCGCCGGCATCGTCACCATCCTCGTGTTCTCGTTTTCCAGCATCAGGGCGCATTTCGCCGAGGGCAGCAAAAGCGCCGTGTCCGGCGCTCTGCTGGCGTCCATGAACACCGCCGCCGAATACGGCTTTGGCGGCGTCATCGCCGCGCTGCCGGGGTTTCTGATGGTGGCCGGCGCGCTCAAGGCCATTCCCGACCCGCTGGTGGGCGAAGCCGTGGCGGTCACGTCGCTGGCCGGTATCACCGGGTCGGCCTCGGGCGGCATGAGCATCGCCCTGGCGGCCATGGCGCAGACCTTCATCGACAGCGCGAACGCCGCCGGCATCCCCATGGAAGTGCTGCACCGCATCGCCGCCATGGCCAGCGGGGGCATGGACACCCTGCCCCACAACGGCGCCGTCATCACCCTGCTGGCCGTCACCGGCCTGACCCACCGCCAGTCGTATGGCGACATCTTCGCCATCACCCTGATCTCGACGCTGTCCGTCTTCCTGGTGATCGCGGTGTACTACCTGACCGGCATCGTCTGACCAAACGCCTGGCCGAAGATCTCGGCCAGCCACTGGCTGAACACCCGCACCCGCGCCGACACCTGGCGGTTCTGCGGGTACAGCACCGACACCGGCATCGGCGCCGGCGGGCAATCGGGCAGCACCACAATCAGCCGCCCGCTGGCCAGTTCATCGGCCACGCGGTAGCGCGGCACCTGCGCCAGCCCCAGGCCGGCCAGCGCCGCGCTGGCATACAGTTCGGCGCCCGTCACGCTGACCACCGCCGCCGGGCGCACCAGCACATTGCGCCCGTCCACCATGAAATCCAGCGGCAGGCTGCGGCCGGTGGACGATGACAGGTAATCCACCGCCTGGTGGCCTTGCAGATCGTCCAGGGTGCGCGGTTCGCCATGGCGCGCCAGGTAGGCAGGACTGGCCACCGTCACTTGCGGCATCAACGCGATCTGCCTTCCCACCAGCGACGAATCCTGCAAGGTGCCCGCGCGCAACACGCAATCGACCCCTTCGCGCACCAGGTCCACCAGGCGATCATCTTCGCCCAGGTGCAGCACGATGTCCGGGTAGCGCGCCAGGAACGCCGGCAACGCCGGCACCACGAACACCCGCGCCAGCGTGCCCTGCACATTCACCCGCAACAACCCCTTGGGCGCCGTGTTCAGAAAGGCCCCGTCCGCCTCTTCCAGGTCGGCCAACAGGCGCACGCAGCGGCGGTAATAGGCCTCGCCGTCGTGCGTCAGCCGCACCTGGCGGGTGGTGCGTTCCAGCAGCCGCGTCCCCAGCCGCTTTTCCATGCGCTTGATCAGGTTGGTCACGGTCGCGCGGGGAATCTGCAGGTCTTCCGACGCCTGCGAAAAACTGCGCCGCTCGGCAATGCGCACGAACACCTGCATTTCCTGAAAGCGATCCATAACCGGCCCCGATTATTAAAGTAAATGAAATTATGTTAGCAAAACCAGGGTAATTATCTTTTGTTTGGAATAGTCGATGATTCGTCTCACCCCCTCACCCACGGAGCCTTATATGAACACCCAAGCCCCCCAACGCGTTGCCCTGGTCACCGGCGGATCCCGCGGCATCGGCGCCGCCATCGTGCGCCGCCTGGCCGCCGACGGCCTTGCCGTCGCCATCAACTACGCGTCCGGCGCCACCGAAGCCGACGCCCTGGCCACCGAAATCCGCCAGGCCGGCGGCCGCGCCACCACTGTGCGGGCCGACGTGGCCAACAGCGCCGACGTGCGCGCCATGTTCGATCACGTCGAGGCCGACCTGGGCCGCATCGACGTACTGGTCAACAACGCAGGCGTGCTCAAGCTGCAGACGCTGGCCGACACCACCGACGAGCAATACGACCAGACCTTCGACATCAACACCCGCGGCACCTTCAACACCCTGCGCGAAGCCGGCGCCCGCCTGGCCGACGGCGGCGCCATCGTCAACGTGTCCAGCACCACCTTGGCGCTGAACATGCCCACCTATGGCATCTACATCGCCAGCAAGGCCGCCGTCGAAGGCTTCACCCGCGTGTTCGCCAAGGAACTGCGCGGCCGCCGCATCACCGTCAACGCCGTCGCCCCCGGCCCCGTCGCCACCGACCTCTTCAAGAAAGGCAAGAGCCCCGAACTGATCGAGCACTTCGCCAAGATGCCGCCCCTGGAACGCCTGGGCGAACCCGAAGACATCTCCGGCGTCGTCTCCTTCCTGGCCAGCCAGGACGGCGGCTGGATCAACGGCCAGGTGTTGCGCGCCAACGGCGGCATCGCCTGATTCAACGGCCGGGTGCTGCCCGTCCCCCCTGATTGAACCGCCAAGTGCCGCGCATCGACAGCGGCACCGAACACTTTCCCAGCGCCGGCAAACCCAGCGACACGGCGCGCGTGGCGGCGTATGCGCGCTATGACGGGGTCATGGATCGGGTGGGCGAGCGGCTGATGGTTCGCTTGAAACAGGCTTCATTGGTCGATTGGCGCAACGATCGGTTTCAAGGCATCAAAGATGCCTGCGCTCTGCCACGGCATCCCATGCCCTCTTAATGCAAAAGGTTCGGTAGGATATCCAACCCAGCCGCCGAGCCAGCACGCCACGCGTCATCGGTCCGTATCATTCCCACCTGCCCAGTGCAGCGCTCATCGACGAAGAATCCACATGCATCGACGTTTTCCGCACGCCCTGTTGATCGCCCTGGCGGCCTGCCTCGGCGCCCTGGCCGCCCCCGCGCACGCTCAGGCCCCATCGACGCCCAAGGTGCAGTCGGGTGACGGGCACCCCTACGAGATCGCCGATAGCGAGGTATGGGACGTGCCCGATCCCGTATCCAAACGCGGCTACCAAGTCTTCGTTGCGCTGCCGCCGTCCTATGCCAAGGAGCCGCAGCGGCGCTACCCCGTGCTGTACGTGACCGACGCCGACTACGCCTTCCCGATCATCCGCCAGTTGGCGCGCCGCCTGAATGTCGAAGGCCCCAAGATCGAGGAGTTCATTCTCGTCGGCTTGTCCTATGGCAAAGGCGAGGCCGGCGGCGCCAGCCGCCAGCGTGACTACACGCCGACACCGAACGGCCCGAGCACGGCCCCCGCAGGGTCGATCCATGGCCAGGCGCAGGCCTATCAACACTATCTGCGCGATCAGGCCAAGCCCTTCATCACCGCTCGCTATCGCACCGACCCTGCCAGGGCAATCTTCCTGGGCCACTCCTACGGCGCGCTGCTAGGCACGCAGATCCTGTTCACCGAACCAGGCTTGTTCAGCAGCTATATCCTCGGCAGCCCGTCTCTCTGGTACGACAAGCGATATGCCTTGAAGCTTGAAGCGAGCTACGCCAGGCAGCACCAGGACCTGAAGGCGAATGTCTATCTTTATGTCGGCGCCTACGAGGCCTTGCGCAAAGGCGATCGACGCTATAACCAAACGGTGGACATGGTCGCCGACAACCGGGCCTTGGAAACGGCGCTGCAAAGCAGAAAGTACCCGGGCCTGAAACTGAAGTCAGTGGTCTTGAACGACGAGGATCATCTCACCGTCGCGCCACGGGGCTTCACGCAAGGGTTGAAGTATCTGCTGCCAGTGCGTTGAAGCGTCGCTGCGCCAGGAACCGCGGATCGCATTCGCCGAACGGATCGGCACGACGGAAGATAACGAACCAGACTACCTTTCAGACGGCGCATGGAATTGAAAACGTAGTCAGGATCGTTATTTCCGTCGTTCCAATTCGGCGAGCAAGCACTCTAACGCAAGCGAATACTGCTGCCGGCGCATTTCGGCCGCTTTCGTGCCGCCCGCGGCGGATATTCTCGCCAGGCCGCTGCCGTGGGCATGATCAATCAGGATATCCCGCCACGTCTCGGCATTCGATGTCAACGTCGCCAGCAAGACGGTGAGATTGGCAGTGATCTGTCTGGTAACGCCAGCAAAGGCCTGTGGCTCGGAGAAAATGGCGAGCGTCAGTTGGGGGTGCCTGGAGACAGCATCGTAGTAGCGCAGCAAGAGCCGCCGGACCTGTGCAAGCTGACTCAGCGATACCTTGTTTTCCTCCAGCACCTCGCCGTACACCTTGTCCGCGAGCGCGCGCAACAGTGACGCGCGATCTGCGACGTGGTGGTAAAGACTCATAGGCGTGACATGCAACTTCGAGGCCAGAAGCGCATAACAGCTTTGCGCCCCCAGGCCCATCCCCAGGCGCTCACCGACTCCTAGACTGGCTGCCAATCATCGCAGTCAAGGAGAGGTCCGTTGCAATCGCTGTTATCCAACCTGAAAGTGCTCGACCTGAGCCGCGTGCTGGCCGGCCCCTGGGCCAGCCAGATCCTGGCGGACCTGGGCGCTGACGTCATCAAGGTCGAGCGGCCCGGCCAGGGCGACGACACCCGGTCCTGGGGGCCGCCCTTCCTGAAGGACGAGCAGGGCCGCGATACGGCGGACGGCGCCTACTTCGTGGCCACCAACCGGGGCAAGCGTTCCATCACGCTGGACCTGCAGACGGCCGAGGGCCAGGCGCTGGTCAAGCAGCTGAGCCGCGATGCCGACGTGGTGCTGGAGAACTACAAGGTCGGTACGCTGGCGAGGCTGGGACTGGACTACGCGTCGCTGTCGGCGACCAACCCGCGCCTGGTGTACTGCTCGGTGACGGGGTTCGGCCAGACCGGGCCGCGCGCGGCCGAGCCGGCCTACGATTTCCTGATCCAGGCCATGGGCGGGCTGATGAGCGTGACCGGCGAACGCGATGACAAGCCGGGCGGCGGGCCGCAGAAGGTGGGCGTGCCGATCGTGGACCTGACCACCGGCGTGTATGCCGCGCTGGGCATCGTGGCCGCCTTGCTGCGGCGCTCGCAGACCGGCCAGGGCGAGTACATCGACGTGGCCATGCTGGACGTGCAGGTAGGCCTCCTGGCCAACCAGGCCATGAATTTTCTGCTGGGCGGGCGCGTGCCGCGCCGCACCGGCACGGCGCATCCCAATATCCAGCCGCAGCGCACCTTTGCCTGCGCCGATGGCGACATCGTCATCGTGGTGGGCAACGACGCGCAGTTCGTCACCCTGTGCGATGCGTTGGGTCAGCCCAATCTGGCGCGCGATCCGCGCTACGTCAGCAACAGCCAGCGCGTGCAGAACCTGGACACGCTCGATCCGCTGCTGGACGCCATTTTCATCCGCGAGCCGCGCGCCCATTGGCTGGACCTGCTGAAGCGGGCCGGGGTGCCGGCCGGCTCGATCAACACGGTGCCCGAGGTGTTCGACGACCCGCAGGTGCAGCACCGCGGCATGCTGCGGCGACTGCCCCACCCCGTCGCCGGCGAGGTGCCGCAGGTGATGAACCCGCTGCGCTTCGGGCAGTCGGCACTGCGGGTGGACCGCGCGCCGGCGCTGCTGGGCCAGCACACCGACGAAGTGCTGGCCGAACTGGGGCTGAGCGCGGCGCAGATCCAGGACTACCGCGACCGCAAGATCATCTGACCGGCCTCGACAGACCCGACAACAAGGAGACACACCATGACCATGCCGGAAAACCTGGCCGGGCCCTACACCGCGCTGGACGTCAGCCTGGACGGCGGCGTCGCCGCCATCCTGCTGGCCAATCCCCCCGTCAACGCGCTCAGCACCGAGATGATGAACGAGCTTGCGTGGGTGCTGGACCGCATTTCCGAGACGCCCGAGGTGCGCGCGGTAGTGCTGTCAGGCCAAGGCAAGACCTTCTGCGCCGGCGCCGACCTGAAGAACCGCGCCGCCACCATCAAGGGGCCGGGCGACCTGCCGCAGCATTCGCGCCGAACGCGCGAGTGCTTCCACGCCATCCGCGAATGCGCCAAGCCGGTGGTGGGCGCCATCAACGGCGCCGCGCTGGGTGCGGGTTTGGCCATCGTGGCCTCGTGCGACATCCTGCTGGCGGCGTCCGACGCGGTGGTGGGCCTGCCGGAGATCAACGTCGGGCTGCTGGGCGGCGGACGTCACGGCATGCGGCTGTTCGGCCATTCGCGCCTGCGGCGCATGATGCTGACCGGGCTGCGGGTGGACGGCAACGAGCTGTACCGGCTGGGCGTGGTCGAGGAAGCGCTGCCGGCCGAGGCCCTGATGCCACGCGCGCTGGAACTGGCGCGCGAGCTGGCGTCCAAAAGCCCGCTGGCGACCATGCTGGCCAAGCAGACGCTCAACGCCATCGAGGACATGAGCCTGCGCGACGGCTACCGCTACGAACAGGACATGACCGCGGCCATCGCCAAGACCGAAGACGCGATGGAGGCGCGCCGCGCCTTCCTCGAAAAACGCGCGCCGGTATTCCAGGGGCGCTAGCAGCGCCGCCCCGGGGACGGGACGCATGACAGCTATTGCGGTGGCGCCGCAGGAGCAAGACCTGGCGCTGCCTGCACTTCGCAGAGAAAAAAGACACAAGGAGACGACATGACGAGCGCATTGGACGGCGTGAAGGTGCTGGACCTGAGCCGGGTGTTCTCTGGGCCGTGGGCGGCGCAGATGCTGGCCGACTTCGGCGCCGAGGTGATCAAGGTCGAGCGCCCCGGGCGCGGCGACGACGTGCGCCACCAGGGCTACCCGATGCCCGGCCGCGACGGCGCACCCAGCCCGCAGACCTCGTCGTTCGTGGCCATGAACCGCGGCAAGAAGTCGCTGACCATCGACATTTCCCGACCCGAGGGGCAGGCGCTGGTGCGGCAGCTGGCACGACAGGCGGACATCGTCATCGAGAACTTCAAGGCCGGAGACCTGCGCCGCTACGGGCTGGACTACGCGGCGCTGGCGGCCGTCAATCCGCGCCTGGTGTATTGCTCGATCACCGGCTTCGGCCAGAGCGGGCCCTACAGCCACCTGCCGGGTTACGACCCCATCTTCCAGTCCATGAGCGGGCTGATGAGCGTGACCGGCGTGCCCGACGGCGAGCCCGGCGCGGGGCCGGTCAAGGCAGGCTATTCGGTGTCGGACCTGACGGCGGGGTTCTATGCGGTATGCGCCATCCTGGCGGCGCTGCGGCACCGTGACCAGGTTTCCGGCACGGGCCAGCACATCGACCTGGCGCTGCTGGACGCGCAGATCGCGGCCTTGTCGCACATCGGCATGAACTACCTGGCCAGCGGCCAGTTGCCGGCGCGCATGGGCTCGGCCTCGCAGATCACCGCGCCGTTCCGTGCGTTCGAATGCCAGGACGGGCACCTGATGGTGGCGGTGGGCAACGACTCGCAGTTCCGCGGCTTCTGCCAGGTGATCGGGCTGCCCGACCTGGCATGCGATGCGCGCTTCGATACCAACCCCAAGCGCGCCGCCGCGCAGCCGCAACTGTCGCGACTGATCGAGCCGGCCATGCGCGCCCGCACCGTGCAGGACTGGAACCAGGCGCTGGCGGCGGCCAACGTGCCCTGCGGGCCCATCTACACCATGGACCAGGTGTTCGAAGACCCGCAGGTGCGCCACCGCGAGGTGCTGGGCAGCGTCGAGCACCCGCAACTGGGCACCCTGCCGGTCATCCGCAATCCAATCCATTTTTCCGGCACGCCGATCTCGGGCGGCCTGCCGCCGCCCCTGCTGGGCGAGCACACGGCCGAGATCCTGCGCACCGAACTGGGACTGGCCGATGACGAGATTGCCCGCTTGCGGGCGGAGGGCATCGTATGAGCGGCATCGACCCTGACCTGATCGAAGAGATCCGCGACAGCGCGCGCGACTTCCTGCAGCGGCGCGACCAGCGCCAGCGCAAGCGCAGCGCGGCCCCGCCGGACCGCGACTACTGGCGCGAGATCGCCGAGGTCGGCTGGCTCGGCATGAGCGTGCCCGAAGCGCGAGGCGGCCTTGGGCTGGACTGGCGGGCCATGGCGGCGGTACTGGAGGAAGCGGGCCGCGCGCAACTGCCCGAACCGCTGGTGGCCGCGGGCGTGCTGCCGGCGGCGCTGCTGGCACGGATCGCGCCGGTCGATGCGGCGCGACGCGACGCGCTATTGCAAGCGGTGTGCGGCGGCGCAACGCTGATCGGGCTGGCCTGGCAAGAGACCGAGGGCCAGCTGGAGGCCGGCGAGGCCGCCACGGCCTTCGGCGTCAGCGTCATCGAACGCGAGGGTGCGTACGTGCTCAATGGCGAGAAGCGCCACGTGGTACCGGGGGCCGGCGTCGATGGCTGGCTGGTCACGGCCGATGGCGAGCGCGGCAGCGCCCTCTTCTACGTCGCGGCCGGCACGCCAGGCGTGTCCGCGCACGTCCACGAGCGCGCCGACGGCACCGTCGCCTGCCACCTGGCGATCGAGTCGGCCGTGGTGCCGGCGCACGCGCTGCTGGCAATCGACGCAGTGCTGGACGCGGTGGACGAAGCGCTGGACCTGGGCCGCCTGATGCAAGCGGCGGAACTGGTGGGCCTGGCGCGGCAAGTGCTGGCCGATTCGGTGGCCTACCTGAACACGCGCCAGCAGTTCGGCCGGCCGCTGGCGTCGTTCCAGGCCTTGCAGCACCGGCTGGTGGACGCCGCCATGCAGGTCGAGCTGGCGGCCAACAGCCTGCTGGACGCGCTGGATGCGCTGGCCGCGCAGCCGGACGACGCCACCTTGCGCAAGAGCGTGGCCAGCCGCGCCAAGGCCCGTGCGGCGCGCGCCGGCCTTGAGGCCGCGCGGCTGGCGATCCAGCTGCACGGCGCCATCGGCTACACCGACGAATGCGACGTCAGCCTGTACTTCCGCAGCGCGCTGCACCTGGCGGCGTGGCTGGGCAATGCTGCGGCCCATCGCCAGCGCTATGGCGCGCTGGCGGCGCTGCCTGCGCAGGACGCCGAGGACGACGCCGCCGTGCCCGCCATCGACTTCCCGCGCGAGGCCGACTGGAACGGCATGCCTGAAGCTGATTTCCGCCGGCTGGTACGCGGCTTTTTCCGCGCCCATTATCCCGAGCACCTGCGCCACGTGCCGTGGCGGCTGCACTGGGACGAGATCAGGGACTGGTATTTCACGCTGTCGCGCCAGGGCTGGATCGCGCCGTCGTGGCCGCGCGAGCATGGCGGCATGGCGCTGTCGCCAGCGCGCCAGATCGCCTTCATCGAAGAGGCCGAACGCCACGGCGTGGCGCGCGCGCCGGACCAGGGGCTGGTGATGCTGGGGCCGATCCTGATCCGCCACGGCACCGCAGAACAACGCGCCCGCTTCCTGCCGGGCATCCTGTCGGGCGTAGCGGTATGGGCGCAGGGCTATTCGGAGCCGAACGCCGGTTCGGACCTGGCCTCGCTGCGCTGCGAGGCGCTGGTCGACGGCGACGAGCTGGTGGTGAGCGGCCAGAAGACCTGGTCGACGCTGGCCCAGGACGCGACCCACATGTTCATGCTGGTGCGCACCGACAAGACGGTCAAGAAGCAGGCCGGCATCAGCTTCCTGCTGGTCGACCTGGCCAGTCCGGGCGTGAGCCGCCGCCCCATCCGCACGCTGTCGGGGCACGAGGAATTCTGCGAGGTGTTCTTCGACCAGGTGCGCGTGCCGCGCGCCAACGTCGTCGGCGAGCTGAACGCCGGCTGGGGCATCGCCAAGGCGCTGCTGGGCTTCGAGCGCCTGTTCAGCGGCAGCCCCAAGCACGCCAACCATGCCTTGCAGCAGATCTACAGCATCGCGCGCCAGCGCGGCCTGCTGGCCGACCCGGCATTCGCCGACCGGCTGGCCGAGTTACGGCTGGACGCGGCCGACCTG
Source organism: Achromobacter sp. FW305-C-28 (assembly GCF_058783235.1). NCBI lineage: Bacteria > Pseudomonadati > Pseudomonadota > Betaproteobacteria > Burkholderiales > Alcaligenaceae > Achromobacter > Achromobacter sp. FW305-C-28. The sequence goes on along the minus strand of NZ_JBYSYL010000002.1, from coordinate 66,047 downwards.
ACCGCCATGTACAGCGTCTTCGCAGAGCTCGCCAAGGCCGGGCGGCCGCTGCCGCCCGAGCTGTCGCTGCTGAAGGTGTGGGCCACGGAGACGCACGAACGGCTGGGCGCCCTGCTGATCCAGATCGCCGAGGAATACGGCGGCGCGGCGATGCGGCTGGGCTATGGCAACGGGCAGGTGCACGCGCTGGCGCCATACGTCAACGCGCTGGCGGCCACCATTTTCAGCGGCACCAACGAGATCCAGCGCAATATCTACGCCAGGCAGCTCGGCCTGGAAGGCGCATGACAACGATGCGCCGGCCCCGAGCCGGCGCCACAGGAGAGAGACAGATGAAGCAAGCAACCGCAATGACGGTGGCCACCCTGCTGCTGGGCGCCACCTTTGCCGCCCCGGGCCAGGCCGCCGCGCCCTGGCCGAGCCAGCCGATCCGGCTGATCGTGCCCTACCCGCCCGGCGGCTCGGTCGACAACCTGGCGCGGCTGCTGGCGCCGGCGCTGGGCCAGCGGCTGGGCCAGACCATCGTGATCGAGAACAAGGCCGGCGCCAGCGGCACCATCGGCGTGGATGCCACGGTGCGCGCCACGCCCGACGGCAACACCTTCGGCTTCGGCGTGCCGGGCGCCATCACCGGCCTGCCGCACGTGATGAAGGTGCCGTACGACGTGTCCAGGATCCAGTACGTGTCACTGGTGGCGCGCATTCCCTTGGTGATCGTGGTCAACCCGTCCCTGCCCGACGCCACGCTGGCCGACTTCGTCGCCAGCGCCCGGCGCCAGCCCGGCAAGTACAACTATGGCTCGGCCGGCAACGTCACCACCCCGCACCTGGGCGGCGAACTGCTCAAGCAGCAGACCGGCATCGACATCATGCACGTGCCGTACAAGGGCGCGTCGCCCGCCGTCACGGCGCTGCTGTCCAACGAGGTGCAGATGTTCCCCGGAGACGCCTCGGCGGTGCTGGGCTTCATCAAGGCCGGCAAGCTGCGCACGCTGGCGGTCGCCAGCCCGACGCGCTTCGAGGGTCTGCCCGATGTGCCGACCACCAAGGAGGCGGGTTTTCCCGATGTGATCGTGGAATCGAACTACGGCATCATCGCCCCGACCGGCACCCCGCCCGAGATCGTGCAGAAGATGTCGCAGGCCATCGCCCAGACGCTGGCCGAGCCGGCCCTGCGGCAGAAAATGATCGACCAGGGGGCCATTCCCACGGCCACCACGCCCGAGGCCTACCAGGCGCTGATGCAGGCCGAATCGAAGAAATGGGGCGAGGTGATCCGGCGCGGCAAGCTGGGGCTGGAATAGTCCCATGCCGGCCCGCTTTTGCCGTACCCTTATGCCGTCTATTTCGTTGCCGCCTTATTGATCATGCCGCCTGCCAAAGCCACGGGCCTGAGCCTGGACGTCACCGCCGACCTGCACAAGTGGCGGGCCTTCCTGGCCATCGCGGAACTGGGCAGCATCTCGCGCGCCGCCCTGTACCTGGACCAGGACCAGTCGGTGCTGAGCCGCCGCATCAACGCGCTGGAACGCGAGTGCAATGCGCGGCTGTTCAATCGCACCGGCCGCGGCGTGCACCTGTCCGAGGTGGGCGAGCGCCTGTTTCCGCTGGTACGCACGCTGCTTGGCGATGCCGAGCGCCTGGAACTGGAACTGAACGGCGAGGCACGCGAGCCGGCCGGCGAAGTCACGCTGGGGCTGCTGCCGTCCACCGCGCATCCGCTGATCCGGCGGCTGTTCTCGCGGCTGCGCAAACAGTTCCCCAAGGTACACCTGAAGATTCTCGAAGGCTCCAGCGGCCAGATCGAAGAATGGCTGACCGACAGCCGCGTGGACATCGCCATCCTTTACCGCTATGGCGACAAATGCCCACCGGGCGAGCAAGCGCTGGCCTCGGTCGATTCGTACCTGGTGGGCGCGGCCGGCGATCCCCTGACGAGCGGCGGCGAAGTCGCGTTCGAACAGCTGGATGGCCTGCCCTTCATCCTGCCCGGCGCGCCCAACGGCCTGCGCAATGCGCTGGACGGGCTGGCGCGGGCGCGCAAGATCACCATCGCGCCGCTCATCGAGGCCGATTCGCTGCCGCTGATGAAGTCCATCGTCGAGCACGAGCACATGTACACGGTGCTACCGCTGCACGCGGTCTGGCAAGAGGTGCAGGAAGGCCGCCTGGGCATTGCCGCGCTGCGCGATCCGGCCATGGGCCGAATCATCTCGATGGCGTTTGCCCGCGCCAAGGGGCCGGGCCGCACCGTCACCGAGGTGGCGGCGCAAATCCAGAGCCTGGTGCGCGAGATCGGCGGCGAAGGCGTGTGGCACGCCAGCCCCTGACGGGCCGGCGCTTCAGGCGAAGCCGTACAGCCGCGCCGGGTTATCGACCCACACCTTGCGACGCAGGGCGTCATCGCCCAGCCAACGCTGCGCCACCGCCACCAGGGCGTCGGCCGAGGGGGCAGACTCGCCCATGCGCACGAACGGCCAGTCCGAGCCCCACAGCACCTGATCAGGGTTGGCGGCGACGAAGGCGTCGTGGATGAAACGCGCGTTCTCGTAGTCCGGCGCGCTGCCCACGCGGCACAGCGTCAGCTTCATCCACAGGCGGCCATCGGCCAGCAGGCCGCGCAGCAGCTGGAACGCCGGATCCTGCTCGCCACGCGCAGGCACCAGGCTGCCCAGGTGGTCGATCACCAACGGCAGGTTCAGCGTCGCCAGCGCCGGCAGGTGCTGCAGATAGGTATCGCACGGGGCCCACAGCTGCGCGTGCAGGCCGTATTGCTTCATGCGTGGGGCCAGCGCGGCGACCTGATCGAAGCCGACGCTGCCCGGAAACAGATTCCCGGCCGGGTCGCGCGCCTCGACAAAGCGCAGTCCGCGCACGCCGCCGTCATACAGGGCCTGCAGTTGCGCGTCGCTGACCGACGGGTCGGCCACCGCGATACCGCGCAGGCGGTCGCCGCCCTGCGCCAGCGCGTCCAGCAAGGCGTCGGGATGCGTGCCGTAGGGTGCGGGCTGCACCAGCACGCCGCGTGCGGCGCCCAGGGTGTCCAGCATGCGCAGGTAGCGCTGCGCCGGCGCGTCGGGCGCGGCATAGGACGACGGATGCCAGAGCGGAAAGCGGTCGTAGGGGCCGAACACGTGGCAGTGCGTGTCGCAGGCCTGTGGCGGCAGCGGCTGGGCGGGGACCGCCGGCATACGCGGCGTCTCGACGCTGTCGGGCACGTAAGCGCTGGCGGCGGTCATGCCTTGCCTTGCCCGGCCAGCGGCGCCAGCCGGCTCAGCGCCGGCCAGCCATCCTGTTGCGGCACGTCCAGCGGCGCGGGCGCGTCGTCCGGCATCGGGATCTCATGCGCGTTCAGCGTCATCGACACCATGGTGTAGTAGCCGATGACGGCGGTCAGCTCGACCACGCCCACCGCGGCCCAGCGCCGCACCGCCTCGGCGTAGAGCGCGGGTTCGACCTGGCCGGTCTCCTGCAACTGGCAGGCGTAGGCGTAGACGATCTCGTCGTCGCGGTTGTCGAAGGCAGGTTCGCGGCGGGCCTGGATGGCGTCCAGCACCGCATCCGAAATGCCGGCGGCGCGGGCGGCCTGGGCGTGGATGTGCCATTCGATCTGGCTGTTCCAGCGCCGCGCGGTGACCACGATGGCCAGTTCGCTGACGCGCGGCGGCAGGCTGGTGCCAAAGCGTAGCAACGCGCCCAGCGCCTGCCAGCGCTCGGCCAGCTCGGGATTGTGCAGCGCCGCACGCAAGGGGCCGACCAGCCGGCCGCGCGGGCCGGAGACGATGCGCTCGTACACGCGCTTCTGGTCGTCGCTCATGCTGTCGGGCGTGGGCAGGGGAATGCGGCTCATCATCGTCCTTCGCTCAAGGGGTTTCGTCGGGCTGGCTGCGCTGCACCGAGGGCCGTGCACTGAAGTCCTGGTGCCAGGTGGCCAGCGCCGGATGGCCATCGCGCCAGGCCAGGTCCGGGAAACGATAGTCCAGATACGACAACGCGCAACCGATGGCGATCAGGCCCAGGTTGAAGCGGCTGGCCCGCAGCGCCGGGGCCTCGGCTTCCAGCACGGCCAGCACGGCGCGGGTCTTCAGCGCGAAGGCATCGAGCCAGGCCTGGGTCTGCTTGTCGACCGGTTTGTTGCGCTCCTGCCGGTACAGCAGCAGCGCGTCCAGGAAACCGTCGCCCAGCGCCTGGCGGCGTTCGGCCAGCAGGCGCGCGGCCGGGTCCGCCGGCAACAGGCCGGCGCCGGCCAGGCCGTCCAGATAGGCGCAGATGACACGCGAGTCGTACACCGGGGTGCCGTCGTCCAGCACCAGCGTTGGCAGCTTGATCAACGGGTTGTCCGCCACCAGGTCCAGGTTGGGCTTGTCCATCGCCACCGGCGTGCGCACCAGCGTCACGCGGTCGGCGATGCCGGCTTCGTACAGAACGATCATCACCTTGCGCACGAAGGGCGAGCGCGGCGACCAATGCAGTTTCATCAAAAGGCTCCCTGTGGATTCGCAATCGTGACGCGCTTCAATGGCCCTGGGCCGGCCGCACCGCCGGATCGTTGGCGGCGTCCGGCGCGCGCATCTGGAACAGGTCGCTGGTGTGCGCATACCAGCCGGCGCCGTGCATGCGGCCCAGCAGGCGCAGCGCGGGGGTGTCCACGTGGAAGCGCTGTGCATCCAGCAGCGCGTCGTCGCGCAGGTACAGCGCCACCACCCGCGCCAGCACGATGACCCGCTGCGGCGCGGCATCAAGCACCTGCCACACGCGGCATTCCAGCGCTGCCGGGCTGAGGGCGATGCGCGGCGGCGCGACCACCAGCGACGGTTCGGTCGCCAGCCCGGCGCGCGTCAGCTCATCCACCTCAGCCACGTAGTCCAGGCTGGTGTGGTTCATCTGCGCGGCCAGCTCGGCCGACACCAGGTTGATGACGAACTCGCCGGTCTCAAGAATATTGCGCGACGTGTCTTTGAGGTGTCCGCCGCGCGGGCCAATGCCCAGCGCCACGATCGGCGGATCGCTGCTGACCACGTTGAAGAACGAGAACGGCGCGGCGTTGCGTTGCCCCAGGGCCGACTGGCTCACCACCCAGGCGATGGGCCGCGGCACCACCACGCTGGACAGCAGCTTGAAGGCATTGGTGGTGCTCAGTTGGCTGAAATCGAAATTCATGGATGATGCGTCCCTTGCGTCCTCATTTGGCCAGCAGCCCCAGCGCGCCCAGCAGTCGGCGCATGTCGGCCTGGTCCTTGGCGACGTAGGCGTCCGCCTCCTGCGGCGACAACGCCATCAACTCTATCGCCTGCTCCTGCATGACGCGGCGGTAGTCGGGATCGTCGTTCACGGACCGGACGGTCTCGCTCAGCGTGCGCACGATGTCCGCGGGCGTGCCGGCGGGCGCCGCCAGGCTGTACCAGGTGGCCGCGTCCGCGCCCGCCACGCCCGCTTCGGCCAGCGTCGGCACGTCCGGCAGCAAGGGGGAGCGCTTGTCCGACGCATAGGCCAGCGCCACCAGGCGCCCCTGGCGAATGAACGGCAGGCTGGCCGACAGGTTCAGCATGGCCAGGTCGGTCTGGCCGCCCACCACGTCGTTGATGGCAGGCGACGCACCGGCATAGGGAATGTGATTCAACTGCACACCCGCGACCTGCTGAAACAGTTCGGCGCCCAGGTGCGTGGCGCCGCCCACGCCGGCCGAGCCGTAGCTCCACTTGCCGGGTTCGGCCTTGGCGCGGGCGATCAGCGCCGGCACCGAGCGGATGCCGCGCGACGGATTGACCACCAGCATGATGGGCTGCACCGCCACCACCGAGCAGAAGGCGAAGCCCTTGACGCCGTCGTACGCGGTCTTCTGCATCAGCGGCGTGACCACGTGGCCGGCAGAGGTGCCCAGCAGCAGCGTGTAGCCGTCCGGCTTGGCGCGCGCCACGAAGCCGGTGCCGATAGACGCGCCGCCGCCGGGCTTGTTCTCCACCACCACCGGCTGGCCCAGGCGCTTTTCCAGCGCCCGCGCCAGGCTGCGCGCCACCACGTCGGCGGGGCCGCCCGCGGCATAGGGATTGACCAGAATGACGGGCCGGTCGGGATAGGCCGCCATGGCGGAGGCGGCAGCGACGGACAGCGCAACCGTCGCCAGCAGGGATCGAAGCATCATACGCATGGGAGTTCCCTTGGGGGCCGGGGCTTCAATCGGCGCGTGCGCCGGACTGTTCGATGATGCGCGCCCATTTTGCCGTATCGACGCGGATGCGTTCGGCGAAGGCCTCCGGCGTGCTGTGAGTGGTCTGGATGCCATAGCCGGCCATGCGCTCGACCATCTGCGGCGACGTCATCACCGCCTGGATGTCGGCATTCAGGCGGTCAATGACCGGACGCGGCGTGCCCGCCGGCGCCAGCACGCCCGACCACAGGCTGACCTCGTAGTCCTCGAACCCCGGCGTCTCCGACATCGATGGCACGTCGGGCAGCGCCGCCAGTCGCTGGCGGCTGGTCACGGCCAGCGCCCGCACCTTGCCCTGCTTGACCTGCTCGATGAAGTTGGACGAGGTGTCGATCATCATCGAGATGCGGCCGGCCAGGAAGTCATTGATGGCGCCCGACGTCCCCTTGTAGGGAATGTGACGGATGTCGGCATGCGCCGCTGTCTTGAACATCTCGCCCGCCAGGTGGCTGGTGGTGCCGTTGCCCGAGGAACTGAAGGTCAGTTCGCCCGGCCGCTGGCGCGCCATCTCGGCCAGCGCAGCCACCGAGTCGACCTTCAGCGCGGGGTTGACCACCAGCAGGTTGGAGGTCAGGTTGGTCAGCGACACCGGTGCGAAGCTGCGCTGCGGGTCATAGCGCAGCTTGGGATACAACGACGGGTTGATGGTCAGCACGCCCATGGTCGAATACAGCAGCGTGTAGCCGTCGGGCGTGGCGCTGGCCACGGCCTCGGCGCCGATGGCGCCGCCGGCCCCCCCGCGGTTTTCCACCACGACGGTCTGGCCGAGCTTTTCGCCCAGCCCCTGCGCCAGCGAGCGCGCCATCAGGTCGGTGGCCCCGCCGGCCGGGAACGGCACGATCAGTTTGACCGGCCGGTCGGGATACGCCCCGGCCGCCACCGCCGCCGATATCAGGCCCGCACCGAGCCACAGGCTGACCGCTGTCAGCGCACTTGCCATTCGCATGCTGTCTCCACCCTGGGGGTTCTTGTGTTTGCAGCATGGTAGGCGCGGCGCAGATATGGCGCTATGCGCAGGACCGCATATCTGCTTTGCTCGACATCGGGACGCGGAGCGGCAGCGCGACTACGATGCAGACAGCCGCCTCACGCGCGGCCGGGCAGGCGGCGGTGCGTCCGACTTAGAGATCGGCTACGTCGCGCAGCCGTACGCCGGAGAAGTTGGCCGCACGCAATGCGTCAAACATCGCGCGATCGCAGATGGGAGGCGCTCCCATGCGATCCTGGCGGAAAATATGGGCCTCTCCCACAACATCCTGTCTGAACACCAGGCTGGCGCCGCCGACGAGGCTATAAAGCTTCTCGTCCTCGCCGGTCTGATAATTGTGGTCGAGCTTGGTCCGCACGCGGGAGGAGGCTTCATCCAGGGCATCGAGTCTGCGCAGCACATTGCCCAGGTAGTACTGGGGACCGGGGCTCCCGTCAGCAAGGCTGAAGTCGCATGCCACAAATGCAAACGCCTCGGCGTCCATCTGCTCAAACACCTGCTTCAAAGGTTCCGACACAATCCATATGCCGGCAAGCTCCTCCAGATCCCGTGGCATTGCGCCCTTCTCCGGTACATGGACCAGGTGGGGACGCTCCGGATACTGATTTGGCGTTCCGTCAGGCCGCGAGACGACATTCATCCCCGGAAGGATCAACGTCTCTTCGTTGGCGATTGCTATGCCGGCGACCCCGCCGTTGCCCAGGAAGCTGGCGTCGATCATGAAAAAAACGCCCTTAAGCGAGGCGGCTGCGGCTGAAACGTCAATGGCGGTAGGTTCGGTCACGGTGGCTTGCATCATGGTGGCTAAAGGGGTCGAATTCGCTGAAGCCAATCTTGATGAATCCTTTTGTTCGGAGTGAGCTGGATATATAGCCCGCGGCAGATCTTCGTCGCTGCCAGGCAATTTTCGAGGTATCTCATTGAATGCAATGGCCTGCTTTTCTGCGCAGGGTGTGTCCAGCGGCTTGGCATGGGATTTCGCCATAGTAAAACGTATGGCCGCTCGCGGGGCCAGAAGCGGACGCTGGGCGCGTGCGGTCCATCAGGGTTATTTGAACGAACTGGACCGCAGGGAGACTTAACGGGTTGCGTCATTTTCGGGTCGGTCCGGTGCCTCACTGCTGAGAGGTGAGGCTTTACTCCTTCGGCTTGGCCGCACCCTGGCCGCTATGCCCCCGCGCCAACGGATAGGTTGCGTACCTACAAAAGGACACTGGCCGCGCTGGCGAAATTTGAGGGATCAACGTCTTTTACGCAGAACACCAGTAGGGTGAAACTTCGACATTGCCTATGCGACGGCTGGCGTCTTCGTCAAAAAGAGAGCGATGTATGAATGATCTTTCAGGAAAGCGGGCGATCGTCACCGGCGGGGCTCGGGGGATCGGCGCGGCGATTGCGCAGGAGCTATCTGCACGCGGCGCGGACGCCGTGATCACCTACCCAGACGGACGCCACATCACAGGCACCGGCCTGGTCGTTGACGGCGAAATCAACGCCTGACGAGTTCAATCTTCATCGCTCGTTCCAGGATAATGCAAATGGCACCCGGCCCTTCTCAGCAAATAGCGCGGCCCACATTGCTGCTAACCGGCGCGAGCCGTGGTATTGGGCACGCGACAGTGAAATTGTTTCACCACAGAGGGTGGCGTGTCTTGACGGTATCGCGGGCGAGCTTTTCGAGTGAATGCGCGTGGGTGGGCGGCGTAGACGACCACATTACCGCCGATCTGGCGAACCCGAGCTCGTACGAGCTGATCGCGGCTGAAGTCCGCCGGCGCCTGGGTGGCGCGAAACTGGCCGCGATTATCAACAATGCCGCGATTTCACCGAAACTGGCGAACGGCGAGCGCAAGGGCGTCAGCATGACGGCATATGAAGAGTGGCTTTCGCTTTTCAACGTCAATCTTTTCTCCGCAGCGATGATCGTCCGTCTACTCCTGCCGGAACTCCGCATAGCGCAAGGCGCGATCGTCAACGTGACGTCGATAGCGGGTTCTCGCGTTCATCCCTTCGCAGGAGCGGCTTATGCCTGCTCTAAGGCGGCCCTCACCGCGCTCACGCGCGAACAGGCTTTCGAGTTCGGTCCGATGGGAATCCGGGCCAATGCGATCGCGCCCGGCGAGATCGACACCTCCCTCTTGTCTCCAGGCACCGAGGCCATGGTTCAGGCGAACGTGCCGATGGGCCGGCTTGGCGACCCAACAGAAATCGCAGGAGTGATGTTCTTCCTTTGTTCGAACGGAGCCTCGTATGTGAATGGCGCGGAAATCGACGTGAATGGAGGCCAGCACGTTTAATCGCCTGGATGACCGCGGCCTTCCGCAACAACACTCGCTGGGCGCTTACTGGGCATGCCAGCCCGGACGGCCGCCGGATTAAAGGATTGGCTCCACTCCCGGGTGGGCACCATAGTCAGGCAAGCGGAGACGCTTCCCGGGATGCCATGCGCCGGATGCTCTGCGGCGGGTGACCAAGCACGCGAATGAATGCCCGGCGCATTCTTTCGGGATCGGTGAAACCGATTTTGTGGGCGATGATTTCGATAGGCTCCGCGCCACGCTCGACGCGCTGCCTGGCCACCTCGACTCTCAGGCGCTCGACAGCCTTGGCCGGAGTCTCCCCCGTTTCGGCAAGAAAGGCGCGGCCGAACTGCCGGGGGCTCAGGCAGGCCACGGAAGCCAGGAGCTCGGTCGACAATGATTCGTGCAAGTGTTCACGTATATAAGTCAGCACATTACGAATTCTGTCCGACTCGGGCTCCATATCGGCGATGGCCGAAAATTGGGATTGCCCTCCGGGCCGGCGATGGTAGACGACCAGCATCTGGGCGACCGCGTGAGACAAGTCGGCGCCATGATCTTCTTCGATCATTGCCAACGCCATGTCGATGCCAGTCGTGACGCCGGCTGACGTCCAGATGCCACCTTCTCGTGTGAAGATCCGATCGCCATCCACTTTCACCCGCGGGTACTCCCGTTGCAGACGGGCGGCGTATTTCCAGTGTGTCGTCGCGCACCGACCGTCCAAGAGGCCGCTCGCAGCCAGAATGAAGGCCCCTGTGCATACGCTTGCGATGCGGCGAGCGCCCTTGGCGACGACGTGGTTCAAGTAGTCGCGGGTTTCCGGCAATGCGTCATCGGGGTAGGCGCCAAGGCCGGCTCCCGCCACGATCACTGTGTCGTAGGCCGAAAATCCGGCCTTCGCCGTGGTGACTTCCAGGCCCGCCGAACTTTGAACGGGTCCTCCTGCCAGCGATATGACCTGGCATCCGTAAGCGTCGTCGCCCAGGAGCCTGCTGGCCACCTCGAACGCCGCCAGCGGCCCGGTCACGTCCTGGATCTGGAAGTCGCGGAATACAAGGAAGGCGACGTCCCGCGAAGCGGGACTCGCGCTCGATGATGTTGGGTTCATAACACTCTTGCACAACGGTCGGAAGCAGGCTCCACCGCATCCTGGCTACCGGCCCGTGCGTGGACGAGATCTGATAGTACACACCCAGCATGGTGGCGGGTAAGACATATATACCTCAAAAACCGTCACCCCGGCACGACGAGACACAGCCTGCCAGACGCAAGGGCGAATCACGTATTCCCACCCCTGAACGAAGAGAGTTTCACCGTTATGGCGCGCATTAACTGACGCATCGCATCGTCCCAGCATCGAAAATTTCAGAATATCCAGTCCGCACGCCATGACCCTAAAAGAGGGAACTTAGTCCTTTTGCCATTGGCTCGCCGGCCGGAGAATCTGCACACGTTGAAAGCCTGGGATAACCCGGATTCACATCGCTCGACGCGACTCCCTCACGCGCCGGGCGGATTGTCTCGGGCCAACGAAAGCGTCTATGCCAACGGATAGTCCGTAGAAGCGTGGCCGACGTACGCATGGCGCATTCGAGTCCTCTTACATAGCGATATCCAACATGATGCATAGAGAGTCCAACCCTGCGTGGAGTGCAGCCGCATGACCCGTCCACGCCTTCCCTCCCGCACGGGAGCAAAACCGACCTTCCTGCGCGTGGCTCTGCTGGCCGCGGGGCTCACCACCGCAACGGCATGCGCCTTGTTTCTACTGCCCGGCAAGAAGTCGTTGTCGGCCGGTACCTTGGAGCCTCCCACGGTATCCGTCGCATTGCCGGTGCAGCGCACCGTTATCGAATGGGACGACTATGTCGGCCGTTTCGAAGCGAGCCGCCGCGTGGAAGTCCTTCCCAGGGTGTCGGGCCAAATCGTAGGGGTGCATTTCAAGGACGGCGAAATCGTCCAGCAGGGCCAATTGCTTTTCTCCCTCGACCCGCGCCCCTACCAGGCCGCCTACGCCGAGGCGCAAGCCGGCCTCGCGAGCGCGACCAGCGAGCTCACGCTGGCACGCGCCGACCTCGCGCGAGCGCATCGACTGGCGGGCGACAGCGCGATTTCAAAGAGCGACATCGATCAGTTGCAGGCGCGTGTGCGGACGGGAACGGCAAACGTCGCCGGCGCTCAAGCCCGCGTCGCGCTGAAGTCACTTGAGCTGGAATTCACCCAGGTACGCTCGCCCATTACGGGCAGAGTCTCTGACCGACGCGTCGACCCGGGCAACCTGGTCATGAGCGGAGAGGCCGGTAGCGGCACCCGCCTGACCACCATCAACGCGCTGGATCCGATCTATTTCACATTCGACGCGTCGGAAGCCTTGTACCTCAAAGCTATGCGCGCACAGGAACCAAGCGCGGCCCAAACCCAGGTCGAGATACGTCTTCAGGATGAGCCTGATTACGCCTGGCGCGGCAGGCTCGACTTCACGGATAACGGGATCGACCCCCGCTCGGGAACCATACGGATGCGTGCCGTGATCGAGAATCCGAGATTGTTCCTGACACCGGGATTATTCGGAAACATGAGGCTAGCAAGCGGATCCGGCACGCCTGCCTTGCTGATCCCCGATTCCGCGGTCCAGATGGACCAGACGCGCAAGACGGTTCTCACCGTTTCCGCCGAAGGCACTGTGCTCGTCAGGGCCATCGAACTCGGCCCGCTCATTGATGGGCTCAGGATCGTACGTGGCGGCCTGGCCGCCGACGACCGAGTGATCGTCGCCGGGCAACAACACGCCATTCCAGGCGCAAAAGTACAAACGAAGCCGGAACCGGCGGCCTCCCAAAGCGGGATAGGGAACTCGAACCCTCTCATTTCCGGCAGCAAGCCCGCGTCCGCGTCGTAATGATGCGCTGGCGGCTGTCCTAAAGGAAAAATCTCATGCGCCTGTCGCGCTTCTTCATTACGCGCCCGATATTCGCCGCGGTGCTGGCGATCGTCATCACGATTGTGGGTGCGATCTCCTACTTTGCACTTCCCGTTGCGCAGTATCCGGACATCATCCCTCCCACCGTGGTCGTTTCCGCGACCTACCCTGGCGCGTCGGCGGAAACCGTCGCGGAAACCGTTGCCGCTCCTATCGAGCAGGAAATCAATGGCGTAGAGAACATGCTCTACCAGTCCAGCCAGTCCACGGCGGACGGGAAGGTGTCCATATCGATTACGTTCAAGGTCGGGACCGATCTCGACGCGGCCCAGATGCTCGTTCAGAACCGGGTGGCGGCGGCCGTGCCTCGCCTGCCGCAAGAGGTTCAGCGACTGGGTGTCACCACCCGCAAGACTTCGCCCAGTGCCCTGATGGCGATCAACCTGGTTTCTCCAGATGGCTCGCGGGATCAAACCTATCTTTCAAACTATGCCCTGACGCAGTTGCGCGACAAGCTGAGCCGTATCGACGGAGTCGGCGAGGCTCGAATTTTCGGCAGCCGTGAAGTGGCCATGCGCGTCTGGATTGACCCACGGCGCGCCGCCGCGCGTGAGCTGACGGCCGGCGAGATCGTCGCCGCCATCCGTGCCCAAAATGTGCAGGTTGCCTCGGGAGCCCTAGGCCAACCGCCCACCCCGAGTGCCGACGCCTTCCAGCTAAACGTTCGGACACAGGGCCGGTTGAGCGAGCCGGAGCAGTTCGCCGACATCGTCATCCGCACGGATCCCGCTGGCCGGCAGACTCGCGTTCGCGACGTCGCTCGCGTGGAGCTGGGTGCCGACGACTACGGAACCAATGCCTATTTGTCAGGCAAGCCATCCATCATGATCGGCATATTTCAACGGCCCGGGACCAACGCGCTTGAAACCGGCATCACTCTCGAACGCGAGATGCAGGCAGCGGCCAAGGCATTTCCGCCAGGGCTTGAGTACCGGATTATGTGGAACTCAACGCGTTTCATCGCGCAGTCTACCGAAGCCGTCCGGGATACGCTTTTCGAAGCCGCGGCACTCGTTGTGCTCGTCATCTTCATCTTCCTGCAGAACTGGCGCGCCGCCATCATCCCCGTCGTGGCGATTCCCATCTCGCTGGTCGGCACCTTCGCCTTGCTGGCGATGTTTGGCTACAGTCTGAACAGCTTGTCGCTGTTCGGGCTGGTCCTCGCCATCGGCATAGTGGTGGACGATGCCATCGTCGTGGTTGAAAACGTGGAAAGAAACCTCGCTCAGGGCCTGAGCCCGCTAGAAGCGGCTCGCATCTCGATGGACGAGGTTTCGGCGGCGCTGGTGGCCATAGTGCTCGTGCTTTGCGCGGTTTTCATTCCCACGTTCTTTCTGACCGGCCTTTCTGGGGCGTTCTACAAGCAGTTTGCGCTCACCATTTCCGGCGCTACCGTCATTTCGCTCGTCTTGTCGCTAACGCTCTCGCCGGCCTTGGCCACGGTACTTCTGCGGGCGCACACGAAGGAGAAAAGTCGGCATCAGATCATTCGGCGTATGCAGTTTGCCGGCGACTGGTTCAACGAACGATTCGACCGGTTCAGCGCGAGCTACGGCCGATTGACGCAATGGCTCGTGGTGCGCCCGAAGCGTGTCTTGATCAGCTACTGCGGACTTGTGCTCGCGACCATAGGCATTTTCTGGGTAACGCCCACCGGCTTCGTGCCCTCACAAGACCAGAGCTATCTAATATCGATCACTCAACTTCCACCGGGAGCCTCGCTGGCGCGTACCGATGCCGTCGTGCAAGAGGTGTCCAAGCGCTTGTTGAAGATCGATGGGGTCCGAGGCACGATCATGCTGCCCGGCTACGACGCCGCGTCGAACACGAATTCCCCGAACACCGCCACCGCCTTCATCCCGCTCAAGCCATTTGAACAGCGGTCCCGCCCCGCCAGCGACATCCTCGATGAAGCACGCAAGGCCGTCTCGGACATCGATCAAGCGCGGGTTCTCATCATTCCTCCTCCGCTGATCGACGGCATCGGTTCGGCGGGCGGCTACCGGATGATGGTGCAGGATCGCGGCGGCCACGGCTACAAACCGCTGGGGACGATTTCCGATCAACTCATGGCCAAGGCGAACGGCACCGAAGGTTTATCGCAGGTCTATTCATTCTTCAACACATCAACCCCCCGCATCTTCGCCGACATCGACCGGCGCAAAGCCGAGGTGCTGGGCGTCCCGCCAGATCGCGTCTTCGAAGCGCTGCAGGTCTATCTCGGCTCGGCCTATGTGAACGACTTCAACCTACTAGGGCGCACGTTCCGGGTGGTTGCCCAGGCAGAGCAAGGCCAGCGCAACAGCGAATCCGACATTGCCAATCTGAAGACGCGCTCCGATAGCGGCGCCATGGTGCCCATCGGCTCGGTCGCCACGTTCAAGAGCGAAACGGGGCCGTTTAGGGTCGTGCGCTACAACCTGTTCCCCGCGGTCGAGGTCGACGGAGACACGGCCCCGGGTTCTTCCACGGGCCAGTCGCTAGCCACGATGGAAAAGCTCGCCGACCAGATGTTGCCCCCGGGATACGGCTACGAATGGACGGGCATCGCGTTCCAGCAGAAGATCGCGGGCAACACGGCTGGCCTCGTCTTCGCGCTGGCGGTGGTGTTCGTGTTCCTGGTGCTGGCGGCGCAATACGAAAGCCTCACTTTGCCCCTGGCCATCATCCTCATCGTCCCCATGTGCCTCTTCGCGGCCATGGTCGGCGTGAATCTTCGCGGAATGGACAACAACGTCCTGACGCAGATCGGGCTCGTGGTGCTGATCGCCCTTGCCGCGAAGAACGCGATCCTGGTGGTCGAGTTCGCGAAACAGGCGGAAGAGGAAGACGGCTTGAGGCCGGCCGCCGCGGCGGTGCGCGCCGCGCAGACCCGCCTGCGCCCGATCCTGATGACGAGTTTCGCCTTCATTCTTGGCGCTGTGCCGATGCTCCTAGCCTCGGGCGCGGGCGCCGAGTTGAGGCAGGCCTTGGGCACCTCCGTTTTCTTCGGCATGGTCGGCGTCACCGTCTTCGGCCTGCTCTATACCCCGACGTTCTACGTCGTTTGCCGCAATCTCGGAGATCGGCTGTCCCGGCAGACCGGCGCCCGCTCGCTGGAATCGCGGCACGTACCATCAGGAAGCATCAAGTGATTCGATTGCACACCCTATCGATGCTGGTTGCGCCGCTGCTCTTGAGCGCGTGCGCGGTCGGCCCGGACTATGAGACACCGCCATTCCCGGCTTCCGCGGCGGGGCCTTTCCTGACCCAAAGCGATGCGACCGCGCCCGACGCCACGCCCGTTTCCGCCGACTGGTGGAAGCTCTACCACGACCCGGTGCTGGACAGGCTGGTACAAGATGCGCTCGCCTCGAATACCGACCTGCGCGTGGCGATCGCTCGGCTCGCCCGCGCGCGCGCCCAACTTCGCCAAACGTCCGCCGATCGGCTGCCCAGCACTGAGATCGCCGCAGGCGTGAACCGCCAGCGGCAATCCGCCATCCAGGCCTCGCCCGGCGTCGATCGCGAGAATACCGTTGTCGATGCGGGCCTGTCCGTCGCGTACGAGGTAGACCTTTTCGGCCGCGTACGGCGGAACATCGAAGCCTCGCGGGGCGACTACCAAGCGGCACAGGCCGAGCTGGACGCCGTGCGGGTATCGACCGTAGCGGCGACGACCCGCGCTTATCTGGGAGCCGCCAGCGCCGCGCACCGCCTGGCCGTGGCGCGGCAGATCGTCGAGTTGCTGGACCGCTCGGTCGGCGTGACGAGCAGCAGGGAGGACGCCGGCCTGACGACTTCGCTCGACACCGCGCGCATCACGGCGCTTCGGGAGCAGCGACGATCCGACATTCCCAGGATCGTTGCCGAGCGCCAGGCCGAGCTGTTCCGGCTCTCCCTGCTCACCGGCCGGGCGCCCAAGGACCTCCCGTCTGAGGCCAGTGCCCTCGCGGCACCGCCCACGATCCTGCAGCCCATCCCTCTCGGCGACGGGATGGCCCTCCTCACCCGGCGGCCGGACGTGCGCGCTGCGGAACGACGGCTGGCGGCGGAAACGGCCAGGATCGGCGTGGTGACGGCGGATCTGTATCCGCGCGTCTCCATCGGCGCGTCGGTCGGCTCTACCGGGTTACACCTAGACGACTTCTTCGGAAGTGGCCCGCTACGCTGGCTGGCTGGATCGCTCCTCTCCTGGTCGTTTCCGAATCAGGAAGCGATCCGCGCCCGCATCGACGGCGCGACCGCCGACGCCCAGGCCGCGCTGGCGGCGTTTGATGGGACGATATTACAGGCCTTGAGCGAAACGGAAACCGCGCTCTCGAACTACGCCCAAAGCCTGGACCGGCGCTGGTCCTTGGCCGCGGCCAGGAACCAGGCGGAGAACGTGGCGCGCATCGTTCGGGCACAAGCGCGGGAGGGACGCGCCGACAGTCTGGCTCTGCTCGACGCCGAGCGCACCTATGCTGACGCACAGGCACAGCTTGCCGAAAACGAAGCGCGGGTCGTGAATGCTCAGGTGGACCTGTTCAAGGCGCTCGGCGGTGGCTGGGAGTCGGCCCGCGCTGACCGCGCGGTTGCCAAGTAGTTCACCGTCTTCTGGATGGGCTCAAGGCGGATTATCCCTGGATGGAGGGCGTGGCGCATGAAGGCAGATATCCCGACGGCGATTCTGGGCCCGGCCCGCTCGTCATCCAACGCGCTCCGAGCGAACATACAGCTGAACGACATTGCCATGTTTATCGAGGTCGCGAGGCGGGGCAATTTCAGCCTGTCCGCCGCGGCGCTGGGCGTTCCTCCGTCGACGCTCTCCCGGCGAGTGAGCGGATTGGAACGCGATCTGGGAGTGCAGTTGCTCAGGCGCAGCACTCGGAAAATTGGCCTGACCGAGGCCGGCGCGCTCTACTTCGAGCGTTGCCGGGACCTCATCGATGAAGCTCGTGTTGCGCATGAGCAGCTGCATACAAGCATCGCCTGCGCCAGCGGGCAACTGAGCGTGTCGCTACCCGCCTCACTGGCCCAGGCACTCGTACCTAAAGTGATCGACGCCTTCCACCGCCGGTATCCCGATATCCATTGTCATTTCGAGTTGGGCAATCAGTACGTCGACCCGATCAGCAGCACCTGCGACGTCGCGTTGCGCTTCGGCCATCAACCGAGCTCCAGCCTGATTGCCCACGTAATCAGCGCGATGACGCCGCGCCTTTACGCATCCGTTGACTATCTTGACAGGCATCGCGCGCCCCGGTCACCGGCCGACTTGGCCAGGCACCAATGCCTTGCCGGCGCGCGCAGGGGCGAGTTCGAATGGGTGTTGCAATCCGGGGCACGAGTGGATCGGGTGCGGGTATCGGGCAAAGTCGCGGCTAACGATTCCAGCATGATCCTATCATTGGTCCGCGCAGGAATCGGCATTGGCCCCCTCATGAAGTTCGAGGCCGCAAAGGCCGGCGGCGACGACAAGATTTCCCAGGTTCTGCGCCAATGGTCTTTGCTGCCTGTGCCGCTCGTCGCCTTGCTCCCTAGCCGGAAGGTGCCGGCGCGAGTCAAGGCGTTCCTGGATTTCATTCATCCTTATCTGCAGGATTGCTGATGTCTTCAAATGGCATCTATAGCCATTGCCACGCTGATCAGCACGACTGCAGCGATGGAAGCCGCGAACACCCGCCGCGCCCAGCGCACATCGTCGCCGGCCGTAAACCCGTCCATGGCAGTTTTCAGCCAGTACAGTCCGCCTAATAGAACTATAGAGATGTAGAGATTTCCCACGTATCCAAGCGCCGCCAGGGAAAGCGCGGCCACAAGGAATGCGGCAATGTACAAAACGATGCGCTTCTTCGCTTGGTGCCGCCCCTTCACCAGGGGCAGTATGGGGATACACGCCGCTTCATAGTCCTTCCATCTAAACATGGCGATGGCGTACGAATGAGGGATTTGCCATATTCCGAAGATCACGAAGAGCGCGACAGCGGCCGTGTCGATGGTTCCGCGTACCGAACAATAGCCCACGACAGGCGGGATCGCGCCCGATATGCTGCCGACCAATGTGGCGTGGACCGATCTGCGTTTCAGGAAAAGCGAGTACAGGCCTACATAGACAATGTATCCGATGAGCATCAGGACCAGCGGCTCAATTCGACGCGTCGCGGCATACAAAAGCCAGAACCCGACGAAACCCAGAAGACAGGCAAAGGTCAGAGCCGACCTTATCGAAATGCTGCCGGCGGCCATCGGGCGCGTACAGGTGCGTTCCATGAGTCGGTCGATGTCACGGTCAATCACGTTGTTGGCGGCGCATCCGGATCCGATTACGAGCGCGACTCCAGATATCACCAGTGCAATATGAATGGCATCCACGACGCCTCTCGATGCGAGCAGGTAGCCCCCGACGAGAGATACCAGGTTACCGGCCACGATGCCTGGCTTGACCAATTCGAAATAAGTGCGATGCATAAAATTTGGTCGGGTCGGACTGACCGCAGACAAGGAACAGCGAAACAGGCTTGGATGACAGGAAGAACCGTGATCACGCGATCGGTGGGCCAAAGCCGGGGCCTGTCGGATCAACCGGAAGTCACTGCGATACGTCGAATGTGGCGGAGGGGTCTTGAATTACGGAACGCTTCGTTGCAACTGAAGCTTTATACCTTCTGGACGAGAGAGCACGAAAGTGAAATGTCGGACAAAGATCCCGCAGATACCGACGCCACGAATGACCGATGACGACGGCCGTCTTGGGACGATTTTGTTGCTACCTTCGCTGTTCGGCATCATCGCTCCGAGACAGGCTTAGCCCGGCCCGGACACAACAGCCCCCCGGGCCGGCCCACGAGTCCACCACCATGTCATCAGACCGGCAGCCAGCACCACCGGCAACATGGCCGCGTTCAGCGCTTCCCACCCGAAGGCGTCCAGCGCCGGTCCGGCCGCCAGCGTGGCCAGCGCGGTAGCGGCATAACGCAGTATCTCGGCCACGCCTTGCGCGCCGGCGCGTTCCGAGGGACGGTAGGACTGCGCCAGCAGTACATGCCGACCAAGTGCCATTTTTAGATTGGACGGCATATGGGGCTGCGTAGGTGGTTGCATACGGCGTTACGCCAGAAGCGCCGCCGGGGCACGGCCGGCCATCATGTCTTCGAACAGGGCCTCGAGATTCGGGGAAACGACGCGGATGTCCTCGGATTCCGGCTCGATGTCGTGCACGATGCGGCCCGATTCGCGTTCTATCGCCATGCACTACCGACCTGTATATAGAACGCGTTCTGATCTTTGCTGTGAGCGATATCCACACCGACAGACAGTCCGAGTTTTTTTGCGATGAGGTACCGGAATCCAGTGCCAATGCTGGCAACATTGGAGGCTTCGCTGAAAGACTTCCAGCGGCCATAGGCTTTGCCAACACCACTAAAGCCAAGCAATGACCATCGCGGCGTCAAGTTCCAGCGCATTTCAACTTCAGTCGTAAGCGCTGTTTGGTCCTGATATCGTCCTCTGGACACTCCCCGCAAATCGACGTATGGCTGCGCATAAAAGGGTACCGAGCCGCTCGTCGTCTGTCCATCCGCACGCAACCCCAGCGTCCATTTCTGATTCAATGGCAGCCAGGTATAGCCCCGGGCCCGATAGGTTTCGAAGGACTGAGAGCTACCCAGCCATCCTCGCGCAAACTGTGCTTCCAACTCCGCGTAGCTACCCTTTCCGGGAAAAAAAATATTGTCCCTGCTGTCGTAGTCGACGACAACGCCCAGCTTGCCGATGCGGCGTGCCTGATCGGAAATGTTCAACTCAGAGGCGGATTCACCCGTGAAGTGAGTGGTCGAATTAAAGTAGGTATACCGCGGCCCCACATACCAGCGCGAATCGCCAATTCGAGCCAGAATTTGCTGAACCAGGAATGTTCCCTTGAGTTCATAGCTGCGCCCGCGATTGAGCAGCCCGTAGTAGTCCAAATTCATGCGGCCCTGTGCGAGAGCACCCAGATATCGGTAGCGATCTCCATCCCAGGTCCGAAAGTGAAAAAGTCCAGCGGCTCGAGACCCATTTTCCGTCATCATTCCGCCCACACCGGTCACATTAGGCGGCGACAGGGGCTGGCCTTTCTCCTTTGCTCTTTGACCCGCTTCAGCCATCGATTCAGAAAAGTAGAGCAACATGAGTCCGCCGCCGTACCCCACCGCAGGTTCCGTGATGATCGTCGGCACCGGCATCACGCCTTTGTGATGCAAGAGAAAGTCACTGATGTCGAAAGCACCATCTTCGGGGTCTTTGAACGACAGGGATTGTGCCGTTGCGGGCGGGGCATAAAGGCAAAGAGAGGCAATTGCACCCATAATGAGAAACCGGCCATCGCGAGACGGAGTTTTCATTGGTAAGCACGGCTGGTGAGGGGTTAGAGATCGTTTACTCCAGACAGTGGAAAGCGCACTCCCCAAAGCTGTGTGAGCGATGCTGCGAAGTCGCTGCCCGCAACACGGGTCAGCCCTGTTGACCGATGCCCGACTCAAAACACCAGCGTGGCGGTCCCCATGACCGTGCTGGTGCTATCAAGCCGGTTAGTGCTGCTTATCGTCGGAACCCAGCGCAGGCTCAGCGACAGTGAGCGCTTGTCCGCCAGTTTCGTATCGTAGGTCACGATCGGACCCAACGCCCAGTCACGTCCCTTGAAGCCATTGAGCCGATCGGCTGTCGGGCCTTTGTCGCTACCCAGCTGCTGCTGGGTGCCCAGGATCAGGCCAGCGCTGACGCCATTGCTGAACGTCTTGCGCCCCATCACGTCCAGGCTGAAGACGGGTGCGTTGCGGTAGTCCGTGGCGCTGTTGCGGGTATAGAACTGCACCCCGGCCACCGTATCCAGCTGGAAGCCCGACTCCGGAAAGATCTTGGTGTAGGCCACCTGCGGAATGAAGGTCCAGTTGTTCAGGCTGGGGTTGGCCATGTCGCTGGCGTTGTACTTGCCCGTGGGCGCCCAGATGTTCAGGCTGAGCGCCATGTGCGAGGTCTCAGAGAAGTGGTAGCCGGCGATGATGGGCGAGAAATACAGGTCGAACAGGTTCGACGCGGTATCGCTTTGCCCCACCGTCCGGCCGCCCGGCCCCGTCAGCTTGGAATCCACCTTGGTCCAGACATAGGGCAAAGTGAAGCTGGACGCGAAGTTCCAGCGCCCTGGCCCCGTGTCCCAGGTCTTCAGGACGGTGGCCAGCGTGAACGCCACCTTGCCGTCCAGCCCCAGCGACGTGCGTCCGCCCACCGGGACTTCACGACTGCCACCGATCTTGCCGTCCAGATAGATCTGGGCGAAATTGACGGCCCAGATCGGCTCGGGCGAAACGATGCCGGCATTCGTCTGCACGTTCGTGCCGGTTACCTGCCGTCCTAGCGCCCCTTCGGTCGCGACGGCGGCCCCGGGCAGTACCACCAGGACAATCGCCGAGCCCGCCAGAAGCCCTCGCAATTCCGCAAATACACTTTGCATGCGTTTACTCCGTCAATACAGAAGCCGCTTGCTGCCCTCAATGGCCAAACGTGATATTGAGGCCTGCGAAAACAGTAAACTGCGGCAAACCCTCGCCCTTGTGGGCCACCGTCCATTGCGGCTCCACAAATGCATTGAAGATATTCTTACCCACGCGCCAAGCCTTGCCCGCGCCAAGTCCCACAGGGATGTAGTAATTGTTCTTCTGCAGGTCAAAAGTCCATGTTCCCGTCGACCGCAGGTACCACCCCTGTGGCAGGTTGCGAATGACAAAGGGCTGCAAGGTCGCGGTATGAACCGTGTCGCGTTGACTCTGTCCCGCGAACGAATGCTGCCACTGCACCAACCCGCCGAGCAGGCCCTCCTTGCTGGAATGTACCGCCACCGCCGCCAGACCCCCCGACCACTTACCCGCACCCAGTTCAGAGCGGGTTGCCGTAGGCAGAGTCACTAGCGGCCCGACGCCGATGTCCACTTCGCCCTGCTTGAGCAGAAAGATGTCGAATAGATTGATGTCACCCAAACCTGTCTTGTAGCTACCGTCGGCCTCTGGACGAGTACTGAGAGGCGCGGTCATGCGCAGGATCTGTGGCACGCCGATCAAGTCACCTGGCGCAATGGGAATCGTGGGGCGCACGAGAAAATCGTTGGTGTGCGCGTTGGTGCCGAACAGCTTCGGGGTGTAGTAGTTCTGGAAATTGAGCGACGGGGCCAGATTGAGCGGATTGTTGCTCTTGTTCGCATCATCGGCCGACTGCGCAAAGGCGATGTGGCTCGCACTGCACGCAATGCTGGCCACGGCTAGTTTCTTCCACATTGTTGAATCCCTGGAAATTGGAGCCGCGCCTGCCCGCTCGCCGCGGCTAATCCTTGTTGGAGTGGATTCGTTCCGGCGCCCCGCTCTCGGATGGAGTCAGGGCGCGGAAGCTTCCTACGCCTGGTGTCACTTCACCTGTTCGATATCCCCTGGCTTCCAGCTCTTGTCGAAGGCGGCCGGCTCAGGACCATAAATGCGGATGTAGGCAAACCAGCCTTTGCCAGGCGGCGTTTTGATCCACCGGCCCTCCCCGCCTTTGGGCGCTTTGGGCCCGAAGTACAGATCGACGGGTTTGGTTTTATCCACGCCCTTCAGTTCGAACAACGAGCGCAGGGCCGCCATGTCCTGATCCGTCTGGACTTGCGAACGCGTCGCGGCGTCATACACCGTGACCGACCAGAACAGCTTGCCCGGCACGGGTTGGGGAATCGTCAGCTTGTATTGCTTGCTGCCATCCAGATAGGCGCCCTTGCTGTCGCGCGCGCCCAGCCAGTACAAAGAGCCGGCGCCGGCATCGCGCCGGAACATGGCGGGCGACGCCACGATGGCTTGGGCGAACCAGCGGTCGCGCGCTTCCAGGTCGATGCCCGCCGGCGTCTCAAATTGCGCGTTGGTCGGCACCAGGCCCGCCCACTCCCATTGCCGATCCGGCCAGTTCTTGCGATCAGGCCGCGTGCTGGCGAAGGCGCCCACCAGCATCTGGTCCCGACCTTCGCGCGCGGCGCGCGTCAGGATGCCTTTGGTGCGCGCATCGGGTTGGAAAGGCTTGCCCTTTTCAATGCCAAGTTCCGCCAGCAGGCCGTACATGGGCAAAAACTCGGGAACGCGTGCTTCGGCCTGGATGATGCCGTTGAGCTGCTCCCAGAATTGGAAGTTGTCTTCCCAGCGCAATGACGTGCTGTCCATTGCCTTTTTGGACGTGTCGACGGCAGTCAGGGGTTGCGGGTTATCGGCGCTGGCCAGCGGGTAGATCTTGATATTGCGCAGGCCGTCCAGCGCCTTTTGCAAATCGCCTTCGGCTGGCAAGGCTCGGACGGCGACCAGATTCTTGAAGGACTTCGAGTGCCCGACGTAGTAGCCCTCAGGGATCTTGCCGGAGTATCCCGGTGGCAGCACCAGATGCTTGCCGCCTTTGCCCGCGTCGGGACCGGGCAGGCCCATGTCCAGCACCCAGCCTTGGTTGTGGTCGTCCACCAGGCCGATGAACGGTCCGGGAGGCAATTCGATCACCATCGGACCCTCTTTCAAATCCAGCACGCCTGAACCGTACGGCGTATCGGAATTGAGCGTGAACCCCACCTGGCGCGGGCCCGTTGCCGCAATGCCCCACTGCTTGCCGTCTTCAATGCCGACGGCCCGGTTGCCGTTGAAGATGCCTTCCACGGACACGGTGGGATACCAGAAGCGGTACGCCACGATCGCGCGCTGCAACGCGGCGTCGTCGCGCGCGCGCTGGCTGGCCTTTTCAGTCGGGAAACCTTTGTTGAACGGGTAGGAAGGCGCCGCGGCGGGATCCGCGGCGTGGGCGGGCAGACCCGCGGCAAAGCTCAGGCTCAAGGCGGCCAGGAAGGTGCGTTTCATCGTTTCATCCCAGATTGAATGCATATGTGGCCGCCGTACCGTCGCGTGGCGCAGGCGGGATCCGCAGAGATCGGGTCAGGGCGCGCGCAGGCCAAGCCTGCGCGCCTTCGGCTTGCTACTTCAGTTTCTGGACATCGCCGGGTTTCCAGCTTTGGTCGAAGAACGGCTGTTTCGGCCCATACAGGCGCAGGATCACGAAGAAGCCCGAGCCGGGAACGGTTTTCAACCAGTTCTTGCCGTGTCCTGCCGGTTCGGTGGGGCCAAAATAGATATCGGTCGAACCGTCAGGATTGACGTCGGGCCGGTCCATGGTGTTGATGGAAGGGAATGGCTGCCCGTTGGCCAGGCCCGCCGCGGTTTCGGGCCGGTACACGGTGACGGACCAGAAGATGCCCGCCGGAATGTCCTTGGGCAGGTGAAGCCGGTAGGACTTGCCGCCGGATAGCGGGTCGCCGTCGGCATCCCGGAACGCGACGGGATACTTGGCGCCCATGCCCGCCATGTTCACGGCCATCGCCGGACTGGCGGAATACGCCAGCGCGAAAAAGCCGGTCCGCAGATCCAGGTACTTGAACGAAGGCCCCGTGAACTCGGTATTGACCGGGAAGGGATTCACCCATTGGCGGTCGGAATACCAGCGCGTATTGGGGACGACGGGCGGAGGGTCGTAGGCAATCGCGCGGCCAATCCGGTAGGCCGTCTTGCCGGCCTTGTCCAGGATTTCCCGCGTGTGGGCATCGGGATTGAACGGCTGGCCCTTGATGATCCCGATACTGGCGAGCATGCCCCGCATATCGGCGTCGACGGGGTCCACGTATTCGCTGTCGATGAACCGCGACAACATGTCGAAAGCCGTGCCGTCAGTGGGATACAGCATATTGGGCGCTGCCTTGGACCCATCCGGAAACTGCATGGGTTTGGCAGATGCCTCTTTACCCAACGGATAGATTCGGGTGCGGGTGATCAGGTTGACCGGGTCGCCGAGATTGGCGGGGTCCTTGAAGAATGCGCGCCAGAAAACGAAGACGTTGTAGGTGCGCGATTTGTAGACGATATAACCCTTGGGTATCTGGCCTTGGTAATCGGGCGGAATGACCAGGTATTTTGCACCCTTGCCTTTGTCGGGGCCGGGCAGGCCCACGTCGCCGCACCAGACATCCTTGGCGTACGGCTCGGGATACCAGGTTTTCTCCGTCACTGGCGTCGGATTGCATATGGGACGCTGGAAGAAGTCGTCAAGAATGCCCTGAAGGCCCGGTGGCACCTCCAGCACCATGGGCCCATCCTGCTTCAAATCCAGGTAGCCCATCGCGTAAATGACGTCCGAGTTCGGCGTCGTGACCAGCGTGTTGGCATTGAGCCGTTCTTTCCACACCGGAAGGACGTTGTAGCCCTTGCCGAACAGCCGTTCGGAGCCTTCCTTCATGGCGAAGATGTTCAGCGCCGGTTGCGCCCACAAGTAGCTTTGGACGGCTCGCTGATAGAGCAATTCGTCTTTGAGCGTTGCGGAATCCGCTTTGGAAAGATACCCCTCTTGCAGGGGAATTTGCGAAAGCTGGTCGTACCGGGAGGATTTCTGAGAAGGCGGCGTGCCGCAACCCGCAATCAGGGAAGCCACTGCCAGAGTCGAGCAAATTGCCTTGAGCGCCATACGGGTTCCTTAACAATGATTATTGATAAGTCACTTGAATGCCCCAACTGCGAATGCATCGAAAGAAAATGCCGAGCCAGATTATCACGATTTTTAAGACGAATGAATATAGTCGCGCAGCACCGCTCGTGCAGGGCCGCTTTGCGGGAAGCTGCCGGGCTGAAGCGCTGGACGCAATATTGCACTGACCGTCTGAATCCACAATCGCTAAAAACGGGGGGATCACCTGGCGACTTCACCAGGGCTCACCCCTCATCCGACGGGTGAGCCGCATTGAGCATTTCCTCAAGTGCCAAGGCCTCTTCGGTACTCAACAGGTAAATGGGATTGCCCCCGCCCTGGCCAGCTGCCCAATCCGCGTACTCGCCAGCCCTTCCGTTCGGGGCCGACACCCGATCACAGTAGTCAAGGCGCCCCTCGTAATAGCAGACCCAGACACCCCAATCGCCCACTTCGTAACGCGCTTCGCCCTTGTAGGGAACAGGCCCTTGCGCCGCGATGGCTATCTCTCGTCGTATGGCGCGCCGAAAATGCGCCGCGACCTCCTGCGCTGACAAGGTCTTCATGTCTTGCGTTGGCTCCTTGGTTGGCCGTCAATAATGCCTTGAATCCGTTCAGATGACGAATACAACGCGACACCTTGTCAGGTGCACTTTGCTCAGAAATCCATCTCCAGCGCGCTCTGGCAAGCGATTGACGCACTCAACTTCCGCCGGTCGTTTCCGGGCAGTTTCTTCAGGCAATCTCAGATCCGCTCGGCGCTGTTGTCGCGACGTGATCCCATTGATCGAAAGCCGACGTAACGGCAATCAGAAAAACTCATCCAGCAGGCAATAGAACGCCATGCGTTCGCGGTCGGGTTCCACGCCGTATTCACGGAAGAATGGCGCCACCCATGCTTGCCCGAGATTGCGCGCGATGCTTCGTGCGGTCAGTGCAAGATCCTGGTATCTGTCACTGACGCCTAAGCGGCCGCAGTCGATGAAGCCCGTGAAATCGCTTCCGGCTGCCATGAAATTGGGCAGGCAGGCGTCGCCGTGGGTCACGACTGGATCACAGGCCAGCGGACGCGTCGACAACAGCTCCACCAGCACATCCGAAGCGCGCTGCCCTTGGCGTTCATCGTCAAAATCCGTTTCGTCGACGAGTCCCAGGCGCACACGATTGCTGGCGACAGCGATACGTTCTTCCAAGAGGTGGTGGAACGGACACATTGCGATCGGCACCTCGTGGAGACGACGGAGTGCCTTCGCCAGAACATCCACGATTTGAGCGGAAGGCAGGTCATCCGCACTGGCCAGATCACGCCCGGGAACGGCAGTCATGAGCAGCCAGTGGCGGTTATTCTCCGATGTAAAACCGACCACGGTCGGCCCCGGCAGGTCCAGCCGCCGCAGCCACTGAAGGCGTTCAACTTCGCCAGGAAGCTCGCTCGACAACCCCATGGGTTCGGACTTCAGGAATAGTGCTTGCCCGTCATCGCAATGGATGCGAAAGACTTCCGCGCCGGATTCTCCAATGACTTGTCGTTCGATGACCGCGCCAGCCAGTCTTTGTTGCCACACTTGCGGGATATGCATGTTGTCCACGTGTTGTTTTCCAGCGGAATCTACGTTGCGCGCAGCCGTCTATCGCCGACGCCCTCGTGTTTCAGCGGCGCCGCCCCCCGGCCAAACTTATCCCGATATGCCGCGGGACTCGTCAGCACGATACGCCTGAAGTGCCTGCGCATCGATTCCTCCGACCCAAACCCCGCCAGCTCCGCAATCCGTCCAATCGGCAAGGCCGTCTGCGCTTCCAGCATGTCTCGCGCCGCTGCCACGCGTTCACGCACCAGCCATTCATACGGCGCCATGCCGGTGGCATCGTGGAATTGCCGTTGCAGCGTGCGCGGGCTCATCGCCGCGCGTTCCGCCAGCGAACGCAGCGTGTGCGGCAAGGCGGGATGCTGACGCATCCAGTCCATCAGCCTGGTCAGGCGTCCGCTGTCGTCCAGGGGCATGGGGCGCGGCACGAACTGCGCCTGACCGCCTTCCCGGTGCGGCGCCACCACCAGCCGCTGCGCGACCCGGTTGGCCACGGCGCCGCCGTAATCGCGCCGTACCAGGTGCAGCAGCATGTCCAGCCCCGCGGCGGACCCCGCCGACGTGATGATCCGGCCTTCGTCTATATATAAGGCGTCCGGCTCGACCCGCACGTTCGGATAGCGCCGCTGCAGCGCGGCGGCGTAGCGCCAGTGGGTGGTCACGGTCTTGCCGTCCAGCACGCCGGCCGCGGCCAGCACGAACACGCCCGAGCAGATCGAGCACAGCCGCGCCCCGCGCTGGTAGGCCCTGCGGATGCGCTTGAGCAGTGGCTCGGGCGGCAATTCGTCGGCGTCGCGCCAGCCGGGCACCACGATCGTATCGGCGCGATCCAGCATCTTCAGTGTGTAAGGGGCAGCGACCGTGATGCCGCCTGCGGCCCGCAGCGGGCCCGGTTCGCTGGCGCAGACGGCGAAGCGATACCAGTCGACGCCGAGCTCCGGGCGTTCCAGCGCGAACAGCTCGGTGACGCAGCCGAATTCGAAGGTGCAGAGCCGGTCGTAAGCCAGCGCAACGACAAGATGATTAGCCATGGCGTGATGTTACCGAAGAATGGCATTTACGCCACTACTGTCAATGGCGGCCGTCGGCCAGAATGACGTCACAGGAATCGGGTTTCCAGGCCCTTGTTCATCGAACCCTTCACGCAGAGCTCAACCATGTCGACCCCCAACGCCGTCACCGCCATCCCCGCCGCCCACAGCGAAACTGCGCTTGCCCATTTTCGTGCGGCGATGCAGTTCGAGACCGATTGTTCCGACGTTTCCAGCGCGCTGGCCAGCGGCGCACCGGGTTTCGTGCTGCTGGATGTGCGCAGCCCGGCGCTGTATGCGCACGGCCACGTGCCGGGCGCGCTGAATCTGCCGCACGGCAAGATCGTCGAGTCCAAACTCGTGGACTACCCGGCGGATACGCTGTTTGTGACGTACTGCGCCGGGCCGCACTGCAACGGCGCGACGCGGGGCGCGATACGGTTTGCCCAGCTGGGGCGGCCGGTGAAGGTGATGATCGGCGGGATTACCGGGTGGCTCGATGAAGGCTTCGCACTGGAGACGGGCGTTGCGGCGCATCGCAGTGAAACCGCTCAGCCGGGTTGATGGCCCGGCGCGGGACGACGATCCGGGCAGGGGCGGGTTGCGTCGGCTACCCGCGCACCACGCTGCGAAACGCGGCGGAAAGCGCGGCCAGCGCGTCCTGCGTGCGGGCATCCTGGCTTCGGGTGTGAAGCATGACGGGCAGAGACGGCAATTCGGGCAGCCCGAGTTTCGCGCCGATATCCACGGCGCCGAATGGCAGCATCCTCGGCGCCAGCGCGGCTA
Organism: Achromobacter sp. FW305-C-28; assembly: GCF_058783235.1. Taxonomy (NCBI): domain Bacteria; kingdom Pseudomonadati; phylum Pseudomonadota; class Betaproteobacteria; order Burkholderiales; family Alcaligenaceae; genus Achromobacter; species Achromobacter sp. FW305-C-28. The sequence goes on along the minus strand of NZ_JBYSYL010000002.1, from coordinate 36,665 downwards.
CGCCCAGTCCCGCCATGACCGCCGCCGCGACGGCCGCCACGCCGCCGCCGACAAAGACTTCTCGCCAGGGAACGTGCGCGGCATCCAGAAGACTGGCGGCCAGCGCACGAACCCCGCAGGGCTCTGCCAGGGTCGCAAGCGGCAGGGGTTCGTCGGCCCGGTATTGCCAGCCCGGCGCGGCGAACCAGCCCAGTTTTTCTTCGGTAATCAGGGTCCCATCGCTGCGGCCGGCATTCAAACGGACAATGACCGTGTCGAGTTCGCGACGGTCGAAGCTTTGCAGCAGGTCGCCGGACGAGCCGATCCGGATGTCGATCAACAACTCGGGATCTTGCGCGTTCATGCGGGCGATCAGCGCAGGCAGTTCCGGTCCCGCAACGTGATCGCTGATGCCGACCGTGATGCGTTGCCGAGCGCTGGAAAATGCCGCCAGGGCGCGGTCATGGGCCGCCAGCAGTTCACGCGCATGTTCAAGAAACATTGCCCCGCTTGCGGATAGCTCGACATACCGGGGCGTGCGCTCGATCAGCCGGGTATCCAGCCGGTCTTCCAGCCGCTTGAGCTTCAGGCTGATGCCGGCCTGCGTCGTCTGCATTGCCTCGGCCGCCCGGGTAAAGCTTCCCAGCTCTACGATGCGGACGAAGGCCTTCACGGCATCGAGGTCAAGCGAATGCGCAGTCATTTCAGATATTTATCGTTGAAATAAACATCCATAGCTTATCAGAATGATTAGTATGGAGCGGCCCAACCTAAGGAGAGCCCCAACATGCCACTCGTTCATATCTCAATGCGCACCGGAAAGAGCGACGCCTACAGACAGGCCATCTTCGACAGCGTCTATCGCGCGCTGCGTGACACCTTCAACGTTCCCGAAGACGACCAGTTCATGACCATTACCCAACATGACGCGGCGGACTTCCGCTATGGCAAGTCGTACCTGGGCGTTGCGCGTAGCGATGACCTGGTGTTCATCCAGATCACCGCCAACAACACCCGCACCCTGGAACAAAAGAAGGCGCTGTTTGCGCGGACGGCGGAACTGCTCGCCGAAAGCCCAGGCATTCGCCCTGAGGACGTGTTCGTGAATCTGGTGGAGGTGGCGAAAGAGAATTGGTCGATGGGCAATGGCCTCGCGCAATATGCCTGATCACCTGCCCGCTACTCCCCCATCGAAAACCCCTGCTCGCGCAAGAACTTTGCCACGATCGGCTTCCACTTCTGCGGCGAATGGGTAAACAGGCTATGCCCGTTCTCGCCATCCGGCCCCATCGGCACAAACGTGGCGTGGCCGCCTGCCTGGTTGTAGGCGGCGACCCACTGCTTGGGCCAGTCGGCACCCCAGTACAGGTCGTTTTCGGTGTAGATCCATAGCATCGGCAGGCGAGTCGACTGGCCATAGGCGGCGTAGGTGGCCTGCAACCGATCCGGCCCGCAAGGCTTGCCGGGCGATCGCACGGGGTCGCCGCCTGCCCCGCCTGCGAAGTTGATGGCGGCCTTGACCCCGGGGGGATTCTGGGCCGCCAGCGCCACAGTGGAGCCTCCGCCCACCGACTGGCCCATCACGACGATGCGCGAGGCGTCCACGTCCGGGCGTTGCGACATTGCCTGCACCACCTGGCTGATCTGGCTGGCGGCCCGGTCGAACATGGGGGTGAAGCGCCGGTCGCCGCAGGGGCCGCTGTTTTCCAGGTCGGGGCCGCCGGTAGCGCCGTAGCCCAGGCGCACCGGCACGGCCACCACGAAGCCCGCGTTCGCGAAGAATTGCGAGGCCGCCGTATAGCGCGCCCGGCCCAGCTTGGCCCGGCCGACCGGGTCGCCCGCCCGGCCATGGTTGATGACGATCAGCGGATGCTTGCCGGCACCGGCGGGCGTGAACACGGTCACCACCAGATCGCCCGAGGCCATGCCGCCGTTTTCCAGCGCGACCTTGACGGGGACTTTCTGGATGCTTTCGTTGGCGGCCTGCCTGGGCGGCGGCGCGGCGCAGGCCGTCAGCAGACCCACGCTTGCGATCATTGCGATTCTTGTCAAAGCACCCATGTAGACCCTCGTCGTGAACAGGCTCGTCGCCCGGGTAGCGGCAAGACTACTCCCGCCGCGGCCGGATCGCCATTACCGTGAACCCGCCCCGCCGATTCATTCCACTTCAGACTTATTCCATGAAAATTACTTGTTTGTCGTGATCAACGACCGGGCCTAGGATGGCTGGCAACGCCAACGATTCCACGAAAAAGACATTGCCATGACCGCCCCCATTCCCGCCTTTGCCCACAGCCTCGTCCAGCGCGACGAGCGCGGCGTGTACACCTTGCAGATCCACGATGCCAAGAGCCTGAATATCCTGGCCACGCCCGTCACCCTGGGCCTGACCGAGGCCGTGCGCTGGATCGCCGCGCAGCCCGACGCCCGCGCGCTGGTCATCCGCGGCAGCGGCGACAAGGCCTTCGTCGGCGGCGCCAACATCTATGAAATGGCCGAACTGGACCCGGCCGGCGGCCGCGCCTTCATCACCAACCTGCGCCGCCTGTGCGACGCCGTGCGCGACGTGCCGGTGCCCACCATTGCCCGCCTGCCCGGCTTCTGCCTGGGCGCCGGCATGGAACTGGCCGCGGCCTGCGACATCCGCCTGGGGTCGCGCGATGGCGTGTTCGGCATGCCGGAAGTGCATGTCGGCATTCCGTCGGTCATCCACGCCGTGCTGCTGCCCGCCCTGATCGGTCCGGGTGCCACGAACTGGCTGCTGCTGACCGGTGCCACCGTCGACGCCGACCAGGCGCTGCGCTGGGGCTTCCTGCAATTCCTGTGCGAACCTGGCGCCGAGGCGCTGGACGCCCTGGTGGAACGCACCGTCGGCCCCATCGCCGCCAGCGGACCGCTGGCCGTGCGTTCGCAAAAGGCGCTGCTGCGCTATTGGGAAACGTCCACCCTTGAAGCCGGGCTGGACCGCAGCGTCGACGCCTTCGGCAACGCCTTCACTACCGACGAGCCGCGCCGTCACATGGCGCCCTTCCTGGCGCGCAAGCGCGCCCCGGAGGCGCAATGACCGCCGCCCCGGCCACCGGCCCGCTGGCCGGCGTGCGGGTGGTGGACATGACCTCGGTCGGCATGGGCCCGTACGCCACGCAGATCCTGGGCGACATGGGGGCCGACGTCATCAAGGTCGAGTCCCCGGACGGCGACGTGTTCCGGGCCTCGGTGCCGGCCGCCTCGCCCGGCATGGGCGCGGTGTACCTGAACCTGAACCGCAACAAGCGCAGCGTCACGCTGGACGCCAAGCAGCCCGACGACCGCCAGCGCCTGCTGGAACTGGTCGACGGCGCCGACGTGTTCATCTCGAACGTGCGGCCGCGCGCGCTGGCGCGGGCGGGGCTGGACGCCGCCAGCCTCTGCGCCCGCAACCCGAGGCTGATCTACTGTTCGGCGGTGGGTTTTGGCCAGGATGGGCCGTACGCCGCGCAGCCCGCCTTCGACGACATCATCCAGGCCATGAGCGGCCTGGCCGACCTGCAAGGCCGCAACAGCGGTGCGCCCGCCTATATCAACACCATCATGGCCGACAAGGTGGCCGGGCTGACCCTGGCCTATGCGATTCCGATGGCGCTGTACGAACGCGAGAAGTCCGGGCGCGGCCAGGCCATCGAGGTGCCCATGTTCGAGACGCTGGTGTCGTTCACGCTGATCGAGCATATGGGCGGACGCACCTTCGACCCGCCGCGCGGCGACATGGGCTACCGCCGGGTACTGTCGCCCGAACGCCGGCCCTACCGCACCCTGGACGGCCATCTGGCGCTGCTGCCCTATACGGATGCGCAATGGCAGCGCTTCTTTGCGCTGGCCGGGCGTGCCGACCTGGCCGCCGACCCACGCTACGCCAGTCCGCCCGCCCGCGCCCGCCACTTCGATGCGCTGTACGCCGACCTGGCCGCCATCGTGGCCTTGCGCACCACGGACGACTGGTTGGCGCGGCTGGCCGATGCCGACATCCCGCATTCCCGGGTCAATACGCCCGACGCCCTGTTCGACGACCCGCACCTGGCCGCCACGGGCTTTTTCCAGCAGGTCGAGCACCCCACCGAGGGCACCCTGACGGCCACGTCCATTCCGGTGCGTTTTTCGCGTACGCCGGGGTCGATTCGCAGCCTGGCGCCACGCCAGGACGCGGATCGGGATATGCTGGGTCGGCAATAGGCCTGCCGGGGTGCGACGACATCTGCCGCCCCCGGCCCGCCGCAAGCGTATCCCCTGCCCGCCCCGACCATGAATATCACTTTGAAGCAGTTGCGCGCGTTCTGCGCGCTGTATGAATTGCGCAGCTTCACGGCCGCCGCCCGCGCGGCCTTCATCACGCAATCGGCCGTCAGCAAGCTGTGCGCCGAACTGGAAGCCGAGGTCGGCCAGCCGCTGTTCGAGCGATCGACCCGCAGCGTCACGCCATGCGAAGGGGCGGCCGACTTCTACGCCTATGCCCAGGAAATCCTGGGCACCGTGCGCGCCGCCGAACGCAGCATGTCCGGCATGCGGGCGTTGGAGCGCGGCACGGTGGGCGTGGCCTGCTCGCCGATGATGATGGTGGGCCTCTTGGGCAACGTGATCGCGCGCTACCACCGCAGCCATCCGGGCGTGAAGCTGGACCTGTTCGAGCTGAACACGGACGAAACCATCGAACACGTGCGCCACGGCCACGCCGACTTCGGCATCGTGTCCACCGAGATCGCAGGCGACGGCCTGGCCGCCCGGGTGATCTACCGCGACGCGATGCACGCCGTCTGCGCCCCCGACCACCCGCTGGCGCGCAAGAAAAGCGTGCGCTGGGCCGACCTGGCCGCGTATGAACACATCACCCTGCGCAACGTCTACAGCGTGCGCCGCGCCGTGGACCGCATCAGTGGCGAACTGGATCTGCAGTTTCGCTCGGGCATCGAGGCCGGCATGCTGACATCGGTACTGAACCTGGTGCGCGCCGGCGTGGGCATCACCGTGGTGCCCGGCTACGTCTGCGCCTTTGCCCGCCAGTTGGGCCTGCGCACCGCACCTATTGGCGGTGCGGGCCAGCGTGGGCATGCGCTGTGGCTGATCCAGCGCCACAACGCCCGCCTGCCGCTGGCCGCCAGCGCCTTTCTGGCCAGCCTGGAAACGACGTTGCAGGCCCGCGAGGCCGCGCCGGATCCGACGCGGTTCGATGAGGCGCCAGACGGCGCTTCGGTCAGCGCGTCGGACAACGGCTGACATCGGCCGGCCTTGCCGCCGCGGCACCGCCGCAAGACCCGCCACTTATCGGGATACGGAATAGGTCTATGAAAATTAGTCCCTTGTTGGGATAAGCCGGGCGGCCGCATCATGGCGCAGGCCTGGACGACCCGCAGGCGATCCGGCGCGGACCACCCGCACACGGTTCGACGCACGGCCGGGCCCCAAGAAAAACACAGGAGACTTTCATGACCCCCATTGCGGACCGCAGCCACCCGCGCCTGTTCGCCGCCGCCTGCGCCCTGGCCCTGGCCGCCTTCGCCAGCGCCGCCCAGGCCGAAGACGCCTACCCCAGCAAGCCCATCACCATCGTCGTGCCGTTCTCGCCCGGCAGCGCCACCGACACCAGCGCGCGCATCCTGACCGAAAAGCTCGGCCCGCGCCTGGGCGTGCCGATCGTCATCGAGAACAAGCCCGGCGCCTCGGGCACCATCGGCTCGTCGACCGCCGCCCGCGCTACCGCCGACGGCTACACGCTAATCCTGACCAGCAGCTCGACCCACTCGGCCACGCCAGCCCTGTTTCGCAAGCTGCCCTATGACCCGACGGGCGATTTCATCCACGTCATCCGTATCGCCACCATCCCGATGATGCTGGTGGTGCGCGAAGATTCGCCCTACGACTCGGTGTCCAAGCTGGTCCAGGCAACCCGCGACAAGCCGCTGAACTACGCCTACGGCTCGCCCACCAGCCAGATCGCTGGCGCCACCTTCAACAGCGTGGCCGGTGCCGCCGCCAACGCCGTGCCCTACAAGAGCCAGCCCCCCGCCGTCACCGACCTGCTGGGCGGCCACGTCGACTACCTGTTCGCCGACCTGTCGGTCGTGACGTCGTTCATGCACAGCGGCAAGCTGCGCGGCATTGCCTTCACGGGCCAGGCGCGGTCCAAGGACTTTCCCGCGGTGCCGACGCTGGCCGAGCTGGGCTACAAGAATTTCGACCTGGTGGTGTGGGTCGGCGTGGCGGCCCCGAAAGGCACGCCTGCCCCCGTGGTCGAACGCCTGAACCGGGAAATCACGCAGATCCTGCAGGAACCCGACAGCACGACGAAATTCGAGACCCTGGGCATGCAGGTCGCGCCCAATACGCTGGCCGAACACCAGGCGTTTGCCCAATCGCAACGCCAGATCTGGACCCAACGGGCAATCGACGCGAAGATCGAGCCGCAGTAAGTCCAGTGCACGGCCTCAGCCCCTTCTGACCGGGGCGGAGGCCGCCTGCGCAAGGGGTGCCACGGCCAGCCGCAGCCCCATCGCTCGGAGGATGGCGAGCAGACTGCTCAGGGCGGGATTACCTTTGGGCGACAAGGTGCGATAAAGCTGAGTCGGATTCAGCCGAGCCTGTTCAGCCACCATCTGCATACCGCCGAAAGCCAACGCCATCTGGCGCAGCACGATAAGCAATTCTTCCTGATCTCCATCCGCGAGAATCTGATTGACCAGTTCCAGCGCAAAGGCTGGGTCATCGCGGTACATCTCGGCCATCGCCTGGTCATTAGGCTTACTTCTCATCGTCTGTTCTCCGTTGCCAATCCCGCCAGTACTCCACCGCACAAGCGATATCGGCGTCTTGCGTCCGCTTATTGCCGCCAGCCAGCAGCAGCACCAGGCGGTGTCCCGTCAATGCGTAATAAACGCGAGAACCTGGCCCCACATCGATACGCAGTTCCCAGACCCCATCACGGCAAAAGCGATGGTCGCCGAAATTGCCTTTCTCCAGCCGCATGATTCGGCGCAAGATCGCCATTTTGGCCGACGCATTCCGCAAGCCCCTGCAGCCAGACTATATAGGGATTCTTGAGCTTGTCGGCAGTGAGATAGTGATCGATCTGGTACATACAATTTTCGTCAATAAACGAATTTCAGTCAAGTTGGCATGGCCCACGTGCCATCGCTCGCCAACATAGAGCACCCTTGTCTTAGTTGCTAAGAGAAGAGAGAGCATTTCGTCACTGACGCCCGCCCCTCCGAACGCAGACTCGTCGAACTGAACACGAAAAAAACGGGCGCCGAAGCGCCCGTTCGTCTTGCCGGAACCGTACGATCAGAAGCGATACTGCGCCGTCGCCACCACCGTGCGCGGTTCGCCCACCAGGATCTGGCCGGCGCTGGTGGCCGAGGCGTAATAACCCTTGTCGGTGATGTTGCGCACGGCCAGGCGCCAGTCCCAGCGGCCGGTGCGATAGCCGACCAGCGCGTCCCAGGTGGCGTAGCCGGGCAGCACGGCCGAGTTGGCGTTGTCGGCGTAGCGCTGGCCGACGAAGGTCAGGCCGGTTTCGCCGTACAGGCCCTCGGCCGGCTTGTAGGTCAGGAACACGCTGCCGTTGCGCCGCGCCACGTTGTTGACGCGGTTGCCGGCCAGGCCGTTGTTGTCTTCGACGATGGCTGCGTTCTGCAGGCCGATGCCGCCGCGCAGGTACCAGTTGCCCGTCAGCCGCCCGGCCGCCGTCAGCTCGATGCCGCGCGAACGTTGCAGGCCGGTCAGCAGCACGATGGTCGGGTCCACCGGATCGGTGGTGCGGCGGTTGTAGAGCTCCAGCTGATACAGGGCCAGCGTGGTGCTCAACTGGCCGTCCAGCCAGTCGCTCTTGACGCCGACTTCGTACTGTCGCGTGTGTTCCGGGTCCAGGTCGTTGGTGTTGCCGCGCGCGTTCGGCGTGATGCCGATGGTGCCGCCGCCCGTGGGCGAGAACGTCTTGCTGTACGAGGCGTAGAAGGAATGGTCGCGCACCGGCGTCCACACCACCCCGGCGCGCGGGCTCAGGCCGTGGCTGTCGCGGTTGGCCGAGGCGTCCAGCAGGCGGTTGGTGGAATCGATGCTGAAGCGGTCCATGCGCAGGCCCAGCAGCACCTGCCAGGCGTCGTCCAGCTTGATCTGGTCCTGCACGTAGTAGCCCTGGCTCTTGACCTTGTGACGCGCGTCGCTGCTGATCGCCATGGCGCCATTGTGCTGCTGCGACAGGTCGGGGTCGTACAAGTCCAGCGACGGCACGGCCTGCGCGCCGGGGCCGCGGGTGGCGGTGGTGTAGAGCTTGGGCGAACGGTCCTGATTGGCCAGTTCGACGCCGAACAGCACACGGTGTTCGATGCTGCCGGTATGGAACAGACCTTCGGTTTCCAGGTTGTTGGTCAGGTTGCGGGTGGACAGGTCCTGCTGCCAGCGGGTGCGCGCGACCTTGCGGGTGGCGGCGTTGTAGCCCGTCAGGTAGGTGTTGTCGAACTCGCTGTCCAGCGCGAAAACGGCCAGCGTGTAGCGCAGTTGCCAGCCCGGAGCCAGCGCGTACGTCAGGCGCGAACGGAACGATTGTGCGCGGTCGTCAATGTAATCGCGGTCGGGGTTGCCGTAGACGGTGCTGCGGCCCACGTCGGCGGGGCGGCCGTTGACGCTGGGAATGCCGCGGTCGGGGGTGCGGTCGTAGCGGCTGTATTCGTATTGCACCAGCCAGTCCAGGTCAGGCGTGATGCGCCAGTTCAGCGACGGTGCGACCAGTTGGCGGGTGCCGCCGATCTTGTGGCGAAAGCTGTTGGTCTCTTCCTGGCCGATGTTCAGGCGCACGCTGACGTGGTCGGTGGGGTCGGCGCTCAGGTCGCCGTAGACACTGCGCAGGTCCCAGCTGCCGGCCTGGGCTTCGAAGGTGGATTCGCGGCCCGGCTGCGGCGCCTTGCTGACGCGGTTGACGATGCCGCCCTGGCTGCCGCGGCCATACAGCACCGCCGCCGGGCCCTTCAGCACGTCGATCCGTTCGATGTTGTGCAGGTCGCGCACGTACTGGCTGTCGTCGCGGATGCCGTCCAGGTAGAAGTCGTTGCTGGCGTCAAAGCCGCGGATGCGCAGCGAGTCAAAGCGCGTGTCCTGCGCGTTGGTGACGTTGGGTATGCCGGCCAGGGCGTCGCCCAGCGTGCGGATGCCGTAGTTCTGCAGGTTCTCGACCTTGACGCTGTCGATGGCCTGCGGCACGTAGCGGGCCGGGGTCTGGGTGCGGGTGGCGGTGGACGTTTCGGGCAGACGGGGGTCATCCGCATTGGCGCCTTCGACACTGATGGGCGCCAGCTGCGCCGGCTCGGCGGCAAGGGCAGAAAAAGGGAATGGCAAGGCAAACGCGGCGCCCAGGATCAGGGCGCGCGGAACAGGAAACGAAGACATCGCGAGCAGTATGCAGGTTTTATCGAGCCGCGATGATATCGATAATGAATCTTATTAGTAAATGAGATTATTCGCATTTAATGGGATTCCCTGATTTCTGTTGCAGCGTCACAACGAGGCCTCGTTCGCACCGCCGCAGCACGCGGCCACAAGCGTCTGCCCCCTCCTTTTGCATGAGGCCGCGGCCCCGCATCGCGGCAACGCCGATCCTCGCGAATTCGCGACGGTCCTCATCCGCATTGACGAGGCGCACGTCATCCACGTGCATGATCGGGCGCCGCCGATGCAAAGTTTTCCCAACAATCACTCGGATGTTTGCACTACAGAGAACTCTGGCCGGCCGAACGAGGTTTGCATGAGAGGGACTGGGCGCCAGCTGGTTTAGGCTGGCCCCGCAGTACTCCGACTCACCTTGATCGATTGGACGAAAGCTAATGAATCAACTCATTCATCCGGATTGCCATCCCTTCACCGCCGCAGGCACTCTGAAGCAAGTCTCCGCGTTCTACGAAGAAGGACGACGCGTCATGTGGATGATGCTGCGCGCCCAGCCGCGCCCCTGCTTTAACCATGAACTGATCGACGAAATCATGACCCTGGCGCGCGCCGCCAAGGACTCGGGCCTGCCCATCGACTTCTGGGTCACCGGTTCGCTGGTGCCGCAGATCTACAACGTGGGCGGCGACCTGAACTTCTTTGCCGAAGCCATCCGCACGGGCAAGCGCGAGGCGCTGCGCGCCTATGCGCGCGCTTGCGTGGATTGCGTGCACGCGGCCACGCGCGGCTTTGACACCGGCGCCGTGTCGCTGGCTATGATCGAAGGCACGGCCCTGGGCGGCGGCTTCGAGGCGGCGTTGGCGCACCACTTCGTGCTGGCGCAGAACAACGCCCGCATGGGCTTCCCCGAAATGGCGTTCAACCTGTTCCCCGGCATGGGCGGCTATTCGCTGGTCGCGCGGCGCTCGGGCATGAAGCTGGCCGAGGAACTGATCGGCTCGGGCGAATCGCACACCGCCGAATGGTTCCAGGCCCGCGGCCTGGTGGACGTGGTGTTCGAGCCGGGCGACGCCTACAAGGCCACCCGCACCTTCATCGACGTGATGCGGCCCAAGCTCAACGGCATGCGCGCCATGCTGCGGGCGCGCCAGCGCGTGCTGCAGCTGACGCGGTCAGAGCTGATGGACATCACCGAAGACTGGGTGGACGCCGCCTTCATGATCGACCCGAAGGACCGGGCCTATATGGAACGGCTGGTGATGGCGCAGAACCGGCGTTCGGCCGGCGGCGCCGAGACGACGCTGGACGCGACGATGCATTGAAAGGGGCAGGCCGCGGCGGGCCTGCCCGCCGCCACGCACGGCGTCAGGCGATGAGGTGCAGCCGGCGCCGCTGCGCCAGCCAGGCGGTGAATTCCGCCGCCGGCATCGGCTTGGCGTACAGGTAGCCCTGCTTGGCGTCCACGCCCAGCGTATCCAGGAAGGCGGTTTCCTCCTGGGTTTCCACGCCTTCGGCGATCACCTTCAGTTCCAGCGTGCGGGCCACGGCCACGATGGCCCGTGCCAATGCCTGCGACACCGGGTTCTCGTTCACGCCGCGCACGAAGCTGGCGTCCAGCTTGATCGCGTCCAGCGGAATGCGCGCCAGCTGCGACAGCGACGAATAGCCGGTGCCGAAGTCATCCAGGTGCACTCGCGCGCCCAGTTGGCGGAACTGCTTCATCAGCTCGATCGCGGCGACTTCGTCTTCGATCAGGCAGCTTTCGGTCAGTTCGATGTCGAGCAGGCAGGGATCCAGCCCGGCATCGCTGACCGCCCGCATGAATTCGCTGACCACGCCCTTGTCATCCAGTTGGCGCGCCGACATGTTGACGGCCACGCGCAGGTTCAGGCCATCGCGCTTCCAGGCCGCGGCCTGGCGCGCGGCCTCGCGCATCACCCAGACGCCCAATTGCGAGATCAGGCCGGATTCCTCGGCGTAGGGAATGAAGACGCTGGGGCAGATCATGCCGCGTTCCGGCGAGCGCCAGCGCAGCAAGGCTTCGACGCTGTCGACGTCGCCGCCGCGGCCGGCCAGCTTGGGCTGGTAATACAGCATCAGGTGGCCTTCGGCCAACGCCTTGCGCAGGTTGGTGTCCAGCCAGACGTAGTCGGCGTTGCGGCGGTCCATGTCGGGCTGGAACACGCGGTACGTGTGGCGGCCGGCCTCTTTGGCCACGTACATGGCGATGTCGGCGCTGCGCACCACGCTGTCCAGGTCTTCGCCGTGCTGCGGGTACATGGCGATGCCGATCGAGCAGCTGGTGTAGACCTCGATCAGCTCCTGGCGGAACGGCTCGCGCAGGCGTTCGATGATGCGCTCGGCGGTGGCTTCCAGCTGCCAGGCCTGCGCGCCTTCCTGCAGCACGATGAATTCGTCGCCGCCCAGCCGCGCCAGCGTCTGGCCCGGCGACAGGCAGCTGGAAATGGCCACTGCCACCGACTTGAGCAGGCGGTCGCCAAAGCCGTGGCCGTAGTGGTCGTTGATGCGCTTGAAATTGTCCAGGTCCAGGAACAGCACGCCGCCGCTGGCGCCCTCGCCTTCGGCCAGCGCCGCCTGCAACCGCGCCGTGATGGCGTGGCGGTTGGGCAGGTTGGTCAGCATGTCGGTGTTGGCCAGCACCCGCAGGCGCTCCTGCGCCTGGCGTTCTTCGGTGATGTCGGTGCCCGAGCAGATCAGGTAGACGCGCTTTTCGCCACTGCCGCTGGTGACGAACTTGTTGCGGAACAGGAACAGGCGCGGGCCCTTGACGGTGTTGATCAGCCGTTCGACCTCGTACGACTGGCCACGCTTGTAGAACTCGGCGATGTTGCGGCGCGAGGCCGCGGCCTCTTCGCGCGTCATGAACATGTCGAACACGCTGCGCCCGACGATGTCCTGTTCGCGCTTGCCGGTGTATTCCTCGCTGACCTTGTTGAAGCGCTGCACGCGGCCGTGCTGGTCGACGATGACGATGACCGAATTGGCTTCGGACACCACGGTCTCGGCGAACGAGAGGCCTTCGACCAGGTCGCGCGCGACCGAATCGGTATCGGTGTGGGCCGACGCGGTGCCGGCCCATTCGATGGGGTTGATCTTGCGGCCGACCAGGTGCAAACGTACCGGCTCGCCGTACAGCGAGATGTCGATACGCAGGCTTGAGGTGATGCCGGTCAGGGCGCGTATGGCTTGCGCCTGCTCGGGCTGCAGCGCCATGGCAATGTTGGTGGCGCCCTTGACGGCGGATAGTTCGATCGCATCGCTGTCGGCCGCCAGCCTCCAATACGGGCTAGGCGTACCGAAATGCAGGTACAGGATCGACTTTTCGTCCTGAGTCTCAGTCATTGGAGTCCCCCGCCGTCCTAGGAAGGCTGCAAAGAACATTACGGTGTAGTCAGTTTGGGGTCAACCACCCGGCGGACCGGCGCCGATGCTGTATTGCGGAATATTTCAATATAGTGGGCGAGTGTGCGGGCCTGCCGGACACCGGCGCTATGAATGATTCCTCAATCTATCCCAATCTTCATGTCCGTTGCGTGCTGCACCGCAATGCACGCAAACAATAACGCCGAAAATTTGTGACTATTTTTGGCATGTGGCGCAAAAACGGCATCCGGCAGACGCAACAATGCGGCCCGCCGGATGCCGGGGGGCCGCTAACGGGCGGCATCCCAGCATGCCGCCCTGTTTTCCGACAGAAGCGCCGGTTTATTCCGGCTTGACGCCGGCTTCGTCGATGACCTTGGTCCAGCGAGCCAGTTCGGCCGACACGCGGGCGCGGGCATCGGCCGGGCTGGTCCATTCGGCGATGGCGCCCTGGTTCAGCAGCGACGCCTTGACCGTGGGCTTGGCCAGGATCTTCTTCAACTCGCCATTCAGGCGGTCGATGACCGGCGCCGGGGTGTTGGCGGGCGCGACGATGCCGAACATGGAGCTGACTTCGAAGTCCTTCAGGCCGGCCTCGGCCGCGGTGGGCACATCGGGCAAGGCTTCGACGCGCTGCGGCGACGTCACCGCCAGCGCGCGCAGCTTGCCGGCCTTGATGCTGGCTTGCGAGGCCGGCACGGTTTCGATCATGCTCAGCACCTGGCCGCCCATCAGGTCGGTCATGGCCGGGCCGCTGCCCTTGTAGGGCACGTGCAGGATGTCCACGCCAGCGGCGCGCTTGAACATTTCACCGGCCAGGTGCTGCGGCGAACCGTTGCCGGCCGAGGCCATGGTGACGTAGCCCGGGCGCGACTTGGCCAGCGCAATCAGCTGCTGCAGATTATTGGCCTGCACCGTCGGGTTGACCACGAACACCAGCGGCACCGTGCCCACGATGGATACCGGCGCGAAGCTCTTTTCCACGTCGTACGTGACCCGGCCGCGGTACAGCGCGGCGTTGATGGCATGGCTGGTCAGCGCGCCCATCAGCAGCGTGTAGCCGTCGGGTTGCGCCTTGGCCACCTGGTCGGCGCCGATGTTGCCGGCCGCGCCCGCGCGGTTTTCCACGATCACCGACTGGCCCAGCGCGCCGGTCAGTTCCTGCGCCAGCACGCGGCCGATCACGTCGGTGGCGCCTCCGGGCGGGTACGGCACGATCAGGCGGATGGGCTTGTCGGGGTACGCATCGGCAGCCATCGCCGGGGTCGCGGCGCCGGCGCAGACGGCCAGCAGGGAAAGCAGCAAGGCGCGGCGGGGCCGCAGGCGCAGGTCGGACATGGGTAGGTCTCCTGCCGGGATGAGTATAGGAATGAAACGGACGCCCGGCTCGTCAACCGCGCCAGTGTAGGAGCCGACACTTGATAGATGAATCAGAATTTTTCTATCGACTGATCGTTTATTTTGATCAATAAAAAATCCTGCTGAAACCGCTTGCGGCGACTTTCAAAGGCTGGATATGATCATGCCCCTGGATTATCAATAATATTATCGGGAACAAAAATGACGGACGACACCCAGGGCGGCAAGCCCGCCAAAGGCCCCTTCGACAGCGACGGCGCGCAGTCGCGCGGCGTGGCGCGCGGGCTGACCAACTACGGCGACATCGGCTTTTCCCTGTTCCTGCGCAAGGCCTTCATCAAGGGCGCGGGCCTGTCCGACGACGCGCTGTCGCGCCCCATCATCGGCATCGTCAACACCGGCAGCAGCTACAACCCCTGCCACGGCAACGCGCCGCAGCTGATCGAAGCGGTCAAGCGCGGCGTGATGCTGGCCGGCGGCCTGCCGATGGACTTCCCCACCATCTCGGTGCACGAGAGCTTCTCGCAGCCCACCAGCATGTACCTGCGCAACCTCATGTCCATGGACACCGAGGAAATGATCCGCGCCCAGCCCATGGATGCCGTGGTGCTGATCGGCGGCTGCGACAAGACCGTGCCCGCGCAGCTGATGGGCGCCGCATCCGCCGGCGTGCCGGCGATCCAGCTGGTGACCGGTTCCATGCTGACCGGCTCGCATCGCGGTGAACGCGTGGGCGCCTGCACCGACTGCCGCCGCTACTGGGGCCGCTACCGCGCCGAAGAGATCGATGCGCCCGAGATCGCCGACGTCAACAACCAGCTGGTGGCCAGCGTCGGCACCTGTTCGGTCATGGGCACGGCCAGCACCATGGCCTGCATCACCGAAGCGCTGGGCATGATGGTGGCGGGCGGCGCATCGGCCCCCGCCGTCACGGCCGACCGGGTCCGCGTGGCCGAGCGCACCGGCGCGACCGCCGTCGCCATGGCCGCTTCGCGCCTGACGCCCGACCAGATCCTGACCGGCAAGTCCATCGAGAATGCGCTGCGCGTGCTGCTGGCCATCGGCGGCTCGACCAACGGCATCGTCCACCTGACCGCCATCGCCGGCCGCCTGGGCATCGACATCGACCTGGCGGGCCTGGACCGCATCAGCCGCGAGACCCCGGTGTTGGTGGACCTGAAGCCCTCGGGCCAGCACTACATGGAAGACTTCCACCATGCCGGCGGCATGCCCGCCCTGCTGCGCGAGCTGCGCCCCTTCCTGCACCTGGACGCCCTGACGGTATCGGGCCGCACCCTGGGCGAGGAACTGGACGACGCCCCCGCCCCCTTCAAGCAGGACGTGATACGCAGCGCCGCCGACCCGATCTACCCCGTGGGCGGCCTGGCCGTGCTGCGCGGCAACCTGGCCCCGGGCGGCGCCATCATCAAGCAGTCGGCCGCCAACCCCAAGCTGATGGAACACGAAGGCCGCGCGGTGGTATTCGAAGACGCCGAGGACATGGCCCGCCGCATCGACGACGAGGCGCTGGACGTGACCGCCGACGACGTGCTGGTGCTCAAGCGCATCGGCCCCACCGGCGCGCCGGGCATGCCCGAAGCCGGCTACATGCCGATTCCCAAGAAGCTGGCGCGCGCCGGGGTCAAGGACATGGTGCGCATTTCCGACGGCCGCATGAGCGGCACGGCGGCCGGCACCATCGTGCTGCACGTCACGCCCGAGGCCGCGATTGGCGGCCCGCTGGCCTACGTGCAAAATGGCGACCGTATACGCCTGTCGGTGGCGCAGCGTGAAATCGCGCTGCTGGTGGACGAGGCCGAGCTGGCCCGCCGCATGGCGGCCAGCCCGGTCGAACGCCCCACCGCCGACCGCGGCTACCGCAAGCTGTTCCTGCAGACCGTCACGCAGGCCGACCAGGGCGTCGATTTCGACTTCCTGCGCGCCGGGGTCACGCGGGATACGGTGCCCAAGAAATAACCCTGCTCCCTGCCCCGCACCATGAACGCCATCACCCCCGACGCCCTGCAACCGCAAGCGCCCGACGCCGTCTCGCAAGCGGTGGCGGCACTGGAAGAAGACATCGTCTTCGGCCGGCTGCATCCGCGCGAACGGCTGACGGAAGACGAACTGATGGCGCGCTTCGGCATGAAGCGCCATGCGGTGCGGCAGGTGCTGGTCGACCTGGAACTGCTGGGCGTGGTGGAACGCAAGCGCAACGTGGGCGCGGTGGTGCGGGCGTTTTCGGTGAACGAGGTGATGGAGCTGTACGCGCTGCGCGAGGTGCTTGAAGTGCATGCCGCCAGCCTCATGCCGCTGCCCGTGCCCCCGGCGCGGCTGGCGGCGCTGACCGCGGTGCAGCGCGAACACGACGCGGCGGTGGCCGATGGCGACGCGCGCCGCGTGTTTCGCAGCAACCAGCGCTTTCATCGCGAATTCTTCGGCTTGCTGGACAATGCCGTGCTGGGCCAGGCCATCGAGGAATACGCCCGCCGCACCCACCCGATCCGCTTCGGCTCGCTGGCCGCGGCCAACTACCGCGAACGCGCCCGCCAGGAACACTGGGCCATGATCCATGCGCTGCGCGATGGCGATCGCGACACGCTGATGGCGGTGTGCCGGGACCACCTGCTGCCCTCGCGTGACGCCTATCTGGCGTCGGAGCAGGCCCGGCGCGGGGCCTGAGGCGCGAGAGGTGCGGCGCCTGAGGCGGGCCCTCATGGCCTGGCGCCCTGCACTGTGCCCCGCTCCCGCCGCGGTTTCCCGCCTGCCGTCAGCGCGCCGGGTCCGCCAGGTATTCCCTCAGCGTTGCCACCAGCGCGGCGGCCGCTGGCGGCAGGCTGCGATTGCGCGCCGTGACCAAGCCGATCGACCGTTCGGCCACCGGCCCGATCAGCGGCCGCTGCACGATGCCGTTCTGCGCCACCGCCCCCGCCGCAATCTCGGGCAGCGCCGCCACGCCAAAGCCGCATTCCACCATCGCGACGATGGTGGTCAGGTGCTCGGCCTCGAAGGCCGGGGTGAAGCGGATGCGGTTCTGCAGAAAGGCCCATTCGGTGTACTGGCGCACGCTGCTGGGATGCACCATGGACACGTGCGCGGCAGACGCCGTGTCGGCCCAGCGCAAAGGCCCGCGCGATTTGGCCAGCGGGTGCGCCTGGGGAATCAGCAGGATGAAACTGTCGGACATCAACGGCACGTAGTGCAGGTCGGCGTGCTGCGGGTCGGCGGCGGTCAGGGCAAAGTCCACCTCGCCGGCCCGTACCAGGTCGAAGGCGGGGCCGGACAGCGTGTCGCGCACTTTCAGCGCCACCTGCGGGTGGGCCTGACGGTAGGCCATCAGCACGCGCGGCAACAGCCGTGCGGCCAGCGACGGCAGCGCGGCGACCGACACCTGGCCGTGCTCGGCGCTGGCGATGCCGCTGACGGCGGCGATGGCATCACGAAACGCCACCTGCAACGCCGCGGCCTGCTGCATGAAGACTTCGCCTGCGGCCGTCAGCCGCACGGTGCGCGTGGTGCGGTCGAACAGCTTGACGCCCAGCGATTCCTCGATGCGCTGGACCTGGGTGGACAGGGCCGATTGCGACAGGTGCAACTGCGCGGCCGCCTGGCGAAAGTTGAGCGTGCGCCCGAGCACCAGGGTGGTGTCGATATCGCGCATCGAAAGATTGATCTGCATGCTGTCGGCGGCCTTGATTATTGATCTGCTTTATCGATCATTCTATCCAAAAAATCTGATTCATCAATCAAACAAGCTTCTCTACACTCGGCGCCCAATACTGATGCAGCAGCGGTTTCAGAATAAGGAGCGAACCATGCAGACGGACGCGAAGGCCCTGCCCAATCCGGGCGCGGCGCATGCGGTGGTGGTGGGCGGCGGCACGATGGGCGCCGACGTGGCGGTGGTGCTGACGCGCGCCGCGTGCCGCACGACAGTGATCGAGCCGGACGCCGTACGCGCCGCCGCGCTGCCCGCCCGCGTGGCGGAAAACCTCAAGACCATCGGCCGCGAGGCCAACGCGCCGCTGCTGGGCACTGCGCCCAGCCTGGACGCGGTGGACTGGGCCAGCGTGGACCTGGTGATCGAGTGCGTGCCCGAGCGGCTGGACATCAAGCAGGCGCTGTTCGCCGACCTGGTGCGGCGCGCGCGGCCGGATACGGTGCTGGCAAGCAATAGCTCCAGCTTCCCGATCAGCGCGATCAGCCAGGGGTTGATGACGCGCGAACGCATGCTGGGCCTGCACTTTTTCATGCCGGCGCACCTGGTGCCGCTGGTGGAAGTGGTGATGGGCGAGGCCAGCGACGAGGCCCGCGCGGATGCGCTGATCGCGTTCATGCGCCGCTGCGGCAGCGTGCCGGTCAAGGTGCGCCAGGATCTGCCAGGCTTCCTGGCCAACCGCTTGCAGCACGCGCTGTCGCGCGAGGCATTCAATCTGATCGACCGCGGTATTGCGTCGCCGGAAGACGTGGACGCGGCGGTGCGTTTCGGGTTTGGCTTCCGTTTCCTGGCCGCCGGCCCGGTCATGCAGCGCGACCATGCGGGCATCGATGTGCACGCGGCGGCGGGTGCGACGATGTATCCCACGTTCTGCAACGATGACCATCCGGCGCAATGCCTGGCGGAGCGCGCGGCGGACGGACGCTACGGGATGAAAGCAGGTGAAGGGTTCTATACCTGGACGCCGGAAACGATCGCGGCCGAACGCGCGCGCTACGACCGGCTGCTGCGTGCGGGGCTGGACCTGATTGCGCCGGAACTGCCGGAGATCCAGCCATGAGCGCGGCTACGTTTGCCCGCGCGGCGCTGGCCGAGTCGCCGGTGATCGTGACGGTGGCGCCGAACGGGGCGTACAAGAAGGCCGCGGACCATCCGGCAGTGCCGATGACGCCGGACGCGCTGGCGTTGGAGGCGCGCGCCTGCCTGGACGCGGGCGCGGCGATGATGCACATGCACGTGCGCAAGCCGGACGGCAGCCATCTGCTGGATGCGCACGCGTACCGCGAGGCGCTGGCGGCAGTGGACCGCGCCGTGGGCCGCGAGCTGCTGGTGCAGGTGACGAGCGAGGCGGCGGGGGTATACAAGGCGGCGGAGCAGATCGCATTGGTACGCGAGTTGCAGCCGGAAGCGGTGTCGATGGGACTGCGGGAGATCGCCGTGCCGGAGATCCCGGAGGCGGAGCTGGCGGCGTTCCTGGCGTGGGTGGCAGAGCGCCGGATCATGGCGCAGATCATTCTGTATGACGAAGGAGATGTGCGGCGCTGGCTGTCGTTGCGGGCGCGGGGGCTGGTGCCGCCGGGGGCCTGGTCGGTGCTGTTCGTGCTGGGGCGCTATAGCGTGGGGCAGACGTCATCGGCTTACGATCTGCTGCCGTTTCTGGCGGCTTACGATCATTCGCTGCCTTGGGCGATTTGCGCGTTTGGGGCCGAGGAGAATGCTTGCGTGACGACGGCGGCGGCGTTCGGGGGGCATATGCGAGTGGGGTTTGAGAATAATCTGAAGTTGCGGGATGGGTCGGTGGCGGCGGGGAATGCCGATCTGGTTCGGCAGGCGGTTGAAGGCGCGCGCGCGTTGGGGCGGCCTGTGGCGGATGCGGCGCAGGCTCGGGCCATCTATGGGGCGATTGCTTAAGCCTCTGTTGGTTTTTGTTTGCTTGCCTGGTGCTGTGTTCTTGGGCCGCCCGGGGCCCCGCCGGCGGCCTGCTGAGCGGGGCCCTGCCGCTGGCCGCGGCCCTGTTGTACGGCCACCTGGGCAATCCGTGCGCCGCCGCCGCGCTGGCGCTGGCGGATCCGGCCCCTGAAGTCCGCCCCCCCCCTCGGCAAGCCACATCCACGCCCCTCCCCCTGCACTGGCACACGGGCACTATTTTTCAGATAGTTCTAATTCTCGGAAGCCTTGGCGTGCCCTAGAGTTGCCGCTGATTGGTGCGTTTCCTCTCCTCCCATCCTAAGTCCGTCCCCAGTATCTTGAGACAAATCGTTGTAAAATTATGACAAATTAGTACAACTAATGCAGTTTGCGTCATCCTTTGATCGCATTCCTGCAAGCCGTTTTCGTACCGTTTCTTGGTCGTAAAGACTCCCCGCTCGGGGGAAGCATCAACTGGAGAACCGATGTTGAATAAGCTGGTGAAAATAGGGGCGCTGACGCTGGTGTCGGCGGCAATAGCGGGATGCGCGACCGAGCGCTCCCAGTCCCTCGTGGTGCCAACCACAGCGGCGGCGACCAAGGCATACCAGGGCGTGCGCAGCCCGATCTCCGTGGGCAAGTTCGACAATCGCACGAACTACCTGCGCGGCGTGTTCTCCGATGGCGTGGATCGCTTGGGCGGCCAGGCCAAGACCGTCCTGGTCAGTCACCTGCAACGCACGGGCCGCTTCCAGGTCATGGATCGCGAGAATCTGTCCGAAATCGCCCAGGAAGCCTCGTTCAACAAGCAGGCCAACCGCATCAAGGGCGCACGCTACGTCGTCACGGGCGACGTCACCGCCTTCGGCCGCAAGGTCACCGGCGACCAACAGCTGTTCGGCATCCTGGGCCGCGGCAAGGAACAGGTCGCCTATGCCAAGGTCGACCTGAACGTGGTGGACGTCACCACGTCCGAAGTCGTCTATTCCGCCTCGGGCGCCGGCGAGTACAGCCTGTCCAACCGCGAGGTGGTCGGCTTCGGCGGCACGGCAGGCTACGACTCCACGCTGAACGGCAAGGTCCTGGATCTGGCCATCCGCGAAGCCGTGGACCGCCTGGTCGAAGGCATCGAGCAAGGCGCCTGGGCGCCGGCCGGCAACTAAGGGGAACGGCATGCAAACCACCATGGCGCAACCGCGCCGGACGACGCGCGCCTTGCGTACACTGACGATCGCCGCATTGGCGGGCCTGCTGGGCGCCTGCGCCCAGCCATCCAAGTCGATGTACAGCTGGGATGCCTACCAACCCACCGTCTACAAGTATCTGAAAGAAGACGGCGCCGACTACACCGTGCAGGCGCAGGCGTTGGAACAGAACATCGAAAAGGCCCGCGCCACCAATGCCACGCTGCCGCCGGGATTCCGCGCGCACCTGGGCATGCTGTACCTGAAGATGGGCGACGAAAGCAAAGGCATCGAACAGTTCGAAGGCGAGAAGACCGCCTTTCCCGAGGCCGCTCCGTTCATGGATTTCCTGATGCGCAACGCCAACAAGCCCGTCGTCGCGGCCCCGGCCAGCACGGCCGCTGCCAATGGTGGCGCAGGATCCGTCGAACCCATCGCGCCTACCACGCGCAAACCCGGAGGTTGATCATGATGAAATCCTTGCGTATCACCCTCCTGGCCGCGGTCGCGCTACTCGCCGGTTGCGCCGGGCCGCAGCGTAACGTGGACTACACCGCGTTCCGTGAAAGCAAGCCGGTATCCATCCTGGTGCTGCCACCGCTGAACTCGTCGGTGGACGCGGCCGCCACGGCGGCGGTGTTGTCGCAGGCCACCCTGCCGTTGGCCGAATCCGGCTACTACGTGGTGCCGGTGGGCGTGATGGAGGAAACCTTCCGCCAGAACGGCCTGACCACCGCGGAAGACATCCATGAGCTGCCTGCCTCGCGGCTGCGGGAAATCTTCGGCGCAGACGCCGCGCTCTATCTGACCGTCAAACAGTACGGCGCCAGCTACCAGGTCGTATCCAGCAACGTGACGGTCTCCATCGACGCCGCGCTGGTGGACTTGCGCAACGGCGCCAAGCTGTGGGACGGCACGCGGACCCTGTCCCAGGGCAGCAGCAACAGCGGCGGCGGCCTGATCGGCATGCTGGTGCAAGCGGTGGTCGACCAGGTCGTCAATACCTTGTCCGACCGCAGCTACGGCGTGGCGGGCATGACCAACAACTCGCTGCTCAGCGCCGGCACGCCCGGCGGCATTCTGTACGGCCCGCGCTCACCGCGCTACGCCACGCAGTAACTTCCCGCCCCTTGCTTTGCACCGAGCGCCGCATTCATGCGGCGCTTGGCGCTTCCAGGGGGCGTGCACGACATCCCCGTCACGGACGATCGTTCTGCCCGATCACGCCGACAGGGTCAACGCCTTGCGCCAGGCGGCAAGCTTTTCTTCGAATCTGGCGGCCGCGTGCGCCGGGCTGGTGGAAGGCAGGTCGACATATTGCAAGGGCCGCCCGGCATCCAGCCCGGGCAGCACATGCCGACGGTAAAGCGCCGCCGCCTTGCCGCCATTGAAGCAAACGCGCACCACGTGAGGATGCTCTGCCAGGAAGGCGGCGAAATCATTGGCGACCAGGGTGTCCGGCCGAATGGCCGCGTCCAGGCTGCCGGGGCGCTCGCAGGCTTGCAGCACGTCCCAGAGCGCGATGCGGGCGCGTTGCAAGGCCGCCAGGCGTTCGGGGTAGTCCTGGACGGGATCAAAGCCCAGGACCGCGCCCGCGATGGGCCAGAAGGCGTTGCGCGGATGGGCGTAGTAACGGGCTTGCTTGAGCGAGGCGATGCCGGGCATCGAGCCCAGGACCAGGATGCGGGCGTCGGCGGCGGCGACAGGGGCAAAGCCTTGGACGTGGTCGGCGGGCTTGGCCCGCGAAGGAGCGGCGGGTGAAGACATGGCGCAAGGATACGTGAGCCGACAGGAACGCGCCCAGTGTCCTGTTGATGGAACAGTGCTTATCAATACCGAGGCCTACCGAAACAAGCCTGTCGCCCTTATCTTGGTAGGTATGACGAACGGCCCCAAAGGGGCCGCGCAACAGGAATGACGATCATGAAGAAGATTCTGGGTGTGCATGCCAGCCCGCGTCCTCACTGGGTGGGCGACGGCTTTCCGGTGCGTTCGATGTTTTCCTATGGGGACAAGGGCAAGGATGTCAGCCCCTTCCTGCTGCTGGACTACGCGGGCCCGGCGCAATTCGCGCCGGCCACGCAGCCGCGCGGGGTGGGCCAGCATCCGCACCGCGGGTTCGAGACGGTGACGATCGTGTACAGCGGCGAGGTCGAGCATCGCGATTCCACCGGCAACGGTGGCGTGATCGGGCCGGGCGACGTGCAATGGATGACGGCGGCATCGGGCATCCTGCACGAGGAATTCCATTCGCCCGCCTTCACGCGCCAGGGCGGGGAGCTGGAAATGGTGCAGCTGTGGGTGAACCTGCCGGCCAAGGACAAGAAGGCCCCGGCCGGCTATCAAAGCCTGCTGAACGCGGATATTCCGGTGGTGTCGCTGCCTGACGATGCAGGATCGCTGCGCGTCATCGCCGGCAGTTTCGCGGGCCAGGCGGGGCCTGCTCGCACCTTCACGCCGATCGACGTGTGGGACGTGCGCCTGGCCGCCGGCAAGTCGGCGACGTTCGCAATTCCCGCGGGCCGCAACAGCATGCTGGTGATGCTGCGCGGCACGGTGCTGGTGAACGGCGAATCGGTGGCGCGCGAAGCGCAGCTGACGCTGTTCGGCCGCGACGGTGAATCGATCACGGTCGAAGCCAACAACGACGCCGTGTTCCTCGTGCTGAGCGGCGAGCCGATCGACGAGCCGGTGGTGGGTTATGGACCGTTCGTGATGAATTCGCAGGCCGAAATCGTCGAAGCGATCCAGGACTTCAACGCCGGCAAGTACGGGCAGATGCACTAAGGCACGTGACCCGGCGGGCGGGGGCCGAATCGGCGCTCCTGCCCGCCAGCCGATCCCCACGGCAACGCAAAGCAGCGCGGCCCTGCATTGCGCAGGTGGCCGCGCTTATTGTTGCGCCGCAATACCTGACGCCGTCGCCGCATCCGGCCTGACGCCTGTCTCGCCCCCACCGGTTTTGCGCAGTCCGCGGATAGGCGCTGCGAAAAGCGGATAGTTTTTCCGCCTCCAGGACGGGTTTTCCAGCAGGTCAGCAGGGCCGACACCGCTTTACTATTGGGGCCATCAAAAGGCCCACGCCGCAAGCGGCGCGACGGGCCTGGGACCCGGCAGCGACAGACCGGACACCTGGACACGAGCGAGGAAATCCCGGCGATGCTGAACACGATGCAGTCCGATGCCGGCACGTCATGGGCGTCCGTCGAGCCGCGGTCGGCCGAGCGTGGCCCGGCCGTGGCAAGCCCCACCTATCGCAGCAATGCCGAGCGCAGCCCAACCCGGCCTGAAAAAGCCTGTCCGTCCGCGCCAGACGCCCGATCCGCCGCCTGGCGGATGGATGCGGTATTGGCGATGCCGGCGCAGCAGCTGTTCGCGTCGGGCGATCTGGACGAAGCGCGGTCGATGGTGGGCCGAGTGATGCGGCCGCATCTGCTGGGCGTGGTGGGGCCGCGGCAACGGCTCGATGCCCGCATGCATCACCAGCCGCTGGGCGAGGTGTCGCTGAACCGGCTGCGCTATGGCGCGGATGTCGAGATCCGGCCGGGGCCGCTTGAAGATTTCTTCCTGGTGCAGATGCCGCTATCGGGCACGGCCACCATCGAAAGCGGCCCGCAACGGGTGGATTCGACGCCCGACGTGGCCTCGGTGGTCAGCCCCGACGACGACCTGGCGATGCGCTGGGCCGACGACAACGACCAGTTCATGCTGCGCATCGGCCGTTCGCTGCTGGAACGCACGCTGGTGGGCCACCTGGGCGTCACGCTGGACCGGCCGCTGCGCTTCCAGCTGGGCTTTCGCTGGCGCGAGTGCCCGGCCTGGCGTTGCCTGATGGCGTATCTGCTGGACTGCTCGTCGCAGCACGGCGACCTGGCCGAGCACAAGCTGATCGTGCACCAGATGGAACAGCTGGTGGCCGCGACGCTGCTGTCCGCCCTGCCCCACAACTACAGCAACACGCCGGCCAGCCGCCGCGCCGCGGTGCTGCCGCGCCACGTGCGCTGCGTGCAGGACTACCTGCAGGCGCATGCGCACGAACCGGTCAGCGCCGAACAGCTGGCACGCATCGCGGGGGTCAGCGTGCGCAGCCTGTATGCCGGCTTCAAGGAATTCCTGGGCGTCAGCCCGATGCATTACCTGCGCGACCTGCGCATGGAACGCGCGCGCGCCGAACTGTTGTCGGGCGAATGCCAGAACATCGCCGGCGTGGCGCTGCGCTGGGGCTTCGCGCACCTGGGCCGTTTCAGCACGGGCTACAAGGCGCGCTACGGCGAAAGCCCCAGCCAGAGCCTGCGCCGCCACGGCTGACGAATTCGTCGGACGAGGCAAGATCGACAGGACGCGCGGGACCTTTCGCTCAAACGATCACCGAGGGCTAGCGCGGCTTCCAGGTCAGCCCGTCGGTCGAGCGGTATTCCGGCGTGCCCGTGCAGCAGCCGCCTGCGCCAAACGCCTGACGGCCAATGAAGGCCTTGATGAAGCCCTTGCCCACCGTCAGCTCCTGGCGCACGCAGATCGTGGGCAGCGGGTAGAAGTCGCCTTCCAGCACCAGCGTCCAGGCCACGTTGTCGCCCTCTGCCGGGTCTACCTTGTAGACCTTGCATTCATGCATGAGCAGGTGGATGGGCTTGCCCGCCAGCGTGCCCTTGAACTGGAGTGCTTCCGGGGTTTCCTGGGTGGCCAGGGTTTCAGCCGTATACCTGGACCCGGCGGGCGGCGGTGGCAGCGACGAATCGCAGCCCGCCAGCGCCACGGCCACGCATGCGGCCAGGGCCAGGCGGCGGGCGGCGCGTGGCATGGCGGCAGCCTGGTCAGGCCACGTTGGCGTAGCGCTGTTCAAGGTAGGCAATGATGTCGTTGGACTCGTACATCCAGCGCGTGCCGCCTGCCTCCTCGATGCGCAGGCATGGCACCTTGACCTTGCCGCCGCCGGCCTGCAATTCGGCGCGCGCCTGGGGATCGCCCTTGGCATCGCGCAGCGCGACGGGCACGTTCAAGCGGTGGATGGCGCGCCGCGTCTTGACGCAGAACGGGCAAGCATGGAATTGGTAGAGCGACAGCGCGGCCGCTTCGCTGTTGACGGCGGCCTGGCCTTGCGCCGAACGCTGTTGCGGGCGCGGGCGGGTAAGCGCGTCGCCCAGGACGATCAGTTGACCCACACCGACACGCAGGGCTTTCACAATCATGGATGGCAACTTGAAACGAAGAGAGGCCTTGAGTCTAGCCCATTCGCGGCGACAGGCGGGTTACGCCCCGTCCCGCCGCCCCCTTCCCCGCGGCGGGCCCGCTGCCGGGCGGACCCGCCGCACGCTGTCCTAGAACGGAATGGCCAGCTTGATGTAGAGCTGCTGGCCTTCCGGCCGGTTCTTGACCTGGAATTCCTGCTGCCATTTGGCGGTGAACAGCCAGCCCCGATCGTTCATGTAGCGCACCGACGGGCCGACGCCAAAGGCGCGGGCGCGGCCGGCGGCGCTGTTGGGGCCGTTGTCGTCGGTGACCTGCTGGAAGGCATGGCCGCCCACGCCCAGCACCCAGCCCTTGCCCACGCCCCAACCCACCGCGTAGTCGGCGTGGATGGCCTGGCCCGAACGCGTGTCGGTGGCGGAATTGCGGAAGTTGAAGTCGTACATCAGCTTCAGGTCGGCATTGAAACCATCCGGACTGATGCGGCTGAGCGCGAACACCGGCTGCGCGGTCCAGTAGTTCTTGCCCAGGCTGGACGGATCGTTGCGGCTGTATTCGCCGGTGGGCGCGTACATGTCCAGCCCGACCACGTAGTGCAGCGATTCGGACAGGTGATAACCCAGCGCCACGCCCAGCGTCATGTCGCCCAGGCCCGTGCTGCGATAGCGCTGGCCGCCCGCCTTGAAGGTCACGTCCAGCAGCGGCGCGATGGCATGGAAAGCCAGTTGGCCGCCCAGTACCTGCTGCGGCGTCACCCAGATCAGGCGCGGGGCCAGCACGTTGACGTCGACCTTGAAGTCCGGCACCGGCAGGCGCTCGCCGTCGTTGCCGCGCAGCTTGTCGTAGCGCGCGCCACCGCCGTAGATCAGCATGTGCACGCCGGGCGGCGGCAGCGCGCCCGACATGAAGTTCTCCAGGCCGTCCGGATAGATGCCCAAGCCGCCGCCTTCCGTGGCTTGCGCCGCGGTGCTTGCCAGCGCCAATGCCGCGGCGCAAGCCAGCCGGCGTGTCAGGTGTCTCTTCATGTTCCGCTCCTGCCCCCGCGGGGCGCGAGATGTTGCGCGACGAGATAGCCGGAACCGCCACCCAGTCCGGGGCCCGGATGGGTGGCGGCGCCGATGTGGAAAAGATTGCGCAGCGGCGTGCAATGGCCGCGCGCGCCGTGGCCGCCGGCAAAAGGCCGCAGCCAGAAGAACTGGTCGGGCGAGCACACGCCCGCGTACGGATCGCCGCCCACCAGGTTGCAATTGAGCGATTCCAGGTCGGCCGGGCTATAGCTGCGGCGGCCGACGATGCGGGGCGCCAGGCCCGGCATGACCTGTTCCAGGCGCGCCTGGACGCGGTCGGCCATGGCTTCGCGCAGCGCCTCGGTCCAGCGGCCATCGGCAGGCGGCGCGATCAGGCCGGCGGCATCGCCCTTGATCCGCACCGGCAGTTCCTGCATCTGCACCCACAGGATCCAGCCGCCGTCCGGCGCACGCGACGGGTCCACCGCCGTGGGCTGGCCGATGGCCAGCGTGGGCCGCGCGGGCAGCAGGCCGTTGTTGGCCTCGGTGACCGACGCACAGACCTGTTCCATGCTGTCGGTCAGGTGCACCAGCGGCACGTGGCGCAGTTCCGGCGTCCGCCAATCGGGCGGCGCGTTCAGCGCGAAATGGATCTGCATGCCGCCGCGGCCATGGCGATAGCCGGCGGCGCGCTGGCGCACGGGTTCGGGCGCGTCCGGCAACAATGTGCCGTACAGCTGGCCGGGCACGACGTTGCACACCACCGCCTCGGTCGCGCGAAACTCGCGGCCTGCGGCCCGCACGCCCACCGCGCGGCGACGGCGGCCTTCGCCCTGGGTCAGCACGCGTTCGACCGTGGTTTGGGTCTGCAGCCGGCCGCCGTGCTGTTCGATCACCTTGGCCAGCGCATCCACAACGCCTTGGCTGCCGCCCTTGACCACCGGCATGCCGCCCGCCACCACCGCGGCGAAGGTCAGCTTGCCGATCAGCGCCGAACAGGCATCGTCCGGGCCCAGGCCGGTGTGCAGCACCCAGGGCGCGATCAGGGCGCGGGCGCCATCGGACTGCAGCTCACGCTCGGACCAGCGGCGAAAGCTCTCCAGGGAATCGGCGGCAAAGCCCAGCAGCCCGTCCAACCCGCGCCGGCGCCATTCCTTGAACAGCAGCTTGAGCATGCCGGCGCCGTAGGGATTCTGGCCCAGCAGCCCGAAGGTCAGCGCCGCGTCCTGGCCGAACAGGCGCTGCGCCATGGCGCCGAACGCCTGGCCGTCACCCGGAGCCCAGGCCTCCAGGCGCCGCACGCTGTCTTCGATGTCCTGCTTCAAGGCGATGCCGCTGCCGTCCGGCAGCGCCAGGCCCGTGGTGTAGCCGCACTGCGCGAACTCCAGGCCGGCGGCCTGCAAGGCGGGCTTAAGCGCGGCATACGCCGGGCTGCCAACAAACAGCGGGTACCAGCTGGACAGCACGTCGTGGTGATAGCCCGGGAACAGTTCCTCGGTGCGAATGCAGCCGCCCAGGCGGTCGTTGCGCTCGAGCACCAGCACCGATTTGCCGCGCTGCGCCAGCAAAGCGGCGCACACCAGCGAATTCATGCCGCTGCCCACCACGATGATCTGGGCGTCGGACGTACAAGAGTGAGTCATGATGGGATCAGGTCGGTTGCGTCAAGCCTGGGACGCAGGTTGGGTTCGCCAGCGCGGCGGGCCGGTCCGCATGGATCCGGTTACGTCAATCCGGTTGCAGCAGTTCGGTGAACCGCCCCGCGTGGAACACCAGCGGCGTGGCCGCCTGGCTGGCCACGCGCAGCACCCGGCCGAACAGCAGCAGGTGGTCGCCCGCCGGACTTTGCTGGTCGTTGGCGCAGACCAGCGTGGCCACGGCGCCGGCAATTGCCGGCACGCCCTCGGGCACCTCGTGCAACGCGGTGCCGTCGAACTTGTCCGGCACCGCCGGGTCGGCAAAGCGCCGCGCCAGCGCCTCCTGGCCGCAGGCCAGCACGCTGATGGTGAAGTGGCGGCAATCGCGAAACGCCGCCAGGTTGGGCGAGCGGTTCACCAGGCTCCACAGCACCAGCGGCGGGTCCAGCGACAGGGACGCGAACGAATTGATGGTCAGCCCAACCTTGCGGCCGTCGGCGCAGCGCGTGGCCACGATGGCCACGCCGGTCGGATAGCTGCCCAGCACGCCACGCAGGACCTTGGGGTGCAGGTCGGTGCTGCCCCAGTCCAGGGCCGCCATCACGCAGCCGCCCGCGGCGACTTGGCGGCGATGAAAGCCTCGCACGCCGCCGGATCGCTCCACCACGGAAAGAAACTGGGCGGATGGTTGAAGCCATTGGCCACGGCGTGGGCCAGATCGGGCGCATCCCCGGCGGCCTGCAGCAACTGCAAGAGGTGCGGCGGCGGTGGCAGCAGCATCGAATTGGTCCAGTCGACCACCGCGCTGGCGTAGTCCCAGAAGCGCTCGAAGGTCTGCTGCATCCACTGCGCCGTGAATTCGCCATCGCCGTGCGCCAGGATCGCGTCCAGGTAGACGGCGCAGGCCTTGGTGGCGTTGTTCGAGCCCTGGCCCGTGATCGGATCGTTGGTGACCACGGCATCGCCCAGACCGAACACCAGCCGGCCCGACGGCAGCGTCATCACCGGCTTGCGCACGGTGGGCGCGAAACTGCCGGCCAGGATGCCGTTGGCGTCGGTCAGTTCCACCGACCCGCAGCGCTCGGCCTCCCACGGCAGGAAGGTGTGCAGGATGTTCAGGCTTTGCAGCAGGTGTTCCTGCGGGGTCTTGATGTCGCGCCAGCAATCCATGGGACCGCCGGGAATGCCTTCGAACACCATGATTTCGCAGGGGCCGCCGGTGGTCAGCGCGGGGAACACGAAGTATTCGCCCACGCCGGGTATCAGGTTGAAGGCCACCCGCGAGAATTCTGGCGCCGGCTTCATGCCGAACACATAGGTCAGCGCCAGGGCGCGCTGCGGTTTGTCAAAGCGCGAGCGGGCGACATCGCGCTCGAACAGCTTGACCACGTCGCCCTTGCCGGCGGCCAACAGCACCAGGTCGTGCGAGGCGGCCAGGATTTCCAGCTCGGCCACGCCGCCGTCCTGAATCAGCAGGCGGCCGCCGCGGGCCGCAAACAATTCCATCCAGGCGGGCATCTTGATGCGCTGGTCCACCGCCTGCGCCGGCTTGTCCAGGCGCGCGGCCCAGTCGATCAGCTTGTGGCCAGGGCGTTCGGGATGCGGCACGGCCAGGCCGATGCCTTCGACGGGCGGGCACTGGGCTTCCCATTGGTTCAGGCCCAGGTCACGTTCGATTTGCAGCGAGGCATCGAACATGCACTGGCTGGACATGACCTTGCCCTGGCGGATGTTGTCCGGTTCGCGATTGGTGACCACGGTGACCTCGTAGCCTTTGTCCAGCAGGCCCAGGGCCAGGGGCAGACCGGCCTGCCCTCCTCCGACGATGGCGATTCGACGCATGGGGTGTTCTCCTGTTTGGGTGCGGGTCCGTCGCGGTGGCGGACCGTTGCATGGGGTCGGGTGCGCCCGGCTTGGCCTGGCGCGGGATGGGGGTCGATCGCGCCTTATTCGGCCAGGCGCGGGATGGCGGGACGGGCCTGTTCGGGGCCCATGGCGGAATAGCCGCCGTCGGCGGCGTAGTCGGCCCCGGTAACGACGCTGGCGTGGTCGGACAGCAGAAAGGCCACGACCTCGGCGACTTCGGCGGGATCGCCCACGCGGCCCAGCAGGTGATAGTCGGCGGCCACGCGGTCGGTCTTGGCGCGGTCACCGCCGGTGATCTCGTCCATGACGCGAGACCAGGTCCAGCCGGGCGACACGGAATTGACGCGGATCTTGTCGCCGGCATAGTCCATGGCCAGGCTGCGGGTGACTTGCAGCATGGCGGCCTTGGACACGGGATAGAGCCAGCGGCCGGTCTGGGCGACGCGCGACGAGATGCTGGTGAAGTTGACGATGGCGCCGCCGCCTGCGACAACGAGGTGCGGGTGGACGGCGCGCGCAGCCATGACGGCGCTGACGACGTTGATGTCCAGGGCGCGCAGCCAGTCGGCGCGGCCGGACGCGGCGCCGTCGTCCAGGTAGGTGGCGGCCAGGTTGACCAGGAAGTCGATGCGCCCGAAGTGGGCGGCGGCGTCGGCAACGCCGCGGGCAAGCTGGGCGTCGTCGGTGATGTCCAGGGGCCAGAAGCGGATGCCGTCGGGATCGGTGGCGGCCAGGCGCTCGCCGCCGGCGGTGTCGATGTCAAAGACAGCGACGCGTACGCCGTAGGCGCGCAGCGCGGCAACGACGCCGGCGCCGATGAGCGTGGCGCCGCCGGTGACGATGGCGGTTTTGTGAGCCAGACCTTTCATTGCGGGACCTCGTGGAAGACGGGATGACGAGGTGAATGGTGGCTTGGCTGGCGCGGGAGGGACTAGCCGGATTTGGCGTTGGGTATCCGGGGGGTGCAGGGATTTTGAGAAGCGTTGATTTGCGGGAGGAGGATTGTCCGGCAAGCGCGGTGGGTATCCGGATTTGGCGAGGCGGAGACGGGAGGTGCCGGATTAGGGTCAATCTCTGCTAGTCAATGGGTAGCGAACCTGGCCATCGAGGTGGGCGTGTCCATTCCTTCGGCGCGCCTGATTCGCGTATTGAGCCGCTTGATCGATTGCTATGGGCTTCCCGACGCAATACGCCTGGACAATGGCCCGGAAATGATCTCCGACGCCTTTACCGAGTGGGCCGCGGCAAAAGGCATTTCGATCCGCTATATCCAACCGGGCAAACCCAATCAGAATGCCTTTATCGAGCGGTTCAATCGCACTTATCGCACCGAAGTTCTTGATGCACATCTGTTCGCCAATCTCGAGCAGGTTCAAGCAATTACCGACCGATGGCTGGTCGATTACAACGAATATCGCCCACACGAATCGCTGGGCGGTCTCCCACCGGTGCACTTCATGCCTCGGTTAACCCTTGCTCCGATCGTCTATCAGCCAATGTCTACTTGACAGGGGTGCTTACGGGGGTACCACGTGGTGGTCTCGCGGGTGAGGCGGCCGTGGGCGTCGTAGTCGTATGCGATCTGGTCCAGCGCGGGGCCTTCGTGGAGGTCGTCGCCGGAGGCATGACCAGGATGACGCTGGTAACGCTCGATAGCACTAAGCTGACCATCCTTGTAGTGGTAGCAAATCAGTTTCGGGGGTGAAGCCACCCAGCCCTGTGTGGTGCTTTAAACAACCGCCTCAGTTCCCATGGATCAAGCTCGCTGGGCGCTGGATCAAACATGCAGGGTTCAAAGTAGGACAGAGGGTAAGGGTTGCCGTCGAGCACGGTAGGCTTGTTATTACCGCCGAATAGGTGAGCAAAGGACTGCGTCATGCAGCCCTGCGCTATCACGACGCCAATAACTCTCTTGCCTCTTTAATAATAAAAGCATTAGAAAGATCACCGGATCGGTACATACGCTTGATAGCATATACAGTCTTTAATTCACCAATCATCGGAATAATGTATCTATCAATCATTCCTGCGACATCTGACGCCTTTTTTTTTGAGAATGATTTTTCAATATAAAGAATTTCACTAAAATTTACCTCTGGATTCCGCAAAGCCAGAAAGCTGTCAAGGCGAAATCTCACATGACAGAGATTTTCCTTTGGAAAATCATTTTCTCCGCCAATGATATTCAGCCATATGCCTATGTTTATAAAATAATCATCGCCATAATTCGATTTTTGAACATTTAAGACCAGAGTCAATTCATCCCCCTTAAAAAACAGACTTCCTTTTACAAGGGTGAAATCGAGAGATGCAAGCTTAAAATTAAATAAATCGTCTAATTTTTTCATGGTTGATATGTATCCACTATGCCAGTCCATTTTTGACCAGTCATTTTTTCCAATTCTGCAACATAGCCAGCAACTTGATTTTTCCCTTTCCTTATAGCGCGAGTATTATTTGGTTTGAGCTCTCTAATTGTATTAGTACTCCAATCAATGGCATCAATCCGCTTTCCGCTCGGAAGCGTAAATTCAAATTCGTGAGTTCCAGGCAACGCATTTCGATAATTTTTATGTGCCTGCCGCCCTCTGGCAGTTGCAGAAGTTTCACCACTTGTCCCGGAACATGCCAACCCCCACGGATCAATCCAGCTCACCGGATTAGGCGCGTACTGATAGACGTTCACCCCGCCGGCATACCCGATGGGATCCTTGCTGATGAACCGCCCCACTTCAGGATCGTAATACCGGTAGCGGTTGTAATGCAGCCCGGTCTCATGATCATGACATTGCCCCTGAAACCGGATCGGGTTCGTGACGGGCGCATGGCCCGACGCTTTCCGTATCGCCTCCTTCGCCACACCCCACGCGCGGCACGCCGCCGCCCACGCAATCTCGCCCTTTCCATCGGTGACCTCCTGCGGCGTGCCCAGGTGATCACACGGGTACCACGCCACGTGGTCGATGGGCGGGGCAGGCGCGCGAGGGGGTCTTCGCGCACCGCCTGCGCGAGGGGCACAAAACTGCCCGGCTCGTACACGTAGTGCGTGGTGCGCGCGCCCAGCAGCCGGTTGCCGCCGGGCGTCTGCCCGGGCGGGCCCGGTTGGCCCGGCGGGCCGGGGGGCGCTCCGCGCGCCAGCACCTGCTCGCCCAGGCGCCCCAGCGCATCCCACTGCTGCGTCTGCAGCAGGCGGTTGCCCAGCAACCGCGTGACCTCGCGGTGCAGGTCGTCGCGCTCATAGCTGGCCAGTTCCTATTCGTCCAGCTGCAGCGCCAGCAGGTGCCCGCTGCCATACGTCAGTCAGATCACCCGGTGGTCGTCCGGGCGGATCGTCGCGCTGCGCTGTTCGGTGCTTACTGAAAAGCGATGCGCGCGTGGTGCGCACGATTGGCCCGCTGGCCTATCCTGCACTAGACCAGAAATTTTGACCGGTCAAAATCTGCTTTCAATTTATTTGCGCCGACCTCGGCGGCTGGTCTCTCCGATCAGGGAGAAATGAGTAAGTGCAGGTTGGCCGACTTCCGAAGTTCAGCGCCTAGAAACAGCAAGGGCCGCTTATGCAGCCCTTGCTGTTTCACTGCCCCATTCGGATGCGGTCGATCAATCTGGCGCAAAGTGGCTATGCAAATCCGAATCCGTGTCGTTGATTGGAACCCTGCGCCCGTCACGATCTTCGGCACAGATAACGAATCGTTCGACGGTTTGATCTACCACGCGAGCACCATCGACAACTGCAAATAACCCAAATAGTGCAGCTCTTACGGATTCCGCGATTACCCGATCCAACAACTCACGGTCGTGATCGCTGAGGTTCGAACGCCACGCGGCTACATCCACCAAGAATTTTTCCGGCTTCCTGCCCGGAGGAGATGTGAAGAGCTCGATTAAGTCATTGATCGTCGCGTCCTTCACGTGTTCGTCTATCAGTGAAAGTAGTTCGGCTGTGTTCATGTGCTTAGCTCACGCGTTGGTTATTTCTTCGCGAACGCACCAGGGTACGTCTGCTTGTTCAGGTCAATCAAGCTCCGCAAACAGTCGTTTGATGCCCCGGTGCGGCTCCTGAGATCGCGAATATCTTTCGCGAGCAGATCCCTAGCGGTGCCAGCATAAGTGCCTTTGATCGTCGGAATTCGTAAATGCTCTGGCCTCGGAACAGCAATTGCCGGGGCAGTTTGATGATCATAATTCGGCACTACTTGACCAGCCGGGTTGCTTTGGTATCGCCTCCCTTGCCTCACCCCACGCCCGGTACTCTGCCGCCCACGCGATCTCGCCCTTCTCATCGGTGACCTCCTGCGGCGTGCCCAGGTGATCGCACTGGTACCATGCCACGCGGTCGATGGGCGGGGCAGGCGGTGGCGGCAGCCACAGCGGGTCTTCATCCTGCCGGTAGTAGTCGCCGTACACCGGTTCATCCAGCAGCGCGAGGGTGTCTTCGCGCACCGCCTGCGCGAGGGGCACAAAACTGCCCGGCTCATACACGTAGTGCGTGGTGCGCGCGCCCAGCCCTTCTTCATCGGCGATCCGGCTCTCCCACGCCAGCGTGTCGCCGTCCCAGCCATACAGCGTGAAGCCGCACTGCAGTTCGCGGTTGCGCTTCACGCGTTCGCTCCGGTTCCAGTGCGGCCCGGCTTCCCGTCTTTCCTCGTAGTGCGCCTGGCTGTGTGCAAATAGCGAACCAGACTACGTTTTCAATTAAAACGTAGTCTGGTTCGTTATCTTGTGATTATTGAAGGCAGAACGCCGGCGCAGATGTTTGATGTCGGCAAGACGCAGCAGCCGGATCCGAAGGACGTGTACGCCGAGGCTGCTTGAGAAAGCACCGGCTTGGGGCCGGTGTCAGGTGAATACCATCTCAGCACAGATAATTAAACATATTGCAAAATGACCCGTATCGGGCATATGTTTTAGTGAATAAACAATAACGGCCCCCCATCGTCCGTCAAAAAATTGAGAAAATTATCCGGTGCCCCCGAGGTCCAATCAACCTCATTAACATTTTCAAATCTTACACCGGCAACGACTTCTCTTTTTATTGCCTCTTTAACAAATTTCTCCGAGCAAAAAATAGGATCTTGTCCTGCAGTTATATTTTTAATCTTAAAAAAATCCCTCGACAATTCACTTTTTAAACTAATATTTTCAATAGAAAAAATTCCACCGCTCTCGTTTGGGGTGAGTATGGAATTTTCACCAACAACGCTATCTATATTTTTATATAAACTCTTGCAAAAAATTATAATGAAATATTTTTTTTCCGCAATATTCAACGCCTTTGAGTTAACAACATTTAAGGATTGAATTTCTTTAATAGGAACCGAAAAATATTTTAGCAATTTCAAGAATTCTTGACTTACCACATGAAATGTGGGTCCGGCACCGCTAGCCCTAATGTCATATGCAATCAATTTATCTCGTGAAATCAAAAACATTTCCCCGGGAAGAATATTTTCTCTCTGCGGCTGACTGACATACCAGGGTTTTAGCCCATACTCTACCTTTTTCAGATTTTCAACAAATCTATCAAAAACAACACCCTGCATAGTACCTACAGGACAGCCACGCTCCTTTTTTTCTATCAATACGTAATATTTCATGATATTCCTCAGAAAATACGAATCGGGCGACTACCAGGTGCCATCAACGCCAATCTACTTGTAGATTGTAGTTGCGATATTTTCTGGCGAGCAACCGCTTTATTAATTTTCCCCTTACCCAAATAATTTTCAATATCTTTCACATTTTCATCAATTGCCGCAGAATATACGGCATGTGGTCCGCAGTGATGACATTTCCGTTTCATTTCCCTTGCCTTATCGGCACTATCAGGCATGAGCAGCCCATTTTCTTTAGCATCCTTCTCCCCACCTATTTCAATCTTGTCGAAAAATGCTTGGTGCTTCTTGACCTCATCCCCCGAAGTGGACAGTCTCAGGCTGGAGAAACCGGCAGGGTTGACCTCCTCCCCCGAAGTGGACAGTCTCAGGTTGGAGAAACCGGCAGGGTTTGGTCGGTAAAAAACTGACGCGCA